>NZ_CP031013.1:1902500-2553748 GCF_003711205.1 Polaromonas sp. SP1 | reverse complement strand
ACCTGCTGGCGCTCGGCGAGCGCTGCGAAAAACTCTGCATGGCCATGGACTTCAGCGGCCTGTACAGCAGCAAGCGCCACCTCTTTCACATCGGCCTGCGCGTGCATGAGCAGGCGCTGGACGCGAGTTTTTACGACCTGATGGCATCAGAGTCGCGCCTCACCAGCTTTCTGGCGATTGCCAAAGGCGATGTGCCGCGGCGCCACTGGCAGGCGCTGGGCCGCTCATTCCTCACGGTGGGCGTCACACCGGGCCTCAAATCCTGGTCCGGCTCGATGTTTGAGTACCTCATGCCTTCGCTGGTCATGATGGAACCCGACGAAGGCCTGCTGCATGTCTCGGGCCTGGCGGCGGTCAAAGAGCAGCAAGCCTATGGCGAGGCGCAAGGCCTGCCCTGGGGCGTTTCGGAGTCGGCCTATTTTGCGCAGGACCACACACTGGCCTACCAGTACTCGCCCTTCGGCGTGCCCCGGCTGGCCCTGCGCCGCACACCGCCCACCGACCGCGTGGTCGCACCCTACGCCACCATCATGGCGACGCAGTTTGACCCGCAGCCGGCCATGGCCAACCTGCGCCAGCTCGAGCAATGGGGCGCACGCGGCGAATACGGTTTTGCCGATGCCCTGGACTTCACCGTCGCGCGGCAGCCCGGCGCGCAGGCGCTGAGCCTGGTCAACACCTTCATGGCGCACCACCAGGGCATGTCGCTGGTGGCGCTGTGCAATGTGCTGTGCGATGAGGCGCCGCGGCGCTGGTTCTCGTCGGCGCCGCTGATGCAGGCCTTTGAATCGCTGCTGCATGAAAAAACTCCGCGCCAGATCATCGAAAGCGCCGATCCCCGCGCCCTGCCCGAGCCGGACGACGCGACCCAGGCCCGGCTTTACCACTCACGTGAGCTCGACCCCGCCGCGCCCGGCTGGCAACCCACCCAGCTGCTGTCCAACGGGCGCTACAGCGTGGCGCTGCGCGCCAACGGCGCCGGCGTCAGCCGCTGGCGCAGCGGCGACAAGACATGGAACATCACCCGCTGGCGCGACGACCTGCTGCGCGATGCCTGCGGAACCTTCCTCTATGTGCGCCCCACGGGGCAAGACCGGCTCTCGTCCCTCACGCTGCACCCCGCGCCGCACCCCGACTGGCGCTACAAGGCCACCTTCCTGGCCGACCGCGTGCAATTCGACGCCACATCGGAGCAGCTCGAAGCCAGCACCACCGTCCTCGTCAGCCCCGAAGACGACACCGAGATTCGCACCGTCACGCTGCACAACATCTCCAGCGCCGAGATCACGCTCGATGTCGTGTCGTGTTTTGAGGCAGTGCTGACCGACCCGCGCGCCGACGAGGCGCACCCGGCTTTCTCCAATTTGTTTATCGATACGCAGTGGCATGCCGAGTGGCGCGCCCTGCTGCTGTCGCGCAAGGCCCGGCTGCACGGCGACCCGGCCATGGCGGTGGCGCACTTCCTGGCCGATTCCGAGGCCAATGTGCGGTCCATCGACTTCATCGCCGACCGCCGCAGCTTCCTCGGGCGCAACCGCAGCGCCGCAGAACCCGCGCTGCAGGCCGAAGCCCGCGCCGAAGGCGGCACACCCATCAACGGGCTGGATCCGGTGGCCGGCCTGCGCGTGCGCATACGCATCCCGGCCGGCGGCATGGCCAGGCTCAGCTTTGCCACCGCTGCGGCTGCCCATGTTGACGAGCTGGCCGCACGCATCGACAAATACCTGCAGCCCATGCATGTGGAGCGCGCCACCCGCATGGCCGCCACGCTGGCCCAGGTGCGCCTGCGTGACCTGGGCGTGAACCCGGAAGAAAACGCCGCGCTGCAAGACCTCAACACCGCGCTGATGTACAGCTGCACCCGCCCCGTGGGCGAGCGCGGCCTGGTGGACCAGCGCCAGCTCTGGCGTTTCGGCATCTCGGGCGACAAGCCCATCGTGCTGGTGCTCATCCACACGAGCAACGGCATGGCGCTGGTGCATTCGCTGCTGCAGGCGCAGCCGTGGTGGAGTTTTTGCGGCCTGGCCGCCGACGTGGTGATCCTCAACAGCGAGGTCAACTCCTACCTGATGCCGCTGCAGCGCGACATCCTGGCGCTGCGCGACCGCACGCTGCAGCAGGCCGCCAACAGCTTTCCTGGCCGCGACGCCGGTGGCTTTTTCCTGCTGCGCGAGCAGGAGATCGTGCCTTCCGAAAAAGCCGCGCTCACCGGCCTGGCGCGCGTCATCCTGGCAGCCGACGGCCGCCCGCTGGAGGTGCAAGCCGCGGCACTGCAGGCCATCGTCAGCCCGCAGCGCGCCGGCACGCCTGCGAGGCCGCTGCTGCCTGCACCCCACCCGGCCGGGGCTACGCAGCCGCCGCAGGGCCACTTCGATGTCGCCACCGGCGAGTTCCAGTTTGTGGTCGACGCAGCCCATCGCCCGCCGCGCCCGTGGGTGAACGTGATCGCCAATGCCGGCTTCGGCTTTCAGGTTTCTGAGGCCGGCGCCGGCTACACCTGGGCCGTCAACAGCCGGATGCACCAGGTCACCCCCTGGTCCAACGACCCGGTGACAGACCCCTGCTTTGAGCATTACCTGCTGCAGGACCTGGACACGCAAACACTGCTTCCCCTGGGCGCCGCCGCCGACAGCGGCGCATCGTGCCGCGTGCGCCACGGCCAGGGCTACAGCGCGTTTGAGTCCCTGCACGGCGCGCTCAAAGTAGAGACCACGTATTTCGCCGACATCAACGAGCCCGTCAAGTTGGTGCACTTGCAGTTGCATAACCGCGGCACTGAAGAACGCCAGTTGCGCGCGCTCGCCATGGTCGAGTGGCAACTGGGCGGTGGGCGCCACGAGCGCCGCACCGTGCGCGCCTGGAAAGCCGACGACGCTGCCGTCAAAGCCGTGTTTGCCAAACAACGTGAAAGCCGCGCCGGTTTCGGCGGCAATACGGCCTTCCTGTCAGTCGCTGGTTTAACGGGCCCGCTGCAGTGGACCTGCGACCGGAGCGAATTTTTTGACAGCGCGGGCCAGCTCGTGATTCCCGCCCAGCTGGGCCAAAGCGCCACCGGCGGCGCGGACCCCTGCGCCGCGCTGGCCGGTGACTTCACACTTGCCCCCGGCCAGAGCGCCTCGCTGACCTTCATGCTCGGCCACGCCGCCGATCCGCAAGCTGCCGAGCAATTGGCCCGCAGCTGGCAGGCGCGCGATGCCGCGCAAACGCTGGAGCAGGTCAAGACTTACTGGACCGGCCTGCTGGGCAAGCTGCAGGTGCGCACGCCCGACCCGCTCTTCGATGCGCTGGTCAACCGCTGGCTGCTCTACCAGACGCTGGCCTCACGCCTGTGGTCCAAAGCCGGCTTCTACCAGGCCGGCGGCGCCTTTGGTTTTAGAGACCAGTTGCAGGACGCCATGGCTTTTGCCGTCATCGAGCCCGACCGCTTGCGCCGGCAAATTCTGTTGAACGCCTCGCGCCAGTTTCCTGAAGGCGACGTGCAGCATTGGTGGCACGCCCCCGGCGGTGAAGGCGTGCGCACGCATTTCTCCGACGACCTGCTGTGGTTGCCGTATGCCTGTGCGTACTACGTGCAGGTCACTGGCGACGGCAGCATCCTGGACGAGCAGGTCGCCTTCATCGACGGCCCGCCGATTCCGGAAGGCGCGGAAGACGCCTACTACGCGCCACAAACCAGCACGCAGACCGCCACGCTGTTTGAACACTGCGCCCGCACGCTGGACAAAAGCCTGCCCACCGGCAGCCACGGCCTGCCCCTGATGGGCACCGGCGACTGGAACGACGGCATGAACCGCGTGGGCCACGAAGGCCGGGGCGAATCGGTCTGGCTGGCCTGGTTTTTGTGCCGCGTGGTGCAGGACTTCGAACCGCTGGCGCGCGCCCGCAACGAATCCGCGCGCGCCGGCAAATGGCTTGCCGCACGGGAAGGCTGGATCAGCGCGCTGCACAAAGACGGCTGGGACGGCGCCTGGTTCCGCCGCGCGTTTTTTGACAACGGCGAACCGCTGGGTTCCGCAAGCAATGTCGAATGCCGCATCGACCTGATCGCGCAGGCCTGGTCGGTGCTGTCGGGTGCGTCCACGGCTGAGTTCACCGGCCCCGCGCTGCAGGCCATGACCGAGCAGTTGATTGACCATGAAGCCGGCCTGCTGCGCCTGCTCACCCCGCCGCTGCAGGCATCGCCCAACAACCCCGGCTACATCCAGGCCTACCCGGCCGGCGTGCGCGAAAACGGCGGCCAATACTCCCACGCCGCCGTCTGGGCCATGATGGCCCAGGCCGCCACCGGCGACGCCGAAGCGGCCTGGGAAAGCTTCAAGGCGCTCAGCCCCGCCCACCGCAGCGACCACCCGGTGCGCGGGCCGGTGTACGAGCTGGAGCCCTATGTGATGGCCGGCGACATCTACGGCGCTGCACCCTATGTGGGCCGCGGCGGCTGGAGCTGGTACACCGGCTCTGCCGCCTGGCTGCACCGCGCGGCGATCGAAAACATTTTGGGCCTGAAGATCGAGCAAGGCGCGCTGTCGCTTTCTCCCTGCGTGCCCGCGCACTGGCCATCGTTTGGGATTACGTTGCGTTTGCAGGAGCGTGTGGTGACGCTGCGCTGGCAACGTGCGGGGCTGACTCTGGAAGATGGCTTCAAGCCCGATCAGGTGATCACGCCGGGGCAAGTGGTGGCGCTGGCTGAGCTGCCGGTGCAGGCGGCGTTGCTGGTGCAGGGTGCCGCAGCCTGAAGCACGTTTTGCTATTTAATTGATAGCATCCTACCTAGGCAGAATATGGGCTGAAGGCCTTTTTTACTTAAAACCCAGCCTTATACCCTGGTCAGCTCCCCGAACCTCGACGGCGTGCGACGCCGAGTCGCAGGGAGCAGGTAAACCGGCGCCTCAATTCCCTCCACGGTTTCAATCAAACCGAGCTCCAGCAGCGATCGCAGGGATTCATCAAGCGAGCGTGGCGGCATGAACTGCTGCAACTGCTCAAACCACACCCCTGTGCCGCACATCTCCAGCACATCGTGCAGGTAACGCGAGAGCGAGCCTGCGGTTTGTGCCTGGGTATTGACAAGGTCCACACAGGCACGGCCCCGGGCGGTCAGCCGGTAGCAGCGTGAGGCGAGGCTTGGGAGCGTGGGCGAGGTCATGGGTGTCTCCTTCGGGCAGCACCCATGGTGAACCTGTGATCCCCCGGTCGCCATTGACGAAGGTCAAGAGCAAACCTCCACCTGACGGTGCAATCTTGACGGCGGTCAAGTTTTGGGCATTTGGCGCGGCGATTCGTGAACAAAGGCAAAGTGCCGGGCTCTGCCGGAACCACCTCACATCGCGTCCAGCGCCCTGTCCCAGGCTTCCAGGTGGGGCGGCTTCACGGTAAAGCGTTGTGCAATGACCTCGCCAGGCGGCACCGTGAGCGAGCCCTTCTTGAACTTCATCTTCACCAGCACCTCGGCATGCTGCTGGCCGCCCAGAAACAACGTGTGCGAAAAGTACGCGCACTTCGCATCCGCAAAGACGATGGCGGTCTCCACACGCACGCGCCGGAACATCGGGATGGGCCGGGCGAACTTGACCAGCTGGGACGCATTCACGAAGCTCAGACGGCGGCTGAGCAAAGTCCCCATCAGCCGGGTTCGGATCAGGTAGTCCAGCTGGGCCGCTTCCGCCAGCTGCAGGTATTTGTCACTCTTCAGGACCTGGATGCCCGCGTCGAAAGGGGTGATCCAGAAATGAGCGGCGACGCGTGAAGCCGGGTCGACAGCGCCCCTGAAGATTGCCCACAGCAGCGTGAACAGGTTTCGGATCATGCCGGACACGGCAGGGCCCTCTCAGGTGCTGATCGCATTGGTGAATGTGAGCCGGTTGCCGAACGGGTCGTGCACCGACATGTCCCGGCTTTCCCACGGCGTGTCTTCAATCCCGGGCCGGGCGTGTTTGTAATTCTTCGCCAGGAGCTGCTGGTGGAACGCATCCAGCTCATCCGTTTCAATCCGCATCGCCGCGCCCGGGCTGCAATCCCCATGGTGCTCCGACAAATGCAGCACGCAGCCGCCCCTGGAGATTTGCAGGTAGAGCGGCAGGCCGGGTTCAAAACGATGCTCCCAATCGACCTTGAAGCCGAGGAAGTCGATGTAGAACTCGCGTGCTTTGGCTTCGTCAAAGATGCGGAGGATGGGAGTGGTTTTTCCAAAACTCATAAATACAAGCTCCTTGTCGAATTGAACAGTGGACCGGCCCAAGACCCAAAATTGCAGATTAACATTTGGCCAGACTCTGGCATTTACCTCTGCGACCATCAGGTCATCCATCAAACACCCCGCCATGCTCACCATTGAAAATCTGTGGTTCCGCTACCCCAACCCCCAGGTCGAAATCCTCGCCAACTGGTCGGGTGAGATCCTGCCGGGTGTCACGCTGGTGCAAGGCGGTGACGGGCGCGGCAAGAGCACGCTGCTGCGTTTGCTGGCGGGCGCCTTGCCCGCAGACCAAGGGCAATTGCGGCTTAACGGTATCTCGCTCAAGGCAGAGCCCGACGCCTACCGCCGGCAGCTGTTCTGGATGGAACCGCGTACCGACACGTTTGACCAGCTCACGCCGGCGCAGTTTTTCAAAACCGTCGGTGATCGCTACCCAGGCTTTGATGCGGGTTTGATCGCCCCGCTGGTCGAAGGCCTGGGGCTGGAACCGCACATGGGAAAGCAGCTGTTCATGCTCTCTACCGGCTCAAAGCGCAAGGTCTGGTTGACGGCGGCGTTTGCGTCTGGCGCGGCGCTGTTGTTGCTCGATGAGCCTTTTGCCGCGCTGGATGCGCCTTCGATTGCGTTTGTCAAAGCGCAGCTTCAGGGCATCTCCGCGCATGCGGGGCGCGCGGCGGTGATTGCGGACTATGCGGCGCCCAGCGGGGTGCCACTGGCCGGTGTGATCGACCTGGGCGATTGAACTGAAGCCTGGCTACTTCGGCACAAAGGCCAGTTGCTGCGCGACAAAGCCGTCAAAGGCCTTGAGCAAGGGTTGGTATCTTTCAGGATCACCTTCCAGCTGCGCCAGCGCCGCGCAGGTCGCCTCCAGCGTTGAGAGCTGCCCTGGCTTGTGGGCCTTGCGGATCAGGTAGTTCGACGCCGGCGCATCGTCGAGCGACAAGCGCGGCAGCTGCCGCAGCAGCGGGCTCAGGTGCAGCATCTTGCGGCTTTTGCGCCAGGTGCCGTCCAGCACGACGAGCCGTACGCGTGACGGGTCCTTGAGTTGTGCGGTATCCGGAACGGGTGCCTCGTCTTCCGGCGTTTGCGGGTACAGGAGCACGGTGTACTTCGGCCCCGCCAACGCATCACGCAAGATGCCTTCGTCAAAGGCCTCACCCGTCAGCACTCGGCTGCGCGGCAGGCTCAGGTGCAGCAGGCGGGCGCTGTTTTTGGCGTGGTCGACCTCCAGCGGGTGCTGGAGTATCAATACGTCGGCCTTATGCGCGATGGGCGTAACCCACGCGCAGATACAGACACTCTGCGGCCTGAGGCACGCGGCGCAGCGCGGGCGCGTCACGGGCGGCAACCCGATCAGGGCTTATGGCTTGCGTCGGCCTTGCCGTCGTGGTCGCCATTCTTGTAAGCGGTTCTCAACTGCACCGGTTTGGCCGTCTTGCGCCGCATGCGGATGTTGAGCATCTCCACCGCCACAGAAAACGCCATCGCAAAGTACACATAGCCCTTGGGCACATGGTGGTCCAGGCCCTCGGCGATCAGCACCACACCCACCACGACGAGGAAGGACAAGGCCAGCATCTTGATGGTCGGGTGGTCGGACACGAAACGGCCTATGGCCGGTGCAAACAGCATCATCAAGCCCACCGAGGCGATGACGGCGGCAATCATGACCGGCAGGCTGTCGACCATGCCGACAGCGGTGATGATGGAGTCGAGCGAGAACACCATGTCCACAATCATGATCTGGACGATCACGGCGGCGAACGTAGCCTTGACGGCGCTGGAGGCGTGGCCTTCTTCGCCTTCCATCGACTGGTGGATTTCACCGGTGCTTTTCCAGATCAGGAACAGGCCCCCGGCGATCAGGATCAGGTCGCGCCCGGAGATTTCTTCCTTGAAGACGGTGAAGAGCGGCTCCACCAGCCCGATGATCCATGACAGCACAAACAGCAGGCCGATGCGCATGAACATCGCCATAAACAGCCCCAGCCGCCGCGCCAACTCCTGCTTCTCCTTGGGCAGCTTGTCGACCAGGATGGAGATGAAGATGATGTTGTCGATGCCCAGCACCAGTTCCAGCGCGGTCAGCGTGGCAAAGGCGATCCACATTTGCGGGTCGGTCAGCAGTTCCATCATGGCTTTTTCCTCATCTTTTTAAACACGGCGAAATCAGAAACGATCGCTGGGGTTTTATACCAGCATGAGCCGTGAAACCGGCCTTGGCCTGTCCTGAGCCTGTCGAAGGGCCGGGCCACAGGCGGGCGGCCCCCTCGGGGGGCAGCGACCCACACGCAGTGGGGGAAGCGTGAGGGCTCAACTTCCTAAAAACTCACCGATGGGTTTCAGGTCATCCACCCGGTCACAAATCGATTTGACCATCATGAGGATGGGAATACCCAGCAGCAAGCCCCACACGCCCCACAGCCAGCCCCAGGCCAGCAGCCCGACAAACACCGCCACCGGGTTCATGCGGCTGGCGCGGCTGGTGAGCCAGGGCGTGAGCAGGTTGCCGATGATGGTGTGGATGAACATCGAAGCCCCGCCCGCGGCCAGCGCCATGTTGAGCGAGCCGAATTGCATGAAGGCGACCAGCGCCGCGCCCCCCGCGGTCACCAGCGAACCGACATAGGGCACCAGGTTGAGCACGGCGGCAAAAATACCCCACACGGCGGCGTTGTCCAGGCCGAGGGCCATAAAGGCCAGCCAGGTCAGCACACCCACCAGCGCGCTGGTGAGCAGCTGCACCTGCAGGTAGCGCTGGATCTGGTCGGTGATTTCATTGAGCGCCTGCAGCGTGATCTTTTTGCTGCTGAGGCTGTCGCCCGCCAGTTTGATCAGTTTGCGCCGGAAGGTATCGCCAGAGAGCATCAGGAAATAGGTCAGGAAAACCACCACCGTGGCCTGGCCGATCAGGGCGATGAGGCCAATAGTGCCCGACCACAGGTAGTTCTTGATGTTGAAGTGCGAAGGCTCGATCACGACACGCATCGCCCCGCGCGAGGTGCTGGGCACGCCGCTGTCCTGTGTGGCCTGCTCGATTTGCGCGGCCGCTTTCTGCACGGTATCCAGCGCGCTGTCGGAGCGGCCGCTGCGCGCCTTCACGGCCTGGCGGAACTTCTGCGCCGCCGCCGGCAAGGCCTCCACGAAGTCCGCCGCCTCATCGCTGAGCGCATAGGCGGTCGTGCCGAGGCTGCCGAGGATGGCCAGCAGCAGCACCGCCGAACCCAGCCAGCGCGGCACGCGCTTGCATTCCAGCCAGTTGACCACGGGCGACAACGCATAGCTGAACAGCACGCCCACCATCACCGGAATAAAAACCGCCTTGGCCCAATGCAGCACAAACAAAAAGGCCAGGCCGGCCAGCACGACCAGTGACATGCTGCGGATGTCGACCGGCATGTGAAGCAGCACGCGCTGTGCATCCGCGGCCTGGACGGGCTCTGCGGGCGGCGCAGAAACTGCTTCTTCTTGTGTCATGTGTTTTGCGTTTGAATGGTTGCTGCCGGCCGCGAATAGCGGAGCTTGCGTGTCGGAAGCCCCAGATAGTACTTACGTAGATATTCAAACCGCGCCGCCCAGGAAAAGGTGTAGGACGCTTTCGCCGGAACGTACCAGCTGTTCAGGCCGGTTCGCAAAATGAGCTGGTAACCGCTCTTGCGCATCAGGGCATGCTTGTGGTGATGGGTGACGTGGTCCTCGATCAGCACCAGGCGGGGTTGCCAATAGCCGAAGTCAAAACCCGACAGCGCCACCAGCTCATGCCCCTCGATGTCGATGGAGAGCAAATCAAACCCCACCGGTGCGTTGTGCTGGCGCAGCATGGCATCCAGCGTCTCGCAGCGCACCGCCACGGTAGAGCGCACTACGGCGCCGAGCGCGATGGGCCGGTCCTCCAGCGTCGAATGCGGCCCGGCACGGTTGAGCTGCAGCTGCTTGCCGGCGTTTTCGGGGCTGGAGCAGGCCATCTCGATCACCACGCCCTTGCGGCTTTGGCGCAGCAACTCGCAGCAGTCCGGGTCGGGCTCCACCAGCAGCCCCGTCCATCCCAGCACCTCAAGGTGCTGCGACTGGGAGTCCAGCACCGGGTCGTTGGCGCCCACATCGACATAAAAGCCCGGCTTCGGGCCGAAGAATTCCTGCACCATCTGGCGCTCGACGGCGGGTTCATTGCTGAAACGGTTGACGTGGCGTTGCGTGAAGTCGGCGTGTTTGGGCATGGAGGCAGTTATTGAATTGAGCAGGAATGAGCAGGAATGAGCAGGAATTTTGAAAGGATGGGTCAGCCGGAAATCGCTTCTCGCACGGCGCTGAGCTGGCGCCGCGACACGGCCAACAGCTCGTCCACCCCGTTGAGGCGGACGGCCCAGCCTTCACCTTCTTCGGGGTCGAAATGCTTTTCAAGCGCGCGCACCGCGCGCCGCGCAATCAGCGCGTTGCGGTGGATACGCATGAACTGCGGGGCATGGCGCTCCTCAAGCTCGCTGAGCGAGCCGTCCAGGATGTAGCTGCGCTGGATAGTGCGCACCGTGATGTATTTGAGTTCGGCCTTGAAGTACAGCACCTCGGCCAACGGCACGCGCTCGGTCCGGCCGCGATCCTGGATGATCAGCATTTCTTCAGTCGAATTGGCCTGCAGCCCGCGTGTTTTCTTGGCCAGGCGCTCTACTTTTTGTAGCGCCTGCTGCAGGCGCTCCAGGCGCACGGGTTTGGTCAGGTAGTCAACCGCTTCCAGCTCGAAAGCCTGCACGGCATGCTCGGAGTGAGCCGTCACAAACACCACGGCAGGCGGCTGCGGCAGCGCGGCAATGGTGGCAGCCAGCGCCAGGCCGTCGGCGCCCGGCATGCGGATGTCGAGCAGCACCGCGTCAAACGCTTCGCGCTGCAAAGCCGTGGTGGCCTCGGCCGCGTCTGCCGCCTCGGCCGCCACCACCGCGGCAGGCGCCGTGCAGTCACCCACCAGGGTGCGCAGGCGGGACCGCGCCAGCGCTTCATCGTCAACCACCAGTATTTTGAGCTTCATGCGGGAATCTCCAGCCGGACCTGAAACACGCCGTCCTTGTACACAGTCTTGAATTTCGCCTCGACATCATGCAGCAACACCAGGCGCTCACGCACATTGGCCAGCGCCAGGCCGTTACCGCGCTCGCCCACGCCGGCGGGCGTGGAATTGGTCACCTTGACCACCACCGTGCTGCCGCGCCTCAGGGTCGATATCTTGACCTGCGCGCCGCTGGCGCTGGGCTCCACCCCGTGCTTGACGGCGTTTTCCACCAGGGGCTGCAGCAGCAGCGGCGGCAGCTTGGCCTCGTTCGCGCCCTCATCCAGGCTCCACTGCACCTGCAGGCGCTCGCCAAAACGCACCTGCTCGATGGCCAGGTAATGCTGGGCCAGCGCGATTTCCTGGCCCAGGGTGACCGATTCCGCCGGGTCGGCCAGCGCGTGGCGAAACAGCTCGCTCAGGTCTTCCAGCACCGCCTCGGCCTTGGCCGGCTCGGCGCGCACCAGCGCGATGGCGCTGTTGAGCGTGTTGAACAAAAAGTGGGGCCGGATGCGCGACTGCAGCTCGGCCAGCCGGGCTGCCGTGGCGGCCGGCGTGCGTGCTTTGGCGCGCCAGAAAAGCCCCGCCAGCACCACGCCCGAAAGCAATGTGCCCGCGGCCGCACTGGCCCACCAGGGCGCCGGCTGGAGCAGCCCCATCATGGCCAGCAGACCGCAGCCGTAAAGCCCGGCGGCAGCGCCCAGCAAGAGGCCCGACAACCACTGGCGCGACGCCGCCAGCCGGTTCAGGCGCGCCTTCAGCGAGCACACCACCACCAGCCAGACCAGCGTGGCGGGCAGCACACCCCCCGTCAGCAGCGAAAACCGGAGCATCCAGTCCAGCGGCGCGCGCGCTTCAAACATGGCGCCCACGCCGGCCACGGTTTCGATGAACAGCACCACGCGCAGGATCACCCCGACCTGGCAGGTGTCAAACACGCTGGCGCGCGGTGCGCGGTGCGGTGCGGCCTCGTCCTCCACCGGGCTCTGGCTGCCGAGCAGCGTGGATTCGCCGAAATTTTGCGGAACAGGCATGGGTTTCATACGCAGATCGGAAGTTGTTCGGTCATGCTCGGGTCATGGTGGTCTGGAACCTGCTGGCGATCCAAAGGCGGGCCGGGCCCGGCGCTTCGGCCCGGATTTCCGGGCCAGCCCTGCGCGCAGATAAAATCGCAGGGAAGAGTATTGCACCGGTCACTGCCATTCGGCCATGACTTGAAACACTATTTCAGCCTCCCGGAAGCGGTTTGTGAGCCAAACAGCTCCCTGAGGCCGCAGATCCGCCCGAAACAGCGCATCTGGCCCCCTGAATCCCGGCCAGCACCTGCCCGACAAGAAAGCCTGACGTGAACCAATTCGACAAAAAATCCCAAGCCTGGTCCGCCCTCTTTTCCGAGCCCATGAGCGACCTGGTCAAACGCTATACGTCCAGCGTGTTTTTTGACAAACGCCTGTGGCAGGCCGACATCGCCGGCTCACTGGCCCACGCCGAGATGCTGGCCGCGCAAAAAATCATCCCGGCAGCCGACTTTGCCGACATCCAGAAGGGCATGGCCCAGATCACCAGCGAAATCGAGTCCGGCGCCTTTGAATGGAAGCTGGACCTGGAAGACGTGCACTTCAACATTGAGGCGCGCCTGACCCAGCTGGTGGGCGACGCCGGCAAACGCCTGCACACCGGCCGCAGCCGCAACGACCAGGTCGCCACCGATGTGCGCCTGTGGCTGCGCAGCGAGATCGACCTGATCGCCGGACTGCTGACCGACCTGCAACAGGCCCTGGTCGACATCGCCGAGACCAACGCCGAGGTCATCCTGCCGGGCTTTACCCACCTGCAGGTGGCCCAGCCGGTGAGCTTTGGCCACCACATGCTGGCTTACGTCGAGATGTTCAGCCGCGACGCCGAGCGCATGCAGGAAATCAGGAAACGCGTGAACCGCCTGCCGCTGGGCGCCGCCGCGCTGGCCGGCACCAGCTACCCGCTGGACCGCGAACGTGTGGCCAAAACCCTGGGCATGGTCGACGAAGCCGGCAAGCCGCAGGTCTGCCAGAACAGTCTGGACGCGGTGAGCGACCGCGACTTTGCGATCGAGTTCACGGCGGCGGCGTCGCTTTCGATGGTGCACATCAGCCGCATGAGCGAAGAGCTGATCCTGTGGATGAGCCAGAACTTCGGTTTCATCCACATCCCCGACCGCTTCACCACCGGCTCGTCCATCATGCCGCAGAAGAAAAACCCCGATGTGCCTGAATTGGCCCGCGGCAAGACCGGCCGGGTGGTCGGCCACCTGATGGGCCTGATCACCCTGATGAAGGGCCAGCCCCTGGCCTACAACAAGGACAACCAGGAAGACAAGGAGCCGCTGTTCGACACCGTCGACACGCTCAAAGACACGCTGCGAATCTTTGCCGAGATGGTGGCCGGCATCACCGTCAAGCCCGAGGCCATGGAAAAGGCCGCGCTGCGCGGCTACGCCACCGCCACCGACCTGGCCGACTACCTGGTGAAAAAAGGCCTGCCTTTCCGCGACGCCCATGAAACCGTGGCCCACGCCGTCAAGGCCGCCACTTCGCACGCGGTCGACCTGTCGGAGCTGCCACTGTCCGTGCTGCAGGAATTCAATCCGAATATCGAAAAAGACGTGTACGACTGCCTGAGCCTGCGCGGCTCCCTCAACGCCCGCAACATCCTGGGCGGCACCGCACCGGCCCAGGTGAAGGCGCAGATCGCGCGGCACCGCGCGCGGCTGGGTTAAGCCCCCGCTAAGGTGTGCTTTGTAGAGTCAGTAACTGCGACGGACTCAGCAATGCAACTACCGCCAATTAGCAGCCCCACACCCGCAGAGGCCGCTGGGGCTCTTCAACCCAGCATGAGCCGCGGAACCGGCTTTGCCGGGCCGCAGGCGGGTGGCCCCCTCGGGGGGCAGGGAGCTACACGCAGTGAGCGACCGTGGGGGCTCAACTAATGCGCCTGTTATTGGTTGAAGACGACGCCATGATCGGCGAGACCGTGCTGCGGGTGCTGCGCGCCGAGCACTATGCCGTCGACTGGGTGCGCGACGGCAGCATGGCCGACGAGGCCCTGCGCAGTGCGCAGTACGACCTGGTGCTGCTGGACCTGGGCCTGCCCAAGCGCGACGGCCTGGACGTGCTGCGGGCCTTGCGCGCGCGCCGCAACACCACGCCGGTGATGGTGGCCACAGCGCGTGACGCGGTGGGCGACCGCATCGCCGGGCTGGACGCCGGTGCCGACGATTACGTCGTCAAACCCTATGACACCGACGAGCTGCTGGCCCGCATACGCGCGCTGATACGCCGCAGCGCGGGCCGGGCCGAGCCGGCGTTTGAACACAAGGGCGTGAGCCTGAACCCCGCCACCCGCGAGGCCAGCCTGAACGGCCAGCCGGTGTCGCTGTCGGCACGTGAATGGGCGGTGCTCGAACCCCTGCTTGCCCGCCCGGGCGTGGTGCTGTCGCGTGCACAGCTTGAAGAAAAACTCTTCAGCTGGAAAGACGACGTGAGCAGCAACGCGGTCGAGGTCTATATCCACGGCGTGCGTAAAAAGCTCGGAAACGACATCATCCAGACCGTGCGTGGGCTGGGTTATCTGGTACCTAAACAATGATGGCCAACGTCAAGTACCCAGCCACCCACTCATTGCGCGGACGCCTGCTGTGGTTCATATTGGCCGCGATCTTCCTTGCCGCCTTGATGCAGGCCGCCACAGCCTATCGCGGCGCCTTGCAGCAGGCCGACGCAATGTTCGACGAGCACCTGCAGCAAATGGCGCGTTCGCTGCGCAGCGGCGTCCCGCTCAATTCGCCGCTGGACGAAGCCGACAGCGACGACCGCTTTGAGGTCTATGTGCAGATCTGGGGCCAGGACGGCACGCAGATCTTCCGCTCGACGCGCTCGGCGCTGCCGCCGCGCGCGGTGCTGGGGTTTTCAGATGTGGAAGCCCACGGCAACCGCTACCGCGTCTACACCCTGCAGACCGCGCTGCAAACGGTGCAGATCGCGCAGGACCTGGACGCCCGCTCGGCGCGCGCGCGGGCGCTGGCGCTGCGCGCGGTGCTGCCCTTTTTGCTGCTGACGCCGCTGCTGATGCTGGCGGTGTGGTGGGTCATCAGCCGCTCACTCGCGCCGATTGAGCGCGCGCGCCGCCAGGTGGCCGGCCGCCGGGCCGACGATTTGTCGCCCCTGGCCGACACCGGGCTGCCCGACGAGGTGCGCCCGCTGGTGGACGAACTCAACCTGCTGTTTGGCCGCGTGCGCACCGCCTTTGAAGCGCAGCGGCATTTTGTGGCCGATGCGGCGCACGAGCTGCGCTCGCCGTTGACGGCGCTCAAGCTGCAGGCGCAGGCCCTGCGCCGCAGCGATGAATCCCCTGCAGAGCGGGAAGCCAATATCGCCCGGCTCAACCAGGGCATTGACCGGGCGATACGGCTGGTCGAGCAACTGCTGGTGCTGGCGCGGGAAGAAGCCAAGGAAGGCCCGGCCGCAGGCGCCGCCATGCCGGTGGACCTGCGGGACATCGTGAAGCTGGCAGTCGCCGACGTGTTGCCGCACGCGCACCACAAGGAGATCGACCTGGGCGTGGCGGGCGGCTTGCCTGAAGGGCCGGTGCAGGTCAGCGGCCACGAAGAAGCCTTGCGCATCCTGCTGCGCAACCTGCTGGACAACGCCGTGAAGTACACACCGGCAGCAGGGCGCGTGGATGTCTCGCTTGAGGCGCAAGACGGCTTGCCGGTGCTGGTGGTGCAAGACAGTGGCCCCGGCATTGCACAGGAAGACCGAGGCCGCGTGTTCGACCGTTTCTTCCGCGCGAGCGGCGCGACTGGCGCCACCGGCCAGGCCGGCGAATCCGCAGATGCCCCCACCTTCGGCAGCGGCCTGGGGCTGGCCATTGTGAACACGATTGCCGAACGGCACGGCGCGACGCTGCAACTGGGCACGTCGGAGCGCCTGGGCGGGCTCAAGGTCGAGGTGCGGTTTCCCGCGGCCCCGGCCGCTGCCTGAGTTTTCCGTCGTCCTCCTGCCTGCCCGCTTCTCTTTCGCGGATTGCTATTTAATTGATAGCAATACATCCATGCTACGCCTGGGCTATAGCCCTATTTGACGCATAAATACCAGGCATCCGGATCCGGGCGAAATGCAGGCATCCTTTAAGCCCAGCCTAAGACAGCATCCTCATAGTTGTGGGTAACGGCACCACTGGTGTGCCCTAACCGAAGGAAGCAACCCATGAAATTCGCTGCACTGAAAAACACCCAGTTGGTTCTTGCGCTGCTGGCCGCGGGCGCCGTCGGCGGCGCGGGAGTCAGCGCCTTCAACGCCGCGCACTCCGTCGCCACCGCCGCCACCGCCGCCACCGCCGCCTCTCCTGCCGCCATCACGGCCAACGCGGGCGCCGGCGCAGGCACGCTGGCGCCCCTCCCCGGCGTGCCGGTCGCCCTGCCCGACTTCTCGCAGATCACCGAGCGCTACGGCCCGGCCGTCGTCAACATCAGCGTGACCGGCACGACCAAGGTGCGCAACGACTCGCCCATGGCCCAGGGTGACGATGACGACAACGACGGCACACCGTCGGGCGACCCCTTCTTTGAATTCTTCAAACGCTTCCAGCAAGGCCAGGGCCGCCCCGGGGGCCGCGGCAATGCACAGGAAATGCCCACACGCGGCCAGGGCTCGGGTTTTATCGTCAGCTCCGACGGCATCATCCTGACCAATGCCCACGTGGTACGAGACGCCAAGGAAGTCACCGTCAAGCTGACCGACCGGCGTGAATACCGCGCCAAGGTGCTGGGCGCCGACCCCAAGACCGATGTCGCCGTGCTGCGCATCGACGCCAAAAACCTGCCCGTCGTCACGCTCGGCAAAGTCGCCGACCTGAAAGTCGGCGAATGGGTGCTGGCCATCGGCTCGCCCTTCGGTTTTGAAAACACCGTGACCGCCGGCGTCGTCAGCGCCAAGGGCCGCTCGCTGCCCGACGACAGCGCCGTGCCTTTCATCCAGACCGACGTGGCCGTCAACCCCGGCAACTCCGGCGGCCCGCTGTTTAACACCCGCGGCGAAGTGGTCGGTATCAACTCGCAGATCTACAGCCGCAGCGGCGGCTACCAGGGCGTCTCGTTCGCCATCCCGATCGACGTGGCGGCCCGCATCAAGAACCAGCTGGTCGCCACCGGCAAGGTCGAGCACGCGCGCCTGGGCGTGGCGGTGCAGGAAGTCAACCAGGCTTTTGCCGACTCCTTCAAGCTCGACAAGCCCGAGGGCGCGCTGGTGTCCATGGTGGAGAAAGGCGGCCCCGGCGAGAAGGCCGGCCTGCAGTCCGGCGACGTGATCCGCAGCGTCAACGGCCAGCGCATCGTCTCCTCAGGCGACCTGCCCGCCATCATCGGCCTGGCAGCGCCCGGCGACAGCGTCAAGCTCGACGTGTGGCGCCAGGGTGCAGCCAAAGAAGTCACCGCCAGGCTGGGCAGCGCCGACGAGAAATCGGCCAAGGCAGAAGCCGGCAAAAAAGACGCCGCCAGCCAGGGGAAGCTGGGCCTGGCCCTGCGCCCGATGCAACCGGATGAAAAGCAGGAAGCCGGTGTCGACAACGGCCTGGTCGTGCAACAAGCCACCGGCCCCGCAGCCCTGGCCGGCGTAGAGCCCGGCGACGTGCTGCTGTCCATCAATGGCGTGCCGGTGAAAAACATCGACCAGGTGCGGGCGACCGTGGCCAAGGCGGAGAAATCTGTGGCGCTGCTGATCCAGCGTGGGGACAGCAAGATTTTTGTGCCGGTGAATCTGGGTTGATCACTTAGGCAAGTCCGTCCAACACGCGGCCTCCGGCTTCTTGCCGGAGGCCGTTTTTGTTGGGTGGAGTTTCACGGATGCGTCCGGTACGATGACAGCTGACAACCAGCCGTGAACATTAATCCGGAACCCCATGAGCAATCGAACATTTGCCTGTCTTGGATGCAGAAAACTCCAGCGAAGAAACCAGCTGACGGAGCACTTCTTCTGCCCTGTTTGCAAAGTGGAAAGCATTTGTGTGCCGTGGAAACTTCACGTACCGGCGCCCCGCAAAAAGCGAAAGTGGGACGCTTTCTGGGCCCAGTACCTTCTGGAATGCCGTCAGATCGAAGAGTTCAAGGCCAACAAGAACATTGCGGAGGTGTACTTGCCCCTTCTTAATGTGCGATGGAGCAGGAAGGTCGGCCCATCCGCAATGGTTTGAGCAAGGGCCGCTCCGGCCCATGGCTGGTTCAGGCCCGCTTTCGTTGGCCAATCAACATTCACCAGGCCATCAAGTAAATCTGACAAGAGATCAAACCGGCGCGTAAGCCCCCGTGCCGCCCGGCCAGGCCGTCAGCACCTCATAGCCCTCGGGCGTCACCGCCACCATGTGTTCCCACTGGGCAGACAAGGATCTGTCCTTGGTCACCACCGTCCAGCCATCGGCCAACTGCCGGGTGTCGCGTTTGCCGGCGTTGATCATCGGCTCGATGGTGAAGACCATGCCCACCTCAAGCTTGAGCCCTTCGCCGCGCTGGCCGTAGTGCAGCACGTCCGGCTTCTCGTGGTAGACCTGCCCGATGCCATGCCCGCAGTATTCACGCACCACGCTGAAATGCTCGCGATGAGCGACCGACTGGATGGCGTGGCCGATATCGCCGAGCGTGGCGCCGGGTTTGACCTGGCGGATGCCGGCCAGCATGGCTTCGTACGTCGTCTCCACCAGGCGGCGCGCCAGCACGCTGGGCTCCCCGACGAAGAACATGCGGCTGGTGTCACCGAACCAGCCGTCCTTGATCACCGCGACATCAATGTTGACGATGTCGCCTTTTTTCAAAATCTTGTCGGGCGAAGGAATGCCGTGGCATACCACCTGGTTGACGGAGGTGAGGATGGTCTTTGGATAGCCGAGATAGCCCACGTTGGCCGGGATGGCGCCCTGCACCTTCACGATGTGGTCGTTGCAGATCTGGTCCAACGCATCGGTGCTGACGCCCGGAACGACGTGCGGCCCGATCATGGCGAGAACCTCCGCCGCAAGCTGGCCGGCGCGCCGCGCCATCTCGATGTCGCCGGGGGACTTGAGGGTAACGGTGCGGGCCATCAGCGTTTTCCAGCCGCGCTCGTGCGAGGCTTGGCCGCCTGGGCGGCAGCAGCCACGGTGATGTCCAGCCCTCCCGCAAGTTCAGCCCGCACCAGGAGCTGGCAGATCTCCCGGTGGTCCAGATCCGGGTGCATCTCGGTCAACATGCCGACCCGCATCCAGTGCTCGGCCTGCGCATTGATGGAGCGGCTCAGGGCGTTGCCCGCGACCCGCAGGTTCTCATGCATCAGGTCTGAAATTTTGACAATACCCATGGCTGGCCTTCTATACGTAATGTATATGAATTATATATACATCATATGGCCCGATATTTTTCATGCAGCTGCATTGACCTCGACATAATCGGCACCATCGCCATCCCTAGGAAAGTCACGACATGACCCACTTCAAGGAAGTCGCTCTCGCGCACGCCAGCCGCCTGATCAACCATGGGCCAACGGTGTTGGTGACCAGTGCGCACGGCGCGGCGCGCAACGTGATGGCCGCTGCCTGGTCGATGCCGGTGGAGTTCACCCCGCCGCGTATTGCCATCGTGATTGACAAGAAAACCTACACCCGGGAGCTCATCGCCGCCAGCGGCGGGTTCGGTATCTGCCTTCCCTGCACCACGCTGGCCGGTGTCACGCATGCCGTCGGGAGTGAATCGGGCCGCACCGTCGACAAGTTTGCACAGTACGGGTTGAAGGCCCGCACCGGGCCGGTGCTCGGCATGCCCTTGCTGGAAGAAGGTTGTGCGGCATGGCTGGAGTGCCGGCTCCTCAGCGAGCCGCACACCGAGGACGCTTACGACACCTGCTTTGCGGAAGTGGTTGCCGCTGCTGCCGATGAGCGTGTGTTCCAGAACGGGCATTGGCGTTTCACTGACGACAACGTCGATTTGCAGACGATTCACCATCTGGGCGGTGGCAACTTCGTGCGCCCGGCGGGAATGTTTTATGCCGGTGATGCGGCGAAAAATACGTCCTGAGGCTATCGTCAACCAGGAGTTGGTTTCGCCCCACAATCACTCCACAAGCTTCGTCGCACAGCATCGGCGGGACCGTCCAAAGCTTTACCATTGCGGCCATGAAAACAACCTACATCCTCGGCGCCATCCTGGCTTGCAGCATCATCGGCGCACTGGTCGGTGCGCGCGCGGCGCGGACCGCGCTCTTCGTGGCATCCGCACTGCTGTCCCTCTATGGCCTGTTTCGCCTGCTGGGCTGAGCGCAGCAGTACCTCCTGACAAGCGCGACGCGAGCGTTCCGACCCCATGGCCACCACCAGCCGAAACCAGGGCAACCTGATCACCCGCCTCGTTCAACGCGGCCGTGAAGAACGCCTGGCGCAGGCAGCGGGCGGGCTCACCTTCACGATGGTGATGTCCATGGTGCCGATGCTGGCGGTCAGTTTTGCGCTGTTCTCGCGCACGCCGGCCCTGCACGCCACCGGTGACGCGATTCGCGAACACCTGCTGCGCGGGCTGCTGCCGGCGGGCATCGCCAAAACCGTGCTCAAACACCTGGCGCAGTTCGCAGGCAATGCCAACGGGCTCACGCTGGTGGGCTTTGCGGTGCTGATGGTGTCGGCGCTGACGCTGCTGTTGAGCATGGAGAACACGCTGAACCGCATCTGGCAGGTGAAAAAATCGCGCCCGGTGTTGCGCCGCCTGGCCTTGTACGCCGGCATGCTGCTTACCGGCCCGGTGCTCATAGGCGCAAGCCTGTGGGCTGCGTCATATCTGGTGGCCGCCTCCAACGGATTGGTGGGCGCACGGTCGGACTGGGTGCCGCATGCCATCAACCTGGGGCCGGCCATTCTGAGCGCCATCGGCTTCACTTGCCTGTTCCGCTTTGTGCCCAACACCTGCGTGCGCTGGCGTCATGCGATCACCGGCGGCCTGCTGGCCGGCATCGCATTCGAGCTGGGCAAATACGGCTTTGCGATTTACCTGGCCAATGTGCCCACCTACCGCACGATCTACGGCTCCTTCGCGCCGTTGCTGGCCTTCCTCGTGTGGGTGTATTACTCGTGGCTGGTCACGCTGGCTGCGGCGCTGGTCAGCGCCAGCTTGCCGCGTGGCGGGTCGCAGCCGGCGCGGCGTTTGTCGCGGGCCTAAGCTGAGGCCATGGACTCGCTGATTGCCGCCTCCGCCCGTGCGCTGGCTGCGGGCGATGCACTGGGCGCCCTCAAACTTGTCGCCCTGCGTGACGACCCGCCCGCGCTGGCCTTGCGCGGCATCGCCATGGCCCAATTGGGTGAACACCCGCGCGCCCGTGAACTCCTCAAACGCGCGGCGCGCGGCTTTGGCGCCCATGAAGCGCTGGCGCGTGCGCGCTGCGTAGTGGCAGAAGCCGAAGTGGCCATGGCCATGCGTGACTTTGCCGGTTCGCCCCGCGCACTGGCAGCGGCGGCGGCGACGCTGGAAGCACATGCCGACACGGCCAACGCGCTGCAGGCCTGGCTCATCACGGCGCGCAGGCAGTTGCTGCTGGGCCGGCTGGATGAAGCGGCGGCAGCACTCGCAAAGCTGGATGCGCGCGGCCTGCCGCCTTCGCTGCGAGCCGTGGCCGAACTGACCTCAGCCGAGCTGGCCTTGCGATCGCTGCGCGTGGGCGAGGCACGCATGGCGCTGGCGCGTGCACACGCGGCGGCCGAACGTGCGCAAGTGCCGGCGCTGCTGGCCGAGGTGACGGAAGCGCGTGCGGCCCTCGACAGACCGGCCGCCCGGCGCCTTGCCGTCGGCCGTGAGCACGCTCTGCGCCTTGATGAGGTGTCAGCGCTGCTGGCTTCGGACGCGCTGGTGGTCGACGCCTGCCGCCGCGGGCTGGGTGCCGCTGACCAGTGGCGGCCGCTGGCGCGCCGGCCTGTGCTGTTTACGCTGGCGCGTTCGCTGGCCGAAGCATGGCCGGGCGATACCAGCCGCGAAGCCTTGATCGAAACCGCCTTTCGCACCCGGCACCCCGACGAAACGCACAGGGCACGCCTGCGGGTGGAGATCGGCCGCCTGCGCGCGCTGGTCAAACCGCTCGCGGCCATCGAGGCGACCGAGCGGGGTTTCATCCTGAAGCCGCTGGCCGGCCGAGATGTAGCCGTGCTGGCGCCACCGATTGACGGCGAGCAGGCTTCGCTGGTGGCGCTGCTGTCGGACGGCGCGGCCTGGTCCACCTCCGCCCTGGCGCTGGCCCTGGGCGCAAGCCAGCGTACCGTGCAGCGGGCGCTGGCCGACCTGGAGGCCGAAGGGCGGGTGCGCTCCATCGGCAAGGCGCGTGCGCAGCGCTGGCTGGCGCCGCCGCTGGCCGGATTCACGACGATCTTGTTACTCCCCGCTTCGCTGCCGATTGGATAGAGTTGACTCCATCGCATCGATTCACGGTGCAACAGGAGCAGCAATGACAAGCAAGGTCCTCAAGAAAACCTCCGAGCCCAAGGCACGCCCTGCCGAGATCGTGCGCGAATACAGCTTCCCCGGCGTTGACGACATCGCTGGCGTGACCCACGACGGCCAGCGCGTCTGGGCGGCCACCGGCGCCAAACTGATTGCCTTTGATCCCGCCAGCGGCGAACAAACGCGCACACTGGAGCGCGCCTGCGACGCCGGCACCGCCTTTGACGGCAAGCACCTCTACCAGATCGCCGAGACACGCATCGACAAAATCGACCCCGCCACCGGCAAGGTCGTGGCGTCCATCCCGGCGCCCGGCAGCGGCAGCGACTCGGGCCTGACCTGGGCCGAAGGCAGCCTGTGGGTAGGCCAGTACCGCGACCGCCGGATTCACCAGGTCGACCCCAAGACAGGCGCCATCCAGCGCACGATTGAATCCAACCGTTTCGTCACCGGTGTGACCTGGGTGGATGGCGAGCTGTGGCACGGCACCTGGGAGGGCGACCAGAGCGAAATCCGGCGCATCGACCCGAAGAACGGCGCCGTGATCGAGCGGCTCGAAATGCCGCAAGGCGCCGGCGTCAGCGGGCTGGAGTCCGACGGCGCGGACCTCTTTTATGCAGGCGGCGGCAAGAGCGGCAAAGTCCGCGCCGTGCGGCGTCCCAAGGCCAGCTAACCCTCGCGCGCAAGGCATGACGCCCTTGCGCTGACCACCCCATTCGGTCATAGGACCGTTAACGAGCGCGCCTGTTTCCAGCACAGGTCGGGCAGCGCTTTGACTCTCGCAAGACAAACCCAGGCAAATCGCCCAAAAGACCATCGAACCAAGGAGAAAACCATGAAGCTTTATTACAGTCCGTCCGCCTGCTCGCTGGCATCGCACATTGCCGCCCATGAGCTGGGCTTGTCCATTGAACTCGTAAAACTCGATGTGCCCACCAAACGCACCGAACACGGGGAGGACTATTTCGCCATCAACCCCAAGGGACTGGTTCCCGCGCTCAGACTGGACGACGGCACTGTGCTGACGGAGGGTCCTGCCGTCCTCCAATACCTCGCTGACCTGAAACCTGACGCACAGCTGGCGCCCGCCAACGGCAGCATGGCGCGCTACCGCCTGCAGGAGATGCTGGGCTACATCAATTCAGAGCTGCACCAAAGTTACATGCCGCTCTTCAACCCGGCCTGCAGCGACGAGGTTCGCAGCGCCCGCATGGCCTACCTGCACAAACACTACGGCCTGATAGAAGCCGCTCTGGGCCGCACACCATTTTTGCTGGGCGACCGCTTCACAGTGGCCGACGCCTACCTGTTTGTGGTCACGCGCTGGGCCGAGTTCGTCAAGCTCGACCTGTCGGCCTTCCCCAGGCTGCTGGCCTTCCAGGCGCGCATCGCTGCACGGCCGGCCGTGCAGGCGGCGCTGCGCCGCGAACAGCCTGCAAGCGCCTGAGCAAAAACTTTCCGTCACCCACCCAGGAGAACACCATGACCACCACCATGACCGAAGCATCCACCCTGAACCACCCCGTCGTACCCAGAGACACATGGCTGGCCGAGCGCAAGACGCTGCTGGCGCAGGAGAAAGAACTGACACGCCTGCGCGACCAGATCGCCCGCCAGCGCCGCGCCCTGCCCTGGGTTCATGTTGACAAGAACTATGTGTTCGACACCCCCGAAGGCAAGCGCTCGCTGGCCGATTTGTTTGAAGGCCGCCGCCAGCTGATGGTGCAGCACTTCATGTTTGGCCCCGGCTGGGAACAGGGTTGCCCGAGTTGCTCCTTCATGGCCGACCACACCGACGGCATGAAGATTCACCTGGAGCATCGCGACATCACATTCGTCGCCGTTTCACGCGCCACACTGCCGGAGATAGAACACTTCCGCCAGCGCATGGGCTGGCAGTTCAAGTGGGTGTCATCCAACGCCAACGATTTCAACTACGACTTCCACGTCAGCTTTACGCCGGAAGAACGCGCCAGGGGCGATGTTCCCTACAACTACACCCTGCAGCAGTTCCCGGCCGACGAGGCGCCCGGCATCAGCCTGTTCTACAAAGACAGCGCAGGCCAGGTCTTTCACACCTACTCCACCTACGGGCGCGGCGTGGAGGTGATGATCGGCACGTACCACATGCTCGACCTCGCACCCAAAGGCCGCGACGAGCGCGACGTGTTCTACAAGATGGAGTGGATGCGCCACCACGACCGCTACGAGACCCAGGCGGTATTCACCCCCGCGCCTGTCGCCCACTCCGCCCCTTCAGCCCACTCGTGCTGCAGCGACAAGGCCTGACCGGCCTGAGCAGACGAACATCATGTCGGACCTTTGGCCATGGCTGGTGGTGGCAGGGCTGGGCGCCCTTCACGGGTTGAACCCTGCCACCGGCTGGATCTGGGCCACCGCCTGGGGCGTACGCTCGGGTGACAGGGCACAGGCGATGCGAGCTTTGCTGCCTATCGCCGTGGGGCATCTTGCATCGGTCGCGCTGGTGGCCGGTGCGGTGACGTTGGGCCTGGCCATGGACCGCACATGGCTGCAGGCGCTGGCAGGTGGGCTGTTTGCCGTTGCCGTCATCGCTCACCTGTCTGGTCGCCTGCCCCATGCGGTGCGCGTACCTGCAGGGCACGCCGGCCTGGCGCTATGGTCTTTCATGATGTCCACCGCGCATGGTGCGGGCCTGATGCTGGTGCCGGCGCTGGTTCCGCTTTGCGCGGGGGATGGATCAGCTCTGGAAATAACTGGATCGGCACCGTTGGCAACTGCAATCGCAGCGCTAGGCGTTCACACGGCGGCAATGCTCTTTGTCACCGGCCTCATCGCCAGCGGAGTTTGCCGTGGCTTGAAAGCCTGCGGCCGTTTTGGCATGAAGCAATAGAGCTCTCAACAATGCTCACCAGCATGACGTTATACGGCCGTCAGTCGTAGCCAGGCGCCCGCAGTGTCACGTGCGTGCCCAGGCCGGCCAGTGGGATCCGGCAGGACTCCGGCCGCTCCAGAGTCAGCGCCCGGTGAAGCTGCTGAAGTGCCGCGACGCATTCCCGAACGATGGCCTTTGTGCGTTCTGCGGCATCTGGCGCCCGGGCTGTGGGTGTGGACAGCTGTGCGTCTATGGCAACGAGCAAGCGGTACTTCACCGCGCAGAACAAGACGTCCCAGTCTTCAATTTCCACTTCCAGGGGATTGTCATGGTGCGGCCTGTGCTCTTGCTCCCAGGCCACGATTTCCAGAACCCTCAGTGCGGCCCTGCTGGCTTCAGAAATCGGATTCAGCGGCCGCTGGATGGGGTCGGCTGAGTCCAGCAAAGCCAAGGCTGTATGCGCCAATAGGTTGATCTTGTGTGATCTATGGGGAGCAATTTGGGTCATGACCAAAGCCTTGTGACAACGAGCAGGTTGAGTCGATCCGTTGGACCGGCGGCCCTGGCCCGTGATCCACCCGCGTTGGTTGTAGGTGAGTTGTGGCCTCGGGTCTGTTCGCTGGGACACAGTCGGGCGGGCGCGTGAAGCGGTGTATCGATTGCGTATGTAGAAGAAAGTTAGCGGCTTCAACGCTCAGCGGTCATGAGAGCGCACACAGCGTGGGCTGCCTGGCCCCGGGAGAAATGACATCGCTGCATATGCGCTGCAAGAGGCAGATGCGCCAGGCCAGTCGGTCCTGATCGCCGGTGGACGCATTGCGGCGGGAATGCCCGGCACTCCGCGAGTTGAAGCAAAAAGTACTGCCTCGATCTATTTCAGAATTTGCTCAAATTTGACGGGCGACGTATCCATCGAGCAGTTTCCCATTCGCTTCGCCGCGGTAGCGACCGACCTGCAGAGCCCTGCACGCGCCGCACTGAACAAGTGGCGGCAGGTTGACGAACAAGCGCTCATCCTGGGTTCGCAAGTCGAAACGAACTGAGCACGGCAGAGAAATCCGGCGCCACCTGGTTGACATGCTCACTAGCCACCTGCGCCAGGATGAACGCCTTTTTGTGTTGATCTGACACCAGAAAGAACCTGGCCTCGTGCGGGACCTCCTGGCCCAGCAAGTGGACGCTGAACTTCTGCTGTATGCCATTCTGGTTCTGCCCTCCCACCTCACCAGTGATCGCCTGTGACGACCCGGGGCTGACCTTGGCCGCACTGAAAGAACCAACAGACAGGCTTTCCTTGACGGCGCTGGCGCGTTCACGTTCTATCGAGGCCGCAAAAGCGTCGAGTGTCAAGCCGGTGGATGCCGGCAAAAGCAAGACCGACACAAGCGCCGAATGCGGGCCTTCCAGGTCGATAGTCCGAAATCCGGTGCCTTCCTGGCTGGTGGTATCGCTCGTGACCTTCCAGTTTGAAAGATGCGCGAACGAAACTCCGCTTTTTTCATAGGTGACCAAGGTCGGCTTGCCGGGTGAGCAGGCGAAGTTGAGGACAGCAAGCAGCAGCAAAAGGCTCGCCTTGACGATTTTCATGAATCACTCCACGGCCTTGAGAGCCTGATGTTTGAGCCAAACGGCAAGGGCATCGTAATCAATGAAATGAAAGCCGGAAAACCATTCGGCCGTCAACTAAAGCCCCAGGCCCTTGGTTGGGAGATTTTTCCCCGGGTCGCAGCTATTTTGTTACATATAAATCGGCTACCCTTGCCCTTCCCAAGGAGAAGGAAACGTGAGCCACAACATGAAAAAAGCCGCTCTGGCACTGATCGCGGCGGTCTCGCTGCACGCCCATGCACTGCAAATCATCAGTCTCTCGCCGCAGGGCGAAATCGCCCGTGTGCGGCAGCTGGTGGCCAAGTTCGATGAGGGTGCCGTCAATTTCGGCGACCCCAAAGCGCCCGCCCCACTCTCGCTGAGTTGCAGCGACGCGCAAGCCACCAAGGGTTCGGGCCGCTGGATCAGCGAGCGCGAATGGGCTTTTGAATTTGAAAACGACCTGCCGCCCGGCGTGAGCTGCACGGTCAATGTGGTCAGCACCTTCCAGTCGCCCAAAAGCCAGCCCGTCAGCGGCAAGGCCAGCTACAAGTTCAACACCGGCGGCCCCTTTGTCCAGAACGTGCGCCCGGGCAGCTACCAGCGCATTGACGAAGATCAGTATTTCCTGCTGCAGCTCAACGGCGCGGCCACGGCGCAAAGCATCCGCGAAAACGTCTGGTGCAATGTCGAAGGCCTGGGCGAGCGCGTGCCCGTCAAGCTGATTGAGGGCAAGGAGCGTGACGAGCTGCTCAAGTCCCAAAACCTGGACAAGGCCGCAGCCAAAGACCCGCTGCGTTATGTCACGCTGACCTGCAACCGCCGCCTGACGTCCGCAGCCAAGGTGCAACTGGTGTACGGCAAGGGCGTGGCCACGCCCAGCGGCATCGCCAATTCGGTCGAGAAGCGCTACAACTTCCAGGTGCGCGAGCCGTTCTCTGCCAGCTTTAACTGCGAACGTGAAAACGCCCAGGCCGCCTGCCTGCCGATGCGCCCCATGAGCCTGAACTTCAACGCGCCCGTGCCGCGCAAGGTGGCCGAGGCGATCCGCCTCAAGGGTGACAAAGACACGCTCAAACCAACGTTTGAAGAAGGCAGCGCCGACGGCGACAACGTGGTCACCGGTGTGACCTTCAAACCCATCTTCCCCGAACAAGCCCAATTCACGATCGAGCTGCCCAGGGACTTCAAGGATGCCTCGGGCCGCACGCTGCGCAACGCCGAGAACTTTCCGCTGAAGGTGGCCACGGGCGCGATGCCGCCGCTGGCCAAGTTCGCTGCCTCGCCCTTCGGCATCGTTGAGCGCTATGCCGAGCCCAACACCAAGCCGGGCGACCCGGCCCTGCTGCCCGTCACCCTGCGCAATGTGGAAGCCCAATTGCCGATCAAGGGCCTTACACCTGGTTTGCCCGGCGCCGCCCCGGCCGGCAAGGTCAGCGACCTGCAGCCCCGCACCGACGCCGACATCATTGCCTGGTTCCGCAAGGTGCAGCGTTATGACGAGTACCAGGTCTCCCGTAAGGCGGCCGCAGCCGACGTGAAAGGCCCCTTGCCAAAGCCGCTGGACCAGGACAAGGACTATGTGCAGTCGCGCATGGTGTCGCTGCTGGGCGGCCAGCCCGGCGTGAAGACGCTGGACTTGCCCAAACCGGTGAGCAATGACCCGCGGCCGTTTGAGGTTGTCGGCATTCCGCTGGCGCCCGGCTTTCATGTGGTCGAAATCGCTTCACAAAAACTCGGCGGCTCGCTGCTCGATGAGCGCCACGGCAACAGCCGGACCATGTATGTGCGCACCTCGGCGCTGGTCACCAACATCGGCGTGCACTTCAAGCTGGGCCGCGAGAACTCGCTGGCCTGGGTCACCACGCTGGACAAAGGCACGCCGGTGGCGGGCGCCACGGTGCGTGTTTCCAGCTGCAGCGGCGCCGAGGTGGCCAAGGCCGTGACCAACGCACAGGGCATTGCCAACTTCGCCGGCCTGTCGTCAGAGCCGCCGCGCTGCTCGGGCGAGGACTACCGCAACGCCTACTTTGTCAGTGCACGCAGCACCGTGGCCGGGGTAGAAGACCTGGCCTTCTCCTGGAGCGACTGGCACAAGGGCATTGAGCCCTGGCGCTTTAATGTGCCGACCAGCCGCGACGCCATGCCCGACGCCGTAGCCCACACGATTTTTGACCGCACACTGTTCCGCGCCGGCGAAACCGTGTCGATGAAACACCTGCTGCGCACCGAGACCAGCAAGGGCTTTGGCCTGCCGGACGTCGCACCTGCCACCTTCGTCGTCACCCACGTGGGCAGCGGCCAGCAATACACCCAGCCCATCGCCTGGCGCAAGACGGCCACCGGCGGGCAAAGCGCCGAGAACACTTTTGCCATTCCGCCGGCGGCCAAGCTGGGCGTGTATGAGGTGCAGCTCAAAGGCGGCGGCGACAGCGGCAATGAGGGCCGGGGCGGCCGCAACCGCAGCTTTGCCAGCGGGCAGTTCCGCGTCGAAGAGTTCCGCCTGCCGGTGCTCGAAGGCCGCATCAGCCCGTCCGAGAAAAAAGCCCTGGTCAATGTGCAGGCTGTGCCCACTGACGTGCAGATCAACTACGTCTCGGGCGGCGGCGCCGTCAACCTGCCGGTACGCGTGTCGGCCCTGGTGCGCGCCAAAAACCTGAGCTACAGCGACTTCGAGGAATTCAACTTCAATCCGCCGCGCATCAACCGCGACCAGGCGGCCCGATCAGACGATGAAGAGGCCACTTCCTCGCAAGACCAGCGCGTCATCGCCGACAAGCTGCCGCTGACGCTGGACCGCAACGGCGCGGGCAAGCTCACCATCAACGACATCCCCGTACACAAGCAGCCGCAAGAGCTGCTGATGGAAGCCACCTACGCCGACCCGAACGGCGAGGTACAGACCATCCGCAGTGTCTCGACCGTCTGGCCGGCCGCTGTGGTGGCCGGCATCAAGACCGAAGGCTGGGTGTCGAGCAGCCAGAAGATCAAGTTCCAGGCGCTGGCGCTGGACCTGACGGGCAAGATCGCCCCAGGCGTATCGCTCGAGGTGAAGGCCGTGGCGCGCATCACCACCACCAGCCGCAAGCGCATGGTGGGCGGCTTCTACACCTACGACAACAAGACCGAGACCAAAGACCTCGGCAGCGTCTGCAGCGGCAAGAGCGACTCGCGCGGCCTGCTGCTGTGCGAAACCAAGCTCGGCGAGCCGGGCGAGGTCGAACTGATCGTGACGGCCAAAGACAAGGACGGCAACACCATCCAGGCCGCCGGCAATGTGTACGTCACGCGCCAGGGCGAGCTCTGGTTCGGCGGTGAAGACCATGACCGCATGGACGTGCTGCCTGAAAAGAAGAGCTACCAGCCCGGCGAGATGGCCAAGTTCCAGGTGCGCATGCCCTTCCGTTTTGCCACCGCGCTGGTGGCGATTGAACGCGAAGGCATCATCGAAACGCAGGTGGTGCAGCTCAACGGCCAGGACCCGACCATCAACCTGCAAATCAAGGAAGGCTGGGGCCCGAACGTGTATGTCAGCGTGCTGGCCCTGCGCGGCCGCCTGCGTGAAGTGCCCTGGTACAGCTTCTTCACCTGGGGCTACAAGGCGCCGCGTGAATGGTGGACCTCCTTCTGGTACGAAGGCCGCGAATACGTGGCGCCCACCGCGCTGGTGGACTTGAGCAAACCCGCCTTCCGCCTGGGCCTGGCCGAAATCCGCGTGGGCACCAAGGCACACCAGCTCGACGTGAGCGTGAAGGCCGACAAAGAAAGCTACGCCGTGCGCGGCCAGGCCAAGGTGACCATCACCGCCAGGCTGCCCAACGGCCAGCCTGCCGCCAATGCGGAAGTGGCGCTGGCTGCCGTGGACCAGGCCCTGCTGGAGCTGATGCCCAACGACAGCTGGAATTTGCTGGACGCCATGCTGCGGCGCCGGTCATGGGGTGTGGAAACTTCGACCGCGCAGATGGAAATCATCGGCCGCAGGCACTATGGCCGCAAGGCCGTGGCGGCCGGCGGCGGCGGCGGGCGCAGCAACACGCGTGAGCTGCTCGAAACCCTGCTGCTGTGGAACCCCAACATCGTGCTGGACGCCAACGGCCAGGCGGTGGTGACGGTGCCGCTCAATGACGCACTGACCACCTTCAAGATCGTGGCAGTGGCCGACAGCGGCACCAACCTCTTCGGCACCGGCCAGACCAGCATCAAGGCCACGCAAGACCTGCAGATCATCAGCGGCCTGCCGCCGCTGGTGCGCGAGGACGACCAGTTCCGCGCGCAGATCACGGTACGCAACACCACCAAGGCCGCGATGAAAGTGGAAGTGAGCCCGCGCGCCACGCTGCTCGATTTGAAGCCGCAAACGGTGGACATCCCTGCCGGTGAAGCACGCGAAGTGGCCTGGATGGTCACGGCACCGGCGCAACTTGCACTGACGCGTGCCGAGGCCATCCTGTGGGAGATCGAAGCCAAAGACACCATCAGCGGCGCGCGCGACGGCCTGAAAGCCCGCCAGCGCATCATCCCGGCTGTGCCCCTGACGGTGCAGCAGGCCACGCTGATGCAAGTCGACGGCACTTTCACGATCGACGTGAACCCGCCGGCCGACGCCCTGCCTGGCCGTGGTGGCCTGAAGATGTCGCTGCAGCCCAAGCTGGCCGAAGGCATGGACGGCGTGCGCGACTGGTTTGCCAACTACCCCTTTATCTGCCTGGAACAAAAGACCAGCAAATCCGTTGGCCTGCGGGACGGCAAACTGTGGCAAAACGTGCTGGCGCAACTGCCCAGCTACCTTGATAGCGACGGCCTGGCCAACTACTTCCCGCCGCGCGACGGTGAAGCCAGCCGCGGCAGCGATGCATTGACGGCCTACCTGCTGGCCGCCACGCATGAGGCCTCGGGCATCAACCCGGCCTTTGCCCTGCCCGACGATGCACGCGCGCCCATGGAGCGCGGCCTGATCGCGTTTGTGGAAGGCCGCATCCAGCGCGAGTTCTGGAGCCCGCGCAAAGACCTGGACGTGCGCAAGCTGGCCGCGCTGGAGGCGCTCTCGCGCTACGGCAAGGCGCAAGGCCGCATGCTGGGCAGCATCACGATCGCGCCCAACCAATGGCCCACGCACGCGGTGATCGACTGGCTCAACATCCTCAAACGCGTGGCCGACGTGCCGCAGCGCGAGCAGCGCATCGCCGAAGCCAACCAGGTGCTGCGTTCACGCCTGTCCTTTCAGGGCACCAAGCTGATCTTCAGCACCGAGAAGGATGATTACTGGTGGTGGCTGATGACCAATGGCGACGTCAACACCGCGCGCCTGATGCTGGCCGTGATGGACGACCCGGCCTGGAAGGACGACATGGGGCGCCTCGCCAACGGCTTTATCGCACGCCAGCAAAAGGGCGCGTGGCACACCACCACCGCCAACCTGTGGGGCGGCCTGGCGCTGGACAAGTTCTCCGCCAAGTTTGAAGCCACGCCCGTCGCCGGCGTGACCAAGGCAACGCTGGCCGCCGCTGCCGCCAGTGTGGCAAGCGTGGACTGGGCCAAAGTCGACCGCGTCAAAACCACCGACGCAGCCGGCGCCCCCAACCAGACCACCTTCTTTGGCGCACCAGCCTCGCCCGGCAACCTGCGCAACAACAGCATGTTCCTGCCTTGGGGAAGCGCGGCCAAAGACACGCTGACAGTGACGCATCAAGGTGCTGGCAAACCCTGGCTCACGCTGCAGTCCATCGCGGCGATCCAGCTGAAGGCACCGTTCAACGCCGGCTACCAGATCAAGAAGACCATCACGCCGGTGGAGCAGGCCGTCAAAGGCATCTACACGCGCGGCGATGTGATTCGCATCTCGCTGGAAGTGAATGCCAGCGCCGACATGACCTGGGTCGTCATCAGCGACCCGGTGCCCGGCGGCGCCACCATCCTGGGCGGCGGCCTGGGCCGTGACTCCGAAATCGCCACCAGCGGCGAAAAGAAAACCGGCACGGGCTGGCCCGCGTTTGAAGAACGCAGCTTCGAAGCCTTCCGCAGCTATTACGAATACCTGCCCAAAGGCGTGGTGAAGATGGAATACACCGTGCGCCTGAACAACGTCGGCGACTTCGCGCTGCCGCCCAGCCGGGTGGAGGCGATGTACGCGCCCGAGATGTTTGGCGAGGCGCCGAATGCGCGGGTGAAGGTGGAGGCGGCGAAGTGAGAGTACGCCTTGCCAGGACAAGCCTTTTCGCTATATTTTTGATAGCTGCTTGCGCACGTCCTGCCTGGGCTGTAGCCACTTTTGATGAAGTAAAACGCGACTACCGCCCCTCCGACACCCTCGTCCTCGACCGCAGCGGCGAAGTCATCCAGCGCCTGCGCACCGACAGCGCCGTGCGGCGTGGCCAATGGGTGGCGCTGCCGGATGTCTCGCCTGCCCTGCGCACGGCGCTGGTGCTGAGTGAAGACAAACGTTTTTACGAACACAGTGGCGTGGACTGGCGGGCTGTGTCGGCCGCGGCTTGGGGCAATTTGTGGAACACCAAAACCCGTGGCGCCTCGACCCTGAGCATGCAATTGGCCGGTTTGCTCGATGAAGACTGGCGTGCGGGCGCGGGTGGTCGCAGCATTGTGCAGAAGGTCGGCCAGACCGTGTCGGCCCAGGTGCTGGAAGCGCGCTGGCGCAAGGACCAGATTCTGGAGGCGTATCTCAACCTCGTGCCGTTTCGCGGCGAGATGGTGGGCATTGATGCGCTGAGCCGCACGCTGTTTGGCAAGGCCGCGCACGGGCTGGACGAGCGCGAGGCGGCGATTGCGGCGGCGCTGGTGCGAGCGCCCAACGCCAAGGCCGCGCAGGTATCACAGCGGGCTTGCGGTGTGCTCAAAACCATGCAGGCACCGGCCAAGGCCGATTGCGAGGGGCTGGATTTGTATGCAGCGGCCGCGTTGCAGCGCAGGGCCTTTGATGCGAGTGAAGGGGTGGCACCGCATTTGGCGCGCAGGCTGGTGGCAGCGCAAACAGCACAGACTGCAGGAACCAAAGGCGGCCCCAACGCACCGCGTACCCTCACATCCACCGCACGTGCGCCGCTGCAACGCTTCGCCGTACAAACGCTACAGCAGCAACTGCGCGAACTGCGCGGCCGCCACGTCGAAGACGGCGCCGTCGTGGTGCTGGACAACGCCACCGGCGAGGTACTCGCCTGGGTCGGCTCGTCAGGCGAACTCAGCGGCGCAGCCGAGGTCGACGGCGTGATGGCGCTGCGCCAGCCGGGCTCTACGCTCAAACCCTTTTTGTACGCCCAGGCGATTGCCGAAAAGCGCATCACCGCCGCCTCTTTGCTGGAAGACTCTTCGTCGCAGATCCAGACGGCCGGTGGCCTCTACATTCCGCAAAACTACGACCGGCAGTTCAAGGGCCTGGTGTCGGCGCGCACCGCACTGGGCGCTTCGCTTAACGTGCCCGCCGTACGCACGCTGGTAATGGTGTCGCCCGACGCGTTCCACCGCCAGCTCAAGGCCGTCGGCCTGCCGCTGAAGGAGTCGGGCGACTACTACGGCTACAGCCTGGCGCTGGGCAGCAGTGAGGTGTCCTTGCTGTCGCTGGCCAACGCCTACCGCACGCTGGCCAACGGCGGGCGCTACAGCGCGCCTTCGCTGGCGAAGAACCCGAAACCTGTCTTCACGCCGGCGCTGGATGCGCGCGCCGCCTTTATCGCCACCGACATCATGGCCGACCCGATGGCGCGCGCCCGCACCTTCGGCACCGACAGCATCCTGGCGACCCGCTTCTGGACGGCCGTGAAAACCGGCACCAGCAAAGACATGCGCGACAACTGGGCCATGGGTTTCTCACAGCGCTACACCGTGGGCGTGTGGGTGGGTAACGCCAGCGGCGCGCCGATGTGGGACGTGAGCGGCACCAGCGGCGCAGCGCCCATCTGGGCAGCCGTGATGAATTACCTCCACAAAACCGAACGCAGCCGCGCGCCCGCGCCGCCCGCCGGCCTGGTGCAAAGCCGCACGCAATTCGGCAACCAGGGCGCCCAGCCGCTCGAGGCGGCGCGCAGCGAGTGGTTCCTGCAGGGCACCGAGCAAACGGTTTTTGCTATCAATTCAGGAGCAGAAACCCAAGGCGCCACCTTGGCTAGAGGCCAAAAATCCTCAAGAAAACCGGCTGCCGAGCCCGACGCCCCGCCCCGCATCACCGCCCCCGCCTCGGGCACCATCATTGCGCTGGACCCGGACATCCCGCCCAAACACCAGCGCGTGAGCTTCAGCGCTGAGGGCCGCGGCACCCGCTGGCTGATGGACGGCAAGGAGTTTGCCCGCGGCCCGCAGGCGCAGTGGATGCCCTGGCCGGGCCGGCATGTGGTGCAACTGGTCGATGCCGGTGGCAAGGTGGCCGACGAGATCAAGCTGGAAGTGCGCGGCGCCGGTGTGCGGGAGGCCAGTGTGCGTGGCAGCGGAGCGGCCGTCCGTTGACCTGCACAAGCCCGACCATACAGCGCCTTTTCAGGACTCTGGCTTTGCTAGGGGCCGCGCTGTGCGTGCTGGCGAGCGCTGCGATGGCCGCACCCGTGCCCGTGCCGCCCTACAGCGCGCGCGTGCTCGACACCACCGGCACACTGAGCGCAGCACAGGCCGCAGCCTTGAACGAACAGATCCTGGCACTCGAGGCCGACACGCGCACGGCGGTGGCCGTCTTCATGCTGCCGACCACCGGCGAAGACGCCATCGAGGAATACGCCACGCGCGTGTTCGAGAAATGGAAACCCGGCGACAGCCAGCGCGACGACGGCATCCTGATCCTGGTGGCGCTGGAGGACAAGCGCATGCGCATCGAAGTGGGCCAGGGCCTGGAAGGCACCGTGCCCGACGTGCTGGCGGGCCGCATCATTGACCAGGACATGAAGCCGCGCTTTCAGGCCAAGGACTATGCCGGCGGGCTGGAAGCGGCTATCAGCCGCATCGGCGCCCTGGTGCGTGGCGATGTGCCACCGATCGAGCCGCGCAATGGCTACGTCACGGCTTTTGGCTGGGCGTTTTTTGCTGCGATGCTGTGGGGTTTTGGGGTGGGCGTACTTCGCGCGCGCTACCCCTGGAAGTGGCCGGTGACGGTGGGCGTGCTCGCCGCCATGCCTATAGTGGCTGGGATTGTCCTGAGGGACCCTGTCATGGGGTTGGTTCTATTTTCTTTCCCGGCTCCGTTGATGTTTGCGTGGGGCTTCTGCTGTGGCCGCTTTCGCTCGGTGCGGCTTGCTACGGCGGGTTTTGTGGTTGTGGTCGCTCTTCTGGTCGGCATTGCGTATGAGGTGGGCGCCGAGAAGGTCGGCCTGGGCTTGCTCTACGCCGCAGGGGGCGGCATCGCCTGCCTGCTGCTCGGCCTGATTGGCATGGGGATCCGCATGGCCGGCCAACGAAGCCTGGTGGAGCTCGGCGTGCGCAGCGCACTGGTGGCCGGCGTCGTGGGGTATGTGGCGTTTCAAAACCCGCCAGACCTGCTTTTCACTGACTGGGAATCCTGGCTGCCGACAGGCCTGGCATTCGGGCTGGCGATGCTGTTCGGCTTCTTCCCGGGCGGCGTCAGCGGCAGCAGCGGGCGCGGCGGTAGCAGCTCATCGGGCAGCAGTTCCAGCTCAAGCTCCAGTTACAGCAGCCGCAGTTCGTCGGGCGGCTCCAGCAGCGGCGGCGGCTCTTCAGGCAGTTGGTAGGAGTCGAGCCGTGCCGTGGCCGCAGCGGCCAGATTGAAATAATTTGTGGCCCGCCAAAATTTATTCAATCGCCGGCTAGCCCAAACCCTTAGGATTGGGAACCTAGGAGACAAGCACCGTGCCCGTGATCACCAATATCGAAGACCTGCGCGTTCTGGCCAAAAAGCGGGTGCCCCGCATGTTTTACGACTACGCCGACTCCGGCTCGTGGACGGAAAGCACCTACCGCGCCAACGAAAGCGATTTCCAGAAGATCAAGCTGCGCCAGCGCGTGGCCGTCAACATGGAAAACCGCAGCACGGCCACCACCATGATCGGCCAGCCGGTGGCCATGCCGGTGGCGATCGCACCCACGGGCCTGACGGGCATGCAACACGCCGACGGCGAAATTTTGGGCGCACGCGCAGCCAAAAAATTCGGCATCCCCTTCACGCTGTCGACCATGAGCATCTGCTCCATCGAAGACGTGGCCGCCGGCACCGACCGCCACCCCTTCTGGTTCCAGCTTTACGTGATGAAAGACCGCGCCTTTATCGAAGCGCTGATCGACCGCGCCAAGGCCGCCAACTGCTCGGCGCTGGTGCTCACGCTCGATTTGCAGATCCTCGGCCAGCGCCACAAGGATTTGAAGAACGGCCTGAGCGCGCCGCCCAAGCCCACCCTTTCAACCATCCTCAACCTGATGACCAAACCGCGCTGGGGCCTGGGCATGCTGGGCACCCAACGCCACGGCTTCGGCAACATCGTCGGCCACGTCAAGGGCGTCGAAAACATGGGCTCGCTGTCACAGTGGACAGCCAAGCAGTTTGACCCGGCCCTGAACTGGGGTGACGTGGAATGGATCAAGAAGCGCTGGGGCGGCAAGCTGATCCTCAAGGGCATCCAGGACGTGGAAGACGCCAAACTCGCCGTCAACTCAGGCGCGGATGCGCTGGTCGTTTCCAACCACGGCGGCCGCCAGCTCGACGGCGCAATGTCCTCCATCTCGTGCCTGCCCGAAATCGTGGCCGCCGTCGGCAACCAGATCGAAGTCCACATGGACGGCGGCATCCGCTCCGGCCAGGACGCACTCAAAGCGATCGCCCTCGGCGCCAAAGGCACTTACATCGGCCGCGCTTTCCTCTACGGCCTGGGCGCCATGGGCGAAGAAGGCGTCACCAAAGCGCTGGAGATCATCCACAAAGAACTGGACCTGACCATGGCCTTTTGCGGGCGCACCGACATCAAGTCGGTGGACACCAGCATTTTTGTGCCGGGGACTTACTGAGCCTGGCCGTCCTGCAGCAGGACGCGCTGCGGCAATCACAGCCAGACTCCGCGCTTACGCCTTGGTGTGCCTTTGGAAAAACGCCACCATCGCGCGCGAGGCGTTCGGGCCCTTGGGGTCCGTGAACGACCCGCTGGCATGGCCACCCGCCCAGGCATGAGGCCCGGCGTCAATCGCCCAGGACTCGACGATGGGTTTTCCTGTCCCGTCTGACCATACGGTGGCGGTTGACAGCCGCTGGCCCGCGGCCTCTATGGCCTTCTCGTTTTGGGCCAACGCAGATCCTTTCGATGACCACGCCGCGAGTTCGGATTGAATGATGGCGTCTGCATTCGACTGCGCTACGGTGGAATCGCCCGAGCCCTGGAAGATGATCACGGGGATACCGATGGCCGCCGTTTTTGCGCGAGGCCCCGGGCCTTTCGACATGGCGGAGAAAGCGGACGCAACGCTGTGCGCAGCGCCCGGGGCCAGACCGGAGTGGACGCCGACCGCCGCGTAAATCTCCGGATAGAGCTGCCCCATGAGAGCGGCCATCGCGGCGCCGGCGGACAACCCGGCAACGTAGATTCTTGCCGGGTCCACGCCGTGGGTAGAAGCCACCTGCCTTGTCAGCGCAGCAATCATGGCGGGCTCACCCTGGCCCCGGGACTGATGGGCGGGATCAAACCAGTTCCAGCACCCCATGCTGTTGGCCGTGCGGGGCTGCTCCGGATACAGGACCATGAATTTTTCGCGTTCAGCGATTTCGTTCATCGCTGTCCCGTTGGCGAAATCTGCCGAATCCTGTTTGCACCCATGAAGCATCACCACCAGGGGGATGGGGGAGTCGTCGACCCTTGCAGGAACAAACAGGCGGTAGGCGTACCGGGTCTGCCCCTGTTCAAAAACGTGAAGGTCAAATGAGGACGGGCCACGTGAAGGCCGGGTGGGTGCCTCGGTTTCCGGCGTGTGGCGCACCGTCTCGCGAAACGCCACGTCAGTGGCGTTTTCATCGGCATGCGCCGGCGTGAACACGCGCGGGGTTTGCACGGGTGATTCAAGCGTCTCACGATAGACAGCGGCTTGCGCCGGGCGAGGACTGGTCTGGGGGCGAAAGCCCAGGCCTTGCTGGATGGCGCGCGTCGCCTCCATCAATTTGCCCTGGGTCGTCAGGGCTTTGGCTTTGGCCAGAAAGTCAGGAAAGAGTGCCATCAATGCTCCATTTATGTTGCATTGCAGCATATTGGGCACGGTACCGCTTTAGCAATGGGGGCGAAACGTAACTTTGTACCCCTGAACCAACCCATCAGCCTGCACAAGGCCGCATGGAGCGCCTGCCTTTGGCGCCGGTCACGGCGATCACGCCGTCTGCAGCTGCGCCCGCCGCCATGCCCCGGGCGGCATCTCCGTCGCGCGCTTGAAAGCGCGTGAGAACGCCGCCTCCGAGTCATACCCCACTTCAAGCGCCACCGCGGCAACGCTGGCATGGCCTTCGCGCAGCAGGCGTGCGCCGCATTGCATGCGCCAGTTGGTCAGGTACTGCATGGGCGCCAGGCCCGTCAGTGCAACAAAGCGTTCGTGCAGGGCTGAGCGCGAGATGCCGGCGCGCTGGCCGAGTTCTTCCAGCGTCCAGGGCTCGGCGGGGTGGCTGTGCATCAGCGTGATGGCGCGGCCGACCTGGCGGTCGCGCAGGGCACCCAGCCAGCCTTGTGCCTCCTCCGGCAGCGAGTCCAGGTAGCGCCGGGCGCCGTCGACAAACACCATCTCGCTGACGCGCTGCAACAGCGCCGCGCGGCCGGGGCGGCGCTCAAGGGATTCGGAGGCAGCCTGTTGAAGCATGGGCGCCACCCAGTCGCCAACGGCTTCAGCGGACAGGTGCAGCAGCTTGGGCAAGGCATTGATCAGCGGGTTAAAGGGCTTCAGGTCGCACGCGATAAAGCCACACAGGATGACCGTACTCGCATCATCGGGCGGCAGCCCGGTGCCTGCCTCGAACATGCCGCCGCGGTAGGTGATGGGAATGGGTTTCGGGTCGTCGCGCATCCTGAAGAGCCAGTCGCCTTCAGGCGCCGGCTCCACGCCGGGCGCGCTGGAGACCACATGCGCATTGCCGTGCGGCAGCATCACGATGTCTCCTTCCCGCATGCGCAGCGGGGGCTCGCCGTCCACGGCCACCCAGCCCTCGCCCTTGACGAAGAGGTGGTACTCGATGACGTGCTCGGCCCCGGGCATCAAGATGGGGGCCATCTCGTTTGAATGGGGCGCGTAGGCCGACCACTGGTCGCGGCAGCTGACGTGGAAGAAAACCGAGCCGCGCAGTCGCACGCTGCGCAGCACGTCGGAAAGCGGGTCCAGCTCGCTCATGGCATTAATACCGCCCGGCGGCGGACTTTCGGTCAAGCCGCGGCGACAACGGGTGAAGCGGCAAAAGGCGCTGCTGCCGATCATTGGCATACCGGCAAACGATATGCCGGCATTCATTCCATTCAGACTTAAATCCAAAGGTACTCAACATGACATCCATCACTGCCACCCCCGAAAAAACGGCCGCTGCGCCGGACTACGCCGCCATCAAGCAGCGCCAGCAGGCCACCTGGGCCAGCGGGGATTACACCATCGTCGGCACCACGCTGCAAATCGTGGGCGAGACACTCGCTGAAGCCGTCGACGTGCGATCCGGTGAGCGCGTGCTCGACGTGGCCGCCGGCAACGGCAACGCCACGCTGGCCGCGGCGCGCCGCTTTGCCGACGTGACCTCGACCGACTATGTGCAGGCCCTGCTGGACAAGGGCCGCGGCCGCGCCAGGGCCGAAGGCCTGGACGTGCACTTCGAAGTCGCCGACGCCGAAGCGCTGCCCTATGAGGCGGGCAGCTTCGACATAGCGCTGTCGACCTTCGGCGTGATGTTCGCGCCCGACCACGCCAGCGCCGCGCGCGAGCTGATCCGTGTGGTGCGCCCCGGCGGCCGCATTGGCATGGCCAACTGGACGCCTGAGGGATTTATCGGCCGCCTGTTCAAGATCATCGGCACGCACGTGGCGCCGCCCGCAGGCGTGCGCTCGCCGGCGCTCTGGGGCACCGAGGCGCATCTCGTTTCGCTGTTCGGCCCGCGCGCCAAAGACATCCAGGTCAAGCGCAAGATGTTCCACTTCCGCTACCGCTCGGCCGCGCACTTTGTGCAGATCTTTCGCGACTACTACGGCCCGACGCACAAGGCCTTCGGCGCGCTGGATGCGGGCGGGCAGGCAGCGCTGGAGCGCGACATCCTGGCACTGCTCAACGAGCTGGATGTCGGCAAGGGCCGCGGCCTGGTGGTGCCCAGCGAATACGCTGAAACCGTGATCACCGTGGGCTGATGGGGTGAATCCAATGATGAGAAAAATTCCTACCGTTAGCCGTGGTGCGCGTTTCGGGCGTTTTGCACGGCTCCCTCGCACCTTCATGGCGCTCATCGCCTCGGCCCTGGCTGCAGCCGCCACAGGCTGCGCCAGTACCTCCGCGCTGACGCCTGCCGATGAAGTGCCGCTGATGACGCTCGCCGCCCACGGCGTGCAGATCTATGAGTGCCGCGCCGCGCAGGGTGCTGCACCGGCGTGGGCCTTTGTCGCACCCGAGGCCGACCTGTTTGACGGCACCGGACGCCGCATCGGCAAACACGGCGCCGGCCCCTTCTGGCAGCATGAAGACGGCAGCCGCTTTACCGGCACCGTGCGCAGCCGGATGGATTCGCCGCGAGCCGGGGCCATCCCTTGGCTGCTGCTGACGGCGAAGAACGACGGCCCTGCCGGCGCGTTCGCACGCGTCAGCAGCGTGCAGCGGATTGAGACCGTGGGCGGGCAGCCGCCGGCCGATGGCTGCAGTGCTGGCGCGTTGGGCCAGCGCGTGAACATCGCGTACCGGGCTGATTACGTTTTGCACGTACCCCGTCTTTAAGGAGGTTTTCACTGCACGGCATGCAGTGAATTGCAGTCAGGCCTGCATCACCGAGATGGGGCGTGGTCCCTTCTCAGCGCCCTACCTTGGGCCGCGACACCATGTCAACAATGGTCCGTGACAACTCGTCCTTGGCCTCCTCGGCGCTGATCTCATTTGCGGTGGCTGAAAACGACAGCGCTTCGGCCGCGCCCAGCATGGCCCTGAGCCCGGCAAAGCCGACCTGGCCCTGTTCGGCAAAAGGCGCCAGCACCGCGCGGCACTTTTCCATAAAGGCCGCTTCGCATTCGCTTTTGACCAGCTGAAGCTCCGGTGAACTGGCCAGCGCCGAGATCACGCCCGGCAGCTCGCGCCCCTGCGCGACCACGCAGTTCACATAAGACTCGGCAATCACCATGGCACGCCCCGCCAAAGTCTTCTCGCTCGCCTCCAGGGCAACGTCGATGAGGGCAGTCTGGCGGTCGTCAAACTCGCGGTAGAGCGCGGCCAGCAGGCCGTTGCGCGTGGCGAAATGGTCGTACACCACCGGCTTGGTAACGCCGGCGCTCTCGGCCAGGCGGCCCAGCGTCAGCGCGTCGGTGCCCTCCTGGCGCACAAGCTGCCAGGCCACGTCTATCAGCTGGCGGTAACGGTCGTCGCGCAAAAGGCGGCGGCGCTGTGGCGCGGCCGCGCCTGCATCGGATTTCCTGCTCGTCGACATGGTTATGTACTAAAGGTATATAAAGAAAGGCATCCCGGATTCATCGTCTCGCCACTTTCATTTCACCATTCTCGATCAAGGAGCTTTTTGTATGCACGCGCTGATTGTCCTCTCACATCCCAATCCCCAGTCTTTCAGCCACGGCATTGCCGCGCAGGTCGCGCAAGGCGTGGCGATGAATGACAGCGGCCACACGGCCGAGATCGCCGACCTCGCCGCGGAGGGTTTTGACCCGCGCTTTACCCGCAACGACGTTGACGTGAGCAACAAGGAGGCGCTGCCGGCCGATGACGTCATTGCCGAGCAGAAAAGGGTTGACCGCGCAGACTCGCTGGTGCTGGTCTACCCGGTGTACTGGTGGTCCATGCCCGGGCTCCTCAAGGGCTGGATAGACCGCGTGCTCACCAACGGCTGGGCGTACGACTATGGCGCAGACCTCCGGGTGGTAAAGAAGCTGCGGCGCCTGCCTGTTCACCTGGTCGCCCACGGCGCGGCCGATCTGAAAACCTACCAGAAGTACGGCTACCAGGATGCGATGAAGAAACAGATCGACGAAGGAATCTTCGACTACTGCGGCGCCAAGGTGCTGACATCGACGCTTCTGATCGGCCTGGACGATTCAGCACGGGCTGCTGACCTGGAAACCGCGCGGAATGTTGGCCGGGAAATTTTCGAATCCAGCAAGGTTGAAGTGGCAGCCTAGACGGTGGCGCCGGCCTTCACCCGGCTATTGCTATGGTTTTAATAGCTAACCGTCCATGCGGATAAAGGGCTGGAGGCCAATTTGACTATTACCACGGCCCTTCTTCATCCCTACTTTATCGCTGCCCAAACGGCTTGGCCGGCACCGTCTTCAAATACGCATACAGCGCCTGCGCGTCCACATCGTTGAGCGCACGCAGCGACTCAAACGGCATCACGGTGATCACCGTGCCGTCGGGGCGTTTGCCGTTGCGCAGCATGGCGACAAAGGCGTCGGCGTCCTTGTAGCGCGGCATCACGCTGCCTTCGCCGGGCGTCAGGTTGGCGGCGGGCGCCCAGTCGGGCGGGCCGCCGGGGATCTTGCCGCCGGCCAGCGTGGCGCCGTGGCAGCCGATGCACATATTGGCCACATAAGCGCCGTGCGCCGCCGTCACGCCTTCGGCAATCGGCTTGGCCGGCGGTAGCGTGTGGTCGATTTTTTGCGCGGCGTCCTTGATCGCGTCAAAGGCGTAGAGCACGCGCACCGGCAGGGGCAAGTCCATGACGGCGGCCCCGCCCATCTTGGGCGGCAGGCTTTTCACGTACGCCACCAACGCGCCCAGGTCTTCATCGGTCAGGCGGTTGTAGTCCTCACTGGGCATGACAAAGACCGGACGGCCGTCGGGCTTGACGCCATGGCGCACGGTGCGCACCCAGTCTTCAGGCGTGTAGCGCGCCACCACATTGCCTTCGCCCGGTGTGATGTTGGGGCCGGCCAGGCGCATCTTGCCGTCGTTCATGAATTCACGGCCGGCGCCGGCCGCGCCGTGGCAATCGGCGCAACCGCGCGAGTTGTAGAGATAGGCGCCGCGCTCCAGCGCCTGGGCCGTGGCCGGGATGGCCACCGGCAACACGCTTACCTTGATCTGCCGCTGGCTTTTGCTCTCGGCCATCTGGCTGCCGACCACGGCCACGCCGGCCACCAGCACCACCGCCGCACTCACCAGGCCCGCGGTCCATTTGATCCATCGCTTCATCGCATCTTTCCTTGTCTTGTTATGGAGTGCGGGCCTGCATGCCGAAGCCCCGCATCACATTCGCACGCTTGTGCTGTTTTTTGGCAAAGGCGGGATTTTAGAAGCCCCCCAAGAAAATGACAGCGGAAATATTTGCCTGGGCGAGCGAGGGAGAGGGCACCAAATAGGGCCAAATCGTGTCGGGCCTGCAGTGCCAATGAGCTCGAATTGCTATGCTTGCCGGGTGAGTGCCCCGCCCCCTTCCACCCCACCCAAAATCCGCCGCATTGCCCACCTCGACATGGACGCTTTTTTTGCGTCCGTCGAGCTGCTGCGCTATCCGCAGTTAAAGGGCCTGCCGGTGGTGATAGGCGGCGGGCGGCGCAGGGTCGATGAAGAACTGCTCGCCGCACAGGGCGAGCGGGCGTTGCGTTTTATCCCGGTCGAAAACTTTCCGCTGCTCAAGGACTATGTGGGCCGCGGCGTCATCACCACGGCCACCTATGCGGCGCGGCAGTTCGGCGTGGGCTCGGCCATGGGCATGATGAAGGCCGCCAAACTCTGCCCGCAGGCCATCGTGCTGCCGGTGGATTTTGCGGAGATCCGCAAGTACTCGCAGCTCTTCAAATCCACCATCACCGGCATCGCACCGTTGATGCAGGACCGCGGCGTGGACGAGGTCTACATCGACTTCACCGACGTGCCCGGCGGCCAGCGCGAAGGCGGGCGCGTGCTGGCGCGGTTGATCCAGAAAGCGATTTTTGACGTCACCGGCCTGACCTGCTCGGTCGGCGTGGCGCCCAACAAACTGCTGGCCAAGATGGCGAGCGAGTTCAACAAGCCCAACGGCATCTCCATCATTTACGAGTCGGACCTGCAGGAAAAAATCTGGCCGCTGCATGTGCGAAAAATCAACGGCATCGGCCCCAAGGCCGGCGAGAAGCTGGCCAAACTGCATGTGCACACCATTGGCGAGCTGGCCGCGCAAGACCCGGGCTGGCTGGTCGACAACTTCGGCAAGGCCACCGGCGCCTGGATGCACGAGGCCGCCTGGGGCCGCGACGACCGCCCGGTGGTGACGGAGAGCGAGCCGGTCAGCATGAGCCGCGAAACCACCTTCGACCGCGACCTGCATGCGGTGCGCGACAAGGCCGCGCTGGGCGCCATCTTCACCGACCTGTGCCTGCGCCTGGGCGACGACCTGCAGCGCAAAGGTTATGTCGCCAAAACCATCGGCATCAAGCTGCGTTATGACGATTTCAAGATCGCCACACGCGACCAGACCGCGGAGACCTACACCTCGGACGGCCCGACCATCCGCAAGATCGCGGGTCTTTGCCTCAAGCGTGTGCCGCTGGAGAAAAAGCTGCGTTTGCTGGGGGTGCGGGCCTCAACGCTGGCGCGAGCCGGCGAAGAAGGCGTTTATGAACAAAAAGTGCCTGCGGCCCAGATGGCGCCTGGGCAAGGCGCTCCTGAAACGATAGCAACTGACCAGCTGTTCTAGCGCATCATGACCGCGCCACTTAACGCGCCACGAGGACAATTTCATCCTGGTGATTGGCGATGTGAAAAGTGTGGGCCCGTGAAAAATCAGCCTTGCTGAGCGCGCCATAAGCAAAGTGCGGCTTCAGCGGCCCCTGGTGCGCGGTGAAACGCGCGATGGCAGCGCGCAAGCGCGCCGATGCGGCATGCCAGTCGCCGTCACGGCTGAGCGCCGCCGCGCCCGGGATGGGCTCGCTCAGGCTGTGGCTCATCTGCCCGCGCCATTTGAAAAAAGCAAACGCCGCCGCACCGGCTGTGTTCTGGAACATCGCGCTTTTCGGCTGCGGAAACCCGTCCAGGCTCATCTCGACGCTCTGCGCCATGTGCTCCAGCACCGACACCAGGGGCCATTGGCCGGTGGTTTTGGCGCCGGCGGCCTGGTCCAGCCTGTCCAGCCAGCGCAGCGCGTCATCCAGCGACTGGACTTTGGGCACATCGGCCATGGCAAAACCGCCGGTCAGAACCAGCGTGGTGGCGGCAAGAAAGTCGCGGCGTTTCATGGCTGCGATGGTAGCAGCGGCGCCTCATGAAGCACCGGCCTGCGCACCGGCCGCAAGGTGAAGATCAGAACCCGGGCAGGGTCATCAAAAGGTTGAGTCCTACAGGCCCTGTGCTGCGGGCGTCTCCACAATGGCGCGTCCACAGTCACCCTTCAATACAGCACCACAAGCCCCCTCCCCCATGCCAGGCGCACGCACCACTTCGTCTTCTGCCAAAGTTTTTTCCACCAAAGCACCGCCCATCCTGCAGGGCAGCGGCCTTGTGTATGTGAGCGACGACATGCCCGGGCTGACCCGGCTTAAAAGCGGCAAGGGCTTTCGTTACCGCAACGCCGGCGGCCAGGCGATCAGGGACCCGGACGAGATCCGCCGCATCCAGAAGCTGGCGATTCCGCCGGCCTATACGCGCGTGTGGATCTGCCCCAAGCCAAACGGCCACCTGCAGGCCACCGGCTACGACGCGCGCGGCCGCAAGCAATACCGCTACCACGCCGACTGGCAGGAAAGACGCAACGACAGCAAGTTTGAGCGGCTGCAGGCCTTTGGCCATGCCCTGCCGCGCATACGCGCCCGTGTGGCACGCGACCTGGCGCCGCGCCGCAATGCACCGGTGAGCCGCAGCCTGGTGCTGGCCACGCTGGTGCGCCTGCTGGACACCACCTTTGTGCGCGTCGGCAACGACGAGTACGCGCGCGAGAACGGCTCCTACGGCCTGACCACCTTGCGCAACCCGCACGCCGGCGTGCGCGGCAAAACGCTGCAGCTGCGCTTTCGTGGCAAAAGCGGCGTGATGCAAGACCTGAAGGTGGACGACCCAAAAGTCGCGGCCGTGGTGCGGCGCTGCCAGCAGTTGCCGGGGCAGTTGCTGTTTCAGTATGAGAGCGTGGAAGGCGAAGCCACCGAACTCCGTGCCGTCGGTTCGAGCGACGTCAACGACTACCTCGCGGAAATCACCCGGAGCAAAAACGCCAGCCCTGACAGCAGCGATCACTTCACCGCCAAGGATTTCCGCACCTGGCACGGCACCGTGCAGGCGCTGGAATTGACGCGGCTGGCTTGCAGCACCAGCGACGACCCCAAGGCCGGCGGCTACAGCGCCAAGGCGGTGCTGCAGGAAGTCGCCCGCCTGCTCGGCAACACCCCGGCCGTCTGCAAGAAGTCCTACATCCACCCGGCCGTGATGGCGCTGGGCGGCAGCCTGGCGCAGGACGCGGGCGCGATGGGCGAGCTGTGGCCGCAGCTGGAGTCCGGCAAGAAGCTGCGCCGGCTGTATGCGGCCGAACACCGGCTGATGGGCTTTCTTGACAAACACCAGCGCGCACTGAAAACCCAGGCGCGGGCGGCCGGCAAGGCTTCGGGCAAGGCGCCGAAGAAATCGAAACCCGCCGGCTAACCCTGCTGCACCTCCTATTTACTTCAACGTCGCCAGGTAGGCAATCAGGTCGGCACGCTCCTGAGCACTTTCGACCTGGAAACCCATGCGCTGCCCGGCCACCAGTTGCTCGGGGTCTTCCAGCCAGGCATTGAGGGTTTGCGGCGTCCAGCGCAGCCGTGAGCGCGCCACCTCGTCTGAATACTTGTAGCCCGGCAAGCCGCCCACACGCCGGCCCATCACGCCGCGGTGGGCGGGGCCTATCTTGTTGCTGTCGACGGCGTGGCAGGCGGTGCAGCGCTCCTGGTACAGCGCCATGCCGCGCGCCACATCGCCGGGCGGCGGTGTCAGCCATTCGCGGGGAGGGGCTTGTTGCGCGTTGGCCGAAGTGACGGCGGCGCCTGCACACAGGAGCCACATGGCGGGCCAAGAGAAAAGAGGCATGGATCCGTCTCGCTGTTGGGGTATTGAGAATGCGCCGCACAGCGAGGCTCGGCGCGCATGGGGTTGATACGCGGCAGGTCAGGGCCCGGATTCAGCGCGTCCTGTATTTCGCTTTGTACAAAGAAAGTTGAATCCAGTCCGCTCCAGGCACCGTATTCCAAACTGATAAGCACACATTTGTTTACATTTTTACCCCCCTCCAAAAACCTTCAACCCACCCAAACCATGCGCAACACCCTCCTCTACCCCCTCTCCCTGCTGGCCAGCCTCTTCCTGGCGGCAGGCGCCCAGGCCGACACCGGCAAACTCCTCCTGACCGGCGGCGTCAGCACCATCGAAGGCGCGGCCGGCGGTGGCCTCACGCCCTGGGCGGTCATCGGCAGCAATGCCACGGCAGACGAAATCGGCGGTTCGGCCTACCTCACCCATGCCGGGACCAACGACTACGGCCTCAATGTGTATGGCGCTGCCGTCGGCATCCACGACCGCTATGAGCTGTCGATCGCGCAGCAGGACTTCAACACCCGCGGCACCGGCGTGGCGCTGGGCCTGCCGGGCTTGCACCTGAAGCAGACCATCGTGGGCGCCAAGGTGCGTGTGCTGGGAGACGCCATCCTGGACAGCGACACCCTGATGCCGCAGGTCGCGGTGGGTGTGCAGTACAAAACCCTGGGCTCTACCGGGCTGAACCCTACGCTGGATGCACTGGGCGCCAAACGCCACGGCGTGGACGTGTATGTCAGCGCGACCAAACTCTTCCTGGGCCAGAGCCTGCTGCTCAACGGCACACTGCGCGCGACCAAGGCCAACCAGAACGGCCTGCTGGGTTACGGCGCCACGCTGGGCGGCAAGGAAGACAAATACTCGCTGCAGCCCGAGTTCTCGATCGCCTACCTGGTGAGCAAGAACATTGCCATCGGCGCCGAATACCGCTTCATGCGCAACAAGCTGGAAGGCGCGGGCCGCGCAGCCGGGCTGGGCAACGGCCTGCGCTCGGAAGACTGGAAGGACATCTTCATCGCCTGGGCGCCGACGAAAAACTTCTCGCTCACGCTGGCCTATGTGGACCTGGGCGTGATCGTTCCGGCGACCACCGTCAACCGCAAGCAGACCGGCTACTACGTCTCGGCCCAGGTCGCTTTCTAAAACCCCCCATCAATTCCAGGAAACCGTCATGAACAAAACACTGACCCGCCTCGCTTCGATCGCCTTCGCGGCCTGCGCCTCGCTGGCGCAAATTCCGGCCGCAGCACAAACCGCCCCGCAAAACGACCAGCTCTACAAAGCCTTTGGTGAAAAGACCGGCCTGGTCGCGCTGATGGACGACTTCATGGTGCGGCTGCTGGCCGACCCGCGCACCGGCCCGCATTTCAAGCCCGCCAACCAGCAGCGCGTCAAAGAGCAGCTCGTCGACCAGCTCTGCGCGCTGAGCGGAGGCCCCTGCGTGTACAAGGGCGCAGACATGAAAAGCTCGCACGCCAACCTGGACATCAAAAAATCCGACTTCCATGCGCTGGTAGAGGTGCTGCAGCAAAGCATGGACGCCAAAGGCATCCCGTTTCGCCGCCAAAACGAGATGCTGGCCCTGCTGGCGCCCATGAACCGCGACATCATCACACCGCCCGACACGGCCGCCAAATGATGAAAACACTGACACAACTCGCAGCGGCCTCAACGCTCCTGGTGTGGGGCGCAGCGGCCTGCGCGGGCAACCTGGTGGTGTCGGTGCTCGACAGGGACGGCAAGCCGGTGCAGGACGCCGTGGTCGTGGTCGTGCCCGCCAACAAAAGCGCACTGCCCAAAACGCCCATGGCCACGCAGGCCACCGTCAACCAGGAAAAGATGCAGTTCATCCCGGCGGTCACCGTGGTGCCCGTGGGCGCGAAGGTGAGCTTCGTCAACAACGACCCGTGGGACCACCATGTGCGCAGCTCGCCGGCCGGCATGGGCCAGTTCAGCGCGACGAACGCGGGCTTTGAGCTGCGGCTGGAAGGCAAGAGCGATGGCAAGCCGGCCAAGTCGACAGAGGTCACGCTGGACAAGGCCGGCGTGGTCGGCGCCACGCTGCTGGGCTGCTTTATCCACGGCTCGATGCGCGGTTATATCTATGCGAGCGAATCGCCCTGGGCGGCCAAAACCAGTGCCGACGGGATCGCCACCTTTGAGGACTTGCCCGAAGGCACGGCGCAGCTGAAAGTCTGGCATGCCGACCAGCTGGTGGACATCGCACCGCAGCAGGTCACAGTGGGCGCAGTGCTGGCCAAAAACGTGATGCAGCTCACCGTGGTGCCGCGGCGGCGCAGGTCCTGACACCTTGCGATGACTTTGGCCGCCTGCGCCACGCCAGACCGGCCGCGAGCCCGATCACGGCCGCTAGGTGCGCGACAGTGAAAAAGCGATCAACTGCGCTCCTGTTCTAAGGCCGAGCTTGCGCTTGAGGTTGGCGCGGTAGATATCCACCGTACGCACGCTGAGGTCCAGCTCGGACGCAATCTGCTTGGTGTTCTGGCCTCTTCCCAATCGCTCCATCACCTGTATCTCGCGCTGGGTCAGGACGGCGTCTGACGAATCCGGCTGCGGCCTGGCGCCCTGGCCGCGCAACCTGCCGAGCAGCCGCTCGCGAAGACCGGGGCTGACCCAGGTGCGGCCTTCGGCGATCTCCAGGGCGGCAGGCACCACGTTGGCGTGAGCGCTTTCCTTCATGACATAACCACGCGCCCCCAAGGCAAGCACCTGCTCGCCGTAAAGCATCTCGTCGTGCATCGACACGACGAGCACCGCGCGCTCTGCTTGCGCCTGCACCACGGCCCGGATGGTGTCCAGCCCCTTCGAATCGTCCATGGACATGTCGCTGATGAGGATGTCCGGCTTGAGCGCGGCGATCTGCACCAGGCCGTCCGCAAGATTTCGTGAAGAACCCAACAGGCGGAAGTGCGGGCTTGCCGATATCAATGTCTCAAGGCCAAAACGGATGATGTCATGGTCATCGAGGATATAAACTGATTTCATGTCGGGCAGCCAATACAAAACAAGATGTGCAGCCAGGACAGCATAGCAACAGAGCGCCGGTAAATCAAAACGCCACAGACGCACTGGCTAGGTATCTCTACCTAGCCAGCGCACCGGCCGAACAAGGGGGTGTCACGCATGGGAGCTTCTGCATACGATGAAGAGCGTCCGGAGCAATTGCCTGATCAGGTCCCGCGCCTTAACCTGGCGTCGGTCATCTGGCCGCAGCTGGCAGCCTGTGCGGTGCTGCTGCTTCTGGGCGCGCTGAGCATCTGGCTGCTCTCCGGGGTCAGGGCGTATGTGGCCGGCGAAGGGATATGGTCCAAGGCGCAAAAAGATGCCGTCATCGAGTTGCTTCAGTATGTAGACAACGGCGACCCGGAGCACTTCGCGCGTTTCCAGTCGTCCATCAATATCACCCTTGGGGACAAACAGGCACGCCTGGCGCTGGATGCGAAAAGGCCCGACGCGGATCTGGCCCGCGCAGGCTTCCTGGCGGGCGGCAATCATCCTTCGGACATTGGCGGGCTGATCGCTCTGTATCGGTGGTTTCGCGGTTACCCCAATTTTGCAAAAGCCATCAGTTTCTGGGCTGAAGGCGACGTCCAGATCGCAAAGCTGCAGCAAGTTGCCAACGAATTGCAAAGCAAGTACACGGCCGCACCGGGAAATTACGGCGACGAGGTCTACCGAAAAAAGATACTGGCGCTCAACAGCAGCCTGACGCCGCTGGAAAACGCATTTTCTTCCACCATTTCAGACGCGGCGCGTGAAGTCTCCTCCATCATCTTCGGCTTTCAGGCATTGGTTGCACTGGCACTCCTTTGGATCGGCAGGCGGATATCCCGCCGCGTGGTGGCACAGTCCTTCGCGGCATCGCAAAAACTGGGAGAAGCCAGCCGCAGGCTGCAACTGGCCAACGAGGGTTCCAGTGACGGCCTGTGGGACTGGAACATGACCGGTGGCGAGCTGCTGATGTCGCCCCAGCTCAGACGCCAGCTGGGCCTGGCGGAGGGCGAAACCATCAGCCGGTTGGCGCAGGTATGGGAAAGGACGCATCAGCGCGATCTCGGCCGGATAAGAAAGGCATTTCGCGACCACCTGGCCGGACGTGCAGGCAGCTTCAGCGAAAAATGCCGGCTCAACGTCAACGGCGAGTACCGGTGGTTCCACGCGCGCGGCCGCTTCAGCCACCTGGACGATGCCTCTGTGCTCCGCTTCAGCGGCGCCCTCACCGACATCACCAAGGAAATTCGCGCTGAGCGGGCATGGAAGCTCAGCGAGGAATTGCGCAGCGCTATTTTTGAGGCCGCGAGCGACGTGATTGTGGTGTTGGACGAGCATGGGCGTATCAGTTTTGCCAACCCGGCTCTGGCACAGGTCTTTGGTTACACGCCGGCCGAGCTGGCGGGGCAGACGATTGAGATACTGCAGCCTCAAGCTCTGCGGGCGGCACACGCCCAGGGGTTTGCACGCTACATCTCCAGTTCGGTGAAATCCATCGACTGGCGACGGGTCCAGACCACAGGTCTGCATCGCGACGGCACGGAGTTTCCGCTTGAAATTTCGTTCACGGAAGTCAGCATCGGCAAGGTGCGCTTTTTTGCCGCCTTTTTGCGCGACCTCAGCCCCTGGCAGAAAGCGCAAAGGGAATCTCTGCGCTCAAAGAAGCTCCTCGACGCCACCCAGTCACTCGCTTGCATAGGCGGTTGGGAAGAGGACCTCGCATCCGGCAGCCGCGTCTACTGGACAGAACAGATGTACCGGCTGCTCGACGTGCAACCGGCCACCTACACCCCCGACCGCGGCAGCGCGCTCCAGTTCGTGGCGCCGGAGTACACCGCCATCATGAAAGAGGCGCTGGAAAAAGAAGAGCGCGAAGGCCTCTCGCATGACCTCGAACTGGTCATGGTCACTGCCCGTGGCCGCCGCTTCTGGGTGCATTCCAAGAGCAGCCTGGTCATGCAAGGCGATGTGCTGGTCAAACGCACGGCGATCGTGCGGGACATTACGCTGCAAAAAACGGCCCAGCAGGCGCAGCGGCTGACCTGGACGCTTCAGCGGCGGACATCCGAAAGGCTCAGCCTGGCGCTGCGCGGGGCGGAGCTCGCGCTGTGGGTTCTGGATGTGCCGACGGGCCGCGTCACACATGCCCAGCGCTGGGAGATGTTTGGATATGCAGCGCCTCCGGCCAACTTTGAGGAGTGGAAATCGCTGATCCACCCGGACGACCTTGAGGCGACGCTGGCCACCATGGACCGCTATTTCGCCGGCGCCTCGGATTTCGACGAAGCCGAATACCGGATGCGCAAGGCTGACGGCAGCTGGGTGTGGGTGCGCAGCCGGGGACGCATGGTCAGCAATGCGTCCCAGGGTGAGTCCTTGCAATATGCCGGTGTGGTGATGGATATCTCCGCGCAGATGGATGCAAGACAGGTCATGCAGGACCAGCACAACTTCCTGCAGGCCATGGTGGAGAACATAGACATCGGTGTGCTGATTTCCGACGACGAGCACATCATCTACATGAATGCCAGCCTTCACCGCATGCTCGGGCATGCCGCGCAGAGCCTGCACGGCACACTGGTTAGCGACCTTTACACAGCGGAGAGTTACGCGCAAAAAATGCTGCGGCGCAACTCCCTGCAACAAGGGATTGCGGTGCCCGTGACGCTGTCTGACCTGCGGCAAAAGGACGGCGGCACGCTGCGCACGATGATGAACACGTCCATGGTGATGTGGAACGGGCGGCCGCACTACATCACCACGGGCACCCCCCTGTCGGAGCAGGAAATGTTCGAGGCGCAGATACGCGCCAGCCAGAGCCGTTTTGAGCGGGTGCTCATCAGCGAACTGGAAGCGCAGCAGTCGCACATCGCACGTGAACTGCACGATTCGCTGGGCTCCGAGCTGGCAGGGCTTGCGCTGGTGCTGGGCGGTGCCAGGACCGCGGCGGACCGGGAGCCCGACGTCACACGTCAACTCGACATCGCCCTGGAGCAGGTGAAGACAGCGGTCGACGTCACGCGCGGGCTGGCGCGCGGACTGACACCCGTGAGCGAAACGCCTGGCGGGCTCTGGCGCGCCCTGGAGCGCCTCACGGAAGATTACCGAGTCATCAAGGGCGTCATGTGCAATTTCAGCACCGGGGGAGAGGTCGATGCGATCCCGGTCAGCGTGGGCAACCATCTTTACCGGATCGCGCAGGAGGCGCTGGCCAATGCCGTGCGCCACGGCAAGGCGACGCAACTGGAAGTAGTACTTCTCAAACATGAGGACTTTTATGCGATGTCCATCAGCGACAACGGCAGCGGCTTCAAAGGGCAAACCAATGCCGGCAGCAACGGCCTGGGCCTGCGTTCCATGACCGCACGCACGAAATTCATCGGAGGCACGCTCCGCTTTGACACGCTGCGTGAGCGCGGCACCCGCTTGACCATCCAGTGGCCGGTCGCCCGTCAGGACAAACACGCAAATTTACGACTTGTTACGTAATCATACCTAGCGATACCTGCATACATCACGGATAGGCGGGAGCGGACACAGGCCATATCGTGGGCCCATGTGCAAAGCAAACCACCCACCGGCGGCCACTGAAATCGGCAAAGGGCTGACGCCGCAGGAGCGCCCCGCAGCGGGTACCGTCGCCGCAGGCGGTTTCTGCTGCAGGGAGGGCGTGCGATGACAACGCCCATCGTGACGGGCAATGACCGGCAGGCCCTGACTTTCAGCCTGAACGGCTTGTCGGCGCGCGACGAAACCCTCTTCAAATCGTTCGTCAGGCTGCTGGCGCACCGCACCCTTCAGCAATGGTCCTTCGCACCCCAGGACGCCGACATCTGCGTGGCCGCGCAGGACGCCGCGCACAACATGCCTGCCGACCGGAAAACCCTTGTTGTCGGCGGTGTCCATCAGGGCGAAACGCATTTCGTCCACATGCCTTTTCATGCGGATGCGCTGGAACAGGTTCTCAACCAGCTCGGGACCTGCGTCGCAGCCGAAAAGCATCTCAGGGTGAGCAGCCCGGCAGTCCACGCGCAGGCCGCCCAGTTTCGCCTGCTGCGCTGGCCGCCCGCCAACCTGCTGACGTCTTCTGACCATATGCGCCTCGCGGCCCTGATGACCGGCAAATGGACCACACTGGCCGACCTGCACCAGCGCTCGGGTGTTCCGATGCAGGTCTGCCTGCAGTTTGTCGCCGACCTGCAGCACGCGGCCCTGCTCGCAGCGGCCACACAAGCCGCACACGCACCGATTTCTTCTGACGCCCATGCGGCTCACGACACCGTCGTGAAGGACACGCATTGCGTGCAGTCAGCCCATATCGAGCCCGGGCTGATATCCCGCATACGCAGCCGGCTCGGCCTGTTTTCCGCGGGGCGCACGTGATCGAACACAAGATACTTTTTACCGGCACCACCGGTGCGGGCAAGACCACCGCCATCGGCGTGGTCAGCGAAGTCCCGCCTATCCGTACGGACGTGCGCAATACCGACCCGAATGTATCCAAGGCGCTGACCACGGCAGGCCTGGACTATGGCGAGCTGACGCTGGACAACGGGGAAAAGCTGCGGCTGTACGGCACGCCGGGCCAGAAACGCTTTGACTTCATGTGGAAGGTCCTCTCGCGCGGCGCACTCGGGCTGATCATCCTGATCGACAACAGCGGGCCGGATCCGCTCGCCGAACTGGACATCTACCTGACCGGCTTCGCGCAGCTCATCAGTGACGCCGGCTGCGTGGTGGCGGTGGGCCGCACCGACACCCATCCCAAACCCGATATGGAGGCCTATGCCAAACATCTGGAATCGCGGGATGTGCTCTGCCCCGTCCTGAAAACGGACGTACGGCAGCCGGTAGAGGTGATCCAGCTGCTCGAACTGCTCCTGCTTCAACTCGAAACAAAAACCGGAGCTTTGTCATGAACGTGGAACCCGCAGTGAAGAACGCCGCGCTGACGGCGGTCAACGAGGTGATGGACCAGGTCAAAGGCGCCAGGGCCGCCGTGGTATCGACGGAGGACGGCTTCGAAGTCGCCTCACGCATCGAAAACACCACGGAGATTGCCAGGCTCTCGGCGCTGGCCAGCTCCATGGCGGCCTTGGGCGCCATCGTGGGAGAAGAAGGACGGCTGGGCGCATGCCAGAAAGTCATCATCGAAGCCGCGGGCGGCCACATTGTCATGGTGCAGGCCCAGCGTGCCGACATCTCGCTCGTGCTCAGCGTGGTGGCGGGCCAGGACGCCATCATGGGACAGATTCTGTATTTTGCGACCCAGGCCACCCGTGCACTGGAGCAGGCATGAGCCAGGTGGAAATCAACCGCCTGCTAGGCATATTGGCCAGCCAGCCCGGCGTGCAGGGCTGCGCGCTGGTGGATCCGGACACCGGCATGGTCTGGTACCACGCAGGCGAGCTACCCGACATCGAGCGAACCGGCGAGGCGGCTGTCGAGTTCTGGCGTGTCCAGTCCAGGCTCTCGTCCCACTTTGCGACGCTGGGCGCCCTTCGCTCTGCGGCCTGCGCATTTGTCAGCGGCACGATTGCGCTGTTTCCCTGTCTTCCCAGTCCCCTGGTGCTGGTTTGCATCGCCTCCAGGCAGGGGGTGGATTGGGCGCACTGGGGCGAAAGCGCGCTGACATTAAAAAAGGTACTGGCGAGCGAGGTCGTCAGCGGGCCGTAAAGGCTATTTTTTCCAGGCAGTTGCCGCTTCTGACGCCGCGGCAGCAAGGCCTTTCATCCGGCGTCAGCAGAGAGGCAAGGCAAATGGCAAATATCAAACAGGGAATGGACGAGTTGATGGTCTGCGACGGCGCGCTTTGCGCCGCACTGGTGGACTCATCCAGTGGAATGATCCTGGGACAGATCGGCACGGGTGTGGACATGGAAGTTGCGGCTGCGGGCAACACCGAGGTGGTACGCGCCAAGATCAAAACGATGAGGGCGCTGGGCCTGAACGACGTGATCGAGGACATCCTGATCACGCTGGGCAAGCATTACCACATCATCCGCCCGATGGCGCGCAAGGAAGGCCTGTTCATCTACCTGGTGCTGGACAAGGGCAAGTCCAACCTGGCAATGGCCCGCCGCAAGGCCCAGGAAGTCGAAAAAGACCTGGTGGTGTGATGGCGGCTCAGGCCACGGCAGGACCAGCATCCTGCGGTGGCTGCCCTGACATGCACGCTCCGGGCCGGCTTATCGCCGGCTGTCGTCCTTGTGCGGGTCCGGCTCCAGCGGCGCCAGGTCGGACGAATAGACGCGGTCACCGATTTGCATCGCCCGCCCCTGTTCCCAGGCAGCTTCAAAGGCGGCGAGTTCTTCCGCAGTCGCCCGCTCGCGGCGCTGCGGCTGCGGCGGCACCGCGGGCCCAGCGGGGTCTTGCCCGCCACGCAGCGCGCCCGGGCGGCTGGCCTCAAAGCCCTGGATCTGCTCATTGACCTGCCAGTACACGCCGCTGACCAGCAGGTGGTAACGCGCGGCGGCATTTTTGACGATGGCCGCGCCCACCGCCACCAGCCGCTCGGGGCTGCCCTCGCGGTTGTGCAGGAAGTCGGTGGAAAGGTCCACCAGCACGATGTACTGGTGGCCCCGCTTGTCGTTTCGCACCACGCGAAACTTGTAGCTTGCCGACAAAATCCCGTGGGCCTGCATCGTCACCCGTATCGCCTCATACAACATCTCGCGCCTGAACTCCATGCGCTCGTCAAGGTTCATCTTGACCGGGCCGGTTTCAGGCCCGCTGGGTGCATGCGGGGGGCTTTTGCTGGCGCTGAAGAGGTTTTTGAGGACGGACATGATGGACTCGCTCAGGTGTTTTTGGCGGTAAAAAACACGTAGTCGGCGGTATAGCCTTCCTTGACGCGTTTGCCTGCATCGGCTTGTGCGGCGCAACCTTTGGCCGGGGCGTTGCCGCCCTCGGTGTTCAGGCGCTGCACGCTGGTGACACTGGCCATCTTGCCGGGCGTGCCGGCCGATTTGGCCGTCAGCAACAGCAGCGGGATGTCGGCAGGACGTTCGGCGTCTGCGCGGGCCTTCACGGTGCCCACGGTCTTGCTGCCGTCCAGCGCCGTCCAGTGCGGGCCGGCGCCGTGCGTGCCGACCTTTTCGTCTTTCTGGTTGAAGAGGTCTGCCTCGGGTGCGACAAACACCCAGGCCCAGCCGCCCTTGTCGTTGGCGCGGCATTCATAAATCTGCGAGCCCACCGCATGCCAGGTGAAGGCGGCGCGTTCGTTGTCGGCAGGCTTGAGCGCGGCGGGCGCCGGCTTGCCGGCATCGGCGGCCGGGCCGGTGGCGCAGGCGCCCAGCAAGCCCGTGCACAGCAGGGCGGCCAGCAGGCCGGCATTGAGCCTGGTGAGCTTGGGTTGGGCGACAGTTTGAATCGATGTCATGGCGATCTCCTGGGAGGAGCGCTGTCAATACTGACAGGTCTCCGGGTTAAAAAAAAGTAAAAAAGACGGAAAAAAACCGCCATCCGATGGACGGAAGGGGGTGCGGGCCGGTGCCTGTACGGATACGGGTGCGGCCTACCGGGGACAAACGCCGGCCGGGACAAACCGGATGCAGGTTTTCGCAAAAAAAGTCTCTGCCGGCCCGGCACAGGCCGTACAAGCCGAACTCCCTAAACTCCCTATACTCAGCCGCATGAAACCGGACCCAGACGCAGACACCCTCAGCCTGCAGGCGCTGATCGCCGGCGCGGCCCGGGGCGACCACGCCGCTTTCGCCCGTATTTATGAGCGCACCCACACGCATCTGTTTGGCGTTGCCGTTCGTATATTGGGACAAGGACAGGCGGCCGAAGATGTGCTGCAAGAGGCGTATGTGAGTATCTGGAAAAGCGCAGCCGGCTACCGCAGCGAAGTAGACGGCCAAACCATTCAACCCATGACGTGGCTGATCGCCATCGTCCGCAACAAGGCGCTTGACGCCTGGCGCTCACGCGCGCGCCGAAAAGAAACCGGGTTGCCCAATTCAGGTGAGATCGGCGAAGTCGACGAAGAAGACACCGAAACCACGGCCACGCCCGCCCCCAGCGCCGCGCAGCTGTTTGAGCAGGCCACCCAGGCGCTGCATATAGAAGGCTGCATGAACGCGCTGGAAGGCAGCCACCGGCAAAGCCTGGCGCTGGCCTATTACCAGGGCCTGTCGCACACCGAGGTGGCCGCGCAAATGGGCGCGCCGCTCGGTTCGGTCAAAGCCTGGATACGGCGCGGGCTGGAGAAGCTCAAGGGCTGCCTGGCGGCGCAAGGGGTGGTCGCATGAGATACACCAACCCTGTCGTTCTGGAGCATCTCGCATCGGGCTATGTGCTGGGCACGCTGGCCCACGGCGCGCGCCGCCGCTTTGAACGCCTGCAGCGCGACCGCGCCGATGTGCGCGTGCTGGTCACGCAGTGGGAGGCGCGGCTGGGCCAGCTGGCGGTGTCCGTGCCGGCCCACACGCCCTCGCCCAAAGTGTGGGCCGCGATTGCGGCGCGCACGCAGCCCGCGAAACCCGTCGAAGCCAGAACCTCCTGGCTGGGCAGGACGGGTTGGGTGAAGCCGGCAGGTTTCGGTTTTGGCGGCCTGGCAGCGGGCGTGATTGCGGCAAGCGCCTTTTTTGTCGCCATGCCCACCTTGTTCATGACCAGCGACCAGCTCGCCATGCGTTCAGGCGAGCGGCTGCCGCAAAGTTATGTGGGCCTGCTGACTGACGCGCAGGGCAACGGCAAGTTGCTGGTGAGCTCGCTGCGTCACGGCAAGACCATGACGGTCAAGGTCATAGGCCCGATCACGCCGCCGGCCACCGGCCGCCTGGTGCTGTGGGCGGTGCCGGCCAGCGGCCCGGCGTTCTCCCTGGGCGCGGTGCCGACCAGCGGCTCGGCGGTGTCCATGCTGCCTGACACCTCGGAAAAGCTGTTGTCCAAAGTCAGCAAGCTGGTGGTGACGCTGGAGACAGACGCCAACCCGGCCAAGCCCGGCGAGACGGTCGTGTTCAGCGGCAACTGCGCCAAGCTGTGGTGAACGGGCCAGCGTGGCCGTATTACAAATAAATACGAATTCTCCGCATCCAATTTCCCTGTCACGCCGTTTGTCTAAGGTGCTGATCTACAGCGCATTTAACCCAAGCAAACATTCAAGGAGCCCGACATGACGACGTTTTCCATCCGCAATTTCATCGCATTGCCCGTGATCGCCCTGGCCCTGGCCGGTGCAGCCATCGCGGCCGACATCCAGACCACGCCGGTGCAAAACGCCCAGATCGACGACTTCGCCGCCGGCAAAAAGGCCATTGACGCCAAGAACTGGTCTGAAGCCGTGAGCAGCTTCAACAAGGTCGTGGCCAAGAACCCGAAAAATGCCGACGCCTACAACTACCTCGGTTACTCCAACCGCTGGCTGGGCAAGTACGACGAAGCCTTTGCCGCCTACGACAAGGCGCTGGCGCTGGACCCCAAACACAAGGGTGCGCTGGAGTATTCGGGTGTCGCCTACCTGAAGACCAACCAGAAAGCCAAAGCCGACGCCCAGCTGGCCAAGCTGCAGTCCATCTGCGCGACCTGCGAAGAAACCCGCGACCTGGCCAAGGCCGTGGCTGAGTACAAACCGGCCGCCAAGTAAGCAGTGACCGGCTTCCATTGCGGCGCTGTGCGCTGCAATGGTTGTGCGATTGCCGTTACAGGCCGCCAGGCCCGCCATGCGCGACCCCGGATGACTCCAAGGACAACAACCATGACTGCATCAAGCCGCATCAAATACCTGCGCATCGCCCTCATGGCGGTCGGGCTGATTTTCGTTTTTGCCCTCTACCCGCTCACCGTCGTCTGGCCTTCCGGCTGGTCGTGGCACACGGAGGGGCGCTCGTATTACCTTGAGATGATCCTCGCGCTGTACGCCACGCTCGGCGTCTTCCTCTTGCTGGCATCCCGCAACCCCATCGCACACTTGAGCCTCATCTGGTTCGTCGTCTGGTCCAGCATCGTGCACGGCGGGGTGATGGCCGTGCAGTCGTTTCAGGGCCACCACAACATGGGCCACCTCTGGGGCGATGTGCTGGCGCTGTTCGTTGTGGCGGCGGTGCTGGCTTTCCTGACACCGCGTGAAACCTGAGAAAGAAAATCCCATGACCACCCCGACACACGCCGCTTCGAGGTTTTGGCAATCTGCTCTGTTTTTGATAGCAATCGGCTCAATATCCACCTTGGCTGCAGCCGGAAATCTCTCAATACAGGTGCTCGACAAGGAAGGCAAACCGGCGCCCGACGCGGTGGTGGTGGTCGTGCCCTCCAGCAAGACCGGTGCGCCCAAAAATCCGCTGCCGACCCAGGTGACGATTTACCAGGAAAAGATGCGCTTTGTGCCGGCCGTGAGTGTGGTGGCGGTGGGCGCCAAGGCCCAGTTTGTGAACAACGACCCGTGGGAGCACCATGTGCGCGCATCGGCGGCCGGCGTAGCGCAGTTCAATGCGGCGGCGGGCGAAGGCTTTGAGTTGCGCCTGGACGGCAAGCCTGAAGGCAAGCCGGCCAAAACTGCCGATGCCACCTTCACCAAGGCCGGCGCCGTGCTGCTGGGCTGCCACATCCACGGCTCCATGCGCGGGCATGTGTACGTGAGCGAGTCGCCCTGGGCCGTGCTGACGGGCGCCGACGGTGTTGCGCAGCTTGAGCAATTGCCCGAGGGCGCGGCGCAGATCAGGGTCTGGCATGCCGACCAGCTGATCGACATCGCGCCACAGGCCTATACCGTGACCGCCGCGCCCGGCAAGCTGACGCTGCAACTGAGCGTGGTGCCGCGCCGCCGCCGGATTTGAACCCGGCTACCTGACGGTTTGACGCTTCTTTCACGTTTCGAGGGCAACTTCGGGCGTTGACAGAAGCTTTCACGAAACTTACATTGAAGCTTCCGCACGGAGGCTTTATGTTTGACCCCTCTGACCCTTCCAGCCCTTCAACATCGGCCCGGTCGCCGCACTGGCACCACATCACACTGGCGCAATTGCAGCGCATCAAGGACTGGCGCGAGGCGCACCGGGCGGCGCACCCCCTTGAATGCCAGATCTGGGAAGCGGTGTTGACGGCGTGGCTGATGGGCTGGGCCGGCTGCCTGCCTGCCTACACCTTTGAGGCGGTGTGGGCCTACCCGCTGTGCCTGCTGGGCATCCTGGCGCCGCGTCTGTATGTATATGCGCGGGCATGGGCGCATGCGGCGGGGCGTCTCAGGTGTGACTGGCTTGAACTGGTAGCCTGACTTAGAGTGGCGGGATGAACGCCACCACCCCACCCTCCCTCACCTGCTTCACCCTCACCACCACCGGCCACGTCGCCCACCTCGTGCTCAGCCGCCCCGAGGCGATGAACACGATGCACCCGACCTTCTGGCGCGAGCTGGACGCGGTGCTGACGCACATTCACAAAACCGGTGAGGCGCGCGCGCTGGTGATCTCCAGCACCGGCAAACATTTCAGCGCCGGCATGGCGCTGGAGACCTTCGGCAGCGAGATCGCGCTGGACGACAGCAGCCCCGAAGGCCGCGCCGCCATCTTTGACATGCTGGGCGACATGCAGGCCACCTTCACCAAACTGGAGACGCTGCGCATCCCGGTGATCGCGGCCATCCAGGGTGGCTGCATAGGCGGCGCGGTGGACATGGTGACGGCCTGCTGCCTGCGCTATGCCACGGCAGACGCCTTCTTTTGCATCCAGGAAATCAACATAGGCATGGTGGCCGACGTGGGCACCTTGCAGCGCCTGCCAAAGCTGGTGCCGCTGGCCGTCGTCAAAGAGCTGGCCTACACCGGGCGCCGCCTGCCGGCAGCCAAGGCGCTGGGCTACGGCCTGGTCAACGAGGTGTTTGACTCCGCCGAGGCCATGCTGGCAGCCGCCATGCAATGCGCCGGCGAAATCGCCAGCAAGCCGCCGGTGGCCATCTGGGGCACCAAGCAGGCGATTCACTACGCACGCGACCATTCGGTGGACGACGCGCTCAAACAGATGGGCTGGCTGCAGGGCGCGATCTGGAGCAACGCGCATGTGCGCGAGTCGGTGACGGCGATGAAGGAAAAGCGCGCGGCGCAATTCCCTTCGCTTTCATCGATCAGAAATTTTAATGAATTCGGGCTCTAACCCAATCCCCATCTTGGCCTATCGCTATTGATTTAATAGCAAAAAGCGTAGATGGCGAGGCGGCCTTACTGGCGCGCCGTACGCACCGACACCGGCAGCGCCTGCGGGTGGCTGGTGCGAAACGGGTTGATGTCCAGCCCGCCGCGGCGTGTGTAGCGCGCATACACCGACAGCTTGAACGGTTTGCAGCGCGTCCAGATGTCCATGAAGATGCGCTCGACGCATTGCTCATGGAACTCGTTGTGGTTGCGAAAGCTCACCAGGTATTGCAGCAGGCCTTCCTGGTTGATCTGCGGGCCGGCGTAGCGGATCTGCACGCTGCCCCAGTCGGGCTGGCCTGTGACCAGGCAGTTGCTTTTGAGCAGGTTGCTGGTCAGCGTCTCTTCGACCGGCGGCTCATCGAACTCGGCAAACAGCAGCTCGGGCGCGGGCTGGAAGTGGATGCACTCCACGTCCAGCCGGTCCAGGTTGAGGCCGTCCAGCTCATGCACCGGCTCGCGATCAAACAGCTCGGGGCCCAGCGTCTTGATGCCCACGCCCATGCCGACCACGGCATTGAGGTCGGCGCGTATGCGCTCACGCACATCGCGCGCGTCGGCAAAACGCGTGTTGTTAAAGCTGTTGAGGTAGAGCTTGAAGGACTTGCTCTCGACGATGTTGGGTGATTCGCAAGGCACGGTGATGTGCGCCAGCGCCACCTGCGGCTTGCCGCGCATGTTGAGCCAGCTGAGCTCAAACGCCGTCCACATGTCCGCGCCGAAAAACGGCGGTGTGCCCGTCACGCCGATTTCGGCGCGCTTGCCTTCGCGCGGGATGGGGAAAAGCAGCGAGGCGTCGTACTGGTCGATGTAGGCCGACTGCTTGCCGAGCTGGGATTGTTCTGGGGTGTTCATGCACCCATTTTCGCAGCTAACGTCTTGCGGAGGGCCGCCCCGAGCAAGCGACGCCCTACCGGTAGGGGTTTTAAGCGTGAGCCTTGAAGTGAGGAATCATGAACGCCAGCAAGCGATCAACGACACCCGGCGGCAAATCGTGCCCCATGCCTTCAATGCTTTCAAAACGCGCGCCAGGAATGCGTTTGGCGGTGTCCTGCCCGCAGGGCATGGGTACAAGCGGGTCGGCCCGGCCATGCAGCACCAGCGTGGGCGAAGTGACCTTGGCCAGCGCTGCGGCGCGCGCGCTGTCGGCGGCAATCGCCACCATCTGGCGCACAACGCCTTGCGGATGAAAGCTGCGCTGCGCCGCGGCGGCAACTTTCTCGCGCAGCTCGGCGTCCGGCGTCGGAAAGCCCGGGCTGCCGATGGCCTTGAGCAGCCGCGCGGTGTGGTCCACCGCCGCCTGCACGCCCTTGCCGGGCCGGCTGAGCAGCACCCGCGTGACGGCCGGGCTGGCCTCAGGCAGGCCGCGCGCGCCGCTGGAGCTCATGATGCTGGTCAGGCTGATCACCCGCGAAGGCGCCAGCACCGCCACGCGCTGCGCCACCATGCCGCCCATGCTGACGCCGACCACATGCGCTTTGGCGATCTTCAGCGCATCCAGCACGCCCACGGTGTCGGCCGCCATGTCTTCCAGGCTGTAGGGCGGGCGGATGCGCCAGCCCAGGCGGAACTTCAGCCCCTCCCAGAGCAGGCTGGGCGAGCCGAGGTGGTCAAAGAATTGAGACAGGCCAATGTCGCGGTTGTCAAAACGCACGACGCGAAAGCCCGCATCGGCAATCGCCTGCACCATGGCCGGCGGCCAGGCAATGAGCTGCATGCCCAGGCCCATGATGAGCAAGACCACCGGCCGGCCGGTTGCGTCGCCGGGATGGGTGTCTTCAACTTCGATGTCAATGTGGTTGGCTTTGATCTTCATAAACCATTATGGTCCGCGCCCTCTGAAGCGGGTCAATCACAGCGTCGCCCATGCGTCACGATGCATTCGTGCGTCTAGACAGGGGGTTACACAAACTCTTTTTCACGTAGCCACTTGGTGGCAATCCATTTTTCGCCGGCCGTCACAGGCTCACCACCATGCAGCGTCAGGCTTGAAGGATGCGCCCGGGGGTAGCTGAAAAACACCGCACTGCCGCGCTGTGGCCGCACCTTCAGGCCGATGTCCGGAAACACCGTGGCGCCGCCCTCTTCGGGCTCCTGCAGGTACATGATGAGGCTGCCCACGCGCTGGCCGCCCCGCTTCAATATCTTCGGCGTGCCGGGCTCGTTGGGGTCGAAGTAGTCATAGTGGGGTTTGTATTCGGCGCCGGGCCGGTAGCGCAGCACCTGCAGCCCCTCGCCGTTTTGCACCGGCCAGTTCAGCAGCCTGGCGATGCGGGCCTCGATGCGGCGCACCACCCCCGTTTCACCGCGTGCGTAAAACATGCCGTGGCTGGTGCGGTCGTGGTTGAGTTCTTCGCCGCCGGTGCGGGTGTCTACGGTGCGTGAGCGCGCCAGGCGCGGCGCGGCGGCATCCATGAGCGCCGTGCATTCCGCTGGACTGAGCAGGTTGCTGAACACCCACAGGTCGGGCGCATCACGGTGTTCGCGCACCTCCACCCATTTGTCGCCGGCGTCGACCATGGTGCCCGATGCATCGGCCTTCACCACAGGCACAGCCGGCGCGGCCGCAGGTACGGCCAGCGCCTGGCTTGCGGTGGCCGCCTGCCAGCCGGCCTCCAGCAGCGCCTTGAATATTTCTTCCGGTCTTTGCCCGGCGGCAAGCTGCGCTGAAACCCAGACCTGCATCTCGCGGGTGATGGCCTGGCCCGGGACCTGGTTTTTTTGCGCAGCGCCGGGCTTCATCAGATCGTCCTGCCAGGTCAGCGCTCAGGCAGCCTGCTTGCGCCGGAACACGAGCCGGTCGGGTTCAGACACCTTCGCATCGAAGCGGTAACCTTCGGCGTCAAAGCCCTCGAGTTTTTTCACCGTGGCAATCTTCTTTTCAATCGCATACCGCGCCATCAGCCCGCGGGCGCGCTTGGCAAAAAAGCTGATGACCTTGTACTTGCCGGCTTTGTATTCCTCAAACACGCAGCTCACCACACGCGGCTTGAGCGCCTTGCGGTCCACGGCCTTGAAGTATTCCTCGCTGGCGAGGTTGACGATGACGGGGGTGGTGTCGGCAGCGGCGCGTTCGTTGAGGTAGGCCGAGATTTGCGAGCCCCAGAACTGGTAGAGGTTTTTGCCCTGGGGCGTGGCCAGCGGCGTGCCCATTTCAAGCCGGTAAGGTTGCATGCGGTCCAGCGGGCGCAGCACGCCGTAGAGGCCGCTCAGGATGCAGAGGTGCTGCTGCGCCCAATTGAGTTGTGCTTCGCTCAACGTGCTGGCATTGAGCCCGCCATACACATCGCCGTCAAAGGCCAACGCGGCCTGTTTGGAATTCTTCGCGGTGAATTTGGGCGACCAGGCCTGGTAGCGCGCCACGTTCAGGCCGGCGAGCGCGTCCGACAGCTTCATCAACTCGCTGATCTGCTGCGGCGTTTGGGTTTTGAGCACGTCAATCAATTCGGCCGACTGGCGGGTGAAAAGGGGTTGGGTGTGGGTAGCGACGTGCGGCGGCGTGTCGTAGTCCAGCGACTTGGCCGGCGAGATAAGGAACAGCATGGATGGGTGTGATGGGAGGAAGGCGAAACCCCCACTTTACGACAGGCGCGTGCCGCCACGGCGTGCATGCCCGCAAAGCCCCGGCTCAGTGCAGATCGCTGGCCAGGGAGGCCAGCGTTTCGGCCGCAATCGTGGTGTGGGCCGGGTAATGCGTGTGGTCGCAGCCGAGCTTGACGCTCGCGCCGGCCTTGACGGCCGCGCACATGGCCGGGTCCAGCTCGAAACGCACAAAGTGCACGGCCGAGGTTTTTTCGTCGTTCTCGCGGTCCATGTCTTCGTCGGCAATGGCGTAAACACGCTCGTGGCCTTCAACCTCGACAAACATGCGGTCTTCCACACCGATGAGCCGGGCCAGTTCACGCTTGCGTTCGTTGACGTCGGGGTACTCGAGCATCAATGTGCCCTTCCAGTTGCTGCCGTCGGGCATCAGCGGCGCATAGGCTTCGATTTCCTGTTCAATGCCTTCTTCTTCAAAAATCTTCTCGATGCGCAGCATCTCCTGGATCTGGTAGCGGAGGCTGGTTTCGCTTTCAAACTGCAGGTTGATGTGTTCGCCCAGGCGTACGCTGCGCAGCTTGCGGTGGGCGATGATGGCGGGCTTGTTTTCCTTGCGGTACTTGCTGTAGGCCTCCAGCGTCATCAAGGATTCGCGGGTGATCTTTCCGGTGGTCTTCATGGTGTGGCCTCATTTCAGTCCGTAGGCCGTGCGTATCAGCGTGAGCGGGTGCTGTTGCGGCGGCGCGCCCAGGCTGTTGACGTCAAAGCCCTGCGCGATGTGGTGGCCGCCGAGCGGACAGTCGCTGCTGATCACATCGGGCAGGCCGCCGTCCTTGTGATTGGCCATGGCTTTGAAAAGCGGCTTGCCGATCTTCATCGCCTGCTGGTGGTAGGGCACCTTCACGCCGAAGGTGCCGGCGTGGCCCGAGCAGCGCTCGTGCGTGTGCACACTGGTGCCGGGAACCATCTTGAGCATTTCCTCGGTTTTTTTGCCGATATTCTGTACACGGCCATGACAGGGGATCTGGTAGCTGATCTTGCCCAGCGGTGTGGGGAATTCGGTCTTGAGCAAGCCGTCGCGTTTGCGGGCCATCAGGTATTCAAACGGGTCCCACATGTGCTCCTTGACGAGCTGCACGTCGGCGTCGTCGGGGTACATCAGCGGCAGCTCCTGCTTGAACATCAACGTGCAGCTGGGCACGGCGCTGAGGATGGCGTAGCCGTCTCTGGCGTACTTCAGCAATACGGGGATGTTGGCCTCTTTGCTGGTGTTGACCGAAGCGAGGTCGCCCAGCTCCAGCTTGGGCATGCCGCAGCATTTTTCTTTTTCGACCAATACATAAGGCACTTCGTTGTGGTCCAGCACCTTTAGCAAATCGTGGCCTATGCCGGGCTCGTTGTAGTTGATGTAGCAGGTGGAAAAAATCACCACCTTGCCGGGCGTCTTGGCGCCGTCTTTGACTGCATGTGGCGGCGACTCGGGTGCGCCGGAGCGGAATTTTTTTGTGGCCAGGTCTGGCAGCCAGGCGTTTTTGTCGACGCCCAGCACCTTTTGCATCATGGCGCGCGCCGGCTTGGTCTTGTTAACGGCATTGGCCACCTGGACCACGATGGGAATGCCGGCGAACTGGCCGTGTACGTCGGTGGACGACAAAAACTTTTCGCCCGCGCCGACTTCGCCCTTCCTGAACTTGATGGCCTTGGCGCGCAGCATGGTGTGGGGAAAGTCGAGGTTGAACTCATGCGGCGGCACATAGGGGCACTTGGTCATGTAGCAAAGGTCGCACATGTAGCACTGGTCGACCACTTTCATGTAGTCCTTTTTGTCCACGCCGTCGACTTCGCCGGTCTTGCTTTCGTCGACCAGGTCAAACAGCGTGGGGAAGGCGCCGCACAAACTTACACAGCGGCGGCAGCCGTGGCAGATGTCGAAGATGCGCTCCATCTCGTGGACGGCAGCCTCTTCGTTGTAGAAGTCGGGGTTTTTCCAGTCGATCGCGTGGCGCGTGGGCGCCTGGAGGTTGCCTTCTGTGGCCATGCTTGCCTCTTCTTGTGAATCTCACGTGGGGTTTGAGAAAAGACTCTCGTGCGGAATCTTTTCCGAAACCCGCCGTGCCTTGCGGCGCGGCGAGGGATGGATCAGTCGACCAACTCAGCCAATGCTTTCGAATAGCGATTGGCATGCGAGCGCTCGGCTTTGGCCAGGGTTTCAAACCAGTCGGCCACTTCGTCGTGGCCTTCGTCGCGGGCAGTTTTGGCCATGCCGGGGTACATGTCGGTGTACTCATGGGTTTCGCCGGCGACGGCGGACTTGAGGTTGTCGCGCGTACCGCCAAACGGCAGGCCGGTGGCGGGGTCACCGCACTGCTCCAGCCATTCGAGGTGGCCGTGGGCATGGCCGGTTTCACCTTCCGCCGTGGAGCGGAACAGCGCTGCGACATCGGGCTGGCCTTCAACGTCAGCCTTGTTCGCGAAATAGAGGTAGCGGCGGTTGGCCTGTGATTCGCCGGCAAATGCGGCTTTCAGGTTCTCTTCCGTCCTGGAGCCTTTGAGAGCAGCCATGGAAATCTCCTTCGTGGGTTGATGAACGAACAAATCGCCAATGCTTCAAGCCAAGCCGCAGATGTCCAGCGCGAGGACTGAAGACTCAAAGACGATAGACCTGTTGGGCGGCTACGTCTAATTGCTGGAATCAATGCACTGAATTAACAAAAGCTATTTAATTGACCTAGTTGATAACCATTCTCAATTGAGCGCGGGGCTGTCATAGCTTTCAGAGACGCAAAGCCACGGATCAGGCGTCGTTCCATCATTACGTTATGGTAAATTCATTACGAATAGGTGAATGACAATCTCTGATGCCCATGCCAAATTGCTATATTTTTAATAGCAACATACCAAGACAGCATATGGGCTAGAGGCCAAAACATGCTTAAACCCGCAGGAACACCATGCTGGAGACAAACACGATTCGGGGCGCAGCGCCGGCCGCGCTGAGCACCGCCTTTACCAACGGCTACGAGTTCGCCCAGGGCACGGGCTACACCCTGCCCGAATACCCGTTTGTGGCGCCGCCGGAGCTGCGCACCGGCGAAATCAAACGCCACCCCGTCGTCATCGTGGGCGGCGGCATCACCGGCCTGACGCTGGCCTGTGCGCTGGCAGACTACGGCATCAAGGCCATGCTGCTGGACGAAGACAACACGGTGGGCGTCAAGGGCGCGTCGTCGCGCGGCATTTGCTACGCGCAAAAGACGCTGGAGATCTTCAAACGCCTGGGCATTTACGAACGCATCGCCGCCAAAGGCGTGCAGTGGAGCGTGGGCCGCACCTTTGCCGGCGCCGACGAGGTGTATGCCTTTGACTTGCGCCAGCAGCAGACGCATTCATTGAGCAAGCAGCCGCCCTTCATCAACATCCAGCAGTTCTATGTCGAGGGCTTTCTGGTCGAGCAGCTCTACCAGCCCGCACCCGAAGACCGCCTCGTCGACATCCGCTGGAGCCACCGCGTCACGGCGTTGGCGCAAAACGGCGAGTTCGCCACGCTGCAGCTGGAGACGCCTGCCGGCAACTACACCCTGCAGGCCGAGCATGTCATCGACTGCAGCGGCTCGCGCAGCCCGTTTCGCGCCTGGTGCGGCGCGAGTGTCACCGCGCAAAAAGGCGACGACCGCTGGTGCATTGCCGATGTGCGCTTTAAAAACCCGCCGCCAGTGGAGCGCCACACCTGGATAGAGGCGCCCTTCAACGAAGGGCGCGCCGTGTGGCAGCACCTGATGGCCGACGGCGTGTGGCGCATCGACTACCAGATGCCGCCGCACGCCAACCCCGAAGAAGTCAGCCGCGAAGAGGTGGTGCGCGCCCGGCTGAAGGCGCAGTTCAAAAGCCAGGCGGGCCACGATCTGGACGACGCCGACTACGAGATCGTCTGGGTCGGCCCCTACGCCTACCGCAGCGAATGCCTGGACAGCCTGCGCCACGGCCGGGTGTTTTTTGCCGGTGACGCGGCGCATGTGATGAGCCCCTTCGGCGCGCGCGGGGGTAACTCGGGCGTGCAGGACGCCGACAACCTGGCCTGGAAGCTGGCGGCGGTGCTGCAGGGGCGCGCCGCACCCGCCCTGCTGGACAGCTATCACCAAGAAAGGCACGAGGCGGCGAAACACAACGTGCTGGTGACCAACCGCACTGCGCGTTTTTTGCGGCCGGCCGATGGTGCGGAGCGGCTGTTCCGCACGGCGGCGCTGGGCCTGGCGCGTGAGCACCTGTTTGCGCGCCAGCTCGTCAACACCGGGCGCATGTCGGCGCCCAACCATTACACACGCTCAGGCATTTGCGGGCCGGCCGGCGGGCGGGCCACGCAGAACGTGGGCTTTGCCTGGACCGACGGCAGCCCCGGCGAGCTGCTGGACTTGTTGGCCTGGGCGCACGGGCGGCTGCTGTTGCTGGTGTTTGGCGATGTCTCCGGCGCCGGGCTGGCGCGGCTGGCGGCGCTGTCGAAAGAGGCCGGCATCCGCTGCGTGCAGGTGCTGGGGCCCGACGAGCGCACCGCAGCGGTGGAACACGTGGTGGACCGGGACGGCCACCTGCAGGCGACGTGCCATGTCTTCGGCCATGCCTGGGCGCTGCTGCGGCCCGACGGCCATGTCGCGGCCACTGGCGAAAGCGTGGACGCCTCGGTGGTCCATGCGGTGGCGGCCGCGCTGGGCACACAGATCGCAAAGGGCACCGTATGAAACCCGACACCCCCTTGATGTCACGCCTGCATTTCCAGGACGCGGACGCGTTTTACGAGTGCCTGCTGGACGCGCACCAGGGCCTCAGCCGGGAGGAATCCGAGCTGCTGAACGCCCGGCTGATCCTGCTGATGGCCAACCAGCTGGGCGACACCGCGGTGCTGAAGGCGTGCGTGGCGGCGGCGCGCAAAGCCTGAGCCTGGGCGGGCTTCCCGGGGCGCCGGGGGCTGGCAGCCGCCCAGTCGAATAAAATCGGGGGTGTTTCACCCAACCCAAGGCGGCATCCCTTCGATGCCGTTTTTCATTGCCCCATGACCAACGCTGCCGCCCCTGCCCCTTCCAACGCTTCCGACGCCGCCAACACCGCTCCTGAGGCCGTAAAAGTCGCCACGCCGGGGCTGGACAGCCTGGCCAAGTCCTTCGAGCCGGCCGCGATTGAAAGCCGCTGGGGCCCCGAGTGGGAGCAAAGCGGCCAGTACGAGCCCACGCTGGACGCGGCCAAGCCCTCGTTTTCCATCCAGCTGCCGCCGCCCAACGTGACGGGAACGCTGCACATGGGCCACGCCTTCAACCAGACCATCATGGATTCGCTCACGCGTTACCACCGCATGCGCGGCCACAACACGCTGTGGGTGCCCGGTACCGACCACGCCGGCATCGCCACGCAGATCGTGGTGGAGCGCAAGCTGCAGGGCGAAGGCAAAAGCCGCCACGACCTGGGCCGCAAAAATTTCGTCTCCAAAGTGTGGGAGTGGAAGGAAGAGTCCGGCACGACGATCACGCGCCAGATGCGCCGCATGGGCGACTCGGTGGCCTGGAAGCACGAGTACTTCACCATGGACCCGAAGATGTCGACGGTGGTGACCTCGACCTTTGTGCAGCTGTATGAGCAGGGCCTGATCTACCGCGGCAAGCGCCTGGTGAACTGGGACCCGATCCTGAAGTCCGCCGTGTCCGACCTGGAAGTCGAGAACGAAGAGCGCGACAGCTTCATGTGGCACATCGAGTACCCCTTCAGCGACGGCCCGCAAAAAGCCGCTGACGGCTCGCCGCTGCGCGGCCTGCACATTGCCACCACGCGGCCCGAAACCATGCTGGCCGACGGCGCACTGGCAGTGCACCCCGACGACGAACGCTACAAACACCTGCTCGGCAAGATGGTCGACTTGCCGCTGTGCGACCGCAAGATCCCGGTGATCGCCGACACCTACGTGGACCCCGAGTTCGGCAGCGGCGTGGTGAAGATCACCGGCGCGCACGACTTCAACGATTACCAGGTCGCCCTGCGCCATGATCTGCCGCTGATCACCATCTTCACCCTGGACGCGCACATCAACGAAAACGGGCCCAAGCAGTACCAGGGCCTGGACCGGTACGACTGCCGCAAGGCGGTGCTGAAAGACCTCGAAGAGCAAGGCTTCCTCGAAAAAGCCGTGCCGCACAAAAACATGGTGCCGGTGTGCGCGCGCACCGGCGCGGTGGTCGAGCCCATGCTGACCGACCAGTGGTTTGTGGCGCTGAGCAAGGTGAGCGAGAAGGACCCCACCGGCAAATCGATTTCGCAAAAAGCGCGCGATGCCGTCAGCAGCGGCGACGTGAAGTTTGTGCCTGAGCAATGGGTGAACACCTACAACCAGTGGATGAACAACATCCAGGACTGGTGCATCTCGCGCCAGCTCTGGTGGGGCCACCAGATCCCGGCCTGGTATGACGAAGACGGCAAGGTCTATGTCGCCACCAGCGAAGAAGAAGCGCAGAAGCAGGCGCCGGGCAAAAAGCTCACGCGTGACGAAGACGTGCTGGACACCTGGTACTCGTCGGCGCTCGTTCCTTTCTCGTCACTCGGTTGGCCCGAGAAGACCAAAGAACTCGACCTCTTTTTACCCTCGAGCGTGCTGGTCACCGGCTACGACATCATCTTCTTCTGGGTCGCCCGGATGATCATGATGACGACGCACTTCACCGGCCAGGTGCCGTTCAAGCACGTGTACATCCACGGCCTGGTGAAAGACGCGCAAGGCAAGAAGATGAGCAAGTCCGAAGGCAATGTGCTGGACCCGGTCGACCTCATCGACGGCATTGAGCTGGCGCCTTTGCTGGAAAAACGCTCGCAAGGCCTGCGCAAGCCCGAGACCGCGCCGCAGGTTCGCAAGAACACCGAAAAAGAATTCCCGGCCGGCATTCCGGGCTACGGGGCCGATGCGCTGCGATTTACTTTTGCAGCGCTGGCCAGCCTGGGCCGCAGCATCAACTTCGACAGCAAACGTTGCGAGGGCTATCGCAACTTCTGCAACAAGCTCTGGAACGCGACGCGCTTCACGCTGATGAATTGCGAAGGCCAGGACTGCGGCCTGGAAGAGCACACCAAGGAACAATGCGCGCCCGGCGGCGAATTCCACAACTACCTGAGCTTCTCGCAGGCCGACCGCTGGATCTCATCGACCATGCAGCGCGTGGAAGCCGATGTGGCCAAGGGCTTTGCCGAGTACCGCCTGGACAACGTGGCCGGCAGCATCTACCAGTTTGTCTGGGACGAGTTCTGCGACTGGTACCTGGAGATTGCCAAGGTGCAGATCCAGACCGGCACCGACGCGCAAAAGCGCGCCACGCGCCGCACACTGATTCGCACGCTCGAGGCCATCCTGCGCCTGGCGCATCCGGTGATTCCTTTCATCACCGAGGAACTCTGGCAGACCGTAGCCCCCATCGCCGGCAAGACGGGCAAGTTCATCGGCGTGGCGCCCTACCCGCAAAGCCAGCCCGAGAAGATTGACGAGAAAGCCGAAGCGCATGTCGCCAAACTCAAGACGCTGGTCGATGCCTGCCGCAACCTGCGCGGCGAGATGAAAGTGTCGCCGGCCACGCGCCTGCCGCTTTTTGTCGTCGGCGACAGTGCCTTTATGACAGACGTTTCGCCGGTGCTCAAGTCGCTGGCCAAGCTCAGCGAAGTGAAAGTGTTTGACGACCAGGCCAGTTGGGCTGCTGCAGCGCAGTCCGCACCTGTCGCCATCGTCGGCGAAGCGCGCCTGTGCCTTTACATGGAAGTCGATCTGGCGGCCGAAAAGATTCGCCTGCAAAAGGAAGAGGCACGCCTTGCCGGAGAGATCACCAAGTCCGAGACCAAGCTCGCCAATGAAGCCTTCGTCAGCAAGGTGCCGCCGGCCGTGCTGGAGCAGGAACGCAAGCGCCTGACCGACAACCAGGCGGCCCTGAGCAAGATCCGCGAGCAGCTGGCCCGGTTGAAATAACGAAAACCGTCGCCCACAAAAAAGCCCCGTTGAACGCGAGACGTTCAACTAAAGTGTTGAATCTTTAAAAAGCCCTCCCGCAAACGGGAGGGCTTTTTTGTTTCCAAGCGCTTTTCAGTAGCAGTCGCCCAGAGTTTCCTGGGAGCATAAATGTCCCGCGGCTCAGCACCGCTACGGCCTCGCCCGTGGCGGTGCAGGCCGCAGGGCGCAACGCGGGCAGTTCGCTCTAGAGCGAACTATTTACCGTCAGCTTAAACAGCAAGACGGGCATCCGCAGGGGCCACAGCAGGAACATCCACAGCTTGGCGCTGAAAACGTGGGCCAGCGTTGTTGAGTTCCGCTGAAGCCTGACCCGATCTTTCCATCAAATCTTGACCCACACTCTTTGTGAGCAGAGAGTGCTCACGGTGTGGATAAGTTCTTGATCTGTGTGGATCTGCCTCAAAGTGCGCCGCTGTTTCCGCGATTTTGTTGCCTCGATTCCCAGCCAGGTGGCCAGCTTCTCAGCGTAGGGATCGAGCTTGCTTGAGCTGACCCGCCTTGCGTACCTGGGCTCAGCCTCATCGGACCGAAGGTACTTCTTTACTGTGTTGCGAGCCAGGCCTGTACGCCTTGCAATCTCGCGGATGGACAACTGATCTCTCAATGCCCACCGCCTGATGACATTCAATGTCGCCACGTCTATCACTCCTAATTTCCCTCTGCTTTTAAAACAAGCAGAGTAGTGCCTACGTGGGTCAGGTTTCGATGGAAATTACTGCTCTAACCGGGTCAGATTTCGACGGCATTCAACACGGGCAGTACTCGTTTGAAAAAATCGAGTCGCCCGATGAGAGCCTCTAGGTACCTCCAAGAAGGCGCAAGACATGGGAAATCATTTGCGATTGAGTACGTAGCTTGGTAAAAGCCAAGCGCGCTGCGAACGCCGCTCCTATCGCTGTCGGTGTCTTGTCAGGATCTGTGCCGCGAGCATATGAGCAACGCGCGTGCTGATGCGACCGATCGCCGCAGCGTCAATGACGGGCGCATCACCCAACTCCTCGGTGATGATGCGTTCCAATTCCAGATCCTGGCTTTTCTTCACCGCGACCTCGAGGATCCTCCCCACGGCCGCCGGCACTAGGTCAATGTAGACCCGCGTGTCCTCATGGCTGCTTTTCCATGGGATCGCCCGAATACTTGGTGCGTCCACAGCCAAGGTCAGTGGCTCGCCACTCAGGATGTCGACTGCGTAATGCGCCTCAACGTCCTGATTGCCATTAAAAGGAAGCGTGACCGCGATCGCTGGCAGGTTAAAAAGTGACACGTAGACCAACGCGCGCCGATTCGCTCGATCGGACACATAGACCAGCTGGTGGTGGATGCCGGCGGGCGCTACGACCGGTAGCTGCCCCGGGATCCAGTAGAAGGTGTCAGGAGGCATCGGCACTGAAATGTGGTCGCTGGTGGCACCGGTCCTGGGCGGGACTGTCTCCACATAGGACTTGAAATCGGGATGCGTCGGCTGGCCAAGGTGTGCAGCATAGAGGTTGGCAATACCAAAGGTCCCTGGAAAAAGCCGATTTGGCCCAAGCTCGACCTGATGGCGGAGCATGTCCTGCAGGTAACGGCTTCCCATCTTCGCGTGGTTCATGGCCGCGTCCACGTCGACCTGTGGGAACGCGCTTTTCGCCCGCTGCAGCAGGTGCCGCGCTTCCGGCATGGTCCGAGCGCGAATCTCGACCCGCGTGCCCTCGCCAAGTGGTGTTTCGTCGTAACCTGGCCGGGCGAGCGTCATCGGCTTGCCCGCTGAGACCCGGTATGCCACCCCATCCGCATCGGTCATCTCGATCGGTGCCGTGGTGCCGCCGTCGCGACTCCCCCCCAGCAGGGCCATGAAAGGTGTCAGCGCGCGCACCATCGGCGCATCGAGACGGTCATTGAGTGTGGTGTTGGCTTCTTTGGTGACGAGGCCCTTGGGCTTGAGACGGCCGCCCAGCGAGCTGGGGATGACGTGCCCACGCGAATCGTTGGCCGCGGTGATGTCCTCACCGGTGAGAATGCATTTTTTGAGTTCCATGAAAGGCTCCGTTGGCGGGGCGGCGCCTATCGCTACCCACCTTCTATATAGGTGCAAGCGGACAAAAAATAAAGCAAAACTCAAAATAATTTATGGATTAACAGACACGCGGCATCGGTCTCATGGCTATTCCGTGCCGCGGCAACCGTATATCCCTCGCCTAACAGTTCGAGCCCGCAGGCGCACGAGTCCAGTTGTCAATTAATGCCTGATGTCACTCAGCAAGTCACTTGACCGAGTGACAAAAGAAAACCCCCCTGGAATTCCAGAGGGGTCTTGGGTTTCAACACTTTAGTTGAACGTCTCGCGTTGAACGGGGCTTTTTTTATGCTTGTCGCCGAAGACTCCCTTCAAGCATGAGCCGCGGGACTGGCTTTGCCAGACCGCAGGCGGGCGGCCCCCTCGGGGGGCAGGAAGCTACACGAAGTGAGCGACCGTGGGGGCTCCACTCATCGGATCATGAACTCGGGTTCGGACCACTGCGACGGAGACACCGCGCCCGGCAACTCCAGGTCCATGGGCGCACTCGGCAATTGGTCCATGCCGCTGTGCTGCGCAGTGCCGATGGCTTCGTGCATGCGGTGCGCCACATACCAGCTCGAACGCAGGCGCGCCTCACGCGTATGCGAACCCAGGCGAGGCGTGACAAACAGGTTCTTCAGGCCCTTGAGCGGCGAGGTGTCGCCCAGGAAGCTGGCTTCGGCGCCGTCCAGGATGCAGGCTTCGATACGGCCGTCGCATAGCGCTGCAGCCAGCGCGCCCTCGTCAAACAGCTCACTGCGGCTGATGCCTACCCACAACTGGTTGCGTTTGCAGGCGGCCAGCAGTTTTTCATTCACGAAACCGCGAAAGCGCGTGGCGTACAACATTTGCACCGACACCGCGTCGGCCTGGCTCATCAGTTCGGGCAACGAAACGGGCTGGATGCGCAGGCGCTCCCAGATGGGGGCGGTGTGGTGAACCGCGGGGTCGTAGCCGATCAGGCGCACGCCGAGACCGCTCAGCATGCCGGCCAGCGTATGCGCCGTCGGGGCCAGGCCCAGGATGCCGACCGTACTGCCGTGCAGCTCGCGGCCCATTTGCGTGGTGGGGTGGCGGCGGCCCATCAGCGCAGACACGAGGCCGCGGCGATACAGCAGCAGCAGGCTGCTTAAAAGGTATTCAGCGTTGGAGCGCACATTGGCGCTGCTGGCGTGCACGACCTTGATGTCGCGCTCTTTGCAGGCTTCCAGGTCGGTGTTGTCGGTGCCGACATGCAGGCGGCCCACGGCCTTGAGTTTGGGCAGGAAGTCGAGGAATTCGCGTGTGACCACGGTTTGACGTGGAAAGACGATGCCTTTGGTCTTGTAGGCGGCCTTGCGCAAGGAAGTCAGGTCGTCGGCGAACTCGGGATGGTATCCCACGCTATGCCTGCTTTCGAGCCAGGTCATTGCCTCCGGCACCAGCGCGTCAAGAAGTAAGATATCCACCCAGTCAGTCCTTTTTCCTGCAGACCACTTAGATTGCGTGATTTGCGCACATCAATTCGAGCCTTTGTCCCACTCGCGCGCTGTCTCAACAACGCAACACTTTAGCCTTTTCTCCGATTAAAGTCGATGCAAAAATTTACATTAAATAAAGCTGTCTTTCCGGTTGCCGGTCTTGGCACCCGGTTTCTACCGGCCACCAAGGCCCAGCCCAAGGAAATGCTCCCCGTTGTCGACAAGCCGCTGATCCAATATGCGGTGGAAGAAGCCTATGCGGCTGGTATCCGGCACATGATTTTCGTCACTGGACGCAATAAACGGGCCATAGAAGACCACTTTGATACTGCTTACGAACTTGAGAACGAGCTGGAAGTAGCTCAAAAGCATGCCCTGCTTGAGCTGGTGCGCTCCGTTCAGCCTGACGACATGAACTTTTCCTATGTCCGCCAGCCCCGCTCCCTGGGTTTGGGCCATGCGGTGCTTTGCGCCGAACACCTGGTCGGCCAGGAGGCCTTCGCGGTCTTGTTGGCCGACGACTTGATGGTGGGACTGAAGGGCGGAAAGCCGGTGCTGGCCCAGATGGCGGAGCAATTCGCAGAAGTGCAGCAATCCATCCTGGCCGTGCAGGAAGTGCCGCAAGACCAGACCAAACGCTACGGCATCGTTGCCACCGACGGCGCCAGCACGGGTCTGATGAAAGTCAAAAAAATCGTGGAAAAACCGGCGCCTGAAGTGGCCCCTTCGCGCATGGGCGTGGCCGGGCGTTACATCCTGACGCCGGCGATTTTTGAGCACATCCGCCAGCAGAAGGCGGGCGTGGGCGGCGAGCTGCAACTCACCGACGGCATTTCAAGCCTGCTGGGCAAAGAAGCGGTGTATGCCTTCCAGTACGAAGGCAAACGCTACGACTGCGGCAGCAAGGAAGGCTTTCTGGAGGCGACCGTGGAGCTTGCGCTGGACCACCCCGAAGTGGGCGCTCATTTCAGGAATTACCTTGAAAACCTGCAGATCGGCTGGTCGGGCCGGGAACGCCGCAAGCAGGCGTAAAGGCTTGATGGCCCGCACTGGCGGCGGGCCGGCAGGCATTACCTGCGCTTGAGCACGTGAATGAAGTCGCTGCCGGCGACTTGCTGCTCAACCAGTTCATTGCCGGTTTGTTTGGCAAACGCCTGGAAGTCGCGGGTGGAGCCTGAATCGGTCGACACCACACGAAGCAGCTGGCCGCTGAGCATTTCGGTCAGCGCTTTTTTGGCCTTCAAGATAGGCAGCGGGCAGTTCAGGCCGCGGGTGTCGAGTTCTTTGTCGATGTTCATGAAAATCCTTGGGTTGTTGCGATTTTAAGCAAAGCGCAAAGCCCCTCCATCCGGCTCTACCCCAGTGAGCCGGGGCCGGCCCGACTCATTCCGTCTGCTTGGCCCATTCCACAAACTCCGGCTCATGCCCGCGCGTGCGCAGCCAGTCGGCCAGCGCGTAACCAGTGCCGGCGGGCCAGCATTTGAGTTTGTCCAGGTCATAGAGCCGGTAGTCCACCAGCTCAGGTGACAACTTCACCTCGCCCGTGCAGACCGCGTGATAGGCAATGATGATCTGGTTCATGCGCTGGAAGTCATAAACGCCGATCAGGTCCAGCGAGCTGGTCTCCAGGTTGGTTTCTTCCTTGATTTCGCGCTCGATCCCGCCCTGCGGCGTTTCGCCCGCTTCCATGAAGCCGGTGATCAGCGCATACATCTTGCCCGGCCAGGCGGCATTGCGGGCCAGCAAGACCTGGCCGTGGTATTCGATCACCGCCGCCAGCACAGGCGTGGGGTTGTTCCAGTGGGTAAAGCCGCAGGCCGGGCAGCGCAGCCGGGCCTTTTCGCCCCCGTCTTCCATCTGGGACACCAAAGCCAGGGGCGTGGCGCAGTTCGGGCAAAACCGGAATTCGTGGGTCATGGTGGAGATAGAGGGGGAGGACGTGAGCCAGGCCAGTTTGCTATATTTTTTATAGCGGCATGTGCATGTACCATGCTGGCTACAGCCCGATTTGGCTTAAGAAAATCGTCAGGCCGGAAACACGCCCGTCGACAGGTAGCGGTCGCCGCGGTCGCAGACGACAAACACAATCACCGCGTCTTTCACGGTTTTGGCGATTTCCTGCGCCACCCAGAGCGCACCGGCAGCCGAGATACCGGCAAAAATGCCTTCCTCGCACGCCAGGCGGCGGCACATGTCTTCCGCGTCGGCCTGGCTTACCAGCACCAGCTCATCGACCTGGCTGGCGTCATAAATCTTGGGCAAGTACTCTTGCGGCCATTTGCGGATGCCCGGGATGCGCGAACCCTCGCTGGGCTGGGCGCCGATGACCTTGATGGCCGGGTTTTTCTCTTTCAAATAGCGCGAAACGCCGGTAATCGTGCCGGTTGTGCCCATCGCACTGACAAAATGTGTCACCTTGCCTGACGTATCTGTCCATATTTCGGGCCCGGTGGTCTCGTAATGGATGCGCGGATTGTCCGGGTTGGCGAACTGGTCAAGCACCCGGCCTTTGCCCTCTTTTTGCATCTGGTCGGCCAGGTCGCGCGAATATTCGATGCCGGCGCTTTTGGGCGTCAGGATCAATTCGGCGCCAAACGCCTTCATGGTCTGGGCGCGTTCGATGCTGAGGTCCTCCGGCATGATCAGCACCATCTTGTAGCCCTTGATGGCGGCGGCCATGGCCAGGGCAATGCCCGTGTTGCCGGAGGTTGCTTCAATCAGCGTGTCGCCCGGCTTGATGTCGCCGCGCTCTTCAGCGCGCTTGATCATGGAGAGCGCCGGGCGGTCCTTGACGGAGCCTGCCGGGTTGTTGCCTTCCAGCTTTCCCAGGATGACGTTGCCGCGGGCGGCGTTTTCGGCGGCGTAAATGCGTTGCAATGCGACCAGCGGCGTTTTGCCGATCGCGTCTTCAATGGTTGGGTAATTCATAGTCACACTGTGCCATAATTTGAGGCTTCGCTCATTTGCGCCCGGGTGGTGAAATTGGTAGACGCAGGGGACTCAAAATCCCCCGCCGCAAGGCGTGCCGGTTCGATTCCGGCCCCGGGCACCACATCCCGAAAGCCGCCTCATGACCTCGTCATGGGCGGCTTTTTTGTTCCCGGTCGGCCAATGCTCACGCAGCGGATTCGAGCCGCCACAACTTGAACACCAGCACCCGCCTGTCGGTCGGGCACGTCCGCGAGACGGACCGCCCCACATGCGCCGGGTCACCGTCGGCAACCACAATGCGGCCCGGTTTGGGCATGACAGCTCCTGTGATTTCGTTCTGGTCGTCAAAAAAGACCGTTTCCCCGGCCCAGGCAAGATTCCACTCCCTGTTGCAGTACACCAGCACGGTCACGTGATTGGCGCGGGCGTCTTCTTCCGCGATGTCCTGATGCACCCGTCCTTCGGTGCCGAAGGTGTTGGCGCTCAGCATGCATTCATAAAGGCGGACCGGATACCCCAGGTTCTCCTTGATCCGCGTCCAGCATTCTGTGATGGCCTGCAGGCTCTCGTCGAGCGCCAGCAGCTTGGGCTCCACATCTTCCGTGAAAGGCTCTTCGGCAAATGCAATGGGGTAATACCAATGCATGTCCAGTTCGTGCGACTTGAAACGCTCCCAGCGATTCAGGAAATGCATGGGCATCCACGAAACCGTTTCGATCAACCGGTCCTGAAAGTCGCCCGGGAAAAGACCGTCAGCGACCCTGACATTCGATCCTAAAAACATACATAAGCCTTGAAATAAAGCAAAACTGCGGGCTTCGGTGACGCAAGCCGGAGCCTGCCATCACCGGGCCGCCTGACTTAGCGCTCGATGCGATCGCCGCAGCCGCCGGAGCCCAAAGGCAAACCGACTTTGTGCGGCAGGCGCACGCGCTGGACGGCGCTCCATTTGCTGTTCGAGTTCAGCGGGTTGCCCACAGCGGCAACGTCATGAACGCGATCAGGCATGCCCTTGGCCGTCTGGGGTTTGGTGGTGGTGGGTTTTTTCATGGAAGCTCCTCTGAGGGTTAAGGAAAGGGATGCGGGAATTTTGATCCAGGATGGACACGAGGAACCATTCCCAAAGGTTCTCGTTGATAACCGAAAGAAATTGGCAACAGGCCGGGCACCAGCGCTTTTACCACTGAAAGCCGTGTTCTGCCCTGGTCCACAAAGCAGAGTTTGGGTGTGATGTCCACCATGACGGGGTGGAGGCCTGCGGAAGCGAAACGATCGACCAGCTCTTGCGTAGTGCCGGCGTTCAGCGGTGCCAGTTGGGGCGGCCGCGCCTTGGGCGCACCTTCAGGAAACAACACACGGTCCGCGCGCCTGAAATAGCGTTTCAGGCCGTAGAGCTCAAAGTGGTGTTCGGTGGTTCCGACCTCATCGGGCGCGCCGACCTCCGGCTTGTGCCCATGGATCCAGGCATAAACACGTGCCTCGGTTTCATCCAGCGCGCCACTCAACGCCACGTTGAAGTCTGCGTGAGCCGATGTTCCCATGGTGGTGAAGTGCTGTGCTTCATGCTGTGCCGCCACCAGGCAGACCTGCGCCCAGGGTGAATCCAGCTTCTGGACAACGATCCGGCATCCGGTTTGCTCGAGCGCCTCGATACGGCTGCGAATATCCGCCTTGAAACGGGACGGCGCCACCACGCAACCACCCGTCTGCGCGAGCCAATGCCGCATGAAAGCATCCCGCTCAATCACTTCAAGAAGGGCCCTGCGCGTCGCGTCGTCCACCGATGTGCTTGCGGCGCATCCGGAAGAGGTCACTTGCGAAAAAGCCCGCACCGGCATCGCGCCGTGCGCAGCGAGCCTGGAACGGGGATAGACCAGCTCCGCCAGCACGCGGACCGCACGCCCTGTCAGCAAGTCGGTCCCGCCCGTCCAGAGATGGGTCGCCTTGGGATCAAAGCGCTGGTAAGGAAACGCGGGGTCCGCATACTGCCGGTCGCTGTACTGCACGAACTGCGCAGGATCAATCGCATTTTTCAGGGAGGCCAGGCTGCCCGACGTGAGCCGGCGCGGCTCCCTGAAGCCTTCGCGCTCAATGGCTTCTGCGGCCGCCTTGCGAAACGCCAGCCAGGGGTCGGTGTCGCGGCCCCAGGTGTGCGGCCGGTCATCGTCGGCCGTCATGACTTTGGCACGCGCCAGGTGAAACGGCATCGAGAACCGCGCGGCCTCGGAATCTACCCAGGCGAAGTCCAGATCAGGGGACCGGTCAATGAGTTTGATCTGCTCCGGCGTCGGCTTGGCGCCAAAGATGGCCGAGCCCAGGATCAATTCATCGCCAAGCCTGCACATCCTGGCGACGGTGGTTTCGTAGTACCCGCCTATCGTCGCGAAACCCATGCCGAGCCGGGGTGCGCTCAGGCCCGCATTGTGCAAAGCCGCGCCGGCCTCCATGAACAAATACTGCACCGAGCGGTTGCGGTAACGCATCGCCGCGACCTGGGCATCAGCCGCCAGGAAGATCGCGCCCGTCGCGTAGGTCACCTCCCAGGGCTTGCCGAACGCCCTGGGCATCAATTCATGCCCAGCACCGAGAAACTCCAGCACCACGGCTTGTTCATCCGGATAGCGAACGCGGTAGACGCCGGGCTCATACGAGCCCACCTTCTTTTGCAAAGCGACAAACACCTGCACAAGCTGCATGCCACCTGCCGAAGCGATGGTGCGTTTCGGCGTGACGTACCCGACGCGCTCATGCTTGAGGTTGACGACGCCGGCGACAGACCACACCAGGCCAAGCAGGGCGCGCTCGGAAATTCCTGTTTCCGCAAATGTGTAGGTGGATACGCGCTCCGCCAGAAAATCCTTCAGCGGGACAGCCGTCACCTTCTTCAGGCCTTGCGGTGGCTTTGCTGCCGCTCCTTTTTTGTTCCAGAGAAAGCGCCGGCAAATCTGGTTGGTCACCGCAGACGGGGAAGAAAGCCCGAACGGACTGCCCTGAAAGGCATAGCGCGCCGCATGTGCACTCGCCAGGTTGGCGTCGATCAAGGCACCCTGCCCAAACAGGAACCCGATGAAGTCACCGAACTCTCCCGCATCAAAGCTTTGGGGAAGGGCTTGAAGAACTTCGTTGACGGTCCGGGTGCCGTCGCAAAGCTTGAACACCTGCGCGAGCATGTTGGCGGGTGCCTGCACCTCCACATCCTGCGCCGCAGTGCGCACCACGAGGAGAGAGCCTTCGAGGCGGCTGGCGCCCGCCATCATCGGCGAGAGACGGCCGGGATCGTCAAAAGCGGCCAGCACGTCTTCCGGCGTCTTGTCGTTCAGCACCGAATTCATGGAAGCGAGCGGCGCAGCGCTCATTTCGCCCGCGCCTCAAGTGGACCGAAAAGCGAACGAAACACCGTCGGGTAAGCATCGGGCGGCAAGACGGGGTTGGAGTTGACCTCCAGCCACCACACATCACCCGCATCGTCGACCACCGCATCCATCGAATAAAGCACGGGCGCCTTGAAGCGACTAAGGCATTCCTCTGCAAGCTTGACGCCGACAGCGTCAACCTGGGCCCTCACCGCCGGATTGATCTTGTCAAGATCATTGTCGGAGTCCGTACTCGACGAAGCAGGCGCATACAGCCGGCCATACCGGAAATCGAACCACACCTCTTGTCCTGCTTTCAGGATGTCGCTCAGCCGGACCTGCTGGAATGCCAGTGAAGAGATGATGTTGGCCGTGTCGGCCTGTTCACCAGCCTGCCTCCCAAGCCGCCTGAAGCGCGCGTCAAGAAGCGACTGCACCGTCGACACCCCATCACCCACGAGAGTGGGATACGGGTGAACATGCGCATAAATGGCTTTTTCTCCCCAGAACCAGACTTTGAGATTGGTTCCAACGACAAACTGCTCCGCGAAGTCCGTCCCCGCAGCCGGGCTCGCTCCACCCGCGTCCTGAGAAGGCTTGACTTCACCGGCATTGCGGTATGGCCCACCTATCTTGTAGCCAAATGAGCCCGCAGATTGTTTGACAAGGAAAGGATGGTTCACCTCCGCCTCGGACTTCCATGTGGCCGGCGACCTGAGCCCCGCCTTTTCGAGAAAGGCCTTGAACAGAAGCTTGTCCATGGAGAGCTTCCACTGAAGGACGTCATAGGGAAGCCAGCCGATAAAACCCGTCACATCCTTGACCAGGCGGGTCGAGTAAGCCAGCTTGCCTTTGTCATCCACCAGAAACCGGGGCTTGAGGATGTAGTAACGGTTGCGGGCCTTGACCTCCAGATGGAAAGACCGCAGATCAAGGTTCACGCTGGCATCGCAGCTGTCTGCCCAGGCTTTGACAGCCCGCATGTGGTTGAGGGTGATCGAGATAAAAGTCATGGGTCGGAAATTACTGCCAGTTGGTGGCGATCACCGACGCGAGCGCGGTTGAATAATTGGCAGGCAGGCCTGTTTGCCCTGCCGCCGGCGGAGAGAAAGCAGCCATCGCACTCACCAGGTTCTGCACCTGGCTGGCCAACAGCGTCTTGCTTCCGTCGGTAGTCTTGAACTCTTCCACCCTGTACTGCGCACCCAGGTACCAGTTGGAGATGACGAATTTATCGTCGGTGCCCACAATGCTGGCCTCCAGGTCGTTATTGACCTGGCGGAACCAGATCTGGTCGATGGCAACCGAGGACAGGAAGGTCACGGAGTCGGTATTTCCGGCCGTGCCGTCGTTCTCGTTGATCGTGTCCACGTTCGAGCCGCGTCCCAGCAGGTAGCTGTCGTTGCCGGTACCGCCTTCGAGCGTGTCGGTGCCCGAGCCGCCGTCCAGGGTGTCGTTGCCAGCACCGCCGTTGAGGCTATTGTTGCCACTGTTGCCCGTTAACACGTTGTTCAGCGCATTGCCCGTGCCATTGACAGCCACACTGCCCGTCAGCGTCAGGTTCTCCAGGTTTGCACCCAGCGTGTAGTTGAAGCCTGCGTTGACGGTATCCGTGCCCTCATTGGCATTTTCGACAATCGTGTCCGAAGCATCGACAACATAGGTGTCGTTGCCAGCGCCGCCGGCCAGAGTGTCGGCCCCCGCGCCGCCGTCCAGCACATTGGCGGCAGTGTTGCCCGTCAGCACATTGTTCAGCGTGTTGCCCGTGCCGTTAACGGCGGCCGTTCCCGTCAGTGTCAGGTTCTCCAGGTTGGCACCCAGCGTAAAGCTGGTGTCGGCATTGACTGTGTCAGTGCCTTCGTTGGCGTTTTCGACCACCGTATCGGAAGCATCGGCGATATAGATGTCGTTGCCGGCGCCGCCAATCAGCGTGTCGGCTCCGACGCCTCCGTTCAGCGTGTTCGCCGCGGAGTTGCCGGTCAGCACATTGTCCAGGGCGTTGCCGGTGCCGTTGATGGCCGCAGTTCCTGTGAGCACCAGGTTTTCCACGTTAGCGCCCAGCGTGTAGCTGAAGTTTGCGTTGACGGTGTCCGTGCCTTCGCCGGCCGCTTCGACAACGGTGTCCGAAGCATCGACGAGATAAAGGTCATTGCCCGCGCCACCTGCCAGCGTGTCGGCGCCGGCGCCGCCGTCCAGCGTGTTGGCACCGGCGTTGCCGGTCAGCACATTGTTCAGCGCGTTGCCGGTGCCATTGATGGCCGTGGTTCCCGTGAGCGTCAGGTTCTCCTGGTTGGTTCCCAGCACATACGCGATGGAAGCATTGACCGTATCGATGCCTCCCGAATCGGACACCGTGGTCTGCGCCACCACATTGGGCGCCCAGTAGGTCTGCGGCACCATGACGGAGACCCAGCTCTGCACATACACCGGTTGTCCGCTTTCGTCGTAGCCGCTTTCGGTGTACACGTAATAGCCTTGATCCACATAGGTGGTGACATATTGCCCCTGGTCAACATACGTCGTCGTTGTCGTGGTTTCAACCACGGAATCCCCCGCGTTGTCGACGACATACACGTCATCACCCGAGCCGCCGTCGAGCACGTCCGCGCCCACGCCGCCATCGAGCATATCGTTGCCTGCCCCTGCCTTGAGCGTGTCGTTGCCCACCAGACCATAGAGCCAATCCCGGCCGGTTGTGCCGGTCAGGGTCTCTGCGGAAGCGGTCCCGGTGATCACATTGGCGATGTCCAATGACAATCCCGCGCTGACGGAAGCACCAGCGCTGTCGGTTGCTTTGATCGATACACCCAGAATGCCTGCCGCCGTATCCGGTGGTGTCCCGGACAGCGTTCGCGTCGCCGCGTTGAAGGTCAGCCATGAAGGCAATGCCGATCCGGTGGCCAGCGTTGCGCTATAGCTCAGGGTGTCGCCCAAGTCCACATCACCAAAGGTGCCTGCGGGCACAACATAGCTGAAGGCCTGCAGTTCGGCCAGCTGCTGATTTTGCAAGGGAACGAGCACCGTCGGTGCGTCGTTGGTGTTGACCACCGTCAGGTTGAAGGCGTTGCTAACCGCCACGCCTGCCGTGTCCGTGGCAGTCACCTGAAGCGCCACGGTGCCCACATGGGCATTCAGCGGCGTACCGCTGAAAGTGCGGGTCGCCGCGTTAAACGCCAGCCATGAAGGCAGTGGGGAGCCATCGGCCAGCCTGGCGCTGTATGTCAAGACGTCGCCCGCATCCACATCACCAAACGTTCCGGCCGGCACAACATAGCTGAAGGCCTGGTCTTCGTTGACCTGCTGGTTTTGCAGAGCGGCGAGCAGCGTCGGCGCGTCGTTGGTGTTGGTCACCGTCACGTTGAATGCGCTGCTGATCGTCGCGCCTGCCGTATCGGTAGCAGTCACCTTGAGCGCCAGCGTGCCGACATGGGCATTCAGCGGCGTACCGCTGAAAGTACGCGTCGCCGCGTCGAATGCCAACCAGGAAGGCAGTGCGGCACCATTGGCGAAGCTGGCGCTATAGCTCAGCGTATCGCCCGCATCCACATCGCCAAATGTTCCTGCCGGCACAACATAGCTGAAGGCGGCGTCCTCGTTGACCTGCTGGTTCTGCAAAGCGGTGAGCACTGTCGGCGCATCGTTGGTGTTGGCCACTGTCACGTCAAACGTGCCGCTGACCGCAGCCCCCTGCGTGTCGGTCGCCGTCACCTTCAGCGCCAGCACACCCACGTTGGCGTTCAGAGGTGTTCCGCTGAAGGTGCGGGTCGCCGCATTGAACGACAGCCATGACGGAAGGGCAGCGCCGCTGGCCAGGCTTGCGGTGTAGCTCAGCACGTCGGCCGCATCGAGATCCGCAAAAGTGCCCATGGGTACCGTGAAGCTCCATGCAGCATCTTCCGTTGCACTCTGGCCGGCCAGCGTACCCACCGTCGGTGCGCGGTTGCTCATGCGCAGCAGGTCGTCGGCAGTCCAGACCGTTCCGTCCGCAAACTCTACCCGTTCGATACGGTTTCCGGTGGCCACATTCCAGTCGATTGACAACTGGTCGGAGGCGCCCAGGCTCAGCACCATCTGGGTCGCCGTGCGCGACACCGTGACCTCGCTGGCGGCGATGCCCGGCTTGATCACCACCGTATCAATATTGCCCGCCGTTGTGTCGACATCCGAAATGATGTCGTGCCCATAACCGCGGCCGAAGATGTAGCGGTCATTGCCCAAACCGCCGGCCAGGACATCGTCACCGGCGCCGCCGTCCAGCGTGTCGTCACCGCCCCAGCCCATCAGCGAATTGCCGGCTGCATTGCCCGTCAGCACATTGTTCAGGGCGTTGCCCGCGCCGCCGATGGCGGCATCACCGGTCAGGTTCAGGTTCTCCTGATTAGCGCCCAAAGCGAAGGCCACCGAGCTGTTCACCGTGTCCACACCCCCGGAGTCGGAGACTGTGGTCTGCGGCACCACGTTGGGTACCCACACGGTTTGCGCCACTACATTGGGCACCCACACTGTTTGTGCAACCATTTCAGGTCCGATGAGTACCCCGATGGGGTTTCCTTCTATGTCACGTACCTGCTCATAGTAATAAGTCGGGGTTCCACTTTCATCGTAGTAAACGGCATACAAAGTTCTCCCTGTTGGCACGTATGTGGTGGTGTATTGGCCATGGTCGACGTAGGTCGTGACGTATTGCCCCTGGTCAACATAGGTCGTCGTCGTTGTGGTTTCCACCACCACGTCACCGGCGTTGTCGACCACATAGACGTCATTGCCCGCGCCGCCATACAGCGTGTCCGCACCGGCACCGCCATCCAGCAAGTCGTTCCCTGCCCCGGCATTCAGCACGTCGTTTCCGGCCAGACCGTTGATCAGGTCGCGCTCTGCGGTGCCCGTCAGTGTTTCGGCCGCAGCGGTCCCCGCGATGCTGTTTCCGATATCGAACTGCAAACCTGTCGCCACCGAAGCCCCCGCGAGATCGGTCGCCTTGATCACCAACTTAATCGTCTCGTCGGCATTGGCGGGCGGTGTTCCCGAAAAAGTCCGGGTTGCGGCATTGAATGCCAGCCATGACGGCAAGGGTGTTCCGTCGGACCGAGTCGCCTCGAGGGACAGCACGTCACCCGCATCCACGTCGACGAAAGTATCGACTGGCAGCACGTAGGTAAACGCCTGGTTCTTTGCACGCTGCTGATTCAGCAAGGCCTGCGCCGTCGGTGCGTCATTCACGTTGGCGACCGAGAACTGGATCAAGGTGCTGCTGACGGCGCCGTAGCTATCTTTGGCATACAGCCGCATCTCGAAGGCCGCTACGTCCGCATTCTGCGGCAGGCCGCTGAATTTTCCGGTGGCCGCATCGAGCACCAGCCACGCAGGCAGGGCGCCACCATTGGCCAGCGTCGCCCAGTAAGTCAAGCCTGGCGAGCTGGTGCTGAACCAGGCAGATGTGTCTTCAAACAGCAGGTCTTCGGTTGCCACCCGTTGGTGCGTGGGTGCGGAAGACACAGGCGCCGGATTGGGCACGATCCTGGACATCACAGAGGCCTGGTCCCACTGGGTACCGTCGACGAAACGAACTGATTCGATCCCGATGCCGCCATCCGCAACGCGCTGGATGGCCAGGCGGTTTGTGCCGTCCACCAAATTCAAATACACGTAGTCGGCGTCAGCGCTCACCCACACCTTGTCGGCCGTCACTCCGGCGGTGAACTGAACGATGTCATTGCTGACACCCGTTTCGGCAAGCTCAATCAGCGTGTCCTGTCCACTGCCAAAACCGAACATATAGACGTCGTCGCCTGCACCGCCTGCCAGGATATTGGAGGCCCTGTTGCCGGTCAACACATTGGCCAGGCTGTTGCCGGTCGCATTGACGGCCGCGTTGCCTGTCAGGGTCAGGTTCTCCAGGCTGTCGCCCAAAGTCCAGCTTCCCGCAGAGAAGACCGTATCGACACCTTCGTTGGCGCGCTCCACCACGGTGTCGAGCGCATCCACCACATAACTGTCATTGCCCAGGCCGCCAATCAGCCGGTCGGCGCCGGCCTGACCGTCCAGCAGGTCGTTGCCGTCGTCTCCCCAGACGTATTCGCTGTAGGCAGAACCGACCAGCACGTCATTACCGCCCGTGCCCCGAATCATCGAAGCCACGGTGATCAAAGTCGACGTCGTTGCGCCCGCCAGATCGGTAGCAGTCACGCGTAGTTGCAGCGGCGCCGAAATCTGCTCCGCGGTTGGGTTCGCCGAGAAAGTTCTTGTGGCGGCGTCATAGACCAGCCATGCCGGCAACGACGATCCATCGGCAACGGATACCGCGACTTGCAGAACGTCACCCAGATCCTGGTCGGCGAAAAGGTCTTGCGGCAGGACGAAGCTGTTGGCGATGCCCGCCGTCAGGCCAATGGTGGGCACGGTGCCCGCGAGGTAGGGCGCATCGTTGATACCGCTGACCACGATCTTGAAGAGCGTGCTTGCCGTGGCATTGGCCTCGTCAGCAGCGGTCAGTTTGATTTCAATGGCGCCGGCCTGGCTGCCACCGGGCGTGCCGTAGAAGCGCATGCTCTGCGCATCAAAGTGCAACCAGGAAGGCAAGGCAGAGCCGTCTGCCAGCGTTGCACTGAAGCGCAACTGGTCACGCACGTCCTTGTCGATGAAGAAGTTGGAAGAAATCTCCAGGCTGAACGGCTGGTCTTCGTCGGCATACTGCGTCGGCACATGGCCGTACTCAACAGGCGCTTGGTTGAACTGCGCGACCTCCAGCGTCATGACGCCGGCATTGGTGGCATTGCTGGCGTCCGTTCCGACAACCTTGATCGTCCACTCGCCGAGCTGCCCCTCAGTGGGTGATCCGCTCAGCGTGCGCGTGGCCGCATCAAAATGCAGCCAGGCCGGCAGCGGCTGGCCACTGGCGAGCTTGACGGTGTATTGCGCACCGGCAGCCAGGTTGGCGAAAAGCGCCTCCGGCAGCACGTAGCGGTAGGCCTGGCCGGTCAGCACCTTGTGGTCATGCAGGGCGCCGCTGAACTCGGGCGAGCCGGCACGCATTGCTGCGGCCTGGGCTTGCTGCTGCTGTTGCGCCAGGGCCTGCGCGTTCGACACGGGAATGACCTCGGCATCCTGCCCCGACGCGGGCGGGTTGGTTCCGGAAATCTCGTCCGGGTCTTCAATGCCCAGTTGCACGTCACCGGCCTGCAACATGCGGCCGTCGGTCATCTCAACCCGGGTGTAGCCGCGCACCAGCACATCTTCACCATAGCGGCGATTCAGCACGTTCGCGTTCAGGTACAAGGCCTTCACGCCGGCCTCTCCCAAAGTTTGCAACTCGCCTGCATCGCTGACACCGTTGCCGTTCAAGTCGCGCCAAAGCTTGAACTCGGACCACTTCGCATCCGACGCATCAAACTTCCCATCCTGGTTGGCGTCGAACTCCACCCTTGCCAGGCTTTGCAAATCGGTCCGGGCCGGATCCTGCGGATTCACGTGCGACCAGAACTCAATTTCGTCGGGCTGGTTGATCTGGTTGTCGTGGTTATGGTCCCAGGCCAGGATGCCTTCCTGAGCGCCAATCCACGCCACATTTTTTTCGACGCCGTCTCGGGTGATGGAGACATTGCTCTCATCGATGTCCAGAAACTCCAGTCCGTCCCCACCCAGGTCAATCACCACCGGGTCGTAGCCCTGGAGGGCGAAGCTCACCGACCTGAAGTTGAACCCGCCCTGGGAATCCGTGACGCGGAATGTGACCGAATCGTTTTGGCTCTGCCCCACGATGATGGCGGGGAGCGAGAAATAGTTGGCGGCGGCCGCCGTCTCTATCCAGCCTCCTTCCGTCAACACCATCCCGTTTTCGTCCAGCACCGTGTCCTGATAACCCAGCGTCACGCCCTGAGCCACGTTACCCCACAAGGGGTGGCGCTCAATCGTCACGGCCGAGTTGCCATACCCGTCTTCTACATCGTAGGTGTCAAGACGGTAATACGCGCGGCCGAATGGAATGGTCCAGCCGCCACTCGTCAGAAAGGAAATACTCGCCGTCGGCAAGTCATTCACGGCAACCACATTGCCGTAAGCCTTCTGGGACACCTGCGCACCGTGGCCGTCACTGACGGCGAAGTCGAAGGTGATGGCCCCGTTGTAGTTCAGCGGCGCCAGAATGCCTACACGGTTGTTGGCCGCATCGTTCACAATATTCACCAGGCGGCCGTCCAGGGTACGGCCATTGGCGGCACTCAGGATGCTGAGCACGTCGCCTTCCGCGTCGCTGGAGCCCGAGAGCAGGCTGCTGTACGAGATGTAGCTCCAGGCCTGCAGGCCGGGGTCGTTATAACCACCGTCTTCCAGCATCTGGAAGCCCACGGCGTTGACGATGGGCGCGTCATTCAAGGCCTGAATGCCGATGTCCAGCCGCTCGTAGGCGCTGTAAACCCCGTTCGAGTCCTGCACCCGTACGTCAAACTGGCGCGTGCCATTGGCGTTCGCCTTGGCCTTGAACACGATCTCCTGCGTCTGCGCGTCAAAGCGGATGGTGTCGCCGCTGTTGACAGCCACCAGGTTGGCGGTGTCCACCGTGATGGCATCGCCATCCACGTCCACAAACATCTGCTTGAGGGCCGACAGCGAGATGCGAACCTCCTGGTCCTCCTGGCCAGTCTTCGCCAGATGGCTGCCCGCCACAAACACCGGTGCGTCGTTGACGTTGTTAAAGCTCATCGTCACGACCGCCACGGATTCGGCGCCCTGGGCGTCCTGCACCACGTAGTCAAAATGCGCCGCGCCCGTGAAGTTGGCGCCCGGCGTGAAGGTGAAGGTATCGCCGGTCCTCTCCAGCGTGCCGCCCACCACGTTACGGGCCTCCACGAAGCTGAGGCCGGTTGTGCCGTCTTCTGCGTCCACCACACCCGCGAGCAACTGGTCGACGGTAATATTGAGAGGCGTTTCTTCCGTGCCCTGGAAGGCACGGTTGAGCAAAGTTGGCGCATCGTTGACGGCCGCGATATTGACCTTGGCTATGGCTTGCGCCAGGCCACCCGCACCGTCGCTGACGGTATAGCGGAAGCTGGCTTCGCCCGAGAAATTGGAAGTGGGCGTAAAGACAATGTGCCCGCCTTCGAGCGACACCGTACCGTTGACGGCCTGGTCGACCGCCACCACCATCAGGCGTTGCTGCTCGCCGCGCTGGATGTCGGCGTCTTCTTCATTGGCCAGCAACAAATCCGGATCAATGACGAGCTTCTCGTCTTCATTGCTGGCAATGACTTCCCCAAAGGCCCGCAGCACGTCATTGACGGCGTCGATTTCCACTTCAGCCTTGCCGACAGTCGACAGCCCGGTATCGTCCGTCACTGTGTATTCAAACGTGGCTGTGCCATTGAAGTTTTCATCGGGCACAAAAATGATCTGCCCGTTGCTGTCGACAAAGGCCTGGCCATGGACGGCATTGCCCACTGCCGTAATGCGCAGCGGCGCAGCGCCGGCCTGTGCATTGAAATCGGGGTCAAAGTCGTTTGCCAGCAGCAAAGCTGCGTCGATGCGCAGGTTGGTGTCTTCCTTGGCATTGCGGATCACTTCGCTGACCACCGTGGGCGCATCGTTGACCGCTGTCAGCTTGATCTTGATCACCGCCACAGCGCTTGCGCCGCGCGAGTCTTGCACGATGTACTCGATGGTGTCGGTAACGCCATACAAGTCCATGGGCGGCTTGTAGCTGATCTGGCCGTTGGCCAGCAGCTCGGCGCGGCCCATGCCCACACGGCCAATACCGATGATGGTGAGCGTGTCGCCTTCCAGGTCCGTATCGTTGGCCAGCAAGGTGGCTGCATCCAGCAGCAGTGGCACATCTTCTTGCGCCTGGATGGTTTCACCAAGCAGCGTCGGTGCGTCATTAACTTCGGTCAGGTTGAAATTGATGCGCCGCTCCATCACCTGGCCCTGGCCGTCCATGACGGCGTAACTAAAGCCCGCCTCGGTGCCGAAGTAATTGGCATCGCCAATAAAGCGGATGCGCCCCGTTACGTCGTCGACCTCGACATAGCCGTGGCGAACCTCGCGCACGCCCAGCAGGCGCACCGTGGTGTAAGGCGTGGCGCCGGCAATCAGCGTGCGCGCTTCTTGCTCAAGCTGCTCATAGCCAAAAGCGAATTGCTCGTCTTCCCGGCCCGCCACCGTAACGGTACCCAGGGATGAAGTGGGCGCAGCCGTGGTGTAGACCTGGATGGTCTGCGCCGGCGCGCCGGGCGTGGCGGCATTGCTGGCAATCACCGCCTGCTGCGTCACCAAACCGCCCAGCTGCGCGCCCTTGACGACGTAGTCCAGCGTGTAGACGTCGGTAGGCAGCACCCATTGCTCGGGGTTTGGCGGCGTGGGTGGGCCTGCGGTGGCCGTGTCGCTGGTGACCTCGCCGCTCGTGACGTGATGGCTCAGCGCCCACTGGTCGTTAAAGACAGGCGTGTCGGTGCTCGGTCCAGCCCACACCGGCGGGCTGAAATGGGCCGTGCCAAACACGTCGGATCCGCCCACTGTCGAAGCCGCATGAAAGCTGAAGCGCATCTGCTCCAGCCGCTGGCGGACGTTCTGGTCAACCCAGACATCGCTGTCGCCAATGTAGATCGCCATGCCGCTGGCGCCGATGTTCTCGCCGCCCGCGCGCAGGCTCTTCACCACATTGATGAAATCAGCCGATTGCGTGTTGAGCCCGTAGCGCACAGCCAGGGCCTCGAGCTCTGCACGGCGTGCCGCAGTGATGTTGGCGTTCTGCAACTCCAGCAGCACGCTCATGTCCTGCACCAGCGTGATGTAGTTTTCACGCAAGCCGTTTTCATGCAGGATGCTGACGTTCTGCGTGGCTTGGTCCACCACCACTGCAATGCCTTCTGTCTGGGCTTGCAGGCCCACGTCGTTGGCTTGTGCATCGGTGCCATCCGCCATACGCAGCTTGAAGGTCGTCAGGTCAATCGACTGCACAGCACTGCCAGCCAGCGCGTCCATGGCAGCCTGCCCCGCCGCATCCAGCCGCGCACGCAATGCCGCCATGTCCACGCCCGGGTGGCGCATCTGCAGGTCATAAATTTCCATGCTGCCGGCACTGCCGTCGCCGTTCAGGTCGATCCACAAACGCAGCAGCTTGTACACCGGGTCCGACGCATCAATCTTGCCGTCGTTGTTGCTGTCGTAGTACTTCAAGCTGGCCAGGCCGCGCTGGTCAAACGGTGTGCTCACACCGTTAAACAATTCGCTGGCCGTGTCGATCAAGCCGTTACCGTCGCGGTCAATGCCCAGCATGGCCTCCGAAGGTGCAATCCATTCAGTCGCCTCACGGAAGCCGTCGTTGTCCGCATCAAAGCGCGCCACGCCGTCGCTTTGCAGGCTGTCGTAGTCTTGTTTGACGACATTGGGCAACGCCGTCTTGGTAACGCCATCACCGCCAAGGTCAACAGCAATGACTTTGAGCCACTGGCGCGAGGCATTTTCAATGGCAGCCGCACGCAATGCCGGATCAGTAATGCCGGCATCCACAATGTGCGCCGCGAGTTGCGGGCCGCTCGGGTTCTGCACTTCAAAAGCTTTCAGCGCCGCCATGGCGACAGCCAGAGCAGCTTCGGCCGCACTGGCCACGCCAGGCTGATTGGCTGCGCCCTCTGCCACATTGCCCGTAACGGCACCGAGAGACACCCAGCTGCCAAGCACAAGATTGGATTTCTTCGCGCTTTCGAGCGCCGCATTGGCTTCCGAGAGCGCCTGCTGCAGAGCACGGCGCTGCTGCTCGATGGGGCTCATGGCCGACAGCCACTGGCCCTCAGTCTTCCAGTTGGCTTCGTCGGAACCAAACTTGGCCGTAAGGTGGTTGATTTGCCACTGGTTGGCAATCGCCTCGGGCGTGACCAGCGCTTCAGCGTAGTGATCCACGATATCTTGCCGCGCCACACCGCTGTACATTTTTTCACCCGTCTGCGGGTGAATCTGCTCCAGCACAAAGAAGAAGTTGCTGACCAAATTGTCGGTTTTGCTGGGCCAGCTCTGGATGCTGATCTTGGGCATTCGGCTTGCAATCAACGCGAGCGCAAGATCGGGATCGGTATTACCGTTGTTGGCTTGGCCAATCTGCACGCTCAACTTGGCCAGTAAGGCATCCATTTTGACCGTCAAAATCTCGACGCCACCGTTGGCGGCGTTGAGAATCTCGTAGCCCAAGCTGCCATCGGCCAGGCGTTTGAAGACGGCCTCACCGATGGGCGGCGGCGGAGGCGGCTCTTCGTCGTCGGCAAGGAGTCCGTCAATAACAATGGACGCAACAATAATGATTGCCATTGTGTAGGGCTCAAACGGAACAATTCCAAAAAGTCCTGGCGTTCCACCGACTCCACTCACTGCAGCGGTGCCACCAAATGAACCCAGAGCACTATAGGCACCAGCTAATGCGGCACCAGCTGATCCATACTGACCATGCTCGAGCATGTCACCCAGGTTGACTAAATTAACGATGCTCAGCACGGCACCGATCTGCCCCATTAAACGAAGGGAGTCTGGGCTCAAAAAGCCTTTAACAGCGGCAGCACCTGAGCCGTAGGTTGCTCCTAATTGCCCGGCCAATGCATTAGCGCTACTAAGCAGATTGACAGCACTGTTGACCTGCGTCAGAACGTTGTCGGACTTCAAGCCTCGCAAGGCACCGAGCACCCCCACTGCGCTACCCACACCACCCAAAAAGTTGTCGAACTCTGTAGCCTGCTGTGGATCTGTTCGGCCGTAATCCACGGCCAACTTGGCGCCCGCAAGTAATACACCGATCTTGTTCTTAGCGTGAAGTGCAATCAGAAAATTCGCCGCATCACCATACAACGCATCTTGAAGTTGTTGCGCGGTGTATGCCGCGTTTTGAGCGGCAATTTCCTGTTGTCGAAAATCTGTCTGAGCACCATTTTTGTCATAAATCGTCGCCTGAAGTACCCTCAAACCTCCAGCGAAATCCACGATTGTTGAGGTGGAATGACTTCCGTCATTTTCATAGAACGTGTCTTGTATCGATGTTTTGACCAAGGCTCCTGCACGGGTGTATGTCTCGGTGACAACTGCACCACTGTTGGTGAGAGCCGAAACAGCCCGAGTGTCATCGGGAGCAAACAATGTGATCGTCGCACTTCCACCGCCACGGGTAATAGTGACACTGTTGTCACTATTTTTAATCATCTCCCCCGCACCAAAATATATGTCGGCGTTCGGATATCCGTTGGCATCAACCCCTTTTCCTACCACCATCCCCGAGCCATCACCCTGCACAAAGACACGTTGGCCGCTGAAAGGGTCATAGAATTCCTGCGCGCCTGTACTTGTGGTGGTCAATACAAACACACCGGTAGCAGGATCACGGACCAACGTTTGTCCAACGCCTTGGGAGAGCACAACATCCCCAGAGACATTCAACACACGCGATGTTGAAGCCCCAGTCTGGTTGTCGAGAGTACTTGCGGTACTCCACCCTTGCATGCCTGGCACAGGGTCAGTTTGGATGTAATAGGTTTTGACGGGTATTGGAGGGGCAACTGGAGCACCACTAACGTTGGCAGTACTGACTAGTTGACCCCCGGGGACTTTTTGATACTGAATTTCGGCATCAATTACTTTTCCGCTGGCGTCCTGAATGAATTTAATCGCGCGAAACGTACCAGCATCTAGGTTTCCCGAAATTCTCCACGTCTCATAATTTCCATTGCCGTCTTTGCTGGCAATTATTCGAGTGTTCTTATCAATAGTCCCATCAGCATTGCGAGCCCAAGACTCCGTTGCTTTGCCGGGCTCAATTCGATACCCCCCAGGAGACAAGCCCATGGCTATGTATTGGCTGGCTGTCATGGTGTTGTAAATGAGTCCCTCGCCAACAGCTCCACCTAGACCGTAATAGGGAATTGTCCCAACAGAATCATACGGATTGGTGTATGTAAGTTGCTTTTCAACCCAATCCATCATCCCCCTCGCAGCGTTTCCGACGGGTCCACCCGTACCGTTCACTTCGCCCAAAATTTCTTGACCAACTACAGCGACACCCCAGACCGTTAATCCCACAACCTGTAGACCGGGAACGGCGGCGACCGCGCCACCAAAGCTCCCAACGGTAGCCACGCTCTTATCCAACAGATTCATAAAGGCTTTCTCACGCGCCTCCTGATCAACGCCTCCTCTGGCCACCACCCAAAGATCTATTGCCTCTCGAAGCTGAATAACGGAGCTCGCCAAACCAGCGCCCGCTAAAAACCCCCCGCCAAAGGTCAAAGCCGGGTGCTTGCTGACAACTCCTGCGGCCGCCACCAACGAACTAGCAAGAGCAGTTGCTGCAGCTTGCTTCTCGATAGCAGAGGAGTTGGGATTTACCCAAATATCGTAGAAGCCCTTAAAGGACTCCACGAAATTGTTGGCGGCGTTCGCCGAGGGAGACTTAGATATTGGAATAGCCACTTCCGCTCCTAACTATTAATACGAAAAAAATATCGAAAACACGCAAATAGTTGCGATTAATCCAAAGCTGAACATGAACACCCGGGCCATTCGAGCAATTAGATAAAAAAGTCTCCATGCCTCAGGATCGTCACGATCAATTAACTGACGGATGCAAAGTACCTGTTGCTCTACTGGATTCGGAAATTTCTTTTTGTTCAGCTCTTTTTGCAGTGAACTAGACATCAGCATGCTTGATATCGAGAGAATCGATATGAGCGGAATGAAAGCACCCCGCACCTTCCAAATACTGAACGCTTGCGAAAAGTAAATTCTGTGGATTACTTCAGCGGCGCATATAACCAAGCACCCACATAGCAGCGCCACGGTTTCTTTTGCGCGAAATTTTCGGAACAGTTGGTCTGCATCTAGGCCGTTTCCATGCCCCGGTTTTATATCTTCAAATAACTTCATTAAGCTACCCAAAAACCGATGACGTATTTACCGAAAAACTGCTTCGCCTGCGTAGGTCAGACCTTTTAAGCTCTGCCTTGAAACAGCCGTTTTTCATCGCCGTACTCATGCTCATCTCTCCCTCAAACTCTCACTACCAGCCCTCTGAATCGGGCTCAACAAATACTCAATCACGCGCCGCTGCCCGGTCTTGATCTCTGCGGTCAGGTTCATGCCGGGGACGAGCTGGATCATCTTTCCGTCTATGTCGATCTGTTTGGTATTTAGGGTCAGCGTGACGGGGAAAATTGCGCCGCGCTTTTCGTCGTTGACTGCATCGGCTGTCACCAGCTTTACCGTGGCGGGCACCGTGCCGTAGCGGGTAAAGGGAAATGTCTCGAGCTTGACGGCGACGTCCTGGCCGGCGTTTACGAAGCCGATGTCTTTGTTCTCTAGCGTGACTTCGGCGGTGACTTGCGCGGCTTCGGGCACGATGATCATCAGGGCCTGGGCTTCGGTGACGACGCCGCCTGTCGTGTGGATGGCTAGCTGCTGCACCACGCCGGCGACGGGCGCTTTCAGGGTGGTGAGGTTTTCGCGCTGGGTGGCTTTGGCTTGTTCTTGTGTGGCTTGCTGGCGTTTGAGGTCGGCCTGGGCTTCACGTTCATACAGTGTGCGGCGCACTTCGGCCAGGTAGGCGGCGCGGCTGTTTTCGCTTTCGCGCAGGGTGGCCTGGGTTTGCAGGAGGTTGGCGCGCTGGGTAGCCAGGTCGCGCTCAAGCTCAACGCGTTCGCGGGTTTTGTCTTGCGTGGCGTGGCCTGAGATGTAGCCCTGGTCAACCAGCTTTTTAAAGTCGGTCTCACGCGCCTGGGCCATGGGCACGGTGGTTTCGAGTTTGGAAACAACGGCCTGCGCGGTTACGATCTCGGCCTGGCGGCGGCTGATCTCGGATGAGAGTTTGGCGAGCTTGGCGGTCACGTCGCCCCATTCGCCTTGCAACTGTGCCTGCGCGGCGGCAGTCTCGGCCGCAGACCATTCTTTGGGAAACTCAGGCATGTATTTGGCCTGCAGCCCAGGTCCTGCCTGGGTATGCTGCTGCAAATTTTGTAGCGCCTGCTGAATGGCGCGGGTGCGCAGCACTTCGGACAAGGCGGCTTTTTGCTGGTCGTGTGCGGTGGTTTTGTCGGCGCTGGCGGCGGTCGGGTCCAGCTCCACCAGGGGCTGGCCGGCCACCACATGGTCGCCGTCTTTAACGAGCACGGCCTTGACCACGCTGTTCTCCAGCGGCTGGATGAGTTTGGTGCGTTCGCTCACCACCACGCGCCCCGGGGCCACGGCCACGATGTCGATCTTGCCGAAGATGGACCAGACCAGCGCAATCACAAACAACGCCATGATGGTGTAGGCCAGGCGGCGCGGCGCTGGGTGCACCGGCGTGTCTTGCAGGCTGAGCGCGGCGGGCAAAAAGGCGGCTTCATCGCTCAGGCGGCGCGGGCCGGCCAGTTCGTCACGGTGCGCCCAGGCAGCGGCGAAGATGGCGCGGTAGCGGGCGAGCAGCGCGATGACGGGATGCACGGGCTTGTCGGGCACGGCAGCCGCCTCGGGTGCGGCTGCGGGCGCTTCGCCTTTGGCGGTGACGTCTTCCACCTTGGCGGCTGTCTGCTCCATCTGATGGGTGCTGGGACCGGCCGTGGACGGGGCCTCGGCCCTGACGGTCGCCGGCACGCCTTCCAGTGCGGACGGCTTGTTGTCTTCAGGGCGGCTCATGCCGAGGCCCCTTCCGTCGGTTGCTTGCCGTCCTGCATCTGCCACAGGTGGGCGTACAGGCCTTGCGGCTTCTGGATCAACGCATCGTGCGGGCCGGCTTCGACGATCTTGCCTTTGTCCATCACGATGATGCGGTGCGCATGGCGCACGGCGCTCAGGCGGTGGGCAATGATGAGCACGGTGCGGCCCTTGCAGATGTGGGCCATGTTGCGCTGGATGATGGCTTCGCTCTCGTAATCAAGCGCGCTGGTGGCTTCGTCAAAAATCAGGATGCGCGGGTTGGTAAACAACGCACGCGCAATGGCGATGCGCTGGCGCTGCCCGCCGCTGAGCGATGAGCCCTGCTCTCCCACATGCGTGTCGTAGCCTTCGGGCAACTCGCTGATGAATTCATGCGCACCGGCCAGCTGCGCCACGCGCACCACGGCTTCAATCGGCGCGGCCGGGTCGGTGATGGCGATGTTCTCGCGCACGCTGCGGTTAAAGAGCAGGTTTTCCTGCAGCACCACACCCACTTGCCGGCGCAGCTGGGCAGCGTCGATCAGGCTGATGTCGATGCCGTCGACCAGCAGGCGGCCGCCTTCGGGGGAATAAAGGCGCTGCACCAGCTTGGTCAGCGTGCTTTTGCCGGAGCCTGAACGGCCGACGATGCCGATGATCTCGCCGGGCTTCACATCCAGGCTGATGCCGTGGAGCACGGGCGGGGCCTCGGGCCGGTAGCGGAAGACGATGTTGTCCAGCGTGATGCGGCCTTTGACGGGCGGCAGCTGCGCGGCGCTGGTGGGCGGCACTTCGGTGCGGGTGTTGAGGATGTCGCCCAGCCGCGCGACGGAGATGCCGGTTTGCTGGAAGTCCGTCCACAACTGGGCCATGCGCATGATGGGCTGGGCCACGCGCTGGGCAAACATGTTGAAGGCCACAAACTGGCCGACGGTGAGCTCGTTGTTCATCACCAGGTGCGCGCCGTACCAGAGCGTGGCGGCGTTCACAAGCTTGCCGATGAGGTTGATGCCTTCGTGCGCCCACGTGGCGAGATTCTGCGTTTTGAAGCTGGCGCTCACGTACGCGGCGAGCTGGTTGTCCCAGCGCTTGCCGAAGCTGGGCTCCAGCGCGCTGGCTTTGACGGTCTGGATGCCGGTGATGGTCTCCACCAGCATGGACTGGTTCTCGGCGCCGCGCGCAAATTTCACATCCAGCCGCTGGCGCAGGATGGGCACCACCGCCAGGCTGAGGCCAAAGTACAGCGGCAGGCTGACCATGACGATCAGCGTGAGCGGCACGCTGTAAAACAGCATCACCGCGATAAAGATGACCGAGAACAACACATCGAGCACGACGGTGAGCGCGTTGCCGGTGAGGAAGCTGCGGATGTTTTCCAGCTCGCGCACACGCGCCACCGAATCCCCCACGCGCCGCGCCTGAAAGTACGCCAGCGGCAACTGCACCAGGTGGCGAAAGAGCCGCGCGCCCAGTTCTACGTCGATGCGGCTGGTGGTGTGGCTGAACACATAGGCGCGCAAGCCGTTGAGCAGGCTTTCAAACATGACAACGACCACCAGGCCGATGACCAGCACATCGAGCGTGGTGAGGCCGCGATGCACCAGCACCTTGTCCATCACGACCTGAAAGAACAGCGGGCTGATGAGCGCAAAGAGTTGCAGCATGAAAGAGATGAGCAGCACCTCGCCCAGCAGCTTGCGGTGCTTCACCAGGCTGGGCACAAACCAGGAGAAGTCGAACTTGGCCAGCTCACCCGCGAGGGCGGCGTGGCTGGTGATGAGGATCAGCTCGCCCGTCCATTGGCCGGCAAACACATCGACCGATTCAATCGTCGGCCGGTTCGAGGGTGTGGCCGGATCCTGGAACAGCACCCGCTGGCCGTCGCATTGCGCCAGGATCACGGTGCGCATCTGCGCGTCGCCGCCGGCATCGTCCGCAGGCTTGAGGAAGGCAAGCGCCGGCAGCGGTACCAGCTTCAAGCGATCAGGTTTGGACTTTGACAGCTTGGCCTTGAGGCCGAGGTGCTTGGCGGCGCGCAGCAGGATGCTCGCGTCTACGTTGTCACTGGGCGATACGCCCAGCTGATGGGCAAGTGTTTGGGGGTCTGCCGCGACCTGGTGAAAGCGCGCCACCAGGCACAGGGCCGCCAGCGCATGGTGTGCGGCAGGGGCGGCAGGCTGCTCGCCTCCCGGCGCAGGTGCGGCCAGCAGCGGGGAAACGTCCTGGGGCACCGCGCCGGCAGCTGTCAATTGAAGCTCCGGCCTTGCAGCTCAACCGGGTTCGGCATCGAAGGCGATGCCGACGGCACGCACGCGGCTGCATGCATGCCGCGCACCAAGTCCCCCCAATTGTTGCTGTTGTTTTGCATCCAAAAAAGCGCCTAAAGTGCAAGGCGCAATCCCTCTGAATTTGTTCCGAACTGTATCTCATTCAGTCTTCAAAATTATCGAAAGCGCGCTTATTTTCTGCATTGATTTGGCAATACGGAATATGCTTAGAGGCCTTTGAAATTTCGACGTGACGCATCGAAAATTTGCATCGAAAAATCCTCTAAATGGATGAAGACAGTCACGTAAAAAGCGGCATTTAAATCTAAAAGCTGCTTCCGCATTTTTGGTTTTCAAAATGTCACACAAAAGGATTCAATGCATTTGTGCTTCGTCGTACCTCGTCGAGGCTAGTCGTGGTTGGTTCCGGCTAGTTTTTTGACCCTGCCGCTTGCAACGCCATTTAATAAGGCGCATTCTTGATTCGCGGCTGATGGCTCTTGCTGGGTGTGTATGTTCTTCCAGCCGCGTCTGGAGTCCGTCATGTGCACCTTGCGTCATTGGCTCTGCCTCCTCTTATCAAGCACGCTGCTGCTCGGCACCGCCCACGCGGCCACTGCGCAGCCACCCGCAGCGCAGGCCATGATGGATGCATTGACCCGCGCCACCACGGCGGTGGTCGGCGTCAAGGTCACCGCAACAGACGGCGCGCGCTCTGCGGAAACACTGGGACTCAACCGCGTCGGCTCAGGCGTGCAGATCGCGCCCGACGGGTTGATCCTCACCATCGGCTACCTGATGCTCGAAGCCGAGCAGATCGAGGTCGTGACCCAGGACAACCGCACGCTGCCGGCGCGCGCTGTGGCCTACGACCTGGCCACCGGCTTTGGGCTGTTGCGCCCGCTGCTGCCGCTGCGCGGTGTGGGCGTGGCGCCGCTCGGCAGCAGCCGCGATTTACAAGCCGGCGAGCCGCTGATGGCGATGACGGGCCCGCAGGCCGACGATGACGGCGACGTGAGCATGACGCGGCTGATCAGCCGGCGCGCGTTTTCAGGCAGCTGGGAATACCACATCGAATCGGCGCTCTTCACCAGCCCACCGGTAATGGCCAGCGGCGGCAACCACAGCGGGGCACCGCTCTTTAACCAGAGGGGCGAGTTGATGGGCATTGGCTCACTCTTCGTGTCGGACGCGACGGGCGAAAACCGCCGCCTGCCGGGCAATATGTTTGTGCCGGTGGATTTGCTGCGCCCCATTCTTTCGGAGCTGCAGCGCTCGGGCTCCAGTGCACAAAGCCGGCGGCCCTGGCTGGGCATTACCTCCAACGACCAGGGCGGCCGCATACAGATCCTGCGCGTGAGCAAGGAGAGCCCGGCCGACCTGGCGGGCCTGGGCGCGGGTGACGTGGTGCTGGCGGTGGACGACGCCAAAGTCGGCACGCTGGAAGCGTTCTACAAAAAGCTTTGGGACCGGCCCACGCCGGATGCGGAAGTCCGGCTCACGGTGCTGCAGGGCGCCGACATCAAGACCATCGTGCTCAAGCCGCAGGACCGCATGCTGACGCTGAAGAAACCCGCCGGCATTTGATTTATGAATGAAATCGGGCTCCATCCCAGGCAGTTCATTGGCTTCTAGCTATACTTTTTATAGCAAATTCACCTAATGTGACGCCAGCCCCTCGGCCACGGTGGGGTAGCGCAGTTCCACGCGCAGCTCGCGCTTCAGGCGCGTGTTGTCCAGGCGCCGCGACTCGCTCATGAAGCTCAGCAGCATCAGCGGCAGCTCCTCCTTCGCAGAGTCGCGCGCCAGGCGCGGCGGGCGCGGCAAGCCATACAGGTCGGCTGCCAGGTCAAAGTAATCACCCATCTTCATCTGCGTGTCGTCGCTGGCATTGCTGGAGCGCTGCGGCTTGCCGCGCCACAACGCCGCCAGGCAGGCGCGGGCCAGGTCGTCGGCGTGGATGTGGTTGGTGTAGACGTCGTCTTCGGCGCGCAGCACGGGCGTGCCTTTGAGCAAACGCCCGCGCGGCGTGCCGCCTTCGCGGTCGGGCGCGTAGATGCCGGGGATGCGCAGGATGTGCACGTGCGTGCCGGTGGCGCGGCCAAAGAGGCGCAGGTGCGCTTCGGCATGCACGCGGCGCCAGGCGCGCGGCGTGTGGGGCTTGAGCGGGCGCGTTTCGCCGACCCATTCGCCGGCACAGTCGCCATACACCCCGCTGGTGGAGCCGTACACCAGCGACTGCGGCAGGCTGCGCAGGCGCAGGGCGCGCAGCAGCGCCAGCGTGCGCGGGTCGGTGCGCCAGTCGGGGTTTTCGTTGGGCGGCGGCGCCAGGTGCACCACGCGGGTGGCCAGCCCGGCCAGGCGGCGCAGGCTGGCGCCCTTGTCCAGGTTGCCCTGCAGCGGCGTGATGCCTTCGGCCCGCAGGGCGGGCGCGCGGCCGCTTGACGACGTCAGGGCCATGACCCGCGCATTGCGCGGCAGCTGCCGGGCCACGCGCAGGCCTACATCGCCGCAACCGACGATCAAAATCCGCTCGCGGCGGAAGCGAAAAGGCAGCGCGCCTAAGGGGTTCGTGTTTGAGGGCAAAATTGGGGGTTGCCGGGGAAACCGGCCGAGTCGAGAACAGATACCCCAAGGATACCGAATATGAGCTTTAACGTGACCGTGCAACCCAGCGGCCGGACTTTCGTCGCCCAGGTGGACGAAGCCCTGCTGGCCGCCGCCATCCGCCAGGGCATCGGCCTGCCCTATGGCTGTAAAGACGGCGCCTGCGGCTCCTGCAAATCGAAAAAGCTCGAAGGCACGGTGATCCACGGCACGCACCAGGTCAAGGCCCTGTCGCCTGAAGAAGAAGCCGCCGGTTTCATCCTCACCTGCTGCGCCAAGGCGCAGACCGACGTCGTGATCGAGTCGCGCCACGTGACCGACGAAAGCGCCTTCCCCATCAAGAAGATGCCGGTGCGCATCAACAGCCTGGCCAAGGCGTCGCACGACGTGATGGTGGTGCGGCTGCAGCTGCCGGCCAGCGATGTCTTCAAGTACCACGCCGGCCAGTATGTGGAGTTTTTGCTGCGCGACGGCGACCGCCGCGCCTATTCAATGGGCAACGCGCCGCACACCCAGGCCGACAACCCCGGCGTGGAACTGCACATCCGCCACATGCCCGGCGGCAAGTTCACCGAGCACGTGTTCGGCCCGATGAAGGAAAAAGAGATCCTGCGCATCGAAGGCCCCTTCGGCAGCTTTTACCTGCGTGAAGACAGCGACAAGCCCATGGTGCTGCTGGCCTCGGGCACGGGCTTTGCGCCCATCAAGGCGCTGATTGAGCACCTGCAGTTCAAGGGCATCACGCGCCCGGCCGTGCTGTACTGGGGCGGCCGCCGCCCGTCCGATTTGTACATGGACGAATGGGTCAAAGCCAAGACGGCCGAGATGCCGAGCCTGCGTTATGTGCCCGTCATCTCCAACGCCCTGCCTGAAGACAACTGGACGGGCCGCACAGGTTTTGTCCACCAGGCGGTGCTGGAAGATTTTGCCGACCTGTCGGGCTACCAGGTGTATGCCTGCGGCGCGCCGATTGTGGTGGACTCAGCCCAGGCGGCGTACACCGCCGCGGGCCTGCCGGAAGACGAGTTTTATGCCGACTCGTTCGTGACCGAAAAGGAAAAAGCCCAGGCTACGGCCTGAGCTGGCGCGCTGAACCAGAGCCGGAGCCACGCGCTCCGGTAATGGAATGCCTTAGGGGCAAAAGCGGCGATTCTTGCAACAATCGGGGCATGAACACCCGAACCGCCCCCTCACCCTCCTTCCTGGCGAAAAACCTGGCAAAAACGCTTGCCGTCGCCGCACTCGCCCTTTCCTCCAGCCTGGGGCTGGCCCAGCCCAAGGTCATGCGCATCATCGTGCCCTACGCGGCCGGTGGCCCCATCGACGTGACCGCACGCCTGCTGGCCGAACGCGTGAAGGATTCGCTGGGCACCGTCATCATTGAAAACAAGCCCGGCGGCGGCGGCAATATCGGCGTCGACGCGATCGCCAAGGCGCAGCCCGACGGCCTCACGATCGGCATTTCCGCCGTGGCCACGCATGCCATCAACCCCTGGCTTTACAGCAAGATGCCGTACAACGCGGCCACCGACTTCGCGCCCATCACGCAGATGGTGCGCGTACCCAATGTGCTGGTGATGAACGCCGACACCGCGCGGCGCCTGAACATCAACTCGCTGGGCGACCTCATCAGCTACGCCAAAGCCAACCCGGCCAAACTCAATTACGCCAGCGGCGGCAACGGCAGTGCCGGTCACCTGGCAGGCGAAATGTTCAAGGCGCAGGCCGGCATCTTTGCGCTGCACATTCCCTACAACGGCGGCAACCCTGCGCAGCTGGCGCTGCTCAGCGGCCAGGTCGATTTCAACTTCGACAACCTCGCGACCGCGTCGGCCAACATCAAGGCAGGCAAGCTGAAGGCCCTGGCGGTCACCACCGCCAAACGCAGCGCCCTGTTGCCCGACGTGCCGGCCGTGGCCGAAACCCTCAAAGGCTTTGAGATCGACACCTGGTGGGGCCTGGTGGCACCGGCCGCCACACCCAAAGACGTGGTCGCCAAACTCAACCAGGCCTTTGTGGCCGCGCTGAACTCATCCGAAGCCAAAACCCGTTTCGCCACGCTGATGGCCGAGCCGGTAGGCAACACGCCTGAGCAGTTCGGCGCTTTCATGAAGAGCGAGCTGGTGAAGTATGAGAAGGTCGTAAAAGCGTCTGGGGCGAGAGTTGACTGACGCTGGCTGTTTCGGTTTTTATAAGCGTTTTGAGGCTGTAGCCCAATAAGGGCATGGGCAAGCAGCTATCAAATATGTAGCATCCTCCCTGAATCACAACATCCTTCCACGCCCATGGCAAGCCATGAAAAAGGCCGGTCCCTTGCGGGAACCGGCCTTTTTTGTTGAACGGCTGTGAGACTCAACGAGTCACGCGGTCTCCGTAGCGGATGCTGGCCAGCGAGCCACCTTCAAACAGCAGCATGGTCATGAACTGTCCGTAACCCGGGTTGTAAGTCCACTCTTCGACCTGCTGGCAGGTGTTGACGGTGACATTGGTGGTGGTGCTGGCGGAGTTGCCGGTCGTGGTCACAGGCGCGGCCGGCGTGACGATGGGCGTCGTCGTCGAGCTGGTGTTTTGCACCGGTTTGCAGAACGTGTCTTTCATGACGGGCTCACCGCACTTTTGCAGGATGGTGCCTTTGGAGTTGCCGATCTGCGCCAGGTCGCCCTTGCAGCGCAGCGACTGGGCCGAGGCGCCGGTGAAAAAGGACGAAGCCAGGAAGGCGAAGATCACGGCGGCGGTGCGAACGAGGTGGGTGCTCATGGAAATTCCCTTTGCTCGGGTGTGTTGGCGGGACGTGTGGATGCGCGAACTGCGCATTTCCTGACTGGCACTTTATGCGCAAAAAAATGGCGCCGCAAGGCCTTTAGGCCCCGGCGCCCGGCCGCAAAAGTTACGGCTGAAATGCGCGGCGGCAGCGGGCGCACGCAGCGCCCCGCCGCCGTCTTTGTTTATTCGCCCAGGTAGGCGGCCCGCACGCGCGGGTCGTTGAGCAGCTCTTTCGCGTCGCCGTTCATGGTGACGTTGCCCGATTCCATGACGTAGCCGCGGTTGGCGATGCCCAGTGCGCGGCTGGCGTTTTGCTCGACCAGCAGCACCGTCACGCCGCGGGCGGACACATCTTTCACGACCTCGAAAATCTTGTCGACCATGATGGGCGACAGGCCCATCGACGGCTCGTCCAGCAGCAGCACCTTGGGACGGCTCATCAGCGCGCGGCCCATGGCCAGCATCTGCTGCTCACCGCCCGACATGGTGCCGGCCAGCTGGTCTTTGCGTTCACGCAGGCGCGGGAACAACACAAACATCTTTTCGATATCTTCGGCAACGCCCGCCTTGTCGCTTCGGATGTAAGCGCCCATCTGCAGGTTTTCGGTGATGGTCATGCGGGTGAAAACGCCGCGGCCTTCCGGCACCATAGCCAGGCCTTCCTTGACGAGGTCCCAGGCGCCGCGGCCCTTGATGCTCTTGCCCAGGTATTCGATGTCGCCGTCCAGCATCGGCAGGGTGCCGGTGATGGCTTTCATGGTGGTGGTCTTGCCGGCGCCGTTGGAGCCGATGAGCGTGACCAGTTCGCCGTCGTTGACTTCGAAGTCAACGCCCTTGACCGCCTGGATGCCGCCGTAGGCGACCTTCAGGCCGGTCACCTTCAGGAGTGTGTTTGCTGCCATGTTCTTGCTTTCCTTCAATGACCCGTGCCCAGATAGGCCGTGATCACTTTTTCGTCTTTTTGTACATCCGCGGGCGCGCCTTCGGCGATTTGCTTGCCGTAATCGAGCACGGTCACGCGGTCGCACAGGCCCATGACCAGCTTCACGTCGTGCTCGATCAGCAAGATGGTGCGGTTGTCCTTGCGGATGCGGTCGATCAGTTCGCGCAGCTGCACTTTTTCCGTTGCGTTCATGCCGGCGGCCGGCTCGTCGAGTGCGATCAGCTGCGGGTCGGTGGCCAGCGCCCGGGCAATCTCCAGGCGGCGCTGGTCGCCGTAGCTCAGCGTGCGCGCCTTGAAGTCGGCGTATTTGCCGATGCCGACGTAGTCGAGCAGCTCTTGCGAGCGCTTGGCGATGGCGGCTTCTTCGTGCTTGAAGCCAGGCGTGCGAAACACGGCGCCGATCAAGCCGGAAGCCGTGCGGATGTGCCGCCCGACCATCACGTTCTCAAGCGCCGTCATGTCGGCGAAGAGGCGGATGTTCTGGAAGGTGCGGGCAATGCCGGCCTTGGCCACTTCGTGCACGGCCGTGGGCTTGTAGGGCTTGCCGGCCAGCTCGAAGGTGCCGCTGTCGGGTGTGTAGAGGCCCGTCAGCACATTGAAGAAAGTAGTTTTGCCGGCGCCGTTGGGGCCGATCAGGCCGTAGACCTGGCCGCGTTCGATGTGGATGCCAACATCGCTCAGGGCTTGCAGACCGCCGAAGCGCTTGGAAACACCGGAGACTTTAAGAATGGTTTCGCTCATATCCATTCTCCTTAAGGATTGATTGACTGAATGGGGTCCTTACCGGGGACCTTGTTCAGTGATTTGCCGTGCTCAGCCGCTGGCCACAGGCCGCGGGGACGCATCAGCATGATGACGATCATGGCCAGCGCAATCAGCAGCTGGCGCAGGATGGCGGAGTCGAGGCGGCCGTCTGTCATGGCTTGCAGCGGGCCGGCCACGTGGCGCAGCACCTCAGGCAAGGCGGCGAGCAGCAAGGCGCCCAGAATGACGCCGGGCAAATGGCCGATGCCGCCCAGCACCACCATGGCGACGATCATGACCGACTCCATCAGGCTGAAGGATTCCGGCGAGACGAAACCCTGGAAGGCGGCAAACATGGAGCCGGACACGCCGCCGAACGTAGCGCCCATGCCGAAGGCCAGCAGCTTCAGGTTGCGGGTGTTGATGCCCATGGCCTTGGCGGCGATTTCGTCTTCACGGATCGCCATCCAGGCGCGGCCGATGCGGGAGTTCTCAAGGCGGTGGCAGATCACGACCGAAACGATCACCAGCACCAGGAAGAGGTAGTAGTACATCGACACCGAGTTGACCTCGAAGCCGAAAAACTCATGCGGCTTGCCCAGGTCGAACCCGAAAAACTTCATCGAGTCGATCTGGTTGATGCCTTTGGGGCCGTTGGTCAGGTTGATCGGGCGGTCCAGGTTGTTCAGGAACACGCGGATGATTTCACCGAAACCCAGTGTCACGATGGCGAGGTAGTCGCCGCGCAGCTTGAGGGTCGGTGCGCCCAGGATCACGCCGAAGAAGCCGGCCAGCGCCGCGGCCATCGGGATGATGGCCCAGATCGGCAAATGCAGGCCGTTCGGGAACTGCGCCGCAATCCAGGGGAAGGCATCGGCCAGGTGCGGCGAGCCGAGCAACGCGAAAAGATACGCACCGACGGCGAAGAAGGCGACGTAGCCCAAATCCAGCAGGCCGGCGTAGCCGACCACGATGTTCAGGCCCAGGGCCAGCAGCACATACAGCAAAGCCATGTCGACAATCCGCACCCAGGCGTTGCCGCCTTGCTGCAGGATCAGGGGCAGCACCAGCAATGCCGCCGCGACGATCAGGAAGGTAATGAGTTTTTTCGATTTAACGGAATTCATGAGGTTCTCCTTGTGTACCGGATGGACGCGGCGTCACGCCCGGTCCGCTACACGCTCACCCAGCAGGCCCGAAGGACGCAGCGTGAGCACAAAAATCAGCACGATGAAGGCAAAGATGTCGGAGTACTGGCTGCCCAGCACGCCGCCCGTCAGCGGGCCGATGTAGCCGGCGCCGATGGATTCGATCAGGCCCAGCAGGATGCCGCCGAGCACCGCACCGCCCAGGTTGCCGATGCCGCCGAACACGGCGGCCGTAAAGGCTTTCAGGCCCGGCAGGAAGCCCATGGTGTGCTGCACCGTGCCGTAGTTGGAGGCGTACATGACACCGGCCAGCGCCGCCAGGACGGCGCCGATGATGAAGGTGGCCGAGATGACGGTGTCGGGGCGCACACCCATCAGGGCGGCGACGCGCGGGTTCTCGGCAGTGGCGCGCATGGCACGGCCCAGCTTGGTGTAATGAACCAGCCACATCAGTACAGAAAGGGAGACTACCGTGGCGCCCAGGATGAAGAGCTGGGTCACGGTGATGACGGCGCCGCCGACCTGGAAAGGCTCGCTTGGCAGCAGGGTTGGGTAGGGTTTGTAGTTGGGCTTCCAGATGATCATGGCCAGCGTCTGCAGCAAAAGCGACATGCCGATGGCGGTGATCAGCGGGGCCAGTTTGGGGGAGTTTCGCAGTGGCCGGTAGGCGATTTTTTCGATCGCGAAGTTGAGGGCCCCGCAAACGACAAAGGCGATCAGCAGCGATATCAGCAAAATAACCCAGCCCGGCGTGCCCGGCATGGAGCTCTGCATCAGGCCGATGATGGTCCAACTGGTTAAAGCCCCGACCATCAGGACTTCGCCGTGCGCGAAGTTGATCAGGTTGATGATGCCGTACACCATCGTGTAGCCCAGGGCGATCAGGGCATACATGCTGCCGAGCACCAGACCATTGATGATCTGCTGTAGCAATACTTCCATAACTCACTCTCCCGTGTAAATAAATTGCCAACCCTGCCTGGCGGCCGCCCGCTGCCGGGATCACCGGCGGCTGGCGCGAGTTAACAAAAAGCCCGCCTATCAAAGCCGGATGGCTGGTGAAGATGGCGAGCTAATCCGTAAATTGTAGCCATCGGCCTTAAGCGAGAATCGGGCCAAGTGGGCGGTTTTCGCGGGGTTTACCCTTAACATTCTCCGAAACGTAGAACTTTAATTTTTCATTAGCTTTCCTTATACTTCTTTTACCTTGAAAATTTCATCTAATGCGATGCACAAGCCCGCAGCACCTTGCCGCCGCTCCTGGCCGGCCGCTGATGCCGGGACGTTCATTCGTTTTTAGATTGCAATATGCGGTTTCATAAATACGAGGCCATCAACGCGGTTTTTCTTTGCGGCACCGTCACAGGCGCGGCAAAGATGCTCAATCTTTCACAGCCGGCCGTCTCGCGCCTGATTTCAAGCGCAGAAACTGAGCTCGGTTTCCTCCTGTTTGATCGCCAGCAGGGGCGAATGGCACCCACTGACGAAGCCCGGCAGCTACGCCCGGCGATCCTGAAAATCATGGAATCCATGAGCCACGCGTCTTCGCTGGCGGCAGGGCTGCGCAACGGCGGCGACAGGCAGTTAAGGATCGCAGCCGTCCCTTCGCTGGCCACAGCCGTCCTGCCCAAAGCTGTCAAATCGTTCATTGAGCAATATCCCAAATGCAAGCTGACGCTGGAAACCTATCACTACGACTCGCTTGTTGATGCGCTCCTGGCGGGGCACGTCGATATCGGGTTCGTTTATGAACCGGTGGCGCATGCGGCGCTCGACACCACAGACCTGCTGCAGGCCTTCTTTTGTTCGGTATCGACATCAGGCTATTTCTCGAAAAGCAAAACTTCCATCTCCATTAGGGATCTTGCCTCCTGCAACATCATCGGGCTGAGCAAGGATGACCTGGTTGCCTCGCTGATCGCCCAGACGGACGGAATGGCGGACATCGCGCTCACCCGCAACGTCTCGGTCGAAACCAGCGTGGTTGCCATGCACCTGGCTGCGCAGGGAATGGGCGTCGCGCTGGTGGACTCCCTGACAGGCGCATTGGGGAAGGGGCACGGGGCCCAGGTTTTGCCCTTTACGCCGGAAGTACCCATACGGGTTGCCGTGATGCGCCTTGTCACGCATCAGGCCGGGCTGCACGAAAAGAAATTCATTGAGCACTTCGCGGCCCAAGCCCGCCTGATTCACGCTGGTTGACATGGCGTATCCCGCTCAGTAGGTGTCGAAGTAACGCTGCAGCTCCCCGGCGTCCTGCGTCAAGGTCAGTGCCAGGCACAGCAGCACGCGGGCTTTTTGCGGGCTGAGGGTGTCAGCGCCTATGCTGCCGAAAGCATCATCGTTCACAGCGCCGTTGCGCGACACCAGCCCGCTTCCGGTACGGGAACTCCTGACGACGGCGACGCCGCGAAGCATCGCTTCACGATAGGCCGCCTGGTGAATGCTGGAGATCGATCCGTTTCCGGTGCCCGCGTGCACCAGGCCGCGTGCACCAGCGCCCAGGAATGCCCGGATGCTTTCGCAGCCCGCACCTGGGTAGGCGTACACAATATCGACCTTGGGCAGGCCCTGAAGGCCCGACACATCAAAAGGCGAATTCAGCGTATGGTGCCTGGACGGCATCCGGTGAAGTTTGACCTCGCCGTTTTGCATGTAACCGACGCAGCCGAACTCCGGGCTTGCAAGACTGTCGATCGACGAAGTGTGGGATTTGGTTACTTCGCGGGCGGAGAAAATCCGCTCATTGGCAACAACCATCACGCCGAATCCCGACATCTGCGGGCTTGCGGCCAGCTGCACCGCCCGCAAAAGATTGAGCGGTCCATCGGCGCTGATGGCGGTTGCGGGACGCATGGCGCCCACCACCACGACCGGCTTGGCCGTCTTGAGCGCCAGGTGCAAAAAATAAGCCGTCTCTTCCAGCGTGTCGGTTCCCTGGGTCAGCACAAACCCATCCGGCTCTTCGGTCTTGTCGAGCCGCGCAATCGCGCCAGCCAGGTGAAGCCATGTATCGGTAGAAAAGTTTTCGCTGCCCAGTTGACTGATCTGAACGGCCCGCAACTCGACGTTCCCGGGCAAATGGGGCTTCAGCGGCATCAAGGTGTCGGCGGCGGAAAGCTGCGAATCCTGATAGCTGAGCACATCCGACGCAGAGCTGGCTTCGCCCGCGATGGTGCCGCCGGTGCCCAGGACGGCAATTTTTATTTTTCGCATCAATGTTTCAACAATCGCGTTAAAGGCGTTAAAGGCGTTAAAGCGTTAAAGATGGCGGAGCCGCTGCCTCTGCAAAGTACAGCTTGGCCCTGAACGACAGCTGCAGGTGTCGCCGCTTGCCCTGCGGCCTGCGGCCCTGCCGGGGGACCGGGCGCAGCGTTGTGGGCTTTGCGAATCACATGATTCGCGAAGCCCAGCCACTTGCCATCACTTCATCGTGACAAGCGTGGTTTTGACACCCGACGGGTAGGTAGACAAGGTGACCGCGGCTTTCTTGCGCTGGCCCGTTCCGTCAAACTCAATAAGGCCAGTGATGCCTTCATACTTTGTCTTGCCGACATAGGCCAGGTATTTGGCGGGCTCGGCCGAGCCGGCAGCCTGCATGGCATTGGCCAAAATCATGACGTTGTCATAGGCGTACGGCGCATAAACCACGACGTCGCTTTTGTAAGCGGCTTTGTAGCGCTGGGCAAAACCAGGGCCGCCCTTCATGTCCATCAAGGCCTCACCGCCGTCACCGCAAATCACGTTTGTACCGACCGCCTGTGCACCCAGCTTCGGCAGATCACCCGTGCAAACGCCGTCGCCCCCCATGAAAGGCAGCTGGCCGATGCCCAGCTGAACCATCTGCCGAAGCATCGCGCCAGCTTGCGCGTCAAGGCCGCCGAAAAAGATCGCCTGCGCCCTTTTGCCCTTGATAGTCGTCAGGATGGGAGAGAAATCAGTGGCCTTGTCGTTGGTAAATTCCCGTGCGACAACAGTGCCGCCCAACGATTTGAAGGTCTTTTCAAACTCGTCGGCCAGGCCCTGGCCATACGCCGTGCGGTCATCGATCAGCGCGACATTGCGAAGCTTGAGCTTGGTGGCTGCATACACAGCCAGCGCGCTGCCGATCATTCCATCGTGGGCGATGGTGCGGAACGTGGTCTTGTAGCCCAGTTGGGTGAGCTTGGGGTTGGAAGCTGCCGGCGTGATGTGCGGAAGGCCTGCTTCGCTGTAGATTCGGGCGGCAGGGATGGTGGTGCCGCTGTTGTTGTGCCCCACGACCCCATTGACCTTGTCGTCGACGAGTTTTTGCGCAACGGCTGTCCCCTGCTTCGGGTCGGCCTGGTCGTCCTCCGAGACCAGCTCGAACCTGACCGCCTTGCCGCCGATCTTGAACTGGCTGGCGTTGAGGTCTTCAATGGCAAGCTGCGCGCCACGCTCGTTGTCTTTGCCGTAGTGCGCCGCCGGGCCGGACAGCGGGCCGGCGATGCCGATTTTGACTTTGTCCTGAGCCAGCGCCGAGGTTGCCGAAACAACTGCCAGCACAGAAAGAACGCTTTTTACGCAATAACCTGACGACATACCTGACTCCTGGTGAATTGATGAGTCGGTAGTATCAAACGGGGTTTGCACCTTGATGCATGCGTAAACGAGGCATGCCATGCAGAAAGCGTATGCGCTGTTTCAGGGCTTGCCTGCCCAGGGCTGATGCATCACGTGCGCGACGATCCGCACATCGCCGGCTGCACGGGGCTTATTCTTTCGTTTCGTTTTTTGTCCGCAACTTCTCGAGTTTTTCGGCAATTTTTATTTCCAGGCCCCGATTGACGGGGCGGTAGAAACCGGGGGCGGCCATGCCCTCGGGAAAGTAATTCTCCCCCGCAGCGAAGCCGTCTTCCTCGTCATGCGCGTAGCGGTAGTTTTTGCCGTAATCCAGCTGTTTCATGAGCTTTGTTGGTGCATTGCGCAAATGCAGGGGCACCGGGCGGGTGCCGTCTTTGGCGATAAAAGCCTTGGCCTGGTTGAAGGCCTTGTAGACGGCATTGGACTTGGGCGCCACCGCCAGGTAAATCACGCACTGGGCCAGCGCCAGCTCGCCCTCGGGTGAGCCCAGGCGTTCATAGACCTCGGCGGCGTCCAGCGCCATGCGCAGCGCCCGCGGGTCGGCCAGTCCGATGTCTTCGCTGGCCATGCGGACCAGCCGGCGCGCCATGTAGCGCGGCTCGGCGCCGCCGTCGAGCATGCGCATGAACCAGTACAGCGCCGCATCGGGGTCGGAGCCGCGCACCGACTTGTGCAGGGCGGAAATGGTGTCGTAGAACTGCTCGCCGCCTTTGTCGTAACGGCGCAGGCGTTCGCCCAGCACCTTGAGCAGCCAGGCGTCGGTGACTTCGGTGACTTTCTCGGCCTTGGCCGCCACGCTGAGCGATTCCAGCGTGTTCAGCAGGCGCCGGGCGTCGCCGTCGGCATAGGCCACCAGACGGTCGGCGGCATCGTTTGCTATGGTTTCGATAGCAGGAAGTGCACGCTCCGCAAGGACTTTGGCGACGATTTGCTTAAGATCCGCTTCCCCCAGCGGTTGCAGCACATAGACCACGGCGCGCGAGAGCAGGGCCGAGTTCACCTCGAACGAGGGGTTTTCCGTGGTCGCGCCGATGAAGGTGAAAAGGCCGCTTTCGACATGCGGCAGAAAAGCATCCTGCTGGCTTTTGTTGAAGCGGTGCACCTCGTCGACAAAAACAATCGTGCGCCGACCGCTCTGGGCCTGCCAGATACTGGCCTGCTCCACGGCTTCGCGGATGTCCTTGACACCGCCCAGCACGGCGGAGATGGTGATGAAGTGCGCGTCAAAGCTGCTGGCCATCAGCCGCGCGATCGTCGTCTTGCCCACGCCGGGCGGGCCCCAGAGGATGCAGCTGTGCGGCTGACCGGATTCAAACGCAATGCGCAGTGGCATGCCTTCGCCCAGCAAATGCTGCTGGCCGATGACTTCGCCCAGGTTTTGCGGGCGCAGGCGTTCGGCGAGCGGTTGGTGGGAAGATGTCGCGGTGGAAGTCGAAGTGGCCATAGATGCTTGTGCCGCCCCAGTTTATCGGACGGCGCCTCGCGCCGGGCCGGGCGCGGCCGGCGACGGCGGCCTCAGCAGGGTTTCTGGCAGTCGTGTACAACGCGAAAGCGGTGCCCCCGCCCTTACTGCCACCCACTTCCACAGGAAAGCCCATGCCAAGCCCCGAAACACTGGAACGGTTCATCGCCCGCGTCGAGCAAAACGCGCATGCCGAAGCCATTGAAGAGTTCTACACCGAGAACGCGTCCATGCAGGAAAACCAGTCTGCGCCACGTGTGGGACGCAGCAACCTGGTCAAAGGTGAGCAGAAGGTCATGGAAAGGGCGAAGTCGCTGACATCGACCTGCGTGCGCCCCGCCCTGCTCCAGGGTGACCACGTGGTGATCCGCTGGATTTTTCGTTTTGAATGGCAGGACGGCAGCCGCACCGTGATGGAAGAGCTCGCCTGGCAGCGCTGGGAGGGCGAACGCATCGCCGAGGAAACGTTTTTCTACGACCCGGCGCAGCGGGTTCCCCAGCCTGCGTCGAACTGAAGCGGGCTACTGCCGGATCACGTCCGCGCCCTTGGGCGGCGTGAAGCGGAAGGTGTCTGCCGGCAAGTTGGGATTCACTTCGACCTTGCTGAAGGTGAGCACCGAGCGCTGGCCAAAGCTGTCGACGATTTCAAGCGCAGCCAGGCCTGCAGATTTTTCACCGGGGCGAAAACCCACGCGCACCGTCTGCAACTGGCCGTCTTTGCTCTTGGGCGTGGCAACCACCCACTGCAGGCCGCCGGCATCCGGCGCATCGGCCAGCGTGAAGTCAGCCTGCAGGGCACGCAAATCCGGCGCAGCGGCAATCAGGGCGGCTGGCGTGGAGCCCAGCACGCTGGATTGTTTGCGCGAGGTCACCTGATTCAGGTCCGTGTCGTAAAGCCACAAGGTCTGGCCGTCGGCCACGATGCTTTGTTCAAAAGGCTTTTTGTAGATAAAGCGAAACCGGTTGGGCCGCGAAAACTCAAACGTGCCCGTCGACGTTTTGCTGCGCGCGGCCTGCCCGTCTTTGGCCGGGGCGGTAACCACCTGGCTGAATTCGGCACGGCCGCTGGTCACCGTCTTCACGAAGGTTTCAAGGCTTTCCAGGCCTCCAGCCCAGGCAGGGTATGCACTGGCAGCTATCAAAAGGGTAGCAAAATACTTTTTCATGTTCGTCACTCCGCCCGTGAGGGCACCAGGATTTCGCGCTGGCCGCTTCCGCTCATGGCACTGACCAGCCCGGCTTTTTCCATGTCTTCGACCAAGCGCGCCGCGCGGTTGTAGCCGATCTTGAGATGACGCTGCACCAGTGAAATGCTGGCCTTGCGGTTTTTCAGCACGACCTCTACAGCCTGGTCGTACATCGGGTCTTTTTCCCCGCCGCCACCACCACCACCATCACCCAGCAGGTCGCCGTCTTCGCCATCGACCGTGCCGCCTTCCAGCACGCCTTCGATGTAATTGGGTTCGCCTTGCTGCTTGAGGTAAGCCACCACGCGGTGCACTTCGTCATCACTCACAAACGCACCATGCACCCGGATTGGAAAGCCTGTACCACTCGGCATGTAAAGCATGTCACCCATTCCCAACAAAGCCTCGGCGCCCATCTGGTCAAGAATGGTGCGGCTGTCGATCTTGCTGCTGACCTGGAAGGACAGCCGGGTGGGGATATTGGCCTTGATCAGGCCGGTGATCACATCGACGCTGGGGCGCTGTGTGGCCAGCACCAGGTGGATACCGGCAGCGCGGGCCTTTTGCGCCAGGCGGGCGATGAGTTCTTCAATTTTCTTGCCGACCACCATCATCAGGTCGGCCAGCTCGTCGATCACCACCACGATGTAGGGCAGGCGTTCCAGCGGCTCGGGCTGCTCGGGCGTGAGGCTGAAGGGGTTGTAGATGAATTCGCCCTTGGCCTTGGCCTCGTCGATCTTGGCGTTGTAGCCGGCCAGGTTGCGCACGCCCAGCTTGCTCATGAGCTTGTAGCGCTTTTCCATTTCAGCCACGCACCAGTTCAGGCCATGGGCGGCCTGGCGCATGTCGGTCACCACCGGCGCCAGCAGGTGCGGAATGCCTTCGTAGACACTCATTTCCAGCATCTTGGGGTCGATCAGCAGCAAACGTACGTCGCGTGCATCGGCCTTGTAGAGCAGGCTCAAAATCATGGCGTTGATGCCGACCGACTTGCCGGAGCCGGTCGTGCCGGCCACCAGGCAGTGCGGCATCTTGGCGAGGTCGGCCACCACGGCATTGCCGCCGATGTCTTTGCCCAGGCCGATGGTGAGGAGCGACTTGGCCTCGTTGTAGACCTGCGAGCCCAGAATTTCGCTGAGCTTGATGGACTGGCGCTTGGCGTTGGGCAGCTCCAGCGCCATGTAGTTCTTGCCCGGAATGGTTTCGATCACGCGGATGGAGACCAGGCTCAGGGCACGGGCAAGGTCCTTGGCCAGGTTGACGACCTGCGAGCCCTTCACGCCGGTGGCGGGTTCGATCTCATAGCGGGTGATGACGGGGCCGGGCGCGGCGGCCACCACACGCACTTCGACGCCGAAGTCCTTGAGCTTTTTCTCGATGAGGCGCGAGGTCATCTCCAGCGTCTCGGGGGCCACGGTCTCCTGGCGCGTCAGCGCGCCGTCGAGCAAGTCGACCTGAGGCAGCTTGGAGTCGGGCATTTCGCTGAAGAGCGGCTTTTGCCGTTCTTTGGCGACGCGTTCGCTTTTGGGAATGTCGACCAGCGTGGGCTCGATCAGGACGGGCACCGGGTGGTGCTCTTCTATTTCAATGCGTTCGTCGATCAGGGTTTCTTCACGCTCCCGCGCGGCCAGCTTGCCGAAGGCGAGGTCTTCCGCGATCTCGCGTTTTTCACGGCGCGAATCGATCAGGTTGTCGATCCACGCGCCCACGCGCAACGCCACATGCGCCCATGAAAAACCAAACACCGCCGACACGGCGATGACGCCGAGCGCAATGAACACCAGGCCCGAGCCGGCAAAGCCCAGCCACTTCACGCCAAACATGCCGACGAGGTAGCCGAGTGCGCCGCCGGCGTGGCCTGGCAGCCTGAACTCAAAACGGTAAAGCCGGGACCACTCCAGCGCCGCGCTGGCTGCCAAGAGCAGCAGCAGGCTCAGCCAGAAACGGATACGGCCCGAAGACCTTTCACCGTCGTCCGCTGCCAGCGGGTTGCCGCGCAACCAGCGCGCCAGCGATGACAGCCACACCTGGACACCCGCTGCGAGTGCCCACCAGACAGAAAAACCGAGCAGGAAATAACTCGCATCGGCCAGCCAGGCGCCCACCCGCCCACCCCAGTTGCGGGCCGCGGCCTGGGCGGCTCCCGCAACCTCGGCCGTGCCGGAAGTCGACCAGGCGGCGTCCTGCGGGGAATAACTGAGCAAGGCGGCCAGCCAGAAAACCAGGCCAAGCAGGCCCAGAATCAGGCTGACTTCGTGCGCAAAGCGTTTGATGCCGCCGGGCGCGCCGGCGGCGGGGGTGTTTCGGGAGTTCAGGGTGTCGAGTGAGTAAGTCATGGCCCGGCGCTAAGCTTAACCGCAGTTGGGCAGAGCTTCGAAGGGCATCTCGGGCGCCAGCAGGTGGCGGGCGGTCGTTGAAGTGGCGGCGGTTTAACCCAGGGTATGCAACCGTTCCTTGACCAGGACAGAGCCGTCCTCGCGGGTTTCGATGAAGCCGCGCTCTTCGAGGTCTTTCATCACCCGGCTGACCATCTCGCGTGAAGCGCCGACCATTTTGGCCAGATCCTGACGCGACACCTTGTCGCGGATGACGGCGTTGCCGCTGCCGTCTTCATTGGCGAACTCCAGCAATGCCCTTGCCACGCGGCCGTATACGTCCATCAGCGCCAGCGATTCGATCTGACGGTCTGCGTGGCGCAGGCGCTGTACCAGGCCCTTGAGCACGGCGTACGCCATGGAGCTGTTCTCGGGCAGGCAGCGTGCGAATTCGAGGCGGCCCAGGATCAGGGCGTCGGTCTGGATCTCGGCGCGCACCGTGGCTGAATGCGGCTCGTTGTCGATCAGGCTCATCTCCCCCACATAGTCGCCCGGGTGCATGGTGGCCAGGATGACTTCGCGGCCGCGGGAGTCGGTGGTGACGACGCGGGCCCGTCCCGTCAGGATGATGGACAGGGCATTGGATTTTTTGCCCTGCTCGACGATCGGTTCGCCGCGCTTGAAACGGCGCTTGACCACGGTATCGGCAACGGAGGCAGCCTGGGCGGCTGTCAATACAGAGAAAAGGGGCACCCGGCGAATCAATTCCAGGTTGGACACCATCGTCGTCATATCAGATATCTCCCAACCTCACATACGACGGCAAGTCGCGTGAGTTCTTACAATGGCAGGTAATTTATAAAACCAAATGCCGCAATAGATGCAACAAAAGCACTGGCGAGCCGTTTTACCTTACGCTGCGCTTATGCGGCATGACTCTACATGAGTTCTTACACTTTCCCAATCCCTTTTTCAACATGAAACATTCCAGAGTTCTTATCCTCGGTTCAGGGCCTGCCGGCTACACCGCCGCCGTGTATGCGGCGCGCGCCAATCTCAACCCGGTGTTGATCACCGGCATTGCGCAAGGCGGCCAGCTCATGACGACCACCGAAGTCGACAACTGGCCGGCGGATGTGCATGGCGTACAGGGGCCGGACCTGATGCAGCGTTTCCTCGAGCACGCAGAACGTTTCAAGACCGAGATTATTTTCGACCACATCAACAAGGTCGACTTCAGCAAGCGCCCCTTCACCCTCACCGGCGACAGCGGCACCTACACCTGCGACACGCTGATCATCGCCACCGGCGCCTCGGCAAAATACCTGGGACTGGAATCTGAAACCGCATTCATGGGCCGTGGCGTCTCAGGCTGCGCCACTTGCGACGGTTTCTTCTACCGTGAACAAGAGGTTTGTGTCGTGGGCGGCGGCAACACCGCAGTCGAAGAAGCGCTGTATCTATCCAACATCGCCAGCAAGGTCACGCTGGTGCACCGCCGCGACAAGTTCAAGGCCGAGGCCATCCTGATCGACAAGCTGCACGACAAAGTGAAGGCGGGCAAGATCGAACTCAAGCTGCACCATACCCTGGACCAGGTGCTGGGAGACGCGTCAGGCGTGACGGGCGTGCGGCTCAAAAGCACGCAAAGCGACGCGACGCAAGACCTCACCCTCAAAGGCTGCTTCATCGCCATCGGCCACCAGCCCAACACCGACATCTTTGCCGGCCAGCTGGAGATGAAAGACGGCTACATCATCACCAAAACAGGCCTGCAGGGCTTTGCCACCATGACCAGCGTGCCGGGCGTCTTCGCTGCCGGGGACGTGCAGGACCATATCTACCGCCAGGCCATTACCAGTGCCGGAACAGGGTGCATGGCGGCGCTTGACGCACAGCGTTTTCTAGAGCAGGCAGAGTAAGCCAAAAATCCCTTATAATTCAAGGCTTTGCTAAATTTGCCCTTTGGGATCCTCCAAAGGCCCGATTTGGCAGTCTCGGGTTACCGCCACCCTATTCTGGCGAGGTGAGGCAGGAATGACGAAGGCACGAAAGTGCTGCACGACATGACTGCTGTTGAAAATACTGGAGTGCAATATGGCACGCGTATGTGAAGTCACGGGCAAAGGCCCAATGGTGGGCAACAATGTTTCCCACGCCAACAACAAAACCAAGCGCCGGTTCCTCGTGAACCTGCAATACCGCCGCTTCTGGGTCGAGACCGAAAACCGCTGGGTACGCCTGCGCGTTTCGAGCGCTGCACTGCGCCTGATCGACAAGAAGGGCATTGATACCGTGCTCGCAGACCTGCGCGCACGCGGCCAAGCTTAAGGAGCACCATCATGGCTAAAGGCGCACGCGAAAAAATCAAGCTGGAATCTACTGCCGGCACCGGTCACTTCTACACGACCACCAAGAACAAGAAGACCACGCCCGACAAGATGCTGATCATGAAGTTTGATCCCAAGGCACGCAAGCATGTCGAATACAAGGAAATCAAGCTGAAGTAATTCAGTTTTTGACACCTGCAGCGCCCCGTGTGCTGCGAAAAAACCCGCTGTACCCCAGCGGGTTTTTTTATGCCCGATCGCTGCCGGCGTCGATTTCGACGCCGCTAGCTAGCACCGGCTTGCGGCAGAGAGAGATAAGCGTATCGACCCACGTCGCCCCGTCACCCCTCTTCTTGCACGGCCCATGAAAAAGCCGCCTGGCGATTGCTCGCGAGGCGGCTTTTAAAGAGAGAGAGAGGGATCAGATCAAGCGCGGGCAGCACGCAACTTCATGGAGAACTCGCGCAGGGCGGCAATGCCGCTTTCTTCTGCGCGATGGCACCAGCCCTGCAGATCGGAAGCGAGCTGCTCGCGGGAAGCCGAGGTGCTCAGCCACATCTGGCGCAGTTCTTCACGCATGGTGACCATCTTGTCCAGCACCGGGTGCTCGGCGCGGGCCTGGGCAATCTGCGGCTTGGCAGCGGCGGGCACCTTGTCGTCGTCGCGGTGCAGCCAGCGGTTGGCGGCGCGCAGAACAGACACATCGGCCTTTTTCGCCTTCAATACTTCGATCTCGGCCTTGCCGGCGCGGCGCAATTCGCGCGCAAAGCCGGCCATCACTTCGTAGCGGTGGGCAATCAGGGCTTCCAGCGTCTTCTCGTCGGCTACAGGCTGGATGGAACCGAGTTGCAGCTTGGGCGGAACCTTCTTCACGGAAGCCAGGCCAACCTTTTCGAGGGCGCGGATGTAGATCCAGCCGATGTCGAATTCATAAGGCTTGACCGAGAACTTGGCCGACGTGGGGTAGGTGTGGTGGTTGTTATGCAGCTCTTCGCCGCCAATCATGATGCCCCAGGGCGAAATGTTGGTGCTGGCGTCAGGCGCCTCGAAGTTGCGGTAGCCCCAGTAGTGACCGATGCCGTTGATGATGCCGGCCGCCGTCACGGGGATCCACGCCATCTGGACAGCCCAGACTGCCAGGCCGGCCACGCCGAACAAGGCCAGGTCAATGATCATCATCAGGCCCACGCCCTGCCAGCTGTAGCGCGTGTACAGGTTGCGCTCGATCCAGTCGTTCGGCGTGCCATGGCCGAATTTGCTCATGGTTTCCTTGTTTTTGCTCTCGGCACGGTACAACTCGGCGCCTTGCCAGAACACTTTCTTGATGCCGTGGGCTTGCGGGCTGTGCGGGTCTTCAATCGTTTCGCATTTGGCGTGGTGCTTGCGGTGAATGGAAACCCATTCCTTGGTCACCTGGCCCGTGCCCAGCCAGAGCCAGAAACGGAAGAAATGCGAGGGAATTGCATGCAGGTCCATGGCGCGGTGCGCCTGATGGCGGTGCAGGTAAATCGTCACGCTGGCGATGGTGATGTGGGTGGTCACCAACGTGTAGAGCACGATCTGCCACCAGCTGGCGGCGAGCAATCCATTAGCCAGCCAGTCGAGGGCGGCATCAAACAAGATCATAAAAGTCCTTTAAACGGTCTGCAGCAGTCGCCCATTTCAATGTGTCTCCGGCGCTGCAAGAAAAAGCCCCTTATTGTAAGGCGATCCCCCATAAACACCAAGTCACTTTCGGCACAGGGTCTTAGGCTAAATCAGTGCGAAAAATCACGATCAAATATGTAACTTCCGACTATTTGCCGTCTTCTGTCGTCAAAAATATCACGACTTTTGCCATACTGCCGCGAAAAAACCGTCGGTCTGATGCAGGTAAGGCCAGAGCCGGAGGTAGGGTCCCCGGCAGAGTTTTTCGGCGTGTTCAACCCCTAGATGGGTCAACGAAGGCCCCGTTTCAAGGACGTTGAACTCTTTATTGGCGGCGCTGAAAGTTTCTGCAATCGCCTCGTTTTCTTCGCGCAAAACGCTGCAGGTGGCATAAACCAGCCTGCCGCCGGGCTTTAAAAGCCGCGCAGCGCTCTGCAGGATGGCGGTTTGCTTGGCCGTGAGCTCTTCGATGGCCTTGGGGCTTTGCCGCCATTTCAGGTCGGGGTTGCGCCTCAGGGTGCCCAGGCCGGAGCACGGCGCATCGACCAGCACCCGGTCAATCTTGCCGGCCAGGCGCTTGATGCGGTCGTCCCGCTCATGGGCGATTGCGACCGGATGGACGTTGGACAGGCCGCTGCGCGCCAGGCGGGGCTTGAGCGCGTCCAGCCTGTGGCCCGAGGTGTCAAAGGCATACAGCCGGCCGGTGTTGCGCATCGAGGCACCGAGGGCCAGGGTCTTGCCGCCGGCGCCGGCACAAAAATCCACCACCATTTCGCCGCGCTTGGCGTCAACCAGCAAGGCCAGCAGTTGCGAGCCCTCGTCCTGCACTTCAATCGCACCGCGGGTGAAGGCGTCCAGCTTGGCCAGCTGGGGTTTGTCGGCGATACGCAAACCCCAGGGCGAGTACGGGGTTGCTACTGTTTTGATAGCGAACTTCCCAAGCTCCTTCTGGACTTCAGCCCGTTTATCCTTAAGGGTATTGACGCGCAAGTCGAGCCCCGCCGGGGCATTGAGGCTTTCCACCAGCGGCCAGAAATCGTCACCGAGTTGCTCCTTGAGCGGCTCGACCAGCCACTGCGGCAGGTTGTGGCGGTGCAATTCCATCAGGTCGGCTGGCTTGACCTGGTCGCATCGGCTCAACCAGTCTTTCTCCTGGTCGGTCAGCGCGCCCAGCAGGAAGTCGCGGTCTGCGGCAAAGCCCAGAATGGCCAGGCGCCGCTCGGGCGGGCCACTGCCGTGCTGGGCCAGGTAGGTGTAGAGGTTTTTCTTTCGCAGGACACCGTAAATCGTTTCGGCCACGGTGGCGCGTTCGCGCGGGCCGAGGCGGTAGTCGCGGAAATAACGCGACACGACCATGTCGGCGGGGTGATCAAATTTAAGGACCAGCTTGAGAAGCTCGGAACAACTGTCGAGTAAGGCTTTGGGGTGCATGGGCCCATTGTCCCACCCTTGCGTTCAGCCCTTATCGCGGCACGTCACGTCACCGTGCGAACGTAGACGGCTTCGAAGGCATTGCGCTGAATATCCGCCACGGTCGGCGAATACCCGGCCCACAAGGCCAGCACCGGGCCAGGCAGGTCCAGTGAGCGCTCCAGGTGCCGGCACAGGTCGTAGCGCGATTCGTCGTCCAGCGCCGGCAGCTCCACAAAGAGCAGGTAGCAACGCCTGTGCGCAAACTCCTTCAAGGTTTTGCGCACCAGCCAGGCCCGCGCCACCGGTTTGCAGCGTGCCAGTTGCGCCTGGAGTTCGCCTTTTTCAAAATTGTTCAGGTCGTGTCGCTCAATGGCCTGGAAGAACGGCGTCTCCGTCAGCTCTTCCCAGGCGCGTCCCTCCGCCTCGTCGGCGTGCTTGAGCCTTTCACGCCAGAGCGCAAGCGACTTTTCATCGAGGCTGCCGTCCGCAGCAGGCTTTTCCATGTCGGCGACGGCCACCCGGCAGGCCCACCAGCGGTTGGCCGCGCTTTGGTCAAACAACTTCCCGAGGCACTCCAGGCGCAACGCCCGCTCGGCGGGTGGCAGGCATTGCACCAGGCCGCGCAAGGCGCCTGAATGGCCGGGCGTGATCTGCAGTGCGCGCTCATAACAGCCGCGGACGTCGGCTCGCGCGTTCAGGCGGCGTTGCAGGTTACCCAGTTCAACCATCTCTTCGGCGTTGTTGCGTTTTTCGCTGGCAGTCAGCTCGGCAGCGCGGGCCCGCACCCGCCCCAGGTAAGCATGGTGCTGCTTCCAGTCGCTCGCGTTGTCCTTGCACCATTGCTTGTCGAAATGGGCGATCCATTTCGCAGCGCTGGAGCCCAGCAGGTCCAGCGCGGACCGCGACGAAGACGACCATGCCGGCAGGCTCTTGGCCGCTTCAAGCGCTTCCAGCCGGTCGCGCAGGCCGGGGTGGGTGTCATCCACGTCGCTGAGGCGGCGCAGGGCCTGCCGCAGCGACTCGCGGGCAAAGTCCCCCGGGGGCGCCAGGCCGAGCAAGGCGCGCATGGACACATAAGGCCCCACCGGCAAGGCCTGGGCCGAGGCGGCGCTCCAGTGATCCGGCCAGAACTCGCGGGCCACCCAATCGCTTTTGACGGCGATTTCCGTCAAGGCCGCCGCTGCCACGTCCTTGCCCAGCAGCTTGCCGGCGATGCGGTCGGCCTCGTACTCATCCTGGCGCGCCAGCGCAAAAGTCTTGGCCGAGAAACGGGGGAAATACCAGCGCAGAAACGCCTGCGTGGCCGCAGCGACCGGCCCTTCGTCGTGGCGCAGGTCGTGGTTCAGCATGGCCCAGCTCAGGCGCGTGCGGTAAATCCAGGCGGCAAAGCGGCCGTGGTCACCTCGCAGGTGACCGTACTCATGCGCCAGCACGGCCAGAAAGCGCGGGCGGTCCAGCGCCATCAGCAGGGGCAAACCGATACTGAGGTAATTCACGCCGCCGCCGAAAAGGCCGTAACGCGGATGCTGCCGGATGCTGGCGTTGAAGTCCGCATCCAGGAACACGCGGTGAATGGGCGGGCCCTTGATCTTTTTGCGGATGCGCTCCAGCGATTCAAACAACGCAGGCGCGTCGCCGGCCTGCAGCTCTACACCTTCCGGTTCATCAAAGCGGCACCAGAGCGCCTTGAGGCTGGTCCACAGCAAGCCGCCGGCCGCTACCAGCAACCCGATAAAAACGGCCTTGAACCGCCCGTGGAGCATGGCGCTGACAACCCACACCAGCAGCCCGGCAGACAGCAGCAGGCAACCCACCACCCAGGCGTAGCCCAGGGCCGCAAAGGCCGCCACGCTGCGGCGGTAGCCTTTGCTGTCGTCGGCGCTGGCGTGTTCGCTCAGGCGCACCAAATGGATGAAATCTGCGCGGTCCATCGATCCTCCCTTTTTTTATTGGCGACAATCTTACCCATGAGCCAAGACCCCAATCTGCCGCCCCTGATCGAAACCCCGACGGGCCTGTACCGCCACTACAAAGGCATGTTGTACGAGGTGGTCGGCACCGTGCGCCACAGCGAAAGCCTGGAGCCGATGACGCTGTACCGTGCGCTCTACGGCGAAAAAGGCCTGTGGGTTCGGCCTGCGGCGATGTTCAATGAAGAAGTCGTGATCGGCGGTGTAAAGCAGCCGCGGTTTGCCCGGCAACCCGATAAAAAAGAGGCATAGCCCCAACAGCGACCGGCCGCAGCGCCGGGCCGCCCCAAGCAAGCCCAGCCCCTCGGGGGGGGGCAGCGACCCGCGCAGCGGCCGAGCGTGGGGGCCATCTCACCGATAATGGTGGGTTATGTCCGAAACCCAAGCCTCCAGCGAAATCGAAAAACAGGTCAAACGCCGCCGCACGTTTGCCATCATCTCCCACCCCGACGCGGGTAAAACCACGCTGACCGAGAAACTGCTGCTGTTCTCGGGCGCGATCCAGATCGCCGGCAGCGTCAAGGCCCGCAAGGCCGCGCGCCACGCCACCTCCGACTGGATGGAGATTGAAAAGCAGCGCGGCATCTCGGTGGCCAGCTCGGTCATGCAGATGGAATACCGCGACTGCGTCATCAACCTGCTCGACACACCGGGCCACCAGGACTTCTCGGAAGACACCTACCGCGTGCTGACCGCCGTGGACGCCGCGCTGATGGTGATCGACGCGGCCAACGGCGTCGAGCCGCAAACCCGCCGCCTGTTGCAGGTCTGCCGCGCGCGCAACACGCCCATCCTGACCTTCGTCAACAAGATGGACCGCGAGGTGCAGGACCCGATGAGCGTGATGGACGAGATCGAACGCGAGCTCGGCATGACGGTCATCCCTTTCACCTGGCCTGTCGGCATGGGCAAGCTCTTTCACGGCGTGTATGACCGCCGCGAAGACCGCATGCGCGTCTTCAGCCCCGGCGAAGAAAAAGCCGGCGGCGACGACGAAATCCTGGCGGGTCTCGACAACGCCGAAGCGGCCAAACGCTTTGGCGCCGAGTACGCGCAAGCCCAGGGCGAGATCGAGCTCGTGGCCGGCGCCACGCCCGAATTCAATCGCGAGGAATTCCTCGCCGGCAAACAGACGCCCATGTTCTTCGGCTCGGCCATCAACAACTTCGGCGTGCAGGAAGTACTGGACGCGCTGGTCGACCTGGCACCGGCGCCGGCGGAACGCCCGGCCATCCAGCGCGTGGTGCACCCCGAAGAGAAAAAATTCTCCGGCGTGGTCTTCAAGATCCAGGCCAACATGGACCCCGCCCACCGGGACCGCATTGCGTTTTTGCGCGTGGCCAGCGGCGAGTTCACCCGCGGCATGCGCCTGAAGGTCGTGCGCAGCGGCAAGGAGCTGCGGCCCAACACCGTGGTGAGCTTCATGAGCCAGCGCCGCGAGCTGCTCGACACCGCCTTTGCCGGCGACATCATCGGCATCCCCAACCACGGCGTACTGCAGCTGGGCGACACGCTGACCGAAGGCGAAGCCTTGCAGTTCACCGGCCTGCCCTTCTTTGCGCCTGAAATGTTTCGCGCCGTCGAAGTGGCCGATCCGCTGCGCAGCAAGCAGCTGCGCGCCGGCCTCACGCAGCTGGGTGAAGAAGGCGCGATCCAGGTGTTCCGGCCGATTGCCGGCTCATTGCTGCTGCTGGGCGCCGTCGGCCAGCTGCAGTTTGAAGTGGTGGCTCACCGCCTTGAACACGAGTACGGCGTCAAGGCCCGCATCATGGGCAGCAACTTCAACCTGGCGCGCTGGGTGACCAGCGACGACGCCAACGAGCTGAAGAAATTCATGGACGCCAACGCGCACCGTGTGGCGCTGGACGCCGTCGATGCGCCCACCTTGCTGGTCGACCACAGCGCCACCCTGCGTGCTGTCGAGCAGCAGTGGCCCAAGATCAAGTTCCATGCGCTGCGTGAGCACGCCGGGCTGGTCTTCCAGTCAAAGATGTAGGCGCAGGCCTGCCCGAAAATTCAAGCGTTTTAGGCCTCCAGCCCAATCAGCGCCTGGGCATATCGCTATCAAATTTATAGCGATATGCGCATCCGGCGCTTCCCGGCGGCTCAGTTCGATTTCAGGAAATCGCCGACTTCCAGCACGATCAGCTCGTTGTCGTCGGCCTTGTTCGGCTCGCGGCTGGTCGAAAACGGCAGGTTGTTGTCGTTGCCGACCACGATGTGCGTCGCGTCCACGACGTCCACGTTTTCAATCGTGAAGAAGGGGAACTTCAGCACGCCGTCGTTCAGCGGCTTGCGGGCGAGTTTCGCGGGGTCGGCGATGTTCAGCAGGTCGATGTAGCCGACCTTGCGCACCGGCCCGCCCACATTGGCGTCCGTCATCTCAATCTTGTAGACGCGCTTGAATTTGGCAATGTCGTGGAAGCAGTCGGCGCGCTTCTGGCCTTCGGGGCAGGCCTTGTCGGCCGTGCCTTCGCCGTTGTCGCGCTCGATGATGAGGCCGGTGGTGGCGTCGATCATGTTGAAGTCGCCGATGGCGTTGCCGTTGGCCTCCAGCGGGTACATCCATGAGCGGCCGCTCCACTTGCCGGCCTGCACGTCGAACTCCAGCACGCGCAAAGCCTCCTTGCCGGCCACACGTTCGTAGTCCTTGGCCTCGGCATTCCACACCGGGCCTTCGAGCAGGGCGTAGAGCTTGCTGCCGTCTTTGGACGACGCCATGCCTTCGAAGCCCTTGGAGCGCTTGACCTGGAAGTCCACAGCGCCGCCGGGCGCACCGGGCGTGGTGACGGCCGGATGGTCGGGGGAGCGCACGACCTTGCCGTCCACCTGGGTTTCAAACACCGCCAGCACCTTGCCCTTGAGGTCGGCCTTGATCAGGAAGGGGCCGAATTCGTCGCCGATCCAGAGCGCGCCACCGGCAAACTGGAAGCTCTCGGTGTCGAAGTCGCTGCCGGTGAGGTAACGTTTTTTGCTGCCTTCATGAACGATGCGAAACGGCACTTTCAGGTCGGGGTCGTGCAGAAAAACCGTCTCCAGCCGCTTCATGGAGCCGCCCTTGAAGTCGACCTTGTAGCGGTTCAGGTACAGCATCGAGTCGGGCGAATTGGCCTTGGCGCCGAAGCCGTTGTCCGTGAGGATCCAGAAGCTGCCGTCTGGCATTTTTTTGATACCGGAGTGGCCTTGCAGTGGCTGGCCCTTGAAGGGCACGGAAACGCCGGTGGGCCGGCCGGCAGACAGGCCTTCCACCGTGCCCAGCGCTTCCGTGCGCTTGCCGTTGGTGAACTTGCCGCTGACCTGCAGGTCTTGCGGCGCGTCCTTGGGTGCGGCGATAAATGATCTGGCGGGCATCACCACGTGGCCGGCCAGCGTGGCGGGGAATGCGGTGGGTGCGGCGGTTTGTGCCGTTGCGGGGAAAGAGCAAGCCAGCAGGGCCAGCGTGAAGGAAGAAAGCAGGCCAGTGCGGCCGCCCAGGTCAAATGAAGGCATGTGTCATCCGGGGTTGAAGGAAGACGCATGGTCGCCAGCCGGTGTGACGGGGCGATGACATGCCTGCTCATCCCGTTGCGGAAAACCCCGACAAAAACACGGCCCCCATCCGTTACAAGATGTCTCAACTCCGTACAGTGGGGTTCCACCTTCCCTCCACACAACGCTCAAACAGCATGAAACTGCTCATGCCCTCGCCGCCTTTACCGTAGCCTTTACCGTAGCCCTCATTCCCGCTGTCCTTCGCACGCTGGAACTTTTGCCATAAGCTATACGAATGTTACAAAAGGCTTGTTCGCGCGTTTTCTTCGGGCTTTTGCTCTCGGCTTTTTTCGGCGTTGGCCATGCCCAGGTCTTTGACCGCCTCTATCCGGACAGCCTGAGCATTGTGCTGGCCCAGCCCCTGGAATGGGTGGCGGCGCCGATGGGCTCCATCGCCTCGCCAGACGCCTTCAGCGCGGCCGCCACCGGTGCGGCGCCAAAGCCGGACTTCCAGCCCTACACGGACGACACCATTCTTCCCACCTCCGCCACACAGGAGGCCTGGGCCCGCTTTGCCCTCCCCGCCACCGACAAGCTGCAGACCTGGTACATCCGCCTGCCGGGCCAGGTCCTCTACAAGGTGAGCCTGTATGCGCGCGACGCGCAGGGCAACTGGCAGGTGCAGTCTGCGGGTGAGGCGATTGCACCCGCCAACTGGAACTTGCGCACACGCGTCCCCAGTTTTGAGCTGCAGTCGCACAGCGAATCCCCACAAAGCTACTACCTGCGGTTTGAAAACCGCCGGCCCATCACCGAGCGGCCCATGCTGCTCACGCCGATTGAATACATCGACGGCGCCTCGCGTGTGGGCGTGGTGATCGGCCTCATGTGGGGCATCTTTGCCCTGCTGACGGGCCTTTGCCTGGGCGCGTTCGCGATGGCGCGCAACAAGGTGTTCCTGTGGTTCGGCGTCGTCGTGGTGACCTTGATGTTCACGCAGCTGGTGCTGATCGGCTATGGCGGCTGGCGCATCTGGCCGCACAGCGTGCACCTCAACCAGGTCATGGGCTGGGTTTCGTCCACGGTCAGCATGGCCGCCGCCGCGTGGTTCTGCACCCAGGCCAGCTACACCCGGGACGGCCACCCGCGCATTCACCGCCTGCTGGCCACCGTCGCGGGCGTGAGCCTGCTGATGGCCTGTGCGATGGCCGTCAGCCTGGACTTGGTACCGCGCGGCTTTCGCAATTTCTGGCTGGCAGTGAGCACGCTGGCCATCCTGGGAAGCCTGGTCTGGATCTCGGTGCGGGGGCAGGCCTGGAACCTGATGCTGCTGCTGGGCGCGGGGCCGATCGGCCTGGCCGCGCTGGCCCGGCTTTCGTACAACATGGGCTGGATGTTCAACGTCGAATCGGCGCAGGCCGCCGGCGTCATCTCGGCGATGGCCGGCCTGCTCTGGGTGTTCTTCGTGCTGGCCTGGCGCAGCCGGGCGGCGCTGTTTTCCAACCACCGCGGCGCGGCACTGTCGACCTACGACCCGGCCAGCGGCCTGATGCTGCCCCGCATCGTGGAAGCCAGGCTGCCGCAAATGCTGCTGCGCGCACGCAAGCAAAAAATCGAATGCGGCGTGTTGATGGTGCACTGGCTCAACCAGGCGCCCAGCCATGACGAGGCCAGCGACCAAAAGCGCGGCGCGGCGCTGTCCCGCATCGGCGAAATCCTGCGCGGGGCCGCCCGCGACGTGGACACGGTGGCCCGCCACGACGAAAACCATTTCCTCATGCTGATTGAGGGCCCCATCAGCCGCGCCGCCCTCTCGGAGGTCTCCACCAAAATCCTGGCGGACTGCATACGCGCCTGCGAAAAGCTGGGCGACCCGGGCGCCTTCAACCTGCACATCGCCGTCTGGCACGACACACCCGGCACACAAGCCGCCGGCGACGTGATGGACCTGCTCACCGTGCGCCTGCACCACATGGCCTCGGGCACCAAACGCCCGGTGCAGTTTGTCGACTCGCCGCTGGAGCCCGCAAGCACCGCGAGCGGCGACGGCAGCCGGCGTGAAGACCTGCTGGCCAAGATCAACGCAATTGAGACCTCGCATCCCTCGCTGGCCGGCGAGCCAAGCGTTCGCTGATGTTCAGGGTTAGCGCACCGGCAGCGGCAGCGCTGTCTTGTATCTCACCTGTTTGAGCGCAAAGCTCGAGCGGATTTTTTCAATCCCTGAAATCGGCGACAGCTGCTCGAGGATGAATTTTTCCAGCGCGCCGATGTCGGCCACCGCCACGCGGATCAGGTAGTCGCTGTCGCCCGACATCAAGTAGCACTCCATCACCTCGTCATGCTCGGCGATGCGGCTCTCGAAGTCGGCCAGTGACGCCTTGCTTTGCGTGCGCAGGCTGATGGAGATAAACACATTCAGGCCCAGGCCCAGCGCCGCCGCATTGGCAATCGCCACATAGCGGTCGATCACGCCGCCGGCCTCCAGCGCCTTGACGCGGGCCAGGCAGGGCGAAGGGCTCAGGTGCACGCGCCGCGCGAGCTCCACATTGGAGAGCGAGCCGTCGCGCTGCAACTCATCCAGAATCTTTAAATCGAGGTTATCCAGCTGCATCATCTTTTAAATCCAGTATTCACAGCATTTTATGCTTCTGAATATGGCCTATGCCCGATATTGAAGCTACACCTTTCGGGCAAACCTGCGTACAGTGGTTCGGTCACCAAACGGATGCCATGAACGACTCCACACCCCACCATTTACTGATGCAAGCCGCTTCTCACGCCGCGCCCTCCGCTGACCCCGACCCGCAGGAGACCGCCGAATGGCGCGAGGCGTTTGAAGCCCTGGCGCTGACGCAAGGCCCTGCCCGCGCCCGCGAGATGCTGCATGAGCTGAGCCGCGTCGCGCGCAAGCAGCGCATCGGCTGGCAGCCCGAACTGGCCACGCCGTACGTCAACACCATAGGCGTCGACGAGCAGCCCGTCTTCCCCGGCGATCTGGCCATGGAAGAGCGCCTGGCCTCGCTGATGCGCTGGAACGCGCTGGCGATGGTGGTGCGCGCCAACCAGGCCGAAACCGGCGGCTCGGCCGAGCTCGGCGGCCACATCGCCAGTTATGCCAGCGCGGCCGATCTGTTTGAAACCGGCTTTAACCATTTCTTTCGCGCACGACAGAAGGGGCCAGCCGAGCCGCGCCGGGCCGCCCCAAGCGGCGAGAGCCCCCCTCGGGGGGGCAGCGACTCACACGCAGTGGAGGAGCGTGGGGGGCAACATCTGGGCGACCTGGTGTTCTTCCAGCCGCACAGCGCGCCCGGTGTGTATGCACGCGCTTACCTGGAAGGCCGCCTCAATGAAAAAGACCTGGGCTTTTACCGCCAGGAGCTGACCGCCCCCGGCCAGGGCGCGCAGGGCCTGTGCAGCTACCCGCATCCGTATCTGATGCCGGACTTCTGGCAGTTCCCGACCGGCTCCATGGGCATAGGGCCGATCAGCTCGATCTACCACGCGCGCTTCATGCGCTACCTCACGCACCGGCGTTTGCTCGACTGCACGGGCCGCAAAGTCTGGGGTGTGTTCGGCGACGGCGAGATGGACGAGCCCGAATCCATGAGCGCATTGACGCTGGCCGCACGCGAGGGGCTGGACAACATGGTCTGGGTCGTCAACTGCAACCTGCAGCGCCTGGACGGCCCGGTGCGCGGCAACGGCCGCATCATCGACGAGCTGGAAAAGCTCTTTGCCGGCGCCGGCTGGAACGTCATCAAGCTGGTCTGGGGCAGCGACTGGGACGGCCTCTTCGCGCGCGACCTGACGGGCGCCTTGGCGCAAACGTTTGCGCAGACGGTAGACGGTCAGATGCAGACCTTTGCCGCCAAAGACGGGCGCTTTAACCGCGACAACTTCTTCGGCCAGAGCGAAGAACTCGCGCGCCTGGCCCAGGGCATGACGGACGAGCAGATCGACCGCCTCAAACGCGGCGGCCACGACCTGGTGAAGATCCATGCTGCCTACGCTGCAGCCGCCAACCACCAGGGCCAGCCCACGGTGATCCTGGCGCACACCAAAAAGGGTTACGGCATGGGCAGCGCGGGTCAGGGCAAGATGACCACGCATTCGCAGAAGAAATTCGACGGCGAAGAGCTGATTGAATTTCGCAACCGCTTTAACCTGCCGCTGTCTGACGAACAGGCCAAAAACCTGGCCTTCTACAAACCCGCTGCCGACAGCGCCGAGATGCAGTACATGCACGCCAGGCGCGCGGCGCTGGGTGGCTATTTGCCGCGGCGCGAGACGGCGGCCGAGGTCGTCAACATCCCGGCCCTGCCGTCTTACGCGCAGTTTGCACTGGCGGCCGACGGCAAGGAGATGAGCACCACCATGGCCTTTGTGCGCATGCTGGGCGGCCTGCTGAAAGACCCGGCGCTGGGCCCGAAGATCGTGCCCATCGTGGCCGACGAGGCGCGCACCTTCGGCATGGCCAACCTGTTCAAGCAGGTGGGCATTTACTCCAGCGTGGGCCAGCGTTATGCGCCTGAAGACATCGGCTCAGTGCTGAGCTACCGCGAGGCGCTCGACGGGCAGATACTGGAAGAAGGCATCAGCGAAGCCGGCGCACTGGCCAGCTGGACGGCCGCGGCCACCAGCTACAGCGTGCACGGCCTGGCCATGCTGCCCTTCTATATCTATTACTCGATGTTCGGCTTCCAGCGTGTGGGCGACCAGATCTGGGCCGCAGCCGACCAGCGCGCCCGCGGGTTCCTGCTGGGCGCGACCTCGGGCCGCACCACGCTGGGCGGCGAAGGCCTGCAGCACCAGGACGGCACCAGCCATCTGATCGCGGCGACCATCCCGAACTGCAAGGCCTACGACCCGGCCTTTGCCGGTGAGCTGGCCGTGATCCTGGACCGCGGCATGCAGGAAATGATGGTTGAGCAGAAAGACGTTTTTTACTACGTCACGCTGATGAACGAGAACTACGCGCAGCCTGATTTGCGCGCGGGCGTTGAAGCCGACATTATCCGTGGCTGCTATCAATTCAATAGCTACATGCCCATACAAGATAAGGGCCAGAGCCCTGAAATGCTTAAAAAATCAGGTTTGGCGGTGACGCTGATGGGCTCGGGCGCCATCCTCACCGAAGTGATCAAGGCGGCGCAGCAACTGGCCGAACAAGGCATTGAGGCCACGGTGTACAGCGTGACCAGCTGGAGCGAGCTTGCACGCGACGGCGCGGCAGAGCAGCAGCAGGCGATCAACGGCGGCGCGGCAAGCGTGCCCTTCATCGCGCAGCAGTTGCAAGCCAGCACCGGCCCCATCATCGCCGCCACCGACTACGTGCGCGCGGTGCCCGAAAGCATCCGCGCCTTTGTGCCCGAAGGCCGGCGTTACCTCACGCTGGGCACCGACGGCTTTGGCCGCAGCGACACGCGCGCCGCGCTGCGTGAATTTTTCGGCGTCGATGCGCACAGCATCGTGAAGGCGGCGCTGCACATGCTCCATCAAAAGTAGGCAAGAACGCGAAAACGCCAAAAAGCCCGTGCGCGGTCAAACCACGCACGGGCCCTGGCAAGAAGCAGTCGCTGTTTACTTGGGCAACAGCACCTTGTCGACGACGTGGATCACGCCGTTGGACTGGTAGACGTCGGCGATGGTCACGGTGGCCGAGCCGCCTTTTTCATCCGTCACCATGACCTTGCCGCCCATGGCCTTTGCCGTCAGCGTGCCACCGGCCACTGTTTTCAGCGAGGCAGAACCCTTGCCATCGGATATCGCCTTGGTCAGTGCGGCGGCGTCCATCTTGCCGGCCACCACGTGGTAGGTGAGGATGCCGGTCAGCATGCCCTTGTTTTCAGGCTTGAGCAGGGTGTCGACCGTGCCGGCAGGCAGCGCTGCGAAAGCGGCGTTGGTCGGTGCGAACACGGTGAACGGGCCCGGGCCCTTGAGCGTGTCGACCAGGCCGGCAGCCTTGACGGCGGCGACCAGCGTGGTGTGGTCCTTGGAGTTGACGGCGTTGTCGATGATGTCCTTGCTGGCGAGCATGGGCGCACCGCCCACCATGACTTGTGCGAAAGACGGAATGGCCGCGAACGACAGTGCGATGGCAACGCCGATGGACGCGAGTTTGTGTTTTGTCTGCATGTGAATTTCCTTTAAACGTGTTGAAGCAAAAGGCCGAACGAAGTCGTGCCGTGAGCCGAAATCAGGATGATTCAAGCGGCTGTAATGAATACGGCAGTGCAGCCCCGCTGGATTCAAAACAGATGCAGCCTCAACACTTTTGCATGCGCATTGCTGGCAACAAAGCGTAAGCACGCGCGAAGAAACGCCCACGAACGGGCGGAAAAAACCTCAGGCGGCGCGTTCGAAGAAAGCGCGCACGGCCTGCGGATAAATCAAATGCTCTTGCGTGAGTACGCGTGCGGCCAGCGTCTGGGCCGTGTCGCCCGGCAGCACCGGCACCACGGCCTGGGCCAGCGTGGGGCCGTGGTCCAGCTCGGCCGTCACCTGGTGCACTGTGCAACCCGCCACTGTGCAGCGGGCGTCGATGGCGCGCTGGTGCGTGTTCAGGCCGGTAAAAGCCGGCAGCAGCGACGGATGGATGTTGATCAGCCGCCCCGCATAGTGCTGCACAAAGCCGGGCGTCAGGATGCGCATAAAGCCCGCCAGCACCACCAGCGCCGGCGTGTGCACGTCGATCTGCGCCATCAGTGCGGCGTCAAAGGCCTCGCGCGAGTCAAACGCGGTGTGCGGCACCACCGCGGTGGCAATGCCCAGGCTTTTAGCCAGCGCCAGCCCCGCGGCCTCCGGCTTGTTGCTGATGACGGCCGCCACCTGCACGCCCCAGCGGCTGCGCCAGTCTTCTTTGTCGGCGGCCCGGGCGATCACGGCCATGTTGGAGCCGCTGCCCGAGATCAGGATGACGATGTTTTTATTCGCGCTTGGCATAGCCCTCTAGTTTAGAACCTGCTCACGGCCTAAACGGGGCCGCGCAAGCGCCTTCTCGGGATGGGGTGCAAGGCGCGGCGCGCTGCCCATAGCACCGCTATGGGTTAGCGCCGCAACGCCGCAGACCGCCCGAGAAGGCACTTGCCCTCCGGGTTGGGGTGACGCAAACGCGGTCGCGTTTGCATCCCCATTGGGGCAGCCGCACGACGCCCAGCCGGCCGGCTGGGCGGTCGGGCGATTGAGCCACCCGGGCCCTTGCATGGACATTAGTCCATGCGGCGTTCCCGATCGGCCCACTCATCCCGATTGCACCCCAACGCGGCCCCGTTTAGACCGTGAGCAGGTTCTTAACGCCACCGACACTCGGGGCTTCTGCGGCGGTCCCCACCCCAATGTCCCACCTGAGACATAAAATTCCGAACGACCGTGCTAAAAATAAAACATTGCAGGCCACCCGCCCTGGGCCCTGCCAACCGCTGGAGACAAACCCGCCATGGATTTAGCTTTCACCCCTGAAGAACAGGCTTTTCGCGACGAGATACGCGCCTGGGTTCACGCCAACCTGCCCAAAGACATCTCGCACAAGGTGCACAACGCCCTGCGGCTGACGCGTGACGATATGCAGCGCTGGGCCAAGATCCTCGGCAAAAAAGGCTGGCTGGGCCACGGCTGGCCCAAGGAATTCGGCGGCCCGGGCTGGAACGCCGTGCAAAAGCATTTGTTTGAAGAAGAATGCGCGCTGGCCGGCGCGCCGCGCGTCGTGCCCTTCGGCCCGGTGATGGTGGCGCCCGTGATCATGGCCTTTGGCAGCCCCGAGCAGCAAAAGCGCTTTTTGCCCGGCATCGCCAGCGGCGAAGTCTGGTGGAGCCAGGGCTACAGCGAACCGGGTTCGGGCTCTGACCTCGCGTCCGTCAAATGCCGGGCTGAACGCCAGGGCGACAAATACATCGTCAACGGCCAGAAAACCTGGACCACGCTGGGCCAGTACGGCGAATGGATTTTCTGCCTGGTGCGCACCAGCACCGAAGGCAAACCGCAAACCGGCATTTCGTTTTTGCTGATCGACATGAAGTCGCCCGGCGTGACGGTGCGCCCCATCGTGCTGCTCGACGGCGAGGCCGAGGTCAACGAGGTCTGGTTCGACAACGTCGAAGTGCCGGCCGAAAACCTGATCGGTGAAGAGAACAAGGGCTGGACCTACGCCAAGCACCTGTTGAGCCACGAGCGCACCAATATTGCCGACGTGAACCGCGCCAAGCGCGAGCTCGAGCGCCTCAAGCGCATCGCCAAGGCTGAAGGCGTGTACGACGACCAACGCTTTCGCGACGAAATCGCCAAGCTCGAAGTCGACGTCGTGGCGCTGGAAATGCTGGTGCTTCGCGTGCTGTCGGCCGAGAAATCAGGCAAGAACTCGCTGGACATCGCGGGCCTGCTCAAGATTCGCGGCAGCGAGATCCAGCAGCGCTACAGCGAGCTGATGATGCTGGCCGCCGGCCCCTTCAGCCTGCCCTTTATCGAAGAAGCCATGGAAGCCGGCTGGCAGGGCGACTTCCCCGGCGGCCTGCCCGGCGATGCACCGCTAGCCTCCACTTACTTCAACATGCGCAAGACCACGATTTACGGCGGCTCCAACGAGGTGCAACGCAACATCGTCTCGCAAGTCGTTCTCGGTTAAACCGGTTTAAAGGAAAGCATCATGGATTTCGATTTCACCGACGACCAGGAACAACTGCGCGACGCCGTGCGCAAATGGGTCGACAAGGGCTACGACTTTGAACGCCGCCGCGGCATCGCCAAGGCGGGCGGCTTCTCGCGCGAGGCCTATGGCCAGATCGCCGAACTGGGCCTGACCGGCCTCTACATCCCCGAAGCCGACGGCGGCCTGGGCATGGGCCCGGTAGAGGGCATGGTCGTGATGGAAGAGCTGGGGCGCGGCATTGTGCTGGAACCTTTTGCGCAAACGCTGATTGCCGGCGCCGTGCTGTCCGGCTACGCACCGGAGGCCGTCAAGTCCGCCTGGCTGCCGAAAATCGCCGCGGGTGAAGCGCTGGTGGTGTTGGCTTACCAGGAACGCGCCGCCCGTTACGACTTTGAAAAATGTGAAGCAAAAGCGGCTGCAGCCCAGGGTGCATATGCACTGACTGCTACAAAAAGCATAGTGCCGGCGGGTGACCAGGCGGACGCCTTCATCGTGCCGGCCATGGCCAACGGCAAGCTGGCGCTCTTCCTCGTTGAGCGCACGGCAGCCGGCGTGACGACCCGCGGCTACGGCACACAAGACGGCGGCCGCGCCGCGGAAGTGACGCTGAAAGACGCACCGGCCGCATTGATCACGCTGGACGGCCTGACGGCCCTGGCGCACGCCGTCGACATCGGCATCGCCGCCGCCTGCGCCGAAGCCGTGGGCGTGATGGACAAGACGCTGGCCATCACCGTCGAGTACATGAACACCCGCAAGCAGTTCGGCGTGGCCATCAGCAGCTTCCAGGCGCTGCGCCACCGCGTGGCCGACATGAAGATGCAGCTGGAGCTGGCGCGCTCGATGAGCTACTACGCCTCACTCAAGCTCAACGCCCCGGCCGACGAGCGCACCCGTGCGCTGGCGCGCGCCAAGTACCAGCTGGGGGTGTCCATGCGCTTTGTGGGCCAGCAGGCGGTGCAGCTGCACGGCGGCATCGGCGTGACGGATGAATACATCGTGAGCCACTACTTCAAGAAGCTGACGCAGCTGGAAATGACGTTTGGCGATACGCTGCACCACCTGGGCGAGGTGTCGGAGCGGATGCAGGAGACCGCTGGCGTCTTTGCCTGAACCGTTACCGAAACGTCACCCGTGCAGGCGTGACGTTTTCGGGATATGCGCCATCAAGAACTCCATCTGGTCCGCCAGGATGCGGCGGTTGCGCAGGATGAAGTCTTCCCAGAGGCTGGGCACATAAGGGGTGTAGAGCAGCGGCATGTGGGCCTGTTCGGGCGTGCGGCTGCTTTTGCGGTGGTTGCAGGCGCGGCAGGCGGTCACCACGTTCATCCAGGTGTCTATGCCTTTTTGGGCAAACGGGATGATGTGCTCGCGCGTCAGGTCTTCTTCATGGAAGTGCCCGCCGCAGTAGGCGCACACATTGCGGTCGCGGGCGAACAGCTTGCCGTTGGTCAGGCCTGGTTTCAGGTCAAACGGGTTGATGTTGGGCACGCCCTTGGTGCCGATGATGCTGTTGACCGTGATGATCGACTGCTCACCGGTGATGGCGTTGTGGCCGCCATGGAAGGTGACAACCCGAGCGCCCATCTCCCAGCGAACCTCGTCGGCCGCGTAGTGCAACACGGCTTGTTCAAGGCTGATCCAGGATTGCGGCAATCCCTGGGCTGAGAGCTTCAAGACCTTCAAAACGAACCTCCATCATGGTGGATGCCGCGTGAAACGCAGCGTTCGGCTGACTGGGTGGGCTGACTGTGTATCAATATACAGTGAAATGATGACAAAGCGGCCCAAATCCCGCATTAACCACGTTCAGGCCCCAGCCGACCGGGCCCGGGCGCTACAAAAACGATAATTGCCCCATGAAAATTTTCCGCGGCTACCACCATCCCCAGCTGGCGGCGCACTGCGCCCTGACCATCGGCAACTTCGACGGTGTGCACCGCGGCCACCAGGCCATGCTGGCCCTGCTGAAGAACGAAGCCCAGCACCGCGGCGTGCCCAGTTGCGTGATGAGTTTTGAGCCCCATCCGCGCGACTACTTTGCCGGTGTGGCCCACAAACCCGAACTGGCCCCCGCCCGCATCGCCACGCTGCGCGACAAGCTCACCGAGCTGGCGCGCTGCGGCATCGACCAGTGTGTGGTGCTGCCCTTCAACGCCGCGCTGGCCTCACAGCCCGCCGAAGCGTTTATCGAAGATGTACTGATCAAAGGCCTGGGCGTGCAATACGTGCTGGTGGGCGACGATTTCCGTTTTGGCGCCAAGCGCGCGGGCGACTATGCCATGCTGGACGCCGCCGGCGACCGCCTGGGTTTTGATGTCGCCCGCATGAACAGTTACGAAGTGCGCGGGCTTCGGGTGTCCAGCTCCGCCGTGCGGGAGGCGCTGGCCGAAGGCCGGATGGACCGGGTAGCCGCCCTGCTCGGGCGGCCTTACAGCATCTCCGGGCATGTGGTGCACGGCCGCAAACTGGGGCGCGACCTGGGCTTTCGCACCCTCAATTTGCGGTTTTCGCACTGGAAACCGGCCGCCAGCGGGATTTTTGCAGTGCAGGTGCACGGCCTGGCCGGCCAGCCCCTTCCCGGCGTGGCCAACCTGGGCATCCGGCCCTCGCTGGACCCGGCCGACGTCAATGGCGGGCGGGTGCTGCTGGAGACCCATTGCCTCGAATGGCCCGCCAGCCTTGGGCCCGAGGGGGCATACGGTAAAATCATCCGCGTGGAACTGCTTCATAAACTGCACGACGAACTGAAGTACGACAGCCTGGACAGCCTGAAAGCAGGCATCGCCAAGGACTGCGACGAGGCGCGGGCGTTTTTTGCCTCCATGCACACGGAAACCAGCCGCCAGACCACGCGCGACCGAATTTAGACGATCTCGTCGCCTCTGCGCTCGCCCTGCCTTCCGCCCGGCGAGCGGCTTTATCCCCACCGTATTTCCGGCGGGCCGGCCTCTTCAGGCTGCCCTCACAAAGCATTCCAAAAGCATTCCAAGAGCATCCCATGTCCGAAACCAAAACCGATTACCGCAGCACCCTCAACCTGCCCGACACGCCCTTCCCCATGCGCGGCGACCTGCCCAAGCGCGAAGCCGGCTGGACCAAAGAGTGGGACGAAAAAGGCATCTACAAAAAGCTGCGCGACGTGCGCGCCGGCAAGCCGAAGTTCGTGTTGCACGACGGCCCGCCTTATGCCAACGGCAAGATCCACATCGGCCACGCCGTCAACAAGGTCCTCAAAGACATGATCGTCAAGGCGCGCCAGCTCAAGGGCCTGGACGCAATCTACGTGCCCGGCTGGGACTGCCACGGCCTGCCGATCGAAAACGCCATCGAAAAACTGCACGGCCGCAACCTGCCACGCGACGAAGTGCAGGCCAAGAGCCGCGCTTTTGCCACCGAGCAGATCGCCGGCCAGATGGCCGACTTCAAGCGCCTGGGCGTGCTCGGCGAATGGGACAACCCCTACCGCACGATGGATTTCGCCAACGAAGCCAATGAAATCCGCGCGCTCAAACGCATCATGGAGCGCGGCTTTGTCTACCGCGGCCTGAAGCCGGTGTACTGGTGTTTTGACTGCGGCTCGTCGCTGGCCGAGTTCGAGATCGAATATGCCGACAAAAAATCGCAGACGCTGGACGTCGGCTTCAAATGCGCCGAGCCGCAAAAGCTGGCGCTGGCTTTCGGCCAGGCTGCGCTGCAGAAGGACGCCTTTGCCGTCATCTGGACGACGACGGCATGGACCATCCCCGCCAACCAGGCGCTGAACCTGAACCCCGAACTCGAGTATTCGCTGGTGGACACCGAGCGCGGCTTGCTGGTGCTGGCCTCGGTGCTGGTCGAAAAATGCCTTGAGCGTTTCCAGCTGGAAGGACGCGTCATCGCCGTCACCAAGGGTGCAAACCTCGAGAAGATCAACTTCGAGCATCCGTTTTACGACGTGGACCCTGGCTACCGCCGCTTCAGCCCGGTGTTCCTGGCCGACTACGCCACAGCCGACGACGGCACGGGTATCGTGCACTCGTCGCCCGCTTACGGCGTAGAGGATTTCAACTCCTGCGTGGCCAACGGCATTGCCTATGACGACATCCTCAACCCGGTGCAGGGCAACGGCCGTTATGTGGATGAGCTGCCGCTGTTCGGCGGGCTCAATATCTGGAAGGCCGCGCCGCTGGTCATCGACAAGCTGCGCGAGCACGGCCGCCTCTTTGCCACGCAAGACATCCTGCACAGCTACCCGCACTGCTGGCGCCACAAGACGCCGGTGATCTACCGCGCGGCAGCCCAGTGGTTTGTGCGCATGGACGAGGGCGAAGGCGTTTTCACCAAAGACAAGGCGCCGCAAACCCTGCGCAAGCTGGCCCTGGCCGCCATCGAGGAAACCAGCTTCTACCCCGAAAACGGCAAGGCCCGCCTGCGCGACATGATCGCCGGCCGGCCCGACTGGTGCATCAGCCGCCAGCGCAACTGGGGCGTGCCCCTGCCCTTCTTCATCCACACCGCCACGGGCGAGCTGCACCCGCGCACGATGGAAATCATGGAGCAGGCCGCAACCATGGTCGAAGCCGGCGGCATCGAGGCCTGGAGCAAGGCCACGGCCGAATCCATCATCGGCGCCGATGCGCCGGACTACATCAAGAGCACCGACATCCTCGACGTCTGGTTTGACTCCGGCACCACGCACGACCACGTGCTGCGCCACAGCCACGCCGCGCAATCGACCTGGCCGGCCGATTTGTACCTGGAAGGCCATGACCAGCATCGCGGCTGGTTCCACTCGTCGCTGCTCACCGCCTGCGCGATGTACGACCATGCGCCCTACAAGGGCCTGCTGACGCACGGCTTTACCGTGGACGGCAAGGGCCGCAAGATGAGCAAGAGCGAAGGCAATGTGGTGGTGCCGCAAGAAGTCAGCGACAAGCTGGGCGCGGAAATCATCCGCCTCTGGTGTGCCTCGACCGACTATTCGGGCGACCTGGGCATCGACGACAAGATCCTGGCCCGGGTGGTCGACGCCTACCGCCGCATCCGCAACACGCTGCGCTTCCTGATGGCCAACGTCAGCGACTTCGACCCGGCCAAGGACGCCGTGCCGTTCGACCAGATGCTGGAAATCGACCGCTACGCGCTGAGCCGCGCGTCGCAGCTGCAGGCCGACATCCTGGCGCACTACGAGGTGTATGAGTTCCACCCGGTGGTCTCCAAACTGCAGATCTATTGCAGCGAGGACCTGGGTTCCTTCTACCTCGACATCCTGAAAGACCGGCTCTACACCACCGGCCCCAAATCGCTGGCCCGCCGCAGCGCGCAGACCGCGCTCTGGCAGATCACGCACGCGATGCTGCGCTGGATGGCGCCTTTCCTCAGCTTCACGGCGGAAGAGGCCTGGAAGGTGTTCGGCTCGTCTGAATCGATCTTCATGGAAACCTACTCGGACTTTCCCGCGCCCAACGCGGCGCTGCTGGCCAAATGGTCGCGCATCCGCGAAGTGCGCGATGCGGTGAACAAGGACATCGAAGCCCTGCGCGCCGACGGCAAGGTGGGCTCGTCGCTGCAGGCCAACGTGGCGCTGGAAGTGGCGGCCGAAGACCACGCGCTGCTGGCCTCTCTGGGCGAAGACCTGAAGTTCGTCTTCATCACGTCCGCTATTGATTTAATAGCTTCAAGTGCAAGCGCAACGCGGGTTACAGCCAGTTCTGACACAAAATGCGAACGCTGCTGGCACTACCGCGCCGACGTGGGCCACGACCCGGCCCACCCGACGATTTGCGGCCGCTGCACCAGCAACCTGTTCGGCACGGGCGAAGACCGGAAATACGCGTAATGGCAAAAACGACTTTCACCCAATCGTCCAACTCCGTGCTGCCCTGGCTGGGCCTGGCGCTGATCCTGCTGATTGCCGACCAGTTCACCAAGGTGCTGATTTTGGGCTACTACAGCCTGGGCGACTCGACCTATGTGACCAGCTTCTTTAACGTCGTGCGGGTGCACAACACCGGCGCGGCGTTCTCCTTCCTGGCTTCGGCCTCGGGCTGGCAGCGCTGGTTCTTCACCGCCATCGGCATCGCGGCGGCGCTGTTCATCCTCTGGCTGCTGCGCTCGCACTCCGGGCAAAAGCTGTTCTCCTTCGCGCTGGCCTGCATTCTGGGCGGCGCGCTGGGCAACGTGATTGACCGCGCCCTGCACGGCTATGTGGTGGATTTCCTGCAGTTCCACTGGGCCGGCTGGTACTTCCCCTCCTTCAACATCGCCGACAGCGCCATCACCATCGGGGCGATCTGCCTGATCCTGGACGAATTGCTGCGGGTGCGCCACACGCGGTAATCAGGGTTGCGCCCGGGGCTTAGAACCCGTCTACGGTCTAAACGGGGCCGCGTTGGGGTGCAATCGGGATGAGTGGGCCGACCGGGAACGCCGCATGGGCTAATTCCCATGCAAGGGCCTGGATGGCTCAATCGCCCGATTTCACCCCAACCCGGAGGGCAAGTCCCTTCTCGGGCGGTCTGCGGCGTTGCGGCGCTAGCCCATAGGTGAACTATGAGCGTCGCACCGCGCCTTGCATCCCATCCCGAGAAGGTGTTTGCGCGGCCCCGTTTAGACCGTAGACGGGTTCTTAGGGGCCACTTCAGGGGTATAGTGGCCCCCTCAAGTTATGAAGCATCTGTTGAATCTTTTGGCGGCCATTGCGCTGCTTGTCTGGGGCACCCACCTTGTACGTACCGGCATCCTTCGGGTGTTCGGGGCCAATCTGCGCCACGTGCTGGCCGTCAGCATCAGCAACCGGCTCGCCGCCGCCGTCTCGGGCATAGGCGTCACCGCCCTGGTGCAGTCCAGCACCGCCACCTCCCTCATCGTTTCCTCTTTCGTCGGCCAGGGCCTGGTCACGCTGCCGCTGGCGCTGGCCGTCATGCTGGGCGCGGACATCGGCACCAGCCTGATGGCCGTGGTGTTTTCCTTTGACCTCTCCTGGCTTTCGCCGCTGTTTATCTTTGTCGGCGTGGTGCTGTTCATCTCGCGGCAAGACAGCAATGTCGGCCGCTTTGGCCGCGTGCTGATCGGCCTGGGCCTGATGCTGCTGGCGCTGCGGCTGGTCACGGACTCCACCGAGGTGCTGACACGGGCGCCGGCCGTCAAGGCGCTGCTGGGCTCGCTCAGCAGCGACCTGCTGCTGGAGATCACCGCCGGCGCATTCCTGGCCGTGGTGTCCTACTCCAGCCTTGCCATCGTGCTGCTGACCGCCACGCTGGCCGCGTCAGGTGTCATTCCGCTCGACGTGGCGCTGGGCCTGGTGCTGGGCGCCAACCTGGGCAGCGGCATGCTGGCGGTGCTGACCACGCTGCGCTCAACGGTGGAAGTGCGGCAGGTGCCGCTGGGCAACCTGCTGTTCAAGCTGCTGGGGGTTGCGATTGCGGCGCCCTTTATCGGCCTGTGGCTGCGCCATGTCCGGCCTTACCTGGGCGAGCCGGCGACCGTGGTGGTGCTGTTCCACCTGACTTTCAACGTGCTGGTGGGCGCTGTCTTCATCGGCTGGACGCAGGTGATTGCGCGCTGGGTTGAAAAGCTGCTGCCCAAGCCCGAAAAAAGCCAGGCACGCGGCCGGCCGCATCACCTGGATCCTTCGGCCCTGGCCACGCCGTCCTTGGCCATCTCTTGCGCCGCGCGTGAGGCCATGCACCAGGCCGACGTGGTGGAGACCATGCTGATGGGCGTGCTGGAGGTCATCCAGAAGAACGACCTGAAGCTCGCCGAAGACCTGCGCAAGATGGACGATGCCGTCGACGAGCTGTATTCGTCGATCAAGTACTACCTGACCAAGATCTCGCGCGAGGCGCTGGCCGAGGAAGAAAGCCGCCGCTGGACGGACATCATCAGCTTCACCATCAACATGGAGCAGATCGGCGACATCATCGAGCGCGTGCTGATCGACATCGAAGACAAGAAGATCAAGCCCGGCCGCAATTTCTCGGAAGCCGGCATGGCCGAGATCGTCGAGCTGCACGAGCGCCTGGTGGCCAACCTGCGCCTGGGCATGAGCGTGTTTTTGAACGGCACGGTGCGCGATGCGCAAAAGCTGCTGGAAGAAAAAGCCCGCTTTCGCGACCTGGAACGCGCCTATGCCACCACCCACCTGGGCCGGCTGTCGGCCAACACGGTGCAGAGCCTGGAAACCAGTTCGCTGCACATCGACCTGATCAGTGAGCTCAAGCGCATCAATTCGCACATCTGCTCGATCGCCTACCCGATCCTCGATTCGGCCGGGGCGCTGGCGCCCAACCGGCTGCGTTCGCCGGCGCTGACTGACCAGGCCTAGGGCAAAACCATCGCGTCCGAAAGGATCAGCGCCGCTTCGGTAGTGAACTCGCCCCGCTGCAGCGCCGCCAGCAAGTCTTCAGCGCCCATCAGGCGAAACTGCTCGACCTCGCCGTCCTGGTTGTCGGGCACCAGCCCGTCGGGCACGGTGCACACATACCAGTCGATGTCTTCCACCACATAGCCCGCGCCGTTGCCGTCGGTGGCCGGGCGCCGCGTCGTCAGGCGCCCGCCGTAGCGCATGCCCTGCAGTTCGGCCACATGCAGACCGGCTTCTTCCCAGGTCTCGCGCGTGAGCGCCGTGTCCACCGTGTCCGCGGCCGACACCATGCCGCCCATCAGCGTGTCCCACAGGCCCGGGTCGTTGGATTTGTTGAAGGCACGCTGCTGCACCCAGAAGCGGCCATCAGGCGCCTGGCCCACCAGGTGCACCGCCAGCGTGGTGATGCCCAAAGGCCGCACGGCCGCGCGCTCTACCGTGCCTTTGCGGTGGCCGAACTGGTCGGGCACGGCGAGCTGTTCGTTGCGCCAGGCGCCGGCCAGGCCGGCGTCGTGCAGCGCCACTGCGATCTGGTTCAGGCTCGTCGTCACATCGCCCATCAGGCGCCAGCCCAGCCGCTCCGGGTGCTCCTCTTTTAATAGCGGGTGGTGCATAGCCAACAAGGGCTGGAGGGCGATTTGATGTAAAAAATCGGGCTCGACCGAGCCGATGACGGATTCACCGGCCCAGAGCGGCACGCGCGGTCGCAGCGGCGGCACGATGGCGCCGGCGCGCAGGGTTTGCAGCCATTGGGGGTCGTAACTAAGCGGCGTCATGGGACTTGCGGGTGGCCTGGAGCTGGGGCGAATGTCAGTTTACCTTCGCCGGGTTTTATGGCGCCCTGCTTTTCAACCGTTCGGGCTGAGGTATCGAAGCCGGTTTTTTCTCCCGCAGGTGCATGCGCTTGCAGAGGTGGCTGACCGCTCCGCGCAAAACACCTGGGTATCCCGAACAAGCAGGGGCTTCGATACGCCGTCAGGTGTACCCTGTCCTGAGCCTGTCGAAGGATCAGCCCGAACGGGAGGGGGGTCAATCCGGCGGGAGGATCACCCCAGCAAGTGAAACGTCAGGCCTTGTGAAACATGCCGTCCAGCCGCTTGTCCCACTTCGCCCCGGGCAGCACATCCGCCAGCTGCGCGTCACCCAACGCAAACGTCCCCCGCATCACCTGCGCCAGCACCGCCCGGTAGTCATGGTGGGCCGGCAGGTCGCGCCCCTCGTTGAGGTTGCTGCGCGCCAGGCCCGTCCACTGGCCGTGCCAGCGCCCGCCCGCCACGCGGTTGCCGATGAGCCACATCGCGTTGCCGAAACCGTGGTCGGTGCCGCGGGTGCCGTTTTCAGCGCTGGTGCGGCCAAATTCGCTCATCACCACGATCACGTCGCCGGGCTCCGAAAAGTCTTGCCGCAGCTGCGCAATGCCGCGCGCCAGGTTGCCGAAGTTATTGGCCAGCTGGCCGTTCACGGCGCCCTGGTTGGCATGCGTGTCCCAGCCGCCGGCTGACAGGAAGCCGAGGCGCAGCCTGCGGTCGTTGCGCATCAGCGTGCCCAGGTGCTGGGCGTCGAGCTGCAGGCCCACCGGGTCGGCCGCGCCGTTGCTGGCCGCCAGCATCTGCGCGGTCTGGGCCTGCGGGCTGGCGGGGGTACCGTCGCGGTCCAGGCTTTTACCGGCCATTTTTTCTGCCGCCATTTCAGCTCTTTGTGTTCTTTGCATCGTGAGCTCCTGCGCGCTCTGCATGCGGCTGCCCGCGCCCTGGCGAAAGGCTTCGCTGATCTTGTCGTCACCGGCATACAAATCCAGCAGGGCCTGGCGGGTCCTGTCGTTGGCCAGCACGCCGGTGCGCTCGGCCGACTGCCCGCGCGGGATCAGCTTCACGGCGGCCTGCCCACCCAGGATGGCGGGGTTGGCCTCGCCCACACCGAGTGCAGCGGCATTGCCCGCGCTGGTTTTGGCCAGCGCGGCCGTGTTGTTCAGCCACCCGGGCGAGCTGCTGGTCTTGCCGCTTTGCGCGATCTCCATCTGGTACTGCGCATCAAAGTGCGAACGGTTGGGCGCAGGTAAACCTGCCGCCGGCACAAAACCCAACACGCCCTGCTGCCACAGCGGCAGCAACAGGCTGAGCGCCGGGTGCAGGGCAAAGGTCTTGTCGAGCTTGAGCGCCGTTTGCGCCGTGCCATCGGGTGCGGCAATGGCGATGTTGGGCCGCATGGCGTAGTAGTCGCTGTCGACATAAGGCACGAAGGCAGAGAGGCCGTCGTAGGCGCCGCGCAGAAAGACGATGACAAGGCGGCCGCTGTCCAGGCCTTGCCGGCCCGCAGGGACGGCCTGCGCCCACACGCGAGGTACACCGGCCGCAAGCGACAGCGCAGACAACGCGCCCAGGCCCAGCAGGCTGCGGCGTTGCAACAGGCCAGGAATCGATGAAGCGTTTGAGTGCATGAAAAACTCCTGTGTAGGTTTGCTCATTTGCGCATGAAATCAGGGCTGGCCAGCATCAGGCCGGCCCGCAGCTGCGCCGGCTCGCGAGCAATCCGCTCGCGTGTCGCAGTGCTGAAAAAAGCGTTGAGGTAGGAAGGCTCCGGCGTGCGCTGGGCCAGCGCCAGTGCGTAGTCGGCACGGCGCGTCAAGGCCTCGGGTGCCAGCCAGGTACCGGCATCGGTCTTATAGCCGTCGGGCGTTTGCCAGCCGTGCATGGGCTGGCCGGCTTGCGCTAAAAAGCCCAGGGTCTGCACGATGTCGCGGCGCTCCTTCACACCGCCGGCTGCGGTGAGTGCCGAGCAGGCAAAGTCCAGCGGGGTTTTAAAGAGCGTGTTGTCTTTGGCCCAGAACTCCGGTGATTCGACCAGTGTGCGCATCACCGCCCGGATGTCGCCCTGTGTGGCGGTGAAGGTGGCGGCCAGCCGGTCAACCAGCGCGGGTGAAGGTTTGTCGGCCACGAAGAAGCTGGCCAGCCGTGTGGATATGCGCCGCGCCGTCTCAGGCCGGCGCGCCAGGTAACGAATCGCCTCCTCGCCTTCTGCAACGCCTTCGCTGCCGAAGGTGCGGCCCAGCAGCACCTTGCCGTCCTTGTCATGCAGGCGCTCGGCAAAACGAAAGCCTTCGCCGTCGCGCAGGTTGACTGTCCAGCCCGTGAGGATGCGCGCCAGTTCGCGCACGTCTTTCTGCGTGTAGCCGCTGTTCACGCCCAGGGTGTGCAGCTCCATCAACTCGCGCGCGTAGTTTTCGTTGATGCCGCGGTTGTTGCTTTGCGCCTGGTCCAGGTACAGCAGCATGGCCGGGTGCCGGGCGCTGGCCAGCAGCAGGTCTTCAAACCGGCCCAGGGCGTTGGGGCGAATCACGTTGACGACATAGTGGCCGACGAAGGGGCGCACCGGACCCTTGCCGACAAACACATTGAGGTGATTGAACCAGAACTCGGTCATGCGGGCCAGCAGCGGGTTTTCGAGTGCCGGGTCGCTGCAGGACATCAGCCGCCAGGCGGCGGCGTCTTGCGCCATCTCACGGCTGAATTTCTCCGGCCCTGCATTGGCGTTTTGCATCACGGCGCCGGGCTTGTTTGCTTCACGCCGGGTTTTGCGCGCCTCCCGCTCCGCGTAAAAACCGCGGGCAATATCACCCAGCGGGGCGTTGATGCCGGCAAGCTCTGCGGGTATGGCGGGTGGGCGGCGGCTGGCGGCATAGGCCGCGTCGATCTGCTGCAAGGCCCAGGCGCGTGGCGTTGCATCTGCGGCTTGCGCGGAGGCCGGCGTGGGCGCATAACCCAGTCGCGACGTCGCGCGCCATGCGGCCGCGGCATTGGCCGAAGGGGGTGCGGCGTCGGCTTGCGCGTACGCTGCGGGACCGGCCAGGCAAGCCAGGAAGGCCAGCGCGCTAGCCCGGGTGATCACTGTCGCTGAGGGCATGGGTGTTCTCCTCGGGCCTGTTCACAAGGCCCAGCCCTTTTTAACGCATAGGCAATACCTTGCGTTGAACGCAGCCTGCGGCTTTACACAGGTTTACCGTTGCGCAGCGAGCCTGCCCGGCACATTTACACCGTCAGAACAGTGCAGCCGGTGGTCTTGCGAGCCTCCAGCGCGCGGTGCGCCTCTGCCACGTCGGCCAGGGCGAAGTGCTGGTCGATCGGGATGTGGAGCTTGGCGCTGGTCAGCATGCCGAACAGTTCATCGGCCATCTCCTGGGTGGTTTCGCGTGTGGCGATGTGGGTGAAGAGCGTTGGCCTTGACACATAGAGCGAGCCCTTGGAAGCCAGCAGGCCGATGTCCAGCGGCGGCGTCTTGCCTGAGGCATTGCCGAAGTTGGCCAGCAGGCCGAAAGGCCGCAGGCAATCCAGCGACTTCATGAAGGTGTCTTTGCCCACCGAGTCGTACACGACCTTGACGCCCTTGCCGCCGGTGATCTCTTTGACGCGGGCCACAAAGTCTTCTTTCGCGTAGTTGATGGCGAAGGCTGCGCCCTGCGACAGGGCCAGCGCGCATTTTTCGTCGGAACCCGCCGTGCCGATGAGCTGCAGTCCCATGGCCCTGGCCCACTGGCAGGCGATCAGGCCGACACCACCGGCCGCGGCGTGAAACAGCACAAAGTCGCCGGGCTGCAGGCCGCCTTGCGGCTGCGTGCGGCGCAGCAGGTACTGCGCGGTCAGGCCCTTGAGCATCATGGCCGCGCCGGTCTCGAACGAGATGACATCGGGCAGCTTGCACACACACTTGGCCGGCATCACACGCAGCTCGCAGTAGCTGCCCGGCGGCTGGCTGGCGTAGGCGGCGCGGTCGCCCGGCTTGAGGTGCGTGACGCCTTCGCCCACAGCCTCGATCACGCCCGACGCCTCCATGCCCAGTTGCAGCGGCATGGTGAACGGGTAGACGCCGCTGCGCTGGTAGACGTCGATGTAGTTCAGGCCGATGGCCTTGTGGCGAATGCGTATTTCGCCCGGTCCAGGCTCGCCCACCGTCACGTCCACCAGTTTGAGTTCTTCGGGGCCGCCGTGCTTGTCGATGCGGACGGCTTTGGAGGGGTAGGAGGCCATGGTGTTCCTTGCAAAGGTTGCGGTGGGTGGGAAAGAAGCTCGGCCGTCATGGTGCCATGAATCCCAATGGGCCGCACGGCTCGAGGGTTGAACACGTCCCCTTCGTCGGAAAACAGCGCCGCTTGGTAAAGTCGCTGGCATGACCCAACGCCTCACGCCCGCCACCGCCACGCTGCTGGTGATCCCTCCCATGCTCTGGGCCGGCAATGCCGTCGTCGGCCGCCTGGTCACCGGCCTGGTGCCGCCCATGACGCTCAATTTTTTGCGCTGGGCGCTGGCGTTTGTGATTCTGCTGCCGCTGGCCTGGCAGGTGTTGAAACCGGGCAGCGGCCTGTGGGCGCACTGGAAGCGCTTTGCGGTGCTGGGCCTGCTGGGTGTGGGCTGCTACAACGCCTTGCAGTACCTGGCACTGAAAACTTCCACGCCGCTCAACGTCACGCTGGTCGCATCCAGCGTGCCGATCTGGATGCTGGTCGTGGGCGCGCTGTTCTTCGGCCAGGCCGTGTCCCGTCGCCAGGTCGCCGGCGCCGTGCTGTCGATTGCCGGCGTGCTGGTGGTCCTGTCGCGCGGCCAGTGGGAGTTGTTGATGCAGGTGCAACTGGTGCCCGGCGACCTGTATGTGCTGCTGGCCACGTTGTCCTGGGCGTTCTACAGCTGGCTGCTGTCGCAACCCAAAGAGCCCGGCGAAATCCGCCGCGACTGGGCGGCTTTTTTGCTTGCGCAAATCGTCTTCGGCCTGGCCTGGTCAGGCGCTTTTGCAGCGGGTGAGTGGGCGCTGACCGATGCGCACATCAGTTGGGGCTGGCCGCTGGCTGCGGCCTTGCTGTACGTGGCCGTCGGGCCCGCGGTGATCGCCTATCGCTGCTGGGGCATGGGCGTGCAGCGGGTCGGGCCGGCGATCGCGGGCTTCTTTTCCAACCTCACGCCGCTGTTCGCCGCGCTGCTGTCGGCGGCGTTTCTGGGTGAGCTGCCGCATCTTTATCACGCCGTCGCTTTTGTGCTGATCGTGGGCGGCATCGTGGTGTCGTCGCGGCGCTGAGGCGCCTGGCAAACACCGGCGTCATGGCGCGGTGTTGGTTTGATTTTCACAACACCTCATCAAAAACCCTCGCATAAAACTTGCCAAGCCCGCGCGGGCTCTTCAGAATCCGTTCCTTGCTTTGAGCCGCTGCGCAACGAATAACCTTGCGCAGCCAACCCTTGAAGCCACCAAGACCCATGACTTTGTTCACTCACACCTGACGCACCCTCCACTGCCCCCGGCTGGATGTGGTGCCCACCATACCCAGCCCTGCGGGCAGTCGGTGCCGCGCCTTCACGTGTGAAGCGCGCTCCGCAAACCCCAGGCTGATTTTTCGCCGGGGTTTTTTGCTTTCTGGAGCGTGCACATGAGTGCCAAAACTTTTTCCCGTGACTTTGCCGCAGGCAAGGTCAAGCATTTGCGGCGCATGAAGCAGCCGCTTGCCTTGACCGTGCAGCTGCCCGCGCCGCGCAACCCCGTGGTGCAGGCGCTGGCCCGTCGCGCCATCACGTCCGGCGCGGGCAAACATATTCGCAGCACCGGCGCGCATCGCCGTGCTGAAACCGTGGCCTTACACAAGGCCCTTAAAAAACTGATTGATTGATTGACTGACATGAAAAACGATATGACAACCGAGACGGCTGCCGCAGCCCGCGTGCCGCCCGGGCTCATGCGCGAACGCAGTGCCCACCTGGCCCTGGTCGCGGCCGAGCTGAAGACCGAGCTGTTCGGCATTGACGGGATCATCGACCGGGTGATCGAGTCGATCCGCGCCTGGTATGTGCTGCCGCACATCATTCGCCGCCCGGTGATTGTGTGCCTGTGGGGCCTGACCGGCACCGGCAAGACCCAGCTCACGCGCCGCCTGGCGCAAAAGCTGGGCTTTTACGACCGCTTTGTCGAAGTGCAGATGGACGGCTTCAGCAACGGCGGCAGCTGGCGCAGCGCCGACTCCATCAGCGCGATGCTGGCCGAGTCCGGTGTAGCCGAGGGCGAGCCCGGCATGCTGGTGCTGGACGAGTTCCAGCGCTTTCGCACCGTCAACGAAAAAGGCGGCGACCTGGCGGTCAAGCGCTACCAGGACGTCTGGCAGCTGCTGTCCGACGGGCGCCTGCCGCCGTCGCTGTCTTTTCTGCAGGAGCTTGAATCGTCGCTGGCCTTCTCGCTGTACGACCACGAACGCGAGGAAGCAGATGAAAAGCCTGAGAAAGACGGCGCACTGCCCAAAAAACTGAAATTCGCCCTCTCGCCCTACCAGGCGCAGGAGTTCCGGCAAAGCCTCAAGCTCAAGGAGCCGCTGCAGGAAGTGATGACCTGGACGCCCCAACAACTGCAGGAGCGCATGCTGGCGTTCCGGGCCTCGACCGACTCGTGGGAAACGGATTACAGCCGGCTACTCATCTTCGTCTCGGGCAACCTGGACGAGATGTACGAAGGCACCGCCAAACGCGTGGAAGACTGCGACACCGACGCCGATATCTTTCATGCGCTGACAAAAAAGCTGTCGGTGATCGACGTCAAGAAAGCCCTGGGAGAGCGCTTCAAGCCCGAGCAGATCGCCCGGCTGGGGAACAACCACGTGATCTACCCGTCGCTGAGCCAGTCCACGTATGAGCGGCTGATCCGCAGCACCTGTGCCCGGTATGTCGACGAAATGCAGGCGAGCGCCGGGCTGGTTTTTGACCTGCACGAATCGGTGTACCAGGGGATTTACGCCAACGCGGTTTTCCCCGCCCAGGGGACGCGCCCGCTGTTCTCGTCGATCCACGCCATCCTGAGCGCGCCGCTGGTCAACGCCGCACTGTGGGCCCTTGAGCACGGCATCGCCGAAGGCGCAACGCTGCGCGTGAGGCTGGACGCCACCACACAATCCCTGCACGTCAGCCATGGCAAAAACGGGGGCGCAAGCATCGCCTACCCTGTGCCGCTGGACCTCAACCAGCTCAAGCAGCGCGCCAGCCCCGACTTCCGGGCCCTGCTGGCCGTACATGAAGCCGGCCACGGCCTGGTCTATGGCCGGCTGTTCGGCCATGCGCCGCAGGAGGTCAAGATCAATGTGGCGTCGTTTGAGGGCGGCTACAACAGCTATGTGCGCATGAAGGCCGAGTCACGGCAAAGCTGCCTGGACCGCATCTGCGTGAGCCTGGCCGGCCGCGCCGCCGAGGCCCTGGTGTTCGGCGACGATGCCTGCACCACCGGCAGCGAAAGCGACTTCAAGAATGCCACGGCCCTGGCCGCGCGTTTTGTGCGCCACTTCGGTTTTGGCAAGCGGCTCAGCCGCATCGACGTGACCGACAGCACTGAAGAAAACCTCAACACCGACGTGGAGCCCACCAACGCCGAGATCGAGGCCCTGCTGGCGCAGGCCTACGCGCGCGCGCAGGAAATCCTCAAAGCCGATTCGGCCCTGCTGCTGGGCATCGTGGACGAGCTGCTGGCGCACGGCCAGGTGGGCAAAGAAAAAATGGCCAGCCTGCTGGGCGTGGCGATCGCGAAGGAAGAGCAGATGCTCGCGCCCTATGCGGAGCAGCTGCGGGTCTTCGGGATGCAGCACGAGCTGATGCGGCGGGTGCGCGGCGAGGCTGTGATGTCGTGAGCCCGCAAGTACGGCTCAGTCAGCGTTCAAGCCGAATTGCTGGATGAACGCCTCGCAAAACGCGGGCGTTCCGCTCAGCGAGAGTGTCAGCGTGTGCCGTGGCTTGCCGGGCGCACCGGCCTCTACGCTTAGGCGGCGCGCCTGTTCGTCGTAGTGCAAAACCTCGGGTGCCGTCAGTTCCTGCACACCGTGCAGGTCATAGTCCCAGTCAAAACCTTCATCGAGCGGGCCGCGCCGCCCGGGAAATTGCGCATGGACCCAGTCCAGCACCTGGACGACCTCGGCATGCACGGCCTGCACCTGCTCAGGCCAGACGGAGGCCATGGCCTCCAGCGTGCCCACGCCATCGCCGTCCTCGCTGTGATCGAAGTTGAGGTAGCGCAGGCCCATGAACGCGGGCAATCAGTAGGTGCCCGGGTAGGCCCCGCCGTCGGCCAGCACGTTCTGCCCCGTCATGTAGCCGGCATGCTGGCTGCACAGGAAAGCGCAGATGGCGCCGAACTCTGCGGAGGTGCCGAAGCGCTGGGCCGGGATGTTCTTGCGGCGTGCGTCCATGATGGTTTCAATCGGTTGGCCGGTTTTTTGCGCCGCGCCGCTCATGGTGCCGCGCAGGCGGTCGGTGTCGAAGGCGCCGGGCAGCAGGTTGTTGATGGTGACGCCCTGCGCCGCCAGCTTGCTGCGCGCCACGCCCGCCACAAAACCGGTGAGGCCGCTGCGCGCGCCGTTGGACAGGCCCAGGATGTCGATGGGCGACTTGACGGCGCTGGACGTGATGTTGACGATGCGCCCGAAGCCGCGTGCTGCCATGCCGTCGACGGTCGCCTTGATGAGCTCGATCGGGGTCAGCATGTTGGCGTCAACCGCCTTGATCCAGGCGTCGCGGTCCCAATCGCGGAAGTCGCCCGGCGGCGGGCCGCCGGCGTTGGTCACCACGATGTCGAAGTCCTTGCGCACCGCGAATACCGCAGCGCGGCCTTCCGCGGTGGTAATGTCTGCGGCGACGAACTGGACGCTCGCACTCGCGGGCCGGGCCGGGTCGGCCTGCAGTTTGGCGGCGGCCGCCTGCAACACCTCGGCGCCGCGCGCCACGATGAGCACATGGACGCCTTCACGCACCAGCGCCTCGGCGCAGCCCAGGCCCAAACCCTTGCTCGCACCGCACACCAGCGCCCATTTGCCTGCAATACCCAAATCCATAATAATTCCTTGATGACAACCACAGAGGGGGAGAGCGGCTCATGATACTGAGTAAATCAAAATTTCAGGCGGGGATGGTTATCGCTGCCGTACTGGCGTCCAGCCCCCTGGCACAGGCCCAGCCCCAGGGCGAGGCCGCATTGATCAAACGCGAGGCGCAGTTGCGCGATGCCCCGGGCGATGCCTCCCGCAGCCTGGCGCCGCTGCCGGTGCAAACGCCGGTGACGCGGCTGGGCGATCGCCAGGGCGCGTGGATCAAGGTCCGCACGGCCGACGGCGCCACCGGCTGGGTGCACATGTTTGACATCACCTCGGCCAGCGCGCAGAGCGGCGGCTCGGGCGCCGGCGCGCTGCGCAGCCTCTCGAGCTTTTTCAACAAGGGCAGCGCACAGGCGCCCGGCAGCACGGTGGCCACCTCCACCGTCGGTATTCGCGGCCTGGGCGCTGAAGACCTTGCCAACGCCCTGCCCAACCTGGCGGCGGTGGCGCAGGCCGACGGCAACCGCATGAATGCCGCGCAGGCCCGGCAGTTCGCGGGCAGTGCCTCGCTGAACAGCCGGCAGGTCGAGCCCCTGCCGGTGCCCGCGGCGCCGGCCGCTGCCCCCAGCGCCGCACCGGACCAATACACCCGCTAAGCACCACAACAACGACAACAACAACGACAAGAAAAATCAACGAGGCACGCCATGAATTTTCCACACCTCTTCAAGCTGCAGCAGCCGGCGCGCCACGCGGCTTGCGCCCTCGCCCTGATGGCCGGCCTGAGCCCGCTCGCCACCCAGGCCCAGGACCCCGGCAAGGCGCTGGGCGGCCTGTTCCAGTCGCTGATCAAACCCAACCAGCCCGCACAACCCGCGCAGCAGCCCAATTCACCGGCCGGCCTGGCCGGCGCGCTGCTGGGCGCCAGCCTCGCGCCGCAGGGCGCGCAGGCGGCCAAAGGCGGCGACCTGTTCCAGCTGCTCTCGCAGTCGCTGGACCAGATCGACGAGCCGCGTGAAATCCAGATCGGCCAGCAACTGGCCGCCGTGCTGCTGGGCAGCAAGCCGCTCTACCCCGACGTGGCCATGCAGCGCTACATCAACCAGCTGGGCCGCTGGATCAGCCTGCAATCGTCGCGCCCCGACCTGCCCTGGACATTCGCCATCCTCGACGACCCCGGCTTCAATGCCTTCGCCACACCGGGCGGTTATGTCTTTGTCACCAAGGGCCTGATGGACCGCGTGACCGACGAGGCCGAACTGGCCGGCATCCTGGCCCATGAAATCACCCACGTCACGGCCAAGCACCACCTGATCGCCATGAACAAGGCGGCACGGGCAGGCCTTTTGACGCAAGTGATCAGCTCGCAGCTGAAGAACGACCTGGGCGGCCTGGTGTCGTCGCAACTGCTGGCGCTGGGCAAAAACATGTACACCAAGGGCCTGGACCAGCAGGACGAGTTTGACGCCGACCGCACCGGCGTGGCGCTGGCGGCACGCGCGGGTTTTGACCCGTATGGCCTGGTCGCCGTGCTGCAGCAGCTGCGCACCGCAGCGCCGGATGACGCCTTGTTTGCCCTGTCGCTCAGCACCCACCCGCCGGCACAGACGCGCTTGAACCAGCTCGAGCTGGCGATGGGCAACCGGCTGGATGCCTATGCGGTGCAGCCGTCCGTGACGGTGGCGCAGCGCATGAGCAGCGCGAACCGCCGGCCGACGGCGCAGGCGCCTGGGCGTACGCCAGCCAAGAAGTAGCAGCGCCTGAACGCCATTTGCTATCAAATCGATAGCTGTCTGTGCATGCTGAGCATGGGCTAGAGGCCGATTTGATGCCAAAGCAACTTCGGTGCACGCGGGAATCCTTAACCCAGCATGAGCCGCGGGACTGGCTTTGCCAGACCGCAGGCGGGCGGCCCCCTCGGGGGGCAGCGACCCACACGCAGTGGGGGAGCGTGGGGGCCCTTATCTGCCACGGGTAAACACAAAAATCCCAGCAATCACCAGCACCGTCCCGGCCGCCACCCAGGCCGTGAACGGCTCCCCCAGAATCAGCACCCCCATCAGGATGGTCGACATCGGGCCCACCATGCCGGTTTGCGCGGCCATGCCGGCGCCTATGCGTTCGATGGCCATCATCACCATGAGCACCGGCACTGCGGTGCACAGCGTGGCATTGAGCAGCGACAGCCAGATCACTTCAGGCGCGACGGCGGCGGCGCTCATGGGCCGCAGCAAGACAAACTGCAGCAGGCACAGCAGGCAGGCCACGGAGGTCGCCAGGCCCACCAGGCGCAGCGATCCCAGCCGCCGGACCATCTCGCCGCTGTAGACCAGGTAAAGCGCATAGCTGACGGCGCTGAGGAACACCAGCAGCGCGCCCCAGGCGGCGTCTGCCCCCTGCAATGTGATCTCATGGCCGAACACCAGCACCACGCCGCAATAACTGATGGCCATGCCGATGATTTGCGGCGCGCTGACGCGGCGCTTGTACATCACCAGGCCCAGCAGCAGCACCAGCGTGGGGTTGAGGTAAAGAATCAGCCGCTCCAGCGACGCGCTGATAAAGGCCAGGCCCGCGAAGTCCAGGAAGCTGGCCAGGTAATAACCGGTAAAACCCAGCCACAGCACGCCCAGCCAATCCTTGCGCGTGAGCGGCGGCTTGCCGCGGCTGGCCCACCAGGCCATCAGCGCAAAGATGGGCAGCGCAAACAGCATGCGGTACATGATCAGCGTGACGGCATCGACGCCGTAGCGGTAGGCCAGCTTCACGATGATCGCCTTGCCGCTGAAGGCAATCGCGCCGAAGGTGGCGAGCAACAGGCCGGACGCTATGCTTTTTGTAGCTGCCTGCCCAGGCTCCGTCTGGGCTGGAGGCCTTTTTTGATCAAATTTTTCGGGCGTATCGCTCAAGGTCGCTTCTTAAAAACCCACGGCCTGGCCGTCGCGCCGCGCATCGCTGGCGGCCACGTAGCCTTCGGTCTTGGGGTTGCCGGCGCGCCAGATGAACTGGCCGGCGCCGAAGTCCTGGTAGGAGTCGTTGATGACTTCCATGCGGTGGCCGCGATCTGCCAGCCCTTGTACGGTGCCTTGGTCCATCGCGGCTTCGACGTTGATCTCAAGGCCGGCGTTGTAGCGCCAGCGCGGCGCGTCGCACGCCACCTGCGGGCTCTGCCCGTAGTCCAGCATGCGCACCAGCGTCTGCATGTGGCCCTGCGGCTGCATGTTGGCGCCCATCACGCCGTAGCTCATCACCGGCTGGCCGTCTTTGGTGAGGAAGGCCGGGATGATGGTGTGAAAAGGCCGCTTGCCCGGCGCGACCTGGTTGGCGCCCGGCTGCAGGCTGAAGCCGTGGCCGCGGTTTTGCAGGCTGATGCCGAATTCGGGCTCGACGCAACCCGAGCCGAAGCCCATGTAGTTGCTCTGGATGAAGCTCACCATCATGCCGTCTTCGTCGGCCGCCGTGAGGTAGATGGTGCCGCCCTTGACGGGATTGCCCGCGCCAAAGTCCTGTGCCTTTTTCATGTCTATGAGTTTGGCACGGGATGCGAGGTAGGCGTCATCGAGCATTTGTTCGGCCGTCACCTCCATTGACGAGGGCTCGGCCACGTATTTGTAAATGTCGGCAAAGGCAAGCTTCATGGCTTCGATCTGCAGGTGCTGCGAATCCACACCGTCAACGGGCAGGCCGGCCACGTCGAATTTATCCAGGATGCCCAGCGCGATCAGCGCGGCAATGCCCTGCCCGTTGGGCGGGATCTCGTGCAGGGTGTAGCCCCGGTAGTCCTTGGCGATGGGCTTGACCCATTCGGGCTGGTAGCTGGCAAAGTCTTTGGCAGTGATGCTGCCGCCGTTTTGCGCAGAGAACTTTTCGATGGCTTGGGCGATGGCGCCGCCGTAATACGCGTCGCCTTTGGTTTCGGCGATGGCCCGCAGCGCCTTGGCCGCCGCCTTGAACTGGAACAGTTCACCCACATTGGGCGCACGGCCCCAGGGCAGGAAAGAGTTCGCAAAGCCCGGCAGCGATTGCAGTTCGGCCGTCGCGGCCGCCCACTTCTGCTGCACCACCGGCGGCAGCAAATAGCCGCGCTCGGCAATTTCAATCGCCGGCTCCATCAGGTCGGCAAAGGGCAGCTTGCCGAAGCGCTTGCTCATGGCCACCCAGCTGGCCACCGCGCCGGGCACGGTAACGGAATCAATGCCGCGCTTGGGCGGTGTCTGTGCATCGGCGCCGTATTTGCGGCTGAAGTAGTCGGGCGTCCAGCTTTGCGGCGCGCGGCCTGATGCATTGAGGCCGTGCAACTCTTTGCCGTCCCACAGGATACAGAAAGCATCACTGCCCAAACCGTTGCTGACGGGCTCGACGATGGTCATGGCCGCGGCGGCGGCAATCGCTGCGTCGACTGCGTTGCCGCCCTTGAGCATCATGCGCAGGCCGGCCTGTGCGCCCAGCGGGTGCGAGGTGGACACCACATTGCGGGCAAACAGCGGCAGGCGGGTGGAGGTGTAGGGGTTGCTGTAATTGAAGTTCATGAAAGGGGTTACCTGTTGAAGGCGAGGCAAAACAAGGGAGCTGGCGCCAGCGCCATCTGCGGACGAATCGCCGGGTTAACCCGGATTAGGCCAGGACGCGCCGGCGTGGCTGCCAGGGCATGTCACAGCATGCGAAGAATGTTCAATCCGTCGTGATTTTCCGCTCGGCGATGATTTTTTTCCACTTGGCGGTATCGGCCTTGACCATGGCGGCAAAGGCCGGCGGCGTGCCGCCCGTGGGCTCTGCGCCCAGCCGGGCGAAGCGGTCTTTCACATCGGCATCGGCCAGCGCGGCGTTGATCGCCTGGTTGACCTTGCCCACCAGGTCTTGCGGCATGCCTTTGGGACCGTACACGCCAAACCAGGTGACAGACTCGAACCCAGGCAGGACTTCGGACACCGTCGGCATGTCCGGCGCCAGCGCCGTGCGTTTGAGGGTGGTGACGGCCAGCGCGCGCAGCTTGCCGTCTTTCACATGCGGCATGCCGGTGACAAAGGAGTCAAACAGCACATCGATCTTGCCGCTGATCAGATCCGGCATGGCCAGCGCGGTGCCGCGGTAAGGGATGTGCAGGATGAAGGTCTCCGATTGCGCCTTGAAGTACTCGCTCGTCAGGTGGACGATGGTGCCGTTGCCGCTGGACGCGTAGTTCAGGCGGCCCGGGTTCTTGCGCGCATAGTCGATGAACTCACGCATCGTTTTGGACGGCGACGAGTTGGGCACCAGCACGACGTTGGGCGAGCTTGCCACGTAGGCAATCGGCGTGAAGTCGGTCTCGGCGTTGTACGGGATTTTCGGGTTGATGGCCGGCCCGATGCTGTGTGTGCTGGACGTGGCCAGCAGCAGCGTGTAGCCGTCCGCCGGCGACTTGGAAGCCGCATCGGCGCCTATGGTGCCGCCCGCGCCCGGGCGGTTGTCGACCACCACCGTCTGCCCGATTTTTTCACCGAGCTTTTGCGACAGGGCGCGCGCCAGGATATCGGTCGCGCCGCCCGCCGGGAAGGGCACGATCATGCGGATGGGTTTGGTGGGGTAGCTTTGGGCCAGGGCAGGCCCGGCAAACGCCACGGCAAAAGCGGCAGCCAAAGCTGCGGCCAGAGAAATCATATGTTTACGTTTCATTGGGCCATTGTGCAACGATTTTCAGGTGCCGACTATGGTGCAAACAGGCAAAAGAGGCCAAACAAAAAAAGGCACCCGAAGGTGCCTTTTTTTGCAGGGTTTCACTGCTTAATCAGCCTCGACGAAGGCTTCTTCCCGCTTGTTCTTGACCGCCGGCAACAAAACGATGACCAGCAACAGAACAGCGGCGCCCAGCAGGCCGGCCGACAGCGGACGCGTGACAAACACGCTCCAGTCGCCGCGCGAAAGCAGCAGCGCGCGGCGCAGGTTTTCTTCCATCATCGGGCCCAGGATAAAGCCCAGCAGCAGCGGCGCGGGTTCGGCGCCCAGCTTGATGAACAGGTAACCGATGCAGCCGAAAATCGCCACCATCCAGATGTCCCAGGTGTTGTTGTTGGTCGAGTACACGCCGATGGCGCAGAACAACACAATCGCGGGGAACAGCAAACGGTAGGGAATCGTCAGCAGCTTGATCCAGATGCCGATCAGCGGCAGGTTCAGGATCACCAGCATCGCATTGCCGATCCACATCGAGGCGATCAGGCCCCAGAACAGTTCGGGGTTGCTGGTCATGACCTGCGGGCCGGGCTGGATGTTGTGGATCGTCATCGCGCCCACCATCAGGGCCATCACGGCGTTGGGAGGAATACCCAGCGTGAGCAGCGGAATGAAGGAGGTCTGCGATCCGGCGTTGTTGGCCGACTCAGGCGCCGCCACACCGCGGATGTTGCCTTTGCCGAAGGGCACTTCGCCCGGCTTCATCTTGACTTTCTTTTCCAGCGCGTAGGCCGCAAAAGCCGCCAGCAAGGCGCCGCCGCCCGGCAAAATGCCCAGCGCAGAACCCAAAGCAGTACCGCGCAGCACGGCAGGCGCCATGTTCTTGAAGTCTTCCTTGGTGGGGAACAGGCCTGTCACCTTGGCGGTAAACACTTCGCGTTCATGCTCGGGCTGCGCCAGGTTGCTGATGATTTCACCGTAACCGAACACACCCATGGCAATCACTACGAAGCCGATGCCGTCGGTCAGTTCGGGCACGTCAAAGCTAAAGCGCGCCACACCGGAGTTCACGTCGGTGCCGACCAGGCCGAGCAGCAGGCCCAGCACGATCATGGCAACAGCCTTGAGCAGCGAACCGGAAGCCAGCACCACGGCGCCGATCAGGCCCAGCACCATCAGGGCGAAGTATTCCGCAGGGCCGAATTTGAAAGCCAGCTCGGTCAGGGGTGGTGCGAAGGCCGCCAGAATCAGCGTGCCGACGCAGCCGGCAAAAAAGGAGCCAAGCCCAGCCGCCGCCAGCGCAGGGCCCGCTCGTCCCTTTCGCGCCATCTGGTAGCCGTCGATACAGGTCACGACCGAAGACGATTCGCCCGGCAGGTTCACCAGAATCGCGGTGGTCGAGCCGCCGTATTGCGCGCCGTAATAAATACCGGCCAGCATGATCAGGGCCGACACCGGCGGCAGCGCATAAGTGGCCGGCAGCAGCATCGCGATGGTGGCAACCGGGCCGATGCCGGGCAACACACCGATCAGGGTGCCCAGCACGCAGCCGATAAAGGCGTACAGCAGGTTGATGGGCGTAAAGGCAACGCTAAAGCCCAGGGACAAATTAGTGACGAGATCCATTTTTTATCCTTAGCCCGTGATGAAGGCAGGCCACACCGGGAACTGCAGCTTGAGCGCCACCACAAAAGCGAGGTAGCTTCCGGCCGCCAGGACGGTGGCCAGAATCAACGTGGTTTTGAACTTCCAGCCGGCTTCGGCCATGCTGGCGATGAAGGTCAACGCATAAATGGCCACGATCATGCCCATGGCGGGTAGCTTGATGCTGGGCAAGCCTGCCAACAAAATGCCGAATACCACGTTGGCCAGGATGATGAAAAACAGCGGCTTCCAGGCCCATTTGCCGATTTTTCCGCCGCCTTCGGCTTCAACCACCAATGCGGTGAAGGTGATGGCGGCGCCAATAATGGCCAGCAGGATGCCCAGCATGAGCGGGAAATAACCCGGGCCCATGCGGGCGCCCTCGCCTACGTTATAGGTTGTTGCCCCCCATGCGAACGCTCCGCCGACGCCCATGAACATGAGGCCGGAGAAGAAGTCTTTTTGACTCTTGATATTCACGGCTTGTCTCCTCTATACATAAAGAATGAATCGGTGGATTGTGCATTTATTCATGGGAATTCAGCATGTGGCTTTCACTTACCTTTCGTCTGTATTTTTTCTTACCAGTCACTGACAGCAAGACCCAAGCGCCGTGAACTTGGTAGAAACCCGCAGACTCAGGACAGCGGCGGGGTGGACGCCAGAATTTCCTCAATCGTTGTCAGTCCCTCGGCCACCTTGAGGGCGCCGGCCAGCCGCAGCGGCCGCATGCCTTCGGTCACCGCCTGGCGGCGAAGCGCATCAATGTTGGGCTCTTTCGAAACCTTCTCCTTGAAGCCCTCGGTCACGGTCAGCAATTCATAAAGGCCCATGCGCCCGCGGAAACCCGTCATGCGGCAATCCACGCAGCCCATCGGCTTGTAGGGCCGGTAGCCTCCGCTGATCTGCCAGGGCTTGACCATATCGGCCAGTGTTTCGCGCGCGGCGCTTTCGTCGGGCTCGCGGCAGTTGCTGCACAGCGTGCGCACCAGCCGCTGGGCCAGCACGCCCAGCACCGTGGCGTTGATCAGGTAGGACGGCACACCCAGCTCCATCAGGCGCGAGACCGCCGAGGGTGCGTCATTGGTGTGCAGCGTGCTGAAGACAAGATGGCCCGTGAGCGCCGCCTGCACCGCCATTTCGGCGGTTTGCAGGTCGCGGATTTCGCCCACCATGATGATGTCCGGATCCTGCCGCATCAGTGCGCGCAGGCCTTCGGGGAAATCAAAATCCAGGTGCGCCTGCACCTGCGTCTGGTTGAAGGCCGGCTCGATCATTTCGATCGGGTCTTCAATCGTATTGACGTTGACCTCTTCGGTGGCCAGCCTTTTGAGGGTGGAATACAGCGTGGTGGTCTTGCCCGAACCGGTCGGCCCGGTCACCAGGACGATGCCGTAGGGCCGTTTGACGAGCTGCTCCCAGCGGTCGGCGTCATGCTGCGAGAAACCCAATGCATCGAGGTTCTTGACCGTGGTGTCGGGGTCAAAAATACGCATGACCATTTTTTCGCCGAAGGCCGTGGGCAGGGTCGACAGCCGCATTTCGATTTCATCGCCGCGCGGGTTGCGGGTCTTGATGCGGCCGTCCTGCGGCCGGCGCTTTTCCACCACGTCCATGCGGCCCAGCAATTTGATGCGCGCCGTCATGGCGTTGTGCACGCCCATGGGCAACTGGTAAACCGGGTGCAGCACGCCGTCGATGCGAAAGCGGATCACGCCCTGCTCGCGCCGGGGCTCCAGGTGGATGTCGCTGGCGCGCTGGTCAAAAGCGTACTGCCAGAGCCAGTCGACCACCTGCACCACACCCTGGTCGTTGGCGTCCAGCTGCTTGTTGCTTTTGTTAAGTTCAACCAGTTGCTCAAAACTCGCCGAGCCCGACGAGCCGCCCGACTTGACGGCGGCCTTGACGGATTTGGCGAGCGCGAAAAACTCGGCGGTGAATTTGGTGATTTCAAGCGGGCTCGCCACGACAAGGCGCACGCTGCGCTTGGCCTGGCGTTCCACTTCCTGCACCCAGTCGGTAATAAAAGGCTCGGACGTGGCGATCACCACTTCGCCCGGTGTGACCTGCACCGGCAGCACCTTGTGCCGCTCCGCATACATGGCGGACATGGTGTCGGCCACTTTGCCCACGTCGACCTTGAGCGGGTCGATCCGCATATAACCCAGGTTCGCGCGGCCGGCCAGCCACTGCGTCATGGTTTCGATGTCCAGCGGCTTGCCGTCGGCCACGCGGCTCATGCCGACGCTGGCCAGGCGGGTCAACGGCGGCTGCGCGCTTTGCACCTGCGAGCAGCGCGCGATGGTGCGCTGGGCCTCGGCGGCGCTGATCACGCCGTCTTCACTGAGCCACTCCACCAACGTACGCCAGTCCAGCGGGCCGGCATGGCCTTTTTTCGGCTGCGATTCGCGGTGGGGTTTGGGGTGGGTCACGGCGCTCATGGGTGGCACTGTACCCCATCCATCATGGCTTTCGCCATCATGGCGGCGGCCGGACTCAGGCCACCGGTTTGAAGAGCCGAAGCCACTTTTTGGCCGGCAGGTCCCAGCGCGATTCGATGATGCCGGCCTGCGCCAGCAGCTCGGCCCGCTCGGGCCGCGTGGGCTCACGCTGGGCCAGCACCACGGTATTGCCTTCACGCGTCGGCGTGAACGCCCAGACCGACTCGGGGCCAAAGGCTTCCGCGATTTTTGTCAGCGACTGCATGTAGCTGGAGTCACGGCCAAAGAGGTTCACCGTCATCACGCCCTCCTCCGTCAGCAGCCCGCGGCAGTGTTCATAAAACTCCGCACTGTCCAGCACCGGCGCGGCCGCCTCGTGGTCGTACAGGTCGACATGCAGCAAATCTACCGTGCCCTGGTGCGCCGGTTTTTTGATTTCAGCGGCGGCGTCGGCGTTGATCACATGCAGGCGCAGGTCGTCGCGCGGCAGCTTGAACCAGAGCCGGCAGGCGGTGATGACCTGCGGGTTGATCTCGACCGCCGTGGCCTTCATGCGCAGCTTCTTGTAGCAAAACTTGGTGAGCGCCGCTGAGCCCAGGCCCAACTGCATGGCGTGCTTTTTCGACACGCCCGCAGCGTCCATGAAAAGCAGGCCGGCCATCATGCGCTGCACATACTCCAGTTCGATGTCGTACGGTGCGTCCCGCAGCATCGAGCCTTGCACCCATTCGGTGCCCAAATGCAGAAAGCGCACATCGCCATAGTCGGAGAAATTGACTTCCGGCAACTCAGCGGCCGCCTTCGCCATTTCCTTTTCTGTTTCTTTTCTTTGCATCAAACCAATCCGTGTTTCTCAAAAACTTCCCGCCAGGCCGCGAGTTTGCGCTCAAAGCTCCACGAAGCATTGGCCGGGCTGGTAGACGGTAATTTATAAACCGGCAAACCCAGCAGCAAGGTGTGCTTCGAATGCTTGAAGCTTTCGCCGCCGTTGTGCGCAATCGCCTCCAGCTTCGGGCACATCTGCCTCAACCCGGCGAAATCATTCACCACGGCATTGCGGATCTTGCTGTCCAGGCTGCCTTCCCGCTCACAGGCGGCATACACATCCCACACGCCCAGGCCTTTCGACAACAGCCATTCGCTACGAATTTGATAGCTACTCGTCCTTATATCGCCTGGGCTGGAGGGCCAAATGGCTTGTAATATTTTCCAGAAGTGATTTTGCGGATGGCCGTAGTACTGCTGCGCTGCCAGCGAAGCCACACCCGGGAAGCTGCCCAGGATGAGCAGCCGCGTGCGGCTGGACACCAGCGGCGGCAAACCCGTTAACAGAAGCGGGTCAGTCTTCACGCCAGCAGCGCCTTCAGCCCGGGCAGCGCATGCAGCGCGTTGGCCGTGGTGGCGGCAGCCAGCGCCTCGGGCGTCATGCCGCGCAACTCAGCCACCTGCTGCGCGATGCGCGGCAACTCGCCCGGCTCATTGCGGCCTTGCGCCTGGCCCGCTTGGCGCTCCGCCGCGGTTTTGTAGATCCAGTGCGGCGGGATGTCCGGCGAATCCGTCTCCATCACCAGCGCATCCAGTGGCAACTCGGCGGCCAGGCGCCGCAGCTGCAGGGCCGGCTCAAACGTGACCGCGCCGCCAAAGCCCAGCTTGAAGCCCAGCTTGATGAACTCCGCCGCCTGTTGCTCGCTGCCGTTAAAGGCATGGCCGATGCCGCGCCAGCCGCCTTCGGGCGCCAGGTCTCGCAAATGCTTGAGCAGCTTGTCGGCCGAGCGCCGCACATGCAGGATGACCGGCAGGCCGTGCTTGCGCGCCAGCTTGAGCTGCTCGCGGTAGAAAAATTCCTGGCGCTCGCGCATCGGGCTTTCAAGCAGCGCAGGCACAAAGTAGTCCAGGCCAATCTCGCCCACCGCCACCAGCCGAGGGTCGCCACGCCTCAATGCCAGTTCTTCATCCAGCGCCTTCAAGTCGCCGTCTTGTGCCTGGGGCACACACAGCGGGTGTATGCCCAGCGCATAGCTGTCTGAAAAGCGGTGCGCCAGCTCCCGCACCGCCTCGAAATTAAAGACGCCCACCGCCGGCAGCACGATATGCGACACGCCGTTGGCATGCGCCCGCGCGCGCACGTCGGCCACATCGGCGGACAACTCCCCGGCGTCCAGGTGGCAATGCGTGTCTATCCAGAAAGTCATGCGGTGAAGTACGCCAGGAAAGAAGTCGAACAGAAAGGAAGAAGGAGAAATGAGGAAGCCGGCACACGCGTAAAGCATGAACATCCGGAAACCAGCCAGGCCTGCTGAAGATGTTGACACAGAAATGAAATCGGGACACGCTATGCTTTTTTTGGGGGGAAATGCTGCCTGCATTTTCGCCGCCTGTTTTTCGTTTCCCCGTTTGACCCTGTTCGTTTCCGGTTCGTTTTAAACGGACCTTCTCTCGCCAGTTCTCGTCAACCTGAAAAAACAAGGAAAGCCAAATGAAATTATCCCGCCTGATAAGCCAGATTTTCGGCGCCGGTCTCGTGGCTGCAAGCCTGTCCGGCGCTGCCTGGGCGCAAGACAACAAGCTGCGCCTGATCACCTGGGCCGATTACGTACCGGCCGATGTCGTGGCGCAGTTCAAGAAGGAAACCGGCATTGATGTCGAGCTGACCCTCTCGAACAACGAAGAGATGATTTCCAAGCTGCGTGCCACCGGCGGCGCGGGCTTTGACCTGGCCCAGCCTTCGCAAGACCGCATTACCGGTCCACAGCAGGAGTTCGGCATCTACAAGCCCATGGACCTGAGCAAGATCAAGTCCGAGCTCTTCATCCCCTCGATGCTGGACGCCACCAAAAAGAACACCACACTGGACGGCAAGGTCTACGGCCTGCCGCACATCTGGGGCACCGACGGCCTGGTCGTCAACACCAAGCTGGCCAAGATGGCCGACTACCCTGACCTTTGCAAAGCCGACGTGAAGGGCAAGACCGCTGTGCGCCTCAAACGCCCCACGCTGCTGGCCTTTGCCTTCGCTTCGGGCAAAGACCCGTTTGCCCTGTACAAGGACCCGAAAGCCTACGGCGCGCTGATGGACGAAGTCGGCAAGACCATGATCGCCTGCAAGAGCAACATCAAGTTCTACTGGGACAACAAGGACCAGCTGCTCAACGGCATGCGCGCCGGTGAAGTGGTGGGCGCGATGATGTGGGACACCGGCGGCTGGAAGCTCAACGCCGAAAAACCCGAGATCCAGTTCATCGCCCCTAAATCGGGCGCGCTCGGCTGGATAGACACTTTTGCCATTCCCGCCAAGGGCCGCAACGACGCCGCTGCCTACGCCTGGATCAACTTCAACATGCGCCCCGAGATCGCCGCCAAGGTCGCAGGCTCCGCCGGCAACTTCACCGCGTCCAAAGGTGCTGATCAATTGGCCGATCCCAAGTTGAAGGCCCAGTTCGCTGCCAGCTTCCCTGAAGCCGCGCTGAAAAACGTGAAGTGGTATCCCGCAGTGCCCGCCGGCATTGAAGATATCGAAGGCCGCGTCCTCGACCGCGTCAAGGCAGCCCAGTAAACAGCAACCGGCCCATCACCGGTGCACGCAGACCTTCAAGCCGAACACGTCGGTAAAACCTACGCCGGCCAGCCCGCGGTCAAGGACTTGTCCTTTTCCGTGGAGCGCGGCAGCTTCTTTTCCATCCTCGGCCCCTCGGGCTGCGGCAAGACGACGCTGCTGCGCATGATCGCCGGCTTCCTGACGCCCGATGCGGGCCAGATCCACATCGGCGGCAAACCCATGAACGGCGTGCCGCCCAACCAGCGGCCCGTCAACATGGTGTTCCAGCACCTGGCGCTGTTCCCCATGATGTCAGTCGGTGAAAACGTCGGTTACGGCCTGGCGCGGCGCGGCCTTTCTCGCGCCGACATTGCCACCAAGGTCGGCGCCATGCTTGAACGCGTGAGCCTGCCCGGCATGCAGGACAAACGCGTCGACCAGCTCTCGGGCGGCCAGCGCCAGCGCGTGGCAATCGCGCGCAGCCTGGTGCTGGAGCCCACTTTGTTGCTGCTCGACGAGCCGCTGGGCGCGCTCGATTTGAAACTGCGCGAGCACATGAAGGTCGAACTCAAGCAGCTGCAGGCGGCCTTCGGCACCACCTTTGTCTACATCACGCACGACCAGTCCGAAGCGCTGGTGCTGTCCGACCATGTGGCCGTGATGAACGCCGGCAGTTTTGAGCAGGTCGGCACGCCGCAGGATTTGTATTACCAGCCGCAAACGCCGTTTGTGGCGGGCTTTGTGGGTGCCAACAACAAGCTGGCAGGCAGCGCCGCCACGGGCGCGGAAGCCGGCAGCGTGGCGGCGGTAACGACCGGCCAGGGCCTGGCCATGCGCGCACGCGCGGCCGGGCGGCTGCAGGCCAACCAGGCGGTGCAGGCCTTTGTGCGGCCCGAGGCCATCAGCCTGGCGCGCGACGCCACCGAACTGCCGGCCATGCACACCATGTATGCGGGCGAAGTCGAAAGCCTGCTGTTTGACGGCGCCAACTCGGCCGTGCTGCTGCGCGAAACCGCCAGCCGCACCGAGTTCCGCATCGCCCTGCCGCAGACCGGCCGCTTTGCCGACCTGCGCATCGGTGAAACGGTGGCCTTCAGCTTTGACCCGGAGCAGGCTGTCTGCTTCGGCACGGCGTAGCGGCACACCATGCAAGCCGCGGCCGCATTGCCAGCACCGGGCCCCGCTTCAACGCAGGCCCGGCTGATCCTCTTCCTGCTGCTGGCGCCGGCGCTCGTCTGGCTGGTCGGGCTGATCGTGCTGCCGCATATCGACCTGGCCGTGCTGTCGCTGCGCGAACGCATCGCGCCCCGGCAGTACGCACCCAGCATCGCGCAGTACCGCACCTTTATCGACGAGCCGCTGTACTGGCACACCTTTGTGCGCACGGCCGTCATGTCCATCCTGGCCACCTTCATCACGCTGTTGCTGGCCTTTCCCATCGCCTGGACGATTGCCAAGCTGGTGCGCGGCCGCGCCAAGTCGCTGCTGCTGGTGATGTGCCTGATCCCGTTCTGGGTCAGCGAAACCGTGCGCACCCTGGGCTGGATGATTTTGCTGCGCGAGTCCGGCGTGATGCCTGCCGTGCTGGTGCAACTGGGCATCACTGCAGCGCCGGTCGAGCTGCTATATCGCGACGCCACCATCCTGGTCGGCCTGGTCTATACCTCGATGCTCTTCATGGTGGTGCCGTTGATCAGCGCACTCGAAAGCCTGGACGACACGCTGATTGAAGCCGCTTATGACCTGGGCGGCAACGGCCCGTCCATCCTGCGGCAGATCGTCATCCCGCATGCCGCGCCCGGCATCCTGGCCGGCTGCATCGTGGTCTTCATGCTGACACTGGGCAACTACCTCACACCCACCTTGCTGGGCGGCAAAAACTCGCTGTGGTTTACCGAGCAGATCTATACCCAGTTCATCACGCGCTTTAACTGGGAGCAGGGTGCGGCGTTTGGCTTTTTGCTGCTGGGTTTGTCGACTGCCATCGTGTGGGCAGGCCTAAAACTCACGGGCCAAAAATTCGGCGAGGTCATGCGACGCTCATGAAGAAAGCCACCGCATGATCGCCTCCCTGCCCCGCCCCGCCTGGCTGCGCGCCGGCACAGTGGCCTATGCCCTGGCCTTCTTCGCCTTTTTGTTCCTCCCGCTGGTGGTGGTGGCGGTGTTTGCCTTTAACGACGCACCCTACCCCGCGCCGCCCTGGCGCGGCTTCACGCTCGACTGGTTCTTCGGTAGCAAAGCCGGGCGCACCGGGCTGTTTGCCGACGGGCCCATGCTGGCCAGCCTCTGGACCAGCGTGGTGGTGGCTGGCTGGGTCACTTTGCTGGCAGTGCTGGTCGGCACCACCAACGCCTTTTTGATTGAGCGCAGCCGCTTTCCGGGCAAGGCAGCGCTTTCCATGTTGATGCTGGCGCCGCTGGTGATTCCGGGTGTGATCCTGGGGATTTCCATCCTGGCCTTTGCCAGCCGCCTGGCGCAGCTGGCCGACGATATGTGGGGGCTGGAGCTGGACTTCCTGCGGCCCGGCCTGCCGCTGGTGGTGATCGGCCAGTTTTCCTACATCGTCTCCATTGCCACGCTCATTATTTCCGCCCGCCTGAAGCGTTTTGACGTCACCCTGGAAGAAGCCGCCTACAACCTGGGGGCTTCCCGCGCGGCGGTGTTCACCACCATCACGCTGCCCTACCTCAAACCCGCCCTGGTCGGGGCTGCCGCCATCTCCTTCCTGATGTCGTTTGAGAACTTCAACACCACGCTGATGCTGGTCGGCTCGGACGCGCCGCTGACCGTGATGATGTATGGCCGCATGCGCGAAGGCGCCACGCCGGTGCTCAATGCGGTCAGCCTCTTTCTGATGCTGGCGTCGGCCGCCCTGGCGCTCACCCTGCTGCGCAAGCCCACCGATAGCCACGAGCGCTAAAGCCCCGGAACCACGCCCCAAAACCGGGATCAAACGCCCGCTTTACAAAGCCCTCTGCGCAGATAGCCAAATCGCGTGCATGGAGTCAGAAATCGTGATACGGTGCAGCTGTATCAGCCCGGTTTTGACTTTGACCTCACAGGTGAACGGATGCGCAGGCCAGCCCTCTACAGCAGTTCAAACCGTCCGGCGCAGGGCGCGGGTGATGCCGGCGCGCAGCCGCCCGGGCAAGCCAGCGATCTAGCCGGCGCCGCTCCAGACACCCCACCTCCCCGCTTTCCCCGCGCCTCCCGCCTCGCCAAACGCCTGGCCAAAAACCAGCTTTACCTGCTCTGGTCGGTCGTCGGCCTGCTGGCCCTGCTGCTGGCCATCAGCTTCTCGTCGCCGCTGCGCAACCCGGCCCGCAAGCTGACGCAGGAAGACATCAACGCGGCCGTGCTCAAAACGCTGGAAACCACGATCCTGCCCTCGCCCGGCACGCGGGCCTACGACACCATCATCCCGTCTGTCGTGCGCATCGTCGGCCAGGGCAAAGACAAGGACGGCAAGGAAGACGGCGAGCGCAGCGTGGGCACGGGCGTGGTCATTGTCGACAAGGGCATCATCCTGACCAACCTGCATGTGGTGCAAAACGCTACCACCATCAAGGTCACCTTTGCCGACGGGCTGGAGTCCACCGCCAGCATCACCGGTGTGCAGCCCGAAAACGACCTGGCCGTGCTGCAGGCCCACAAGATTCCCGACGATTTGATCGCCGCCACCATGCGCTCGACCGCCGACCTGGCGCCGGGCGACCAGGTCATGGCCGTGGGTTACCCCTTCGGAATCGGGCCCTCGGCCTCGGCCGGCGTGATCTCCGGGCTCAAGCGCAACTTCCGCTCGCCCGAGGGCAAGCAGATGATGAGCAACCTGATCCAGTTCGACGCCGCCGCCAACCCCGGCAACTCGGGCGGCCCGCTGGTCACCATGGACGGCGAGGTCATCGGCATCGTGACCGCCATCTTCAACCCCAACCAGCAGCGCACCTTTGTCGGCATCGGCTTTGCGGTGCCGATTGAAAACGCCGCCTCGGCCGCCGGCATGCCGCCGTTCTGAACACCTTCCACCGTTCAATATCTCCTGACCTTCCCCTTCAAGGACCCCGCCGCATGGAACAGACCACGCCCCAAAATGCCAACCAGGACACCGCCCAGCTCATGGAGCAGATCCTCTATGAGGTCAAACGCGTGGTGGTCGGGCAAGACCGTTTTCTGGAACGCGTGATGGTCGCCATCCTGGCCCAGGGCCACCTGCTGGTCGAAGGCGTGCCGGGCCTGGCCAAGACGCTGACCATCAAGACGCTGGCCAACACCGTGCGCGGCAACTTCAAGCGCATCCAGTTCACGCCCGACCTGGTGCCGGCCGACCTCGTGGGCACACGCATCTACAACCAGAAAACCGGCGAGTTCAGCACTTCGCTGGGCCCTGTCTTCACCAATTTGCTGCTGGCCGACGAAATCAACCGTGCACCGGCCAAGGTGCAAAGCGCCTTGCTCGAAGTGATGCAGGAGCGGCAGGTGACGATTGCCGGCACCACCCACAAGGTGCCCGAGCCCTTTCTCGTCATGGCCACACAAAACCCGATTGAAACCGAGGGCACCTACCCGCTGCCCGAGGCCCAGGTCGACCGCTTCATGATGAAGGTGCTGGTGGACTACCCCACTGACGAAGAAGAGTTCGTCATCGTGCAGCGCGTGACCGGCCCGGCCGTCGCCGTCAGCGCCGTGGCCACCACCGAACAACTGGCCGCGCTGCAGGCCGAGTGCCGCCGCATTTATGTCGACCCATCCCTCGTGCAATACGCCGTGCGCCTGGTGTCGGCCACGCGCAACCCGACCAAACATGGGCTGAAAGACTTGCAGCGTTTCATCACCTTCGGCGCCAGCCCGCGCGCCACCATCAATTTGACCGAAGGCGCACGCGCCCTGGCCTTGCTGCGCGGCCGCAGTTACGCGCTGCCTGAAGACATGACGGACCTGGTGCCGGATGTGTTCCGTCACCGGCTGGTGCTGTCGTATGAGGCGCTGTCCGAAGGGCTGACCGCTGACGGTCTTGTGGCAAAGATCATGGCCAAAATTCCACCCCCGGCCAAACCGCTGGAACATGAAAAACTCGCCGCCTAGCCCCCCAGCGCCAACGCCCACCGCCAACGCAGAGCAACTGCTGCGCCGGCTGGAGTGGACTGTCCTGCGCCGGCTCGACGGCCTGCTGCAGGGCGACTACCGCACGCTGCTGCGCGGCACCGGCATGGACCTGGCCGACCTGCGCGAATACCAGCACCACGACGACGTGCGCCACATCGACTGGAACGTGACGGCGCGGCTGCAGCAACCCCATGTGCGCGTGTTCACCGAAGACCGCGAAATGAGCGCCTGGTTTTTGCTCGACTTGAGCCCGTCGATGGACTTCGGCTCCAGCGAGCAACGCAAGCGCAATGTCTCGGCGGAGTTTGTCGCCGTGCTGGCGCGCATGCTCACGCGCCACGGCAACCGGGTGGGCGCCATGCTCTATGGCTCCGGCGTCGACGCCGTCATCCCTGCGCGCGGCGGCCGCCACCATGTGCTGCATTTGCTGCACACCCTGCAGGCCCGGCCTGAAAGCGCCATCCTCCGCCCCACCCGCCTGCACGAGCTGCTGGAGTCTGCCGCCAACCTGGTGCGCCGGCGCTCCACCGTGTTTGTGGTGTCCGACTTCATCACCGAGCCCGGCTGGGAAAAGCCGCTGGGCCAGCTCGCCCGCCGCCACGAAGTCGTGGCCGTGCGCCTGCTCGACCCGCTGGAGCTGGACCTGCCCGACCTCGGCCTGATCCCGATCCGCGATGCGGAAACCGGTGAGCAGTTGCTGGTTGACACGCATGACGCGGGTTTTCGCAAACGTTTTGCCCGCATCGCGGCGCAACGCGAGTCCGACTTGCGGCAGTCGCTGGCGCGCGCCGGCGTCGACACGCTGGAGCTGTCGACCGACGACAACCTGGTCGACGCCATCATGCGCTTCACCGACCTGCGCAAGCGCCGCAGCCGCACGTCCGGTGCAAGCGCACTGCCCGCCCACCTGAAGCACGCGGCCTGACGCTGCCAAGGACTCTTCACCATGAACTTCAGCTGGCTTACTACCCCGATGTCCAAACTGCCTTTGCCGACTTTCCTGTGGCCGGAATTTTTATGGCTGCTGCTGGCCATTCCGCTGCTGGTGCTGGTGTACATCTGGCTGCTGCGCCGCAAGAAGAAAAACGTGCTGCGCTACGCCAGCCTGTCCATCGTGCGCGAAGCCATGGGGCGCGGCCAGGGTTTTCGCCGGCATGTGCCGCCGCTGCTGTTCCTGCTGTCGATCGCCGCCATGCTGATTGCGGCGGCGCGCCCCTTCGCCGTCATCAGCCTGCCGTCGCAACGCGAGACCATCATCCTGGCCATGGACGTCTCGGGCAGCATGCGCGCCAGCGACGTGCTGCCCAACCGCCTGGTCGCCGCGCAAAACGCCGCCAAGGCATTCCTGGCCGATTTGCCGCGCAATGTGCGCGTGGGCGTCGTCGCCTTTGCCGGCACCGCGTCTGTCGTGCAGCAACCCACGTTGAGCCGCGAAGACCTGGTCGTCGCGATCGACAAATTCCAGCTGCAGCGCGGCACGGCCATCGGCAACGGCATCGTCGTCTCGCTCGCTGAACTCTTCCCTGATGCCGGCATTGACCTGGCCTCCATGCAGTACGGCCGCGAGAAACCGCGGGGCACCTCCATCGACCAGGCCCTGAACCCCGACAAAGGCGCGAAAAAAGAATTCACCCCCGTCGCCCCAGGCTCCTACACCTCGGGCGCCATCATTTTGCTCACCGACGGCCAGCGCACCACCGGCGTGGATTCCCTGGACGCCGCCAAAGCCGCCGCCGACCGCGGTGTGCGCGTCTACACCGTCGGTGTGGGCACGGTCGATGGCGAGACGATTGGCTTTGAAGGCTGGTCCATGCGCGTCAAGCTCGACGAAGAAACCCTCAAAGGCATCGCCCGCACCACCCAGGCCGAGTACTTTTATGCCGGCACCGCGGCCGACCTGAAAAAGGTCTACGAAACCCTCAGCTCACGCCTGGCTATCGAGAAAAAAGAAACCGAAATCTCCGGCCTGCTCGCCCTCGTCGCCGCCGCGCTGGCGCTGGTGTCGGCCAGCTTGTCGCTGCTGTGGTTTAACCGGATTCTTTGAGCCCCCCCCCGCGCCGGACACTCGCACGAGACGGGGAATCAACCAGAATTTAAGAAAAAAGTGGCTGCAGCCCAATAAGCACCTGGGCGGATTGCTACTTTTTTGATAGCAAACCCATCTGGCTGCCGGTCTCCACCGGAAAGCCATTTTTCTGCCCTGACCCCTCCTTGAGCGGTACCTCCTTCATTTGCAGGATATTTTTGTAGGCGGCCGCCGAAGTAAGAAAAAGGTTGTCGCCGACATCATTCCGTAGGCCCGCTTCCAAGATGGATCGCATGAATACCTCCATCCAGATTCCCCTGATTGAACTTCCCCTCAGCGACGAGGACAGCGAGCCTGCCCAGAACGAAGCCGGGCGCGAGTCCAGCACCCGCGAACTGCTGCTCGGCTTGCTTATGGGCGTGGGCGCGCTCCTGTCTGTGCACCTGGTGTGGCAGGTCGCCCTGCTGGGATTGCGGCTGCTGGGCTTGCTGCCGTAGCGCGTTCTGGCCGGGCTGCCGGCATCGCCAAAACCGCCGTAGTGGCTTTTTTTACGCAATGATGTATGATATTCATCATGCGAAACGGAAGCCACCCCAAAGTCAACGCCAGGACGTCCGCCAAAGAAGCCTCCCACGAGCGCATCGTGTCGGTCGCCGCGCGGGCGATCCGCCGCAGCGGCTACGGGGGCACGGGCGTCGCCGACATCATGAAAGAAGCCGGGCTGACGCACGGCGCGTTCTACGCCCACTTCGCATCGCGCGAGGCCATGCTGGCCGAGGCGGCAAGCCGGGCGTGCGCGGAGGCAGCGGCCCTCACCGCAGGCGTTGTGGCCGGCGCGCCCGCAGACCATGCCTTGGAAGCCATGCTTCGCGGCTATCTCTCGCAAGAGCACGTGGAGCAAATCGAAATGGGCTGCCCCCTGGTGGCGCTGGGCTCGGAGACGGTACGCCAGTCGCCCGAGATACGCCGCGTGACCACCCGGCACATCAAGGAAACGATTGACCTGATCGCCCGCCAGTCACCCGACTGGGGACAGCCCGGCGCGCACGAACGTGCCATGGTGACCCTTGCCACCATGGTGGGCGCCATGTTGCTGGCCCGCGCCGTCGACGAGCCCGCACTCGCCGACAGCCTGCGCGAGGCCGCGTTAAAGCACCTGGCGCCCGCCCCGGCCGCCGCCCCTTCCACCGCCGCCTGAATTTATCGAGACGCACGCTCTTGATCTTTCCGTTCGTCCCTACATATGACAATCATCATGCGAAATCTGCAAAAGCAGGAACTCCCCTGGAAGCGTTCGCCTGAATCCGGTTGTCCTGTTTTTCTGTTTGTTGTTTCTTACCCCTGGAGATCCTTATGAAAATCAAAGATTCTGTTGTCCTCGTCACCGGCGCCAACCGCGGCATCGGCCTGGCCTTCGCGCGTGAACTGCTCGCCCGCGGCGCTCGCAAGGTCTACGCCGCCGCACGTGACCCGGCCACCATCACCCTGCCCGGCGTTCATGCCTTGAAGCTTGACGTCACCAAGCCCGAAGAAGTGGCCGCCGCCGCCAAACTGGCGTCCGACGTGACGCTCGTCATCAACAACGCCGGCGTTGGCCAGCCAGGCGGTTTTCTCGCAACCGACAGCGAAGCCGTTGCCCAGCGCATGCTGGAGACCAACTTCTTCGGCGTGTTGCGCATGAGCAAGGCTTTTGCGCCGACCCTCAAGGCCAATGGCGGCGGCGGTCTGCTCAATGTGTTGTCGATCGTTGCATGGGTGAACGGCGGTGAGCTGGCGGCCTACGCGGCCAGCAAGTCGGCCGCCTGGTCGCTGACCAATTCGCTGCGCCACGAACTTGCAGCGCAAAAGACACAGGTGCTGGGCCTGCACATGGGCTATGTCGACACCGACCTGATCCGCGACTTCGACGTGCCCAAGACCAGCCCCGAGGACATCGTCAAGCGTGCGCTCGACGGGCTTGAAGCGGGCGCTGACGAAGTGCTGGCCGATGAGCTCACCCAGCAGGTCAAGTCCGGGCTGACGGCCGCGCGGCCCAGCTACCTCCCGCAGGCAGCTTGAGTCTGAAACGTTAACGGGCCGCCTCGCATGCGCGGGGCGGCCCGTTCGAGCCGTGGCTGCGTTTGCAGCTTACCGTTTCGGCTTGTTGACTTCGTGGCCGATCACGCCGCCGACCGCGGCGCCGCCCACGGTACCCAGGGCGCTGCCGCCGGTGAGGGCCGAGCCGGCCAGACCGCCTACGCCGGCGCCGATGGCGGTGCTCTTGTCTTGCGCCGACATACCGCTACAACCGGCCAGGCCCAAGAAGCCTGCGACAACCACTGCGCCAAGTGCGTTTCGTTTGATGCTGATCATGTCAATCTCCTAGAAAGTTGATGAAGGTGTGAAGAGCAAATGCCGCTTGATCACGCCATCCAACCCTTCTTCACGAGAATGAATTGCCGTCTGTCGTGGTGCCAATGAATGCAGACCATGGCGACAGCTTTTCATTGCTGGTGTCTTCATGCTAGGCAGCTGAATAATCCGATCTGTAGGACTAAGGCCCATATCGCTGACGACCCATTCCGATCTGGGCGAGTCAAATTTCGTACGGCGCTCAACCCCGCCGCGCCGCCTCTATCTTTGCCACGTCAATCTTCCTCATAGTCATCATCGCGTCGAACACGCGCCTGGCCACCTTGGGGTCAGGGTCGGCAATTCCGTCAGTCAGCACGCGCGGCGTGATCTGCCATGACACGCCCCATTTGTCCTTGCACCAGCCGCATTCGCTTTCCTGGCCGCCGTTGTTGACGACCGCGTTCCACAGGCGGTCGGTTTCGGCCTGGTCGTCGGTCGCGATCTGGAAAGAGAAGGCTTCGCTTTGCTTGAAGGCCGGCCCGCCGTTCAAGCCGATGCAGGGAATGCCTGCAACCGTGAAATCGACCGTCAGCACATCGCCCTGCTTGCCGGACGGGTAGTCGCCCGGTGCATGGAAGATGGCGCCGACGGCGCTGTCCGGAAATGTTTTGGCATAAAACGTCGCGGCATCGAGGGCATCGCGCTCGTACCAGAGGCAGATGGTGTTCTTGCTGATTTTTGGGGTCATGTCATGTCTCCTGAAGCGTTAAAGGCCCTGCATCCGGCAGCCGCCCGGATGCAGGCGCGAAGAGCGCCCTATCGTATTCATTGAATCCAGGCTCGGATGTCGAACTAACCCTTGGATGTGGACGGGTCCGCAGAGCGTGGATACGTCCGCTCTTCCTCAATCGTCCCGTCGGCGCGATGGATTTTCACCGAGCCGGTTTTGCCGGCCATGAACTGATGCGTGGCTTCCAGCACTTCGGCTTTGGTGGGCTTGCTGATGGAGGCGCGGTCTGCCCCCTGGCGTGTCAGGTCCCAATGGCCGTCGTGCGATTTGATGTGGTAGTTGTCCATACGGTCTCCTTTAAAAGAACATCGTATTGACCGCTTTTCAAGCTTCGCTGTAGGACAGTTTCTACGGAGCTCCGGAGCCAGGAGGAAGCAACGAGGCCACCAGGTTCTCCATCGGCTCGTATTACCGCCCTGTGCCCGGCCGCCGTCGGCTTGAACAGGCGCAAACCGCCTGTTGCCTGGTGCTGGGCCTATTTGCCCAGGCCTATTGCACGTGGCATTCCCGCCGCAGCAAGGCCAGCGCGTCGTCGAACGCATGAACGGCATCGCTTTGCAGCGTGGCCTGCGCCTCTTCCACAAAGTCATCCCACAAACTGGCGTAGGCGTCCTGGTGCTGCACCGGCGCGTGGGCCACGATGTACTCGTGGGCCAGTGCGGGCTTGAAGCCGGATTTGCGGATCTTGCGCAGCAGGGTCCCAGCGCTTTTCTCGGTCAGCAGGGTTTTGGGTGCGGAGCCGGCGGCCACGCACAGGAACAGTGTTAACAGCGAACCATCGTCCGCATTGCCGCCGGTGACCTTGCTCCACACAGCGGATGCCTGACGGTCATGGTGATCGACTTCGTTCAGGCCGTCTTCCACCCAGAAATACCGGCCCATGAAGGCCGGGCTGCGGTCAAACAGCTGGCGCGGCGGCAGGGCTGAGTCAAGTATTTTGGGCGCGTCGGCCATCACGGACAGCCGCACCGCCTCCACCACCTCCCGCAGGTGGGCGGGCAGCTTTTTCGGAACGGCGAGCGGCAGCGCAGCCGCAGACGATGCAGCCCCGTGTTTTTTGCGCAAGGCAGCGATCATCTTCTCGAACGCAACCCAGTCGGGCACCTCGGTGCGGCCCGCCGCCAGCACCAGCAAGGCGGTGCGAATCACCGCCTCGGCATCCTTGCCTGCTTCTTCGAGTTCTTCTGCGTCCATGCCAAGCTCGCCGGCCAGCCAGACGGCCGCATCCATCACCTGGGCCACGTGGCTGCGCCGGGCAAGTTCAGCCTGGTAGTCGGCCAGGTTGCGCAGCGACCATTTGGCCAGCAGCGGAATGTGCCCGTCTGTGAAGCCGCCGCGTTCATTCATGCCGAAGTGGCTGTTTTGCGGCATGGTGATCAGGGCCTTGAGCATGTCCGATCCGCCCTTGGAGCGCGACAGCAGCGAGAAATCGCGCAGCGATTCAGCCGCCTGCTGCAGGTCGCCGTGGCAGGAATGCTCGAGGTACAGGCTGATCAGGTTCACCATGCGGTCACGGGCTTTTTCAAGCTCCGGGCGCAAATTCTCATTGCCGAAATAACGCGCGATCTGCACCATGCCCTTGGGTCCATCGGCCCGCATGGCTTCGATTTTTTCGGCACTGAGGATGCCGTGCTGCACGCCGTACTGCAGCGCCTTCTCGAAAAAAGGACGCGCATCGTACAGCGAGATGGCGGAAGGTGATGACATAGGCGTTTGCAGGTTCAGATCGCCGATTCCTCGTCGGACTCGCGCGCCGTTGGTGTGGCCTTGCCGCGATCGGTGTCGCCGGTCTCGACCTTGTTATCGTCCTGCACATCTTCCTGCGCATCGTCCTCGTCCTCCTCATCGGAAGACCTGTGCGCAGTGCCTTTGGCGCGCAGCACCATCAGCATTTCAATGAACAGGTCGGGCAGTTCATAGCGCAGCAGCCAGGCGAGCTGCATCCAGTCGTTGTCGGCGATTTCATCCTGCTGGACACGCGGCCTTTCGTAGGCCGAGGCCAGCAGTGCGGACTGGGACAGCATCTTGCCGTACTCGTCGGCCGGATCAAAGCTGCCGCTGCGTGCAAAGCCCTCGACACGGCTCCATTGGTCCGAAAAATAATCGGCAAGGGCTTCGCTGCCGCCTTCCAGGTCGCCGATGGCGGTGAGAAACTCCACCGGGTCCGCGTCCTCGCGGAAGATCACCGCATTGACCATGCCGCGCAGGTGCGTGCGGGTCAGGTCCTTGTAGAGCTTTTCAATCACCACGGCGCGGGCAAACTGCGCGGGCGTCAGCAGCAGGCTGACCACCGACGCTTTGGAGTTGTCGTACTCGCGAATGACGGCCAGGACGTCCTTGGGCGGCAACTGCTCCAGCACCACCATCAGCGCTGCATCACCTTCGTCGTCGGCCAGCCCGACCAGCGCAGCCTCGGCGCCGACGATGTCGCCGGCCGCAATCAGGCTTTGGGTTTTTTCAATCAGGGCGAGATGCGTTGTCATCAGTGTTTTACCTTCCAGTTCATGCCTGCTTGGGGGCTTGCTTTCATCAGTCTTTGGCGTCAAAGCCCTGCTGGACCAGCCAGTCGGAACCGGCCTCATGGCGCGCCCGGGCATCGCCGCTTTGCTCACGCTCGTCATCGCCCTCAAATACCACCAGCGGGTTGTCGCCGTTCTCATCACGGTCTTCATCTTCATCTTCATCGTCATCGCCCTCTTCGGCGCTCACAATGGACGCGGCCACCGGCAGACCCGCCATGTATTCCAGCCCCGCCGTCAGCGTGAGGAACTTGTCCCCGCCGGGCGCCTGCAGAACGATGTGCGCCAGGTCCTGCGCCCAGGGCGCCAGCACCAGGCCATTTGCCAGACTACTCCACGCCGGAAAGCCATCGGCATCGACATCGTGGGTGAGCAGGTGCTCCATCACGGTTTTTTCCGTGAAATCAAAACCCTGGTGAAACACCACCGCCACCATCTCGGGGCTGGTGTCCATCATCTGGACCAGAAAGGCCATCTCCTGCCGTTTGCCGGCCAGGCGCTGATGCAACACGTCCTGCCCCTCGGAGTCGAATCGCAGGTCGTCCATCTCGGACTGGTAGGCCGAGCCCAGGTCGAGGAAATAAGGAGAGACGCTCATGCTGCCGGGTTTTTCATGGGGTGGTGTTCTTTCGGTCAGCAGGGTCAGAGGAGAGGGTTGAAATAATCGGCCCAGATGACACGCGCCGTGTCGATCGGGCTGTCGAGCAGGCTGCGCCGGCGGTTGTCGTCATAGGCCTGGCGCTTGTCCGCATCCGACAGCACCTCATAGGCCTGCTGCACCGCCCTGAAACGCTCAGGCGCTTCGGGGCTGGCATTTTTGTCGGGGTGCCAGAAGGAGGCCTTCAGGCGAAAGGCTTTTTTGATATCGGCCAGCGTTGCGGCGCTGTCCAGCCCGAGGGCGGTGTAGTGATCGGTCATGCGAAGCTGGCTGTGTCCTGGACCGCAGGCAGGGAGCTGCACGGCATGTTGAAGGGCTCAAGTACTGAGGGGGATGCGCCTGCGCGCGTAGCGGAGCGAGCAAGGATTATGCCCGTCTGGTGCCGGCAGGCTGGCGGCCGGCAAATAACCTTGCTTGGCTCTTGTCGTCAGCAGCTAGGGCCGCAGGTGGCCCGAGATGACGGTGATATTTGTATAAGTCACTAGGTAACATTTACGGTTTCAGCGAATCTGCGGTGATAAGCGCGATTTATCGAGTTACTAAACCCGGTCACAGTTCACTGCGGTAGTGTTGTTTTTGTGGAACAACCTCTACTGGGCCTTAGTTGTTATAAGTCGTTAAAATCCCCGATCAAGCTGCAAGGGGGCGGCACCATACAAATGCCGGCAATTCAACCCGAATCTATCTTTCACCGCGTCTTTGATCAGATGTCGGTTCGCATTCTGCAGATGACGGCGTTTCTGAGCGCGGATGAGTTTACCGTTCTTAGATGGAAAGAGGAAATTGATAAGTTGTCGATTACTCAACCTGGTATGGCTGCTTTGTGCGCAGCCTACTTGGATCACATGATGGGTGATATCGAGGCAGTTGAAAGTCATTTGTCCTACGCTGTTGCAAAGGGTATTCCTAGGCAACCAATAGTGAATGCCACGCTAACTTCGTGTTGTAACTTGCTTTTTGCGACGAAGGCCCTAAAAGTTTTTAGAGCTGGCATCGATATAAAGTATCAGAACATTGGAAGTCATATTCAACTCGCGCTCAGTTGCGGGGGATTCCAACATTCTTTGTATCTTCTTAAGCAAGCCGAGATGGCTAAGCTTGATTTGTTGAAAGAGGGCATGTCTACTATCCTTCCTGAAGCTGCTTCTGTACTTGGAATGCAAGGCATCAGCGATGATGATTGCGCGAAAGTCTTAGACGCAGCGGGTGAGGTGATGCGGTCTCGGCGGGTCTTTTGGCAAGGGTCAGAGCCGCGTTATGTCGTCAATAGAAAAGAGCAAACCGTTGCGGTCCGGCTTTGGGTGGATGTCTCTGCGGCTGAGGCGGCGGACATGACTATGGAGACCGCTGATAAGTTGATCGAGCGTCATCTAGACGGACTACCGTATTTCGTCAGTTTTGTGGGTACCAGGCGTTGAGCATCACTCCTACTGATTTGCTGGGGCTTGCGGCTCAACTCGCTGCCGCGTCAGATGCTACAGAGGTTTCTTATCGCGGCGCGGTGAGTCGAGCCTATTACGCCGCGTATCACGATTCGGACGTGTGGCATTCTCAGTTGCCTGTACCCGGATTTCTACCTGCGCAGTTCGCGGGCGGGATGCATTCCCAGTTGTGTCATAGGCTTGCAAATCCAGACGCAACCCTTCATGCGGATCGCAAGGTGCGATCAAAACAGCGTGGGTACGTCTTGAAAGTGCTACATGCACTGCGAATTTGTTCAGACTATGAATTGAGCGAAGTGGTTGGAGCTGAAGACTCTCAGCAGGCAATTAGCGACGCTCAAAAGATAATTGCATTGAATTGATGGAGTTCTCTATTGTTGAGGGCGTAATAAAACCGGCATTTGCCGGTTTTATTTTTGGGGCGCCGCAGGGTTCGAACTCCTCCGTTTCCGCCAAATTCGTGATGACGCTTAACCCCACTCCGACAACCGCCCCGACACCAACCTAAATCGCCGCCCGCAACGCGAGGCCAGCGTTTCATCGTGCGTGACCAGCACAAAGGCTGTGCCGAAGTCGCGTGCAAGTTGCAGCATCAACTCAAACACACCATCGGCCGTGCTGCGGTCGAGGTTGCCGGTGGGCTCATCGGCCAGCACGCAGGCCGGTTGCGTGACGAGTGCACGCGCAATCGCGACACGCTGGCGCTCACCGCCTGAGAGTTCTGCGGGGCGGTGGTGGATGCGGTCTTTGAGGCCTACGGCTGCCAGCATGGCTGTGGCGACGCGGGCGCATTCTGCGGGGGATTCGCGGCGAATCCACAGGGGCATGGCGACGTTGTCGAGTGCGCTGAACTCGGGCAGCAGGTGGTGGAACTGATAGACGAAGCCGAGGTGTTTGTTGCGCAGGTCGCCTTGTTGTTGGGGCGACAGCGTTGACAGCGTCTGGCCTTTGAGTTCAACCTGGCCGCTCGTGGGGGCGTCGAGGCCGCCCATCAAATGCAGCAGTGTGCTTTTGCCTGAGCCTGAGGCGCCGACGATGGCGAGGGTTTCGCCGGCGTGGACTTGCAGGTCTACGCCGTGCAGCACGGTCAGGTCGATCATGCCTTCGTGGAAGCGTTTGGTGAGGCCGCTGGCCTTGAGCACCACTTCGCTGCCGGCGTCAGAAGGAGTAGAACGTTCCGCCGACAGGCCGCCCTTAGGCGGAACAGCCCCCTCGGGGGGCAGCCAACCAGACGAAGTCGGGAGCGTGGGGGTCATATCTTTTTTCAGTTCACTCATAGCGCAGTGCCTCCGCGGGGTTGACGCGGCTGGCGCGCCAGCTGGGGTAGATGGTGGCGAGGAAGGCCAGCACCAAAGAGATGACGACGATGGGCATGATGTCGGCGTATTGGGGCTCGCTGGGCATGCGGCTGATGAGGTAAATATCTTTGGGCAGGAAACTGGCGTTGAGGGCGCGCTCAATGGCGGGCACGATGACGTCGATGTTGAGGGCGATGCCCAGGCCGAGGAGGAGGCCTGAGAACGTGCCGATGACGCCGACCAGCGCGCCCTGCACCATGAAGATTTTCATGATGCTTTTGGGGCTGGCGCCCAGGGTGCGCAGGATGGCGATATCGGCGCGCTTGTCGGTCACCGTCATCACCAGCGTGCTGACGAGGTTGAAGGCCGCGACCGCAACGATGAGCGTGAGGATGATGAACATCATGCGTTTTTCAAGCTGGACGGCGGCGAACCAGGTTTTGTTCTGGCGGGTCCAGTCGCGAATCAGCAGGTCGCCGCTCAGACTTCTGGATAGCTCAAACGCCACTTCGCGTGCCTGGTGCAAGTCTTTGAGCTTGATGCGGATGCCGGTGGGGCCTTCGAGGCGGAAGATTTTCGCGGCGTCTTCCTGGTGCATCATGACCAGCGCCGAGTCGTATTCAAAGTGGCCGGAGTCAAAGGTGCCGACCACGGTCATTTGTTTTAAGCGCGGCACCACGCCGGCCGGGGTGACCTGGCCGCTGGGGGCGATGAGGGTGACGGTGTCGCCTTCACGCACGCCCATGGCGCGGGCCAGCTCACCGCCCAGCACCACACCAAAATTGCCGGGCACCAGCTTGGCCAGTGTGGGGGCGGAGGTTGCGGCAAGGTCGGTGACCTGGCCTTCGAGCGCCGGGTCAATGCCGCGCACGATGGTGCCCTTCATGTCTTCACCGCGGGCCAGCAGGGCCTGCGCGGCGATGAAGGTGGCGGCGCCGGTGACTTGCGGGTTGGCCTTGATTTCAGCCAGCGTTTTGGCCGGGTCTGGCAGGGCCACGCCGCCGGGCGCAAAGACCTCAATGTGGGAGATGACGCCCAGCATGCGGTCGCGCACTTCCTTCTGGAAGCCGTTCATCACGCTCAGCACGATGATGAGCGCAGCCACACCCAACGCGATGCCCAGCATGGACACGCCCGAAATAAAAGAGATAAAGCCGTTGCGCCGGGTGGCGCGGCCGGCGCGGGTGTAGCGCCAGCCCAAAATCAGCTCATAAGGGATTTGCATACTTGACCTGTTAGTCGCAGCGGGCCAACGGTGGCCCGCCCGAACGATTTTTATACAGCGCCAATTGTGGCATCCCGGACAATAGCCCCATGTCAGCCAATTCCCCCACTCCTTTCAACGGCCCGCAGCTGGTGATTCCCTTTGCAGCCAGCAGTGCAGAGGCCTGGCTGCCCACGATGAAGGCGCTGCCGGCTGGCGGCACACGCAACCTGAGCCAGTTGCTTAAGGGCATGAAGTCAGTGCGTACTGATGTGGCGGACGCCCACACGCTGTCGCCTCCGCATGAGCGCGCGCTCGCGCAAGCGCTGGGCATTGCGGGCCCCGAGACGGCTGACGGCCTGATCCCGTGGGCGGCACGAGACGCCGCGCAGCACCTGCAAGCCGCCGCCGAAACCTCCGCTGGCAAAGCCTGGGCCTGGATCACGCCCTGCCACTGGGCGATGGGACGCGAACACGCGACCCTGACGGACCCGGCCGCGCTGGGCCTGACGGAAGCCGAATCCCGCACGCTGCTGGCGGCCATGCAGCCTTACTTTGATGACGACGGCATCACGATTCACTATGTGCCCGCACTGGGGCCTTCGCGCTGGCTGGCGGAGGGTGAGGTGTTTCGCAACCTGCCCACCGCTTCACTGGACAGAGTGCTGGGCCGCAATGTCGACCCCTGGCTGCCCAAACAGGACAAGAACGACGCCCACGCGACGGCGCGCAAGATGAAGCTGCTGCAGAACGAGATGCAGATGCTGCTATACACCCACGCGCTGAATGACGAGCGCGCGGGGCGGCGGCAGTTGCCGGTGAATTCGTTCTGGCTGAGCGGCACGGGCGCCCTTACCAGCGGGCATGTGGCCGGCAGTGCTGCGCCGAGCGTGCCGCGCAGCCTGGCGCAAGCCGTGTTTGCCGATGATTGGGAAGCCTATGCGCAGGCCTGGGCGGCACTGGACGCGGGCGAGATCGCCGCGCTGCTGGCACGCCAGCAGGCGGGTGAGGCTGTGCGGCTGACCTTGTGCGGTGAGCGCGGTGCCACCACCTTTGAAACGGCGCCACAAGGGTTCGCCGCCAAATTCTTAAGCCTTTTAGTGCCTCAGCCAGCATGGTACCTGGGCATACAGCTATAAAAAAGATAGTAACCAACATGAAAATTCAGGTACGCGATGTCCCCCCGCGCAGCGTCTGGGCGCTGCAGCAGGCCGGCATTCACCCGCTGCTGGCGCAGCTCTATGCCGCGCGCGGCGTGCACACGGCCGATGAACTGGACGACGGCCTGGGCAGGCTGCTGCCGCCCGGCTCACTGCTCGGTGTGCAGCCCGCAGCGCAGTTGCTGGCGGACGCGATGGCTGCCGGCAAAAAAATCTGCGTGGTGGCCGACTACGACTGTGACGGTGCCACCGCCTGCGCCGTGGCGTTGCGCGGCCTCAAGCTGCTGGGCGCGCAGCATGTGAGCTACCTGGTGCCCGACCGCGTGACCGACGGCTACGGCCTGACGCCGCCGATTGCCGAGCGCGTGAAAGCCGGCGGCGCCGATGTGCTGGTGACGGTGGACAACGGCATCGCCAGCATCGACGGCGTGGAGCGCGCGCGCGCACTGGGCATGCAGGTGCTGGTGACCGACCACCACCTGCCCGCGCTGAAAGACGGCGCGGTGGTGTTGCCCGAGGCGGACGTGATCGTCAACCCGAACCAGCCGGCCTGCACTTTTGAGAGCAAGTCGATTGCCGGTGTGGGCGTGATGTTTTATGTGCTGCTGGCGCTGCGGGCGGAGTTGCGCACGCGCGGCGCGTTTGACGCAGCCAACCAACCCAAGCTGGATGCGCTGCTGCCGCTCGTCGCCCTCGGCACCGTAGCCGATGTGGTGAAGCTGGACGCCAATAACCGCCGCCTGGTGGCGCAAGGCCTCAAGCGCATTCGGGCGGGCCATATGCCGGCGGGCGTGGCGGGTTTGTTCAAGGCCGCCGGCCGGCAGGCGCCGGTGGCGACGACGTTTGACTTTGCCTTTGCCCTGGGCCCACGCATCAATGCCGCCGGGCGCCTCAGCGACATGACGCTGGGCATCGAGTGCCTGCTGACGGACGACGCCGCGCGCGCCGACGAGCTGGCGCAGATGCTGGACGGCATCAACCGCGAGCGACGCGACATCGAGGCCGGCATGCGTGAACAAGCGCAGCTGGCGGCCGACGCGATGATTGACGAGGACGAAGCGCCGCCGCCGGCCATCGCCATCTTTGACCCGGAGTTTCATGAAGGCGTGGTCGGCATCGTGGCCTCACGCATCAAGGACCGCCTGCACCGCCCGACTTTTGTTTTTGCCGCCAGCCAGGCCGACGGCAAGGAGCATGAGCTCAAGGGCTCGGGCCGCTCCATCCCCGGCTTTCACCTGCGCGACGCGCTGGACCTGGTGACCAAGCGCCACCCCGGCGTGCTGCTGCGTTTTGGCGGCCACGCGATGGCCGCGGGTTGCACCATCGCCGAAGAAAACTTTGAGCTGTTTGAGCAGGCGCTGCAGCAGGTGGCGCATGAATGGCTGGATGCCGCCACGCTGACGCGCCGCATGGAAACCGACGGCCCGCTGGCGCCTGAATACCGGCGCGCCGACCTGGTCGACACGCTGCACAAGGAGGTCTGGGGCCAGGGTTTTGCCGCGCCTACCTTTAGCGAAGAGGTGGAGGTGGTGTCGCAGCGCCTGGTGGGTGAAAAGCACCTGGCGCTCAAGCTCAAGCACCAGGGCCAGCCGGTGGACGGCATCTGGTTTGGCCACACCGAGGCCTTGCCGGCGCGGGTGAAACTGGCCTTCCGGCTGGATGCGGATGAGTGGCAGGGGGTGAAGCGGGTGCGGTTTCTGGTGGAAGGCGCCGAGATCTGAGGGTTTTAAGCCAAATTGGCCTCCAGCCCAATCAGCACCTTGGGTATGTGCTATTGAATTGGTAGCAAAAAGGGTTTTCGGCGTGGCGTTCAGGCGCTGGCCAAAACCACCCCACCGATCTGGCTCAAGCCCCTTAAACCGCACCTTCCCCCAGAGGGGCAAGGAGCAAGAACCTCAGCGCAGCGCAAACTCCCCGCCCTGCGCCAGCGCACGCTGGTACGCAGGCCGCGCGTGGATGCGTGCCAGGAAATCCATCAACTTCGGCCGGCTCTCGTTAAGCCCGCCGCGTGCGGCAGCCGCCTCGAGCGGAAAGCTCATCTGGATGTCGGCGCCGCTGAACTCGCTGCCGGCAAACCAGCCGCTGGGGCCCAGCGACATTTCGAGGTAGTCCAGGTGCTGGCGCAGTTGCGGCTCGATAAAGGTCTTTTTGACCTTGCCGGCGATCGCACGCGCGATCGGCTTGACAAAAAACGGCATGGGCGAGTTCTCGACCTTGTCGAACACCAGCTTGAGGAGCAGCGGCGGCATGGCCGAACCTTCGGCGTAATGCATCCAGTAGGTGTAGCGCAGGTGGGCCGGCGTGCCGGCCTCAGGCGCCAGGCGGCCGGCGCCGTAGCGCGCGACCAGGTATTCAATGATGGCGCCCGATTCGGCCAGCGTGAGCTCGCCGTCGGTGATCACCGGCGACTTGCCCAGCGGGTGCACCGCGCGCAGCGAAGGCGGCGCGAGCATGGTTTTGGGGTCGCGCTGGTAGCGCTGGATTTCATAGGGCAAACCGAGCTCCTCCATCAGCCAGAGGATGCGTTGCGAGCGGGAGTTGTTGAGGTGGTGCAGGGTGATCAAGGGCGGCTCCATAGGGGGGGAAATCAGGCGTCACCATCGAATAGTAGGTCAACACGGGCCCTGTTATGGACACCGCCGGGACAGGGTATGTGAGCGCGCACTGCAGCCGGGAGGCATAAAGCCTAAAATGACCCTGTGACCCCGAAAAACATCCTGAATGCCGATTTGCACTGCCACTCTGTGGTGTCGGACGGCACGCTGACACCGGAGGCGCTGGCCGAACGGGCCAAGGCCAACGGGGTCGAACTCTGGGCCCTGACCGACCACGACGAGATCGGCGGCCAGCACCGCGCCGCAGCCGCCGCCAAGGCCCAGGGCATGCATTACCTCACAGGCACCGAAGTCTCCGTCACCTTTGCCGGGCAAACCGTGCACATCGTGGGCCTGGGCTTTGACGCCGACAACCCTGACATGCAGCAAGGCCTGCGCAACACCCGCGGCGGGCGCGAGCAGCGCGCGATGGAAATGTCGGACTCGCTGGCCAAGGTGGGCATCAAGGGCGCATATGAAGGCGCGCTGAAGTTCGTCGGCAACCCCGAATTGATCTCACGCACGCACTTTGCGCGCTTCCTGGTCGAAACCGGCGTGTGCCGCGAAACGCCGGAAGTCTTTCGCAAATACCTGACGGAAGGCAAGCCAGGCTACGTGCCCCACCGCTGGGCCAACCTGCGCGACGCCGTGACCTGGATCACCCAGGCCCAGGGCATTGCAGTGATCGCCCACCCGGGCCGCTACAAGTTCACCCCCAACGAGGAATATGCCTTGTTCACCGAGTTCAAGTCCCACGGCGGGCGGGGCGTGGAGGTGGTCACCGGCAGCCACACGCCGCAGGAATACCTCAAGTACGCCGAAACGGCGAAAGAATTCGGCCTCGCCGCCTCGCGCGGCAGCGACTTTCACAGCCCCGACGAGAGCCACACCGACCTGGGCACCCTGCCCTTCCTGCCGGGCGAGCTGACGCCCGTATGGGAACTGCTGGCGGACCGCATCCAGTGATGGCGGCGGCGCTTAAAACCACCTCCCACGCTCCGGCCGGCATTGCGCTTTTGGTGGCAGCCGTTGCCTGCTTTGCGGTGCTGGACACCACCACCAAATTCATCTCGACCAGCGTGCCGGTGCTGATGGCGCTGTGGTTTCGCTACGCCTTTCAGGCGATTGCCACCACGGTTGCCGTGCTGCCCACGCGGGGCCTGTCGGTGCTGCGCACGGCCCACCCGCGGTACCAGTTGCTGCGCGGCTTGCTGCTGCTGGGCACCAGCATGTTTGCTTTCTTCAGCCTCAAGTACATGCCGGTGGGCGAGTTCACCGCCATCGTGATGATCACGCCGCTGGTGATCACGCTGCTGGCCTCGCTGTCGCTGGGCGAGAAGGTGTCGTGGCTGCGCTGGGTGCTGGTGGTGGGCGGTTTTACCGGCACGCTGATCATCATCCGGCCCAGCCGCGACGACTTCAACCTGACGATGTTGCTGCCGCTGGGGCTGGTGATTTGCAATGCCTGGTTCCAGATCCTCACCAGCCGGCTGGCGCGCACGGAAGACCCCTTCACCATGCATTTCTACACGGGCTGGGTGGGCACGCTCGCCGCTTCGCTGGCCCTGCCTTTTGTCTGGCAATGGCTGGACTCCTGGACGCTATGGGCCGCCCTGGGCTTGATGGGCCTGATGGGCACGGTCGGCCATTTCATGATGATCCTGGCTTACGGCCGCGCGCCGGTCTCCACACTCACGCCGTTTTTGTATGCGCAGATCGGCTTTGCGATGCTGGGCGGCTGGATCGTGTTCTCGCATGTTCCGGACCACCTGTCGATGGTGGGCATGGCGATGATCGCCGTCTGCGGCGCGGCGGGCGCCTGGCTGGCCGTGCGGGAAAGCCGGGTCGCCATCGAGCCCGTCGAGTCTTGAATCTGCCGCTTTAAGAAGCATCTGACACCATGGCCCAGTTTTTCGAAGTCCACCCCGAGAACCCACACACCCGGCTGCTCAAGCAGGCCGTGGCGCTGCTGGAGCGCGGCGGCATCGCGGCCGTGCCGACGGACTCGAGCTACGCGCTGGTCTGTCACCTGGATGACAAGGCCGCAGCCGACAGCCTGCGCCGCATCCGCGGGGTCGACGACAAGCACCACCTGACGCTGCTGTGCCGCGACCTGAGCGAGCTGGCCAATTACGCGCGGGTCGACAACAAGCAGTTCCGGCTCCTGAAGGCCGCGACGCCCGGGCCCTACACCTTCATCCTGGAAGCCAGCAAGGAAGTGCCGCGCCGCGTGAGCCACCCGTCGCGCAAGACCATCGGCCTGCGCGTGCCCGAGCACAAGGTCTTGCAGGCGCTGCTGGAGCTGCACGGCGCGCCGCTGCTGGCCACCACGCTGATTCCACGCGACGGCACCGAGCCGCTGAACGACGCGCACGACATCCGCGAACTGCTGGAGCACGAACTGGCCGCCGTGATCGACGCCGGCGCCTGCCACCAGGAGCCGACCACCGTGATCGACCTGACCGCCATGGGCGAAGGCGGCGAGCCGGTCGTGGTGCGCCAGGGCCGGGGTGAGCTGGCTGCGCTGGGGCTTTAGCGGCCGGAACATTGGCACACCCCTATCGGGCTCACTTCGTGTAGCCCTTTTCCCCTGGCAGGGGACGGCGCCTGCGGCCCGCGAAGCCGGTTCCGCGGCCCCTGCTGGTGAAATACCCCCGCCGGTCGCGCCCAAAGAACTCTTCAACCAGCATGAGCCGCGGGACTGGCTTTGCCAGACCGCAGGCGGGCGGCCCCCTCGGGGGGCAGCGCATTACACGGAGCCGAAGGCGAAGTGAAAAGCGTGGGGGCGATAATCTGTGTATGGACATCGCGAACATCATTCAAACCATTGCCATTTACGCCTTGCCGGTGCTGTTCGCCATCACGATGTACGGCGTCGCGCGCAGCGAAGCCGCCCGCTACTTCGGCGACACGACGGCCGAAGAGATGGGAAGGATCACCCTCAACCCGTTGCAGCACATCGACCCGATAGGCACCATCGCGGTACCGCTGCTGTTGTACTTCGCCACCGGCGGCGCCTTCCTGTTCGGCTATGCAAAGGCCTTGCCCCTGGATTTCAGCCGCCTGCGCAACCCCAAGCGCGACATGATCTGGATTTCGCTGGCCGGCCCGATGTCCAATTTTGCGCAGGCGTTTATCTGGGGGCTCAGCCTGCTCGCGATGCGGGCCTTCGGCGTTGAAGAGCCTTTCTTCCTCAAGATGGCGCAAGCCGGAGTCCAGGTCAACCTGGTGATGTGGGCGTTCAACCTTTTTCCCTTGCCGCCGCTGGACGGCGGACGCATCCTGATGGGGTTTTTGCCCATGAAGCAGGCGATGTGGCTTTCGCGCGTCGAGCCCTGGGGCTTCTTCATCGTGCTGGGCCTGGCCGTGATCGGGGTGGTCGGAACCGTCTGGTTGCGCCCGCTCATGTCCGTCGGCTACGCCGTGATCGGCCTGCTGCTGACACCCCTCATGCTTTTGCTTCGCTAAGCCCCGGCCACACAGCGATTCCCTCCCTGAAACACCATGACGCCTTCCAACACCACCACCCGCTTCCTTACCGGCATCACCACAACCGGCACACCCCACCTGGGCAACTACGTCGGCTCGATCCGGCCATCCGTCCAGGCGAGTTTTCGCAGCGATGTGCTGAGCTTTTACTTCCTGGCCGACTACCACGCGCTGATCAAGTGCGACGAACCCGCGCGCATCCAGCAGTCCACGCTGGAGATCGCCGCCAGCTGGCTGGCCGCCGGGCTGAACCCGGAGCGCGTGACCTTCTACCGCCAGTCCGACATCCCCGAAATCCCCGAGCTCACCTGGCTGCTGACCTGCGTGACGGGCAAGGGCGTGCTCAACCGCGCCCATGCCTACAAGGCCTCGGTCGACAAGAACGAAGCCGCCGGCAACGACCCGGATGCCGACGTCACGGCCGGCCTCTTCATGTACCCGGTGCTGATGGGCGCGGACATCCTGATGTTCAAGACCCACAAGGTGCCGGTGGGGCGTGACCAGATCCAGCACATCGAGATGGCGCGCGACATGGCCCAGCGCTACAACCACCTCTACGGCGAGCACCTGGTGCTGCCCGAGGCGGTGATTGAAGAATCCGTCGCCCTGCTGCCCGGCCTGGACGGGCGCAAGATGAGCAAGAGCTACGACAACACGATCCCGCTGTTCATCCCGCGCGAGCAGATGCGCAAGCTGATCGCCGGCATCGTGACCGACTCGCGCGCGCCCGGCGAGCCCAAAGACATCGAAGGCTCGGCGCTGTTCCAGATCTACCAGGCCTTTGCCGGCGCCGATGAAACGGCGGCGTTACGCAAGGCTTACGCCGAAGGCATCGCCTGGGGCGACGCCAAGCAGCTGCTGTTTGAACGCATAGACCGCGAAGTCGCCCCCATGCGCGAGCGCTACCACGCCCTGATCTCCGACCCCGGCAAGATTGAAGCGATCCTGCAGGCGGGCGCGCAAAAAGCCCGTGCCGAGGCCACTCCCTTCATGGCCGAGTTGCGCCATGCGGTGGGCCTGCGTAACCTGGCGGCCAAGCCCGCCGCGCCGGCGAAAACCAAAGCATCCAAAAGTGCCGCGCCGGCCTTCAAGCAATACCGCGAAAAAGACGGTCGCTTTTATTTCAAGCTGCAGGACGCCGACGCCCGCGTGCTGCTGCAAAGCGAAGGTTTCGATTCACCGCGGGATGCCGCGCAGATGATTGCCACATTGCAAAAAGACGGGCCAGTAGCGCTGGCCACATTGCAAACAAAGGTTCAAACTTTGCCCGGAATTGAGCCCGGCGAGGTCGCTGCAGCACTTCAATTTTTCGCCGACACTGCTGCCTGAGGGCTTGTTGTTTTTTTGGATCAGCAATCTTAAAAAATACCGCAATCCAAAGTTTATTTATGCCCCAAAGTTGACATTGAGCAGTTATGCTCAATAGCTAATCGGAACAATACTTCAGACTTCAATTAATGAGTATTTTTGTAATAGATGATCATCCGCTGATGCGGGAAGCGGTTGTCATGTTGATCCGCCGCCTGAGCAGCAAGGCCACGGTGACCGAGCTCGACCGGCTGGCCGCTGTCATGCCCGCCGTGCAACTTCAGGGCGTGCCCGAACTCATTTGCCTTGACCTCAAACTGCCGGACACCAACGGTGTTTCGGGCGTGCGGGAGCTCAAGCAGCAATTTCCCCACGTTCCCCTGGTGGTGCTGTCGGCCGCACCGGCGCAGGACTACGAGGACCTCTCGATCGAGGCCGGCGCAGACGCCTACATCCAGAAGTCCGCGGGCGCCACCGAGATCTCCAACGTGCTGCGGGTCTTCCTCAGCGAAGAGCTGGACCCGGAACCCTCCACACCGACGGAAAAGCTGTCGAAACGGCAAAAGCAGTTGCTGGTGATGCTCGACAAGGGCATGAGCAACCGCGACATCGCCGAGGAGCTCCAGATCAGCGAGCACACGGTGAAAGTGCATTTGTGGCGCCTCTTCAGGCGCCTGAACGTCAAAAGCCGCTCCCAGGCCAGCCACCTCGCCCGAACCCAGGGCCTGCTCTAACCCCAAGACACGCCAAGGCGTGTCTTTGTTTTTGGGGGTACCCAGTATCGGTATTCCTGTCCCCACCCCCTTCTGGATGCGCCGAGGAGCGGAGGACCAGACGGATCAGGGCAAAAACTTGTCCGAGCGAAGCGAGTTGTTTTTGACCCCGGCTGGACCGAGCACCGCAGGTTGCCCGTAGCGAAGCGAAGGGACGCAGCCAGCAGGGTCGCCTTTTTTGCTTACTTTTTGGCGAAGCAAAAAAGTGAGTCGCATGCCGGGCGACTCCCGGCCAGCAGATCCAAGCCCAGTCCAACCCCTCAGGCCTGCCGCAACTCAACCCAAAAAACACTCCCCCGCCCACCCCGGGAAGCCAACCCCACCGGATGGCCCAGCACTTCACTGAGGCGCGAAACAATCGCCAGGCCCAGCCCGAAGCCTTCTTCGGTGCCCTGCAGCGGCACCCGGTAAAACTCCTGGAAGATGGCCTTCTGGTGCTCCTTGGCGATGCCCACGCCGGTGTCCCATATCTCGATGCACGGAACGCCGCGCCGTTTGCGCAAGGCCAGCAGCACGCCGCCGCGGTAGGTGTTGCGCAGGGCATTGGACAACAGGTTGCCGACCAGCCGCTGCAGCAGCACCGGATCGGACCTGACGTGCCATGGCGCGGCGCGCGTGCGCAGCAGCAGGTTGCGCTCCCGCGCAAAGGGCGTGTACTGCGCTTCCAGGTCCTGGATCAGGCCCGCCAGGTCGATGTCCTGCAGGTGGACCCGCAAGGGGTCTGCCTCCAGGCCGGCCAGGTCAAACAGCGAGTTGAACAAATCATTGACCGCCTTGGTGGAGCGCACGATCTTGGGCGCGATCTGCTCGACGAACTCGGGCTCCGTCGCCAGCCAGTCGGCGTAAAGGCCGAGCGCGTGTACCGGCTGGCGCAGGTCGTGCGCCGCGCTGGCGATAAACCGGTTCTTGGTTTGCACGGCCTCCACGGCGGCAAGGTTGGTTTCCGTCAGCGACCGGATGAGCTGGGAGTTGTCGAACTGCAACTCGAGGTTGACGCGCTGCACCTCATGAAAGCGCTGGCCGGAGACGAGGATGACGGCCCAGTAGATCAGCACCAGCGCGATCATTGCGTAGGTGTTGAAGGTGGAAGGCAGCCCGCGCTCCAGGACCAGCTGGTAGACCAGCACGGCGACGACACTCAGGCCGAGGCCGTTCACATAGCCCTTGAAGCAGGACAGGCTGGAAGAAAAGGTGCCCACCGCAAAACCGGCCATGCCGACCAGGACGACCATGCACAGGAACTGGTCGTAAACCGGCGCCTTGAGGAAATACACAAACATGGACGCGCCCCAGACGATGGCACTGACGGGCCAGGTCCAGCTGTAGCGCGCCATGAAGGCCCGCAGCGGCGCCCCGCTGACACCCACCAGGGTTTGCTGGTAGATGCCGATGACGCGATAGCGCGCCAGGGTGACGAGCGCCGCGGCCGTCGCCCACAGCCCCAGGGGGATCGGATCGACGTGGCGGTAAAGCACCAGCACCATGGTCAACACCAGCACCAGCGCGGCATGCAGGGCCGGGCGGGCATAGCGCATGAAGGTATGGGTCAGGCGCATTTCCACCCACTCCTCACGCGACAGCTCTGGCGCGCTGGGGGAAGGCCCGATCGCTGAGAAGGAGTCCATGGGGCCGAGTTTACGTCGCAACCCCTCCCGGGCAAGCGCCGCAGGGCAACGCTGCGCAAAGACTATTGACTTCAGCTGAAAGTCACGCCGGCCCACCGCACCCGGCCCAGCACGGCAAAGTCCCGGTCCGCCGGTTCGTGCCCCTGGATGTCGAACGGCTCATACGCCGGGTTGTGGCTGCTCACACGAAGCACTTTGCCCGGCAGCCTTTGCAGCTTCTTCATCAGCAAGGCGCCGTCGAGCCTGACCACATGGACGCCTTCCGTGAGCGCGTCGCAGTCCCTCAAGTCCGCCAGCACGACGTCCCTGGCGTGCAGCCACGGCTCCATCGACACCCCCACCACCGACAGCAGCGCCAGGTCATTGTGGGCAATGCCCAGCTCATGGCGGATGAACCGCGCGTCGAAGGGGCGCATGGCCAGCACCGAAGCGATGTCGTCAAACGCATCCTCCCCGGCCGGGAACCCCGGATCAAACAGCGGCACGTGAATCAGCTCGCCCGCCTGCAGTGCGCGCACGCTCTTTGGCACGGGGGAGCTTCCCGCCGGGCCCGCCAGCCCCTCGCCCAGCAGGCTGGCCGGCGTGGTGTTGTATTCCCGGGCGAGCAATAGCAGCTCAAACGCATCGGGCAGGCTGTCGCCCCGCTCCATGTTCCAGATGGTGTTGCGGTGAACGCCGACAGCGGCCGCGACGTCGTTGATCTCACGGGCGCCCCGCGCCGCCCTGCAGCGCTGGCCAAACTGGCGCATGAAAGCCGTGCGCGCCTGCGTTCGCACCACCTTCAGGCCGGCCTTGTCGGCCACGGTGGCCGACTGCTGGAGAAACCAGGCAATCGGCTCTTCGGCTTTGGCGGGCGTCGCCGCACTCAAGGCATAGGCCCGGGCGTCAACCGGCAAATCTGGCGCTGTTTCTTTTGTGCTCATGAACACTATTTTGTGCGAATGAACACAGAAAAGCAAACACACGGCGTAAAAAACGTGGGTGAGTATTAATTCTCATGGAGTTATGCTTATTTAACAGGTCATCTTGAATTGACTTTGAGAAATCAACGCTCAAAATATTGGGCATGATCACAAATAAATCGACGCCACTACAAGAAGATATGCATCCTGCGGATGTGATTGCCGCGCTGCGCAAACGCGGCACCAGCCTTCGAAAAATCGCCATGGAAAACGGCTACAGCCATATACAGCGGGTGCTCACCAGCCCCTGGCTGGCGGCCGAGCAACTGGTGGCAAAGGCGTTGGACAAACGCCCCGAAGACTTGTGGCCTTCGCGCTACGTGAACCCCGACGACCGCAGGCTGGCCTTCAGGCAGACCCGCCGTATTGTATTGACCGATCCATGCGCCCCGCCCTGCGATGTACCGCCGGAAGCGCAAGCCAGCCGCCCGGTCCCGCCTGCGGGCGCAACGCCCGAGCCGGCGCCCCGTCGCTCGAAGTGAGCCAAAGCTTTTCCGGCAGGCAAGGCAAGATGGCCCTTCCCGCTCCCTCTGCTCCCTCTTGAGTGTGAGCAGGCACTTGCGCAGCCTGGGTGACGGCTTATAGTCAGTCATTGCAAGAAAGGAAGGCGCGGCATGCAAGCTCTGACGAAATCTTTCAGGCCTTTTTTCAACCCTTCCTTCATCCCTTCGCGGATCCCGTCTCTCGGATTTTTCCTGCTGCTGTTGGTGGTCCTTGCACTGCCAGGCAAGGCGCTATGGGCGGCGGACATTCACGTCATGACCTCGGGCGGTTTTACCGCCGCCTACAACCAGCTGGTCCCGGAGTTTGAACGCGCCACCGGGCACAAGGTCATCACCGCCTACGGCGCTTCGATGGGCAACGCACCCGACGCGATCCCCAACCGCCTGGCGCGCAAGGAGCGGGTCGATGTCGTGATCCTCGCGGCGCCGGCGCTGGAAGACCTTGTCAAGCAAGGCATAGTGGCGCCAGGCAGCCAGGTCGACCTGGTGCGCTCGCTGATCGGCATGTCCGTCCGCTCGGGCGCGCCCAAGCCCGACATCGGCAGCGTCGATGCACTGCGGCGCACGCTGCTGAATGCGCAGTCCATCGCCTACTCGGCCAGCGCCAGCGGCGTCTACATCTCCACCGAGATGTTTCAGCGCCTGGGCATCGCCGGGCAGGTCTCGGGCAAGAGCAAACGAATCCTCAGCGAGCGGGTTGCTGCGGTGGTGGCGCGCGGAGAAGCCGAGCTGGGTTTTCAGCAGGTCAGTGAGTTGCTTCCGGTTCCGGGCGCTGACTACGTGGGGCCGCTCCCCGCCGAGGTGCAGCGCGTGACGGTGTTTTCAGCCGGCATCGCAGCTGACGCGGCGCAGCCCGACGCCGCCAAAGCCTTGATCCGATTTTTCACATCCGCAGCCGCCGCCCCCGTCATCACCCAGACGGGGCTGGAGCCCCTCACGCGCCCTTGAAGCTTGAAGCCGGGCGCATCACGGGTAATAAAGCTGGTCCAGCCGTGAGGCCTCGACGTAAATCGACGGCAAGGTGATGCCCCGGGCGCGCAGGGCGGCCTCGCGCATGCCAACGCTGTAACGCGTGTTCTGGGTGGCCGGCGGCGCCGGCCCGGCAGGCGCGGCCTTCACCCAGGCCAGCGCGTCGGCCGCGGCAGTTTCCCCCATGGCTTTTGCCGATGGCGCCACGCTGAGCCCGCCGCCGTGCTCGACATAGTCAATGTCAGCGCCGATGGGCAAAGGTTTGGCGTGGGCTTCCATCCATTTGACGATGTCCGGGTGCGGCACCACGGCCTTCTCTGCGGGGCTGGCCGGCAGCCCGCCCGCCGACAGCAGCAGCACCGCATCCGCCTTGCCGTCCATGCCTTTGATGGCCGCCTGCCAGGCGGCGAAATCGCCCAGGGTATGCACGCCCACCACGCTGTGCGGCGCCCAATTAAAGGCCTCTACCTGTTGAACCTGCCCCTTGCCGGTCGGCCCGGCGTCACCCAGAATCGCCAGCCGCACCGGCTGGCCCTTCCTGACGTACTGCAGCATGTCGCGGATGGCCGCCAGCGGCAGGGTCTCGCCAACACCCGTGACGTTGGCGGCCCCCACATAGCCATATTCTTTCGACTCGTGATCAATGGCGGTAAAGATCACCCTGGGCCGCTCAAGCCCGGCAAAGCGGCGCATCACATATTCCTGCGCCTCGTCGTCCACCGCGATCACCACATCGGGATCGAACTGTTCAATCGTGCGCAGCCCCGCCTTCGCCGCATCCTGGCGATGATCTTCGTCGGGCATGCCGTCGATGCCCAGGTAATGCCAGCGCACAGACATCGGCTGCCGGTTCTTGTCCAGCGTCTGGCGGATGCCTTCATCCATCCTCATCACGGTGGAGGAGCTGCGGTCTGAACTGTGCAGCACTAGGATGCGCGGCTTGGCCAGGTTAAAAGCCCCCAGCAGAAGCAGCGCGACGAGGAGCGCCGCGCCCGTGAGGACGGCAAGGATTCCGCTTTTCATACCAGGCCCAACCATTCCCAATACGGGATCGACAGATAGGCGGCCAGCAGCCGCGACACATTCATCCAGTGGTTATATCGCAGGAAATCCGTGTGTTTGTAGTAGCGGTCCAGCCCGCTGCCCTGCACCTGCAGGTACTGCGAGCTCTGGTACGGCAAGAACCAGATGTCGCTGAACATGGCCGTCAGGAACACCACCACCCACGGGTTGATGAACTGCGCCTGCCCGATCGGAATCAGGATGACCGCCGCCACAATCATGCCGGCCGTGATCGGCAACACCAGGCGCAGCAACAGCGTGACGATCAGTGCCACCGGGATGAACCAGACCATGCGGCCATCGACAAAATCAAACAGGTTGCCCGCCGACCGCGCCAGCGCCGTGTCCAGCCCCAGGTAAGTGATGGCGCGGCTCAGGCCATCCAGGCTGAGCAAAAAGAAAATCATCGGCCAGTCGATTTTTTGCTGAAAGTCTTTTTTGCTCAGCAAGCCCATCACCAGCAGCCCCACCAGCAAAAACGCCGCCAGCCAGGCGGGCGAAATCTGGTGCCAGCCCGCCGTGCCCGCCCCCATCAGGAAAAACAGGAAGCCCGTCAACGCGGCTTTCTCGGGCTTGGTGACGGGGCCCAGCAGCGACAGCTGCTTCTCAAGGCGCGCCTTGGGCAAGGCCGCCTGCACGCTGCGCCCAAAACACAGCCGCGCCACCAGCAGATGCGCCGCTGTCACCGTCAGCGCCGCCACGCCGGCCGCCACCAACCAGAACAGCCCCTGGAACTGGTCCTGCAGTTGCACGGGCAGCATGCTGAACGCCGTCAGGTTGGACGACTTGCTGGTCAGCAGCATCGGCGAAAACAGCATCGCGCCCGAGAACGTCGCGGCCATCAGCGCCGTCGCCGGCTTGCTTTGCGCCGGCAGGTTCAGGCCGTCGATCATGTCCCGGTAAAACGGCAGCACCAGCGACAGGCGCGCATTGCCCGACGGCATGATGGGCGACAGGATGTAGCCCGACAGCAGCAGCGCCGTCTGGTGCCAGAACGGTGTATCGGGCAGGCGTATCAGCAGCCACAGCATGAAGCGGTAACTCAGGCCCGACGCCGAGATCACCGCCGCGAGGGCGTACACCCCCACCAGCGTCGTCAGCGTGCGCGACGAAAACCCGGCCAGCGCAATCTCGGACGGCACCAGCCCGACGATCAGCACCGCGGTGATCGCCACCAGCGGCGGCACAAACTCATCGGCCAGGTTGAACAGCCACATCAGCACCGTGGCCGACAAAATGGCCAGGAACACCGCCGCCTCCACCACCAGCCCGTTCATGCTCGAGAGGAAATAGATCGCCGGCGGCACCAGCACCACACCCAGCCAGCCCACCACTTCGCGCGTAGATACCGGCTTGGCGGCCTTCTTTTTGTCCTTCCCGGTATCGGCAGGTTTGAGGAAAGTCTCGCCACTCACATAGCCCATCAACGCCAGCAACGCCTTGCTGCGCAATGAAGGCGTTTTCGCGGCCAACTCGGCCAGGGCGTCACGCGGAATCTGCAGCGCCCTGACCGGCGTGGCGGCCGTGACGCTGCACAGGTAATTGGCGGTATCGCTGGCGGCTTCTTCGCCGCAGCGCAGGCTGGTGAGCGCGACGCCTCGCCCGCTCGGCGTGGTGAGTTGCAACTCACCCGATTCAACCAGGTAAAGAAATTTCGCCGGCGTGTCTTTGAGATACAGCGCGTCGCCCGCGGCAAGCTCCACCGTGTGCACGCTGCCCAGCAGCCGCGCCACCTGGCTGCCGGAGAGGTCGGCAAAAAGCGCGTCCCGGCGCAACAGCGCCACGTGTTCAGCGTCCGATGTCACAGGATGGGCCATGAGATTCGCGAATCAGGCGCCCTCGGGCACAGCGTGTTGACGCAGACATCCATACCGGCGCTTCTCATCCACGGCCCTCCTGTTGTATGTTTGCTATCGAATGTATAGCTGCTTGCCCACGTCCTTATTGGGCCAGAGCACTATTTCACCAGTATTAAACACAGTTCCAGCCAAAAAGTCAGCCCCGGAAAACCAGGAGTGCAATGGCGGCCCGCAGCGTCCTCACCACCTCAAGCACGCTTTGGGCCACGTTTACCGGAACGCTAGTCTTCCTCGCCGCCCAGGGCCGCCTTCTCCGATTGCCATAACTCGCCCGAATGAAAACGGCGGCGGTACTCCGGCGGCGTCAGCTGAAGCCGCCGGCGGAAAGCGCGGCGCATGGCTTCAGGTGTCTCAAAGCCGCAATGCGCGGCGATCTCCTTCATCGACTGGTCCGTCTTTTCCAGGATGCGGCGCGCCGCATCGATGCGTGCGTCATTCAAAAACGCCATCGGGCTGACGCCGCACTCACGCACAAACACCCGCGACAAATTGCGCACACTCATGTGCACGCGGCTGGCAATCGAGTTCAGCGTGTGCGGAAGTTGCAGGTTTTCAAGGATGTAGCGCTGCACCGTTTCAACATCGGTGTCCCGCTCAGCCTGCATGTTCAGCAAGGGGCTGAACTGCGACTGGCCGCCCGAACGGCGCAAATACACAATCAGGAACTTGGCAACCCCCAGCGCCAGGGGCCGACCAAAATCTTCCTCCACCATCACCAGCGACAAATCAATGCCCGCCGTGACACCGGCCGTTGTGTAGAGCTGTTGGTCCTTGATGTAGATCTGGTCCGCCTGCACCTGCGCGCGCGGAAACGATTTCGAAAGATGCGCCGCATCCATCCAGTGCGTGCTCACCGTCTTGCCATCCAGAAGCCCCGCAGCCCCCAAAGCAAACACCCCATTGCAGATGGCGGCGAGCCGGCGGCAACTGCGGCGCTGCTCCTTCAGCCAGGCACTCAGCGCCACATCGTTCATCACCTCAAAAATGCCCAGCCCGCCAGGCACGATCACCGTATCGAACTTGGGGCAAGGGTCAAAGATGGTCCGGTCAGGCACCACCGTCATGCCGCTCGACGAAGAGATGCTGCTGCGAGTAGAGCCGACCGTCATGATCTCGTACTGGCAGTCCCCGCCGCTGAGAATCTTGACCTCAGCAAAAGCATCCCGCGGCCCGGCGATATCCAGCAACTGGAAGCCCGGAAAGAGCAACATGCCCACGGAGATTTTTTTCATCGGGGGATGGTAGCAAAGGCTACCGGGATAGAAACAGCTGCACTAACAGCCTCCATAGTCATCCCGGCTTTGCTCAGGTCGTCCATGACCTTCCAACGACATGCTGAGAGCACCTGCCCGTTGCGAAAGCCTGAGGTCTCTACAAGGGGGTCTGCCCAGTGAACTCAGCAGTTTCGATCATGACTACAGTTTGCCAGTTCAAGCAGTGGATGCCGCTCTGCTCGAATTCCGTCGAAATCTGACCCACTTAGCGCAGTAATTTCCATCCAAAGCTGACCCACGTAGGCACTACCCTGCTTGTTTTAAAAGGAAGACGGAAATTAGGAGTGATAGACGTGGCGACATTGAATGTCATCAGACGGTGGGCATTGAGGGATCAGATGTCCATCCGCGAGATCTCAAGGCGTACAGGCCTGGCTCGCAACACAGTGAAGAAGCACCCGCGGTCGGAAGAGAGCGAGCCCAAGTACCCAAGGCCGGTCAGCTCCAGCAAGCTCGATCCTTACGCCGAGAAGCTGGCCACCTGGCTAGGAATCGAGGCAACAAAAATCGCGGAAACAGCGGCGCACTTTGAGGCAGATCCACACAGACTCAACACAAAAAGGAGAAGATCAAGAGCTTATCCACATCGTGAGCACCTTCGGCTCACAAAGGGTGTGGGTCAAGGTCGATGGAAAACTCGGGTCAGACTTCAGTCGAATTCAACAGATGCAGACTGATCAGATTACTAGGAATGGAATTCATAAGCTTTACGTCCCCAATTGATACCATCGCACTGGTCGTTGTCTGTGGCCGCTCGGTGTAGCGGCCTGATGTACGGCTGAATTATGAAGCGTTTATAGCTGCCTCAAACAGCGCGTCAAGCTCTTTACGCCAAGGGCCAGCATCGTCTACCGCAGTTTGAACTAAAACAGTTTCCGTTGGGATATGGACACGAACTTGCTGGGCCTCGGCGCCACTGAAAACGAGACGGGATCCATCCGGTTTTGCATGCCATAGAAAGGCTTTATATCCACCACCGTTGTTGGGCATTCCTCCGGGACGAACCTGTGCTTCGTTCGGCTCCCAGCGGCTGTAACTTTCCATCCAAGATTGGCTAACGATTTGCTTTCCGTTCATATATCCACGCTGTACAACTAATTGGCCTAGACGTGCCCAATCTCTAAGGCGAGCAGCGAAGCCCACGCAATTAAACTCGTTCTTGTGCGAATCGGTGAGCCACGTTGCGTTTCCTTCGGCCCCCATCGGCTTCCACAGTGCCTCTTGAGCGAATTCAGAAAGGTTAGTCCCTGTTGCTGCGCGCAATACCATCCCAATGGTGAGCGGGCACAACTCGTTGTAGTTGAACCGTGCGCCTTGCGGCTCTTGGCGGGCGTTCCAAAGTTTCACAGTGCTCTCAATACTTGAGTCTTTACGGATGAGACCATCTGGATAAATTGTTTGGTTCCCCTCCGCATGAACCACTGCGGCACCACTGGACATGTTCATCAGATTCCGTAGGGTCGTTTCACCGTGAAGCGTCCCTTTCAGACTCGGAACGTAGATGTCAGCTCGATCCTCTAGGGACTTGACCCGCCCCTGATCAAGGGCGATGCCCAGCAAAAGGGATGTGACCCCCTTTGACATTGACCAGCCATTCATCCGCATTTCAGCGCCGCGCTCGTAGCCATAGCGCTCAAACCAGACCTTGCCGCGACGAGCGATTAGCAGCCCAGTCACGGGCCATCCCGCCATATAGTCCGCAGCTCCTCTGCTACTGAGGCCCCATTGGTAACGTATGTCGCGGGTCGCTTCAATCAATGGAGACTCAGCACCGGCTTGAATCTTATTATTGGGCAGCATGGCCTCAAACCCACCTGAGTAGTTGCCTACCCTTGTATGTTTATGCCAAGACATGCGCTGGGGCGAGCCCCATCCAGTCGGATACCCAGCAGACGCTCCCCAGTCGTTGGTCTGTGAAAAAGCTGGGGCCGATCCTGCCGACATGAGGCCAAGTGCGAGAGAGTTGAATGATCTGCGTTTCACTATCCATTCCCTTGGCTGTTCATTAGTAGGTGGCTTCGGCTGAGAGAAGCAGGTTGTCAAGCATATGTCATCGACGAACGGGTCAACAACTCTGAGGGCCTCTAATTGACGTTTAGTCCAACCGCCCTTTGGTGTTCTGCATTGGTTGATCAGTTCATAGTTCAGGTTCATTTCGCTAACGCACAGCGGCGCCCCCCTTAAACCAATATTTATTGCTTCTGAAGGCTGCGACTCAGCGGAGGAAGTTCGCATGATCATCAGAACGACAACCTGCGGTGAAAGTCAGATGAGCCAAACGAAAAAACCCTTAAAAATCAAAGATCTTTAAGGGCCTCACGTATCTGGCGGAGAGGGTGGGATTCGAACCCACGGTACCTTGCGGTACGCCTGATTTCGAGTCAGGTACATTCGGCCACTCTGCCACCTCTCCAGTGTGGACTGACAATTCTAACAGCTGTGGACGGCCTACTTTCCGGCCGGGGCCAAGACCTTGATCCCGCCCATATACGGCTGCAGCACTTCCGGCACGGCGACGGAGCCGTCGGCCAGCTGGTAGTTCTCCAGCACCGCGACCAGGGTGCGGCCTACGGCCAGGCCTGAGCCGTTGAGGGTGTGGACGAACTCGTTCTTGCCTTGGGCGTTTTTGAAGCGGGCTTGCAGGCGGCGGGCCTGGAAGGCTTCGCAGTTGGAGACGGAGCTGATTTCGCGATACGTGTTTTGCGCAGGCAGCCAGACTTCCAGGTCATAGGTTTTGGTGGCGCCAAAGCCCATGTCGCCGGTGCACAGCAGCATGACGCGGTAGGGCAAGCCGAGCTTTTGCAGGATGGCTTCGGCGTGGCCTGTCATGGCTTCCAGGGCCTCGTAGCTTTTGTCGGGGTGGGTGATCTGCACCATCTCGACCTTGTCGAACTGGTGCTGGCGGATCATGCCGCGGGTGTCGCGGCCGTAGCTGCCGGCTTCTGACCTGAAGCACGGCGTGTGGGCGGTGAACTGCAGCGGCAAATCAGCCTCGGCGACGATCTCGTCGCGCACGAAGTTGGTCAGCGGCACTTCCGAGGTGGGGATCAAGTACAGCGCGGTGCTTTCGGCTTCGGCGGCGCCTTCTTGCCCGCCCTTTTTGGCGGCGAAGAGGTCTTCTTCAAACTTGGGCAACTGGCCGGTGCCGCGCAAAGAATCGCCGTTGACGATGTAGGGCGTGTAGCACTCGGTGTAACCGTGCTCTTGCGTCTGCACGTCGAGCATGAACTGCGCGAGCGCGCGGTGCAGGCGCGCGAGCGGGCCCTTCATGACGGTAAAGCGCGAGCCGGTGAGCTTCGTGCCGAGTTCAAAGTCCAGGCCCAGCGGCTGGCCGACGTCGACGTGGTCTTTCACCTCGAACGCGAACGCGGCGGGTGCGCCGCCCAGGCCTTCGACCGGGCTCCATTTGCGCACTTCAACGTTGCCGGCCTCGCCCGCACCCTGCGGCACGCTTTCGTGCGGCAGGTTGGGCACGGCCAGCAGCAGGCCTTGCATGTCGGCCTGGATCTGCTCGAGGCGGGCGGCGGACGATTCAAGCTCGGCTTTGGAGGCGCTGACTTGCGCCATCACGGCGCTGGCGTCTTCGCCTTTGGACTTGAGCTGGCCGATCTGTTTGGAGAGCGTGTTGCGCTGGTTCTGCAGCTCTTCGGTGCGGATCTGCAGCGCCTTGCGCTCGGCCTCCAGGCCCTGGAAGGCGCCCACGTCCAGAAAGGTTTGAGGGGTTTTGCGGGTTTCCAGCCGGGCGATGGCTGAGGGCAGGTCTTTGCGGAGCAGGTTGATGTCTAGCATGGCTTGATTGTATTTGTGGGGCTCACCGGCTCAGGGGCTCAATTCAGGCTGGCCGGGTCCAGGTTGGCGCCGCAGATGATGAGGCAGACTTTTTCGCCGGCACGCGGCGTGTAGCGGCCGCTTTGCAGCGCGGCCAGCGGCAGGGCCGCGGCGGGCTCCACGGCCAGTTTCAGTTCTTTCCACAGCCACAGCTGTGCGGCGCGAATGGATTCGTCGGTGAGCAGCAGCGCGTCGCGCACGTGCGCCTGCGTGGCGTCCCAGGCCAGGCTGCCGATGCGTTTGGCGCCGAGCGAGTCGGCGGCGATGCCGCTGACGGCCACGTCGACCGGCTCACCGGCCTCGCGGGCTTTGTACAAGGTGGGCGCCAGCTCGGGCTCGAGCGCCACGACTCTAGAGCGCTGCTCAAACCAGCTGGCCACGCCGCCTATCAGGCCGCCGCCGCCCACGCTGACGAGCACGGAATCGGGCAAGCCGCCCTGCTGTTCGATCTCTGCGGCCATGGTGCCGGCGCCGGCCAGCACTTCAGGCTGGTCATACGCATGCGTCAGCAGCGCGCCGGTTTCCTGCTGGCGGGCGAGGCAGGCCTTCAATGCATCAGCGTACGCCGCGCCTGTCACCACCACCTCGGCGCCCAGCGCGGCCAGCTTGGCGCGTTTGGCCGGGGTCGACACTTCAGGCACAAACACTTCGCAACGCACGCCCAGCTCACGCGCGGCGGCGGCGGTGGCAATGCCGGCGTTGCCGCCGGAGGCGACGATGACGCCGCTGGCCGGAATCGGGTTGGACAGCAGGCGGTTGAGCATGCCGCGCGCCTTGAAGCTGCCGCCGGTTTGCAGGTGCTCGAGCTTGAGCCAGACTTCCGCACAGTTCACGCCCAGCGCCTTGCCGGGCATCTTCCACAGCGGGGTTTTATGAATAAAGTGGCTGTAGCCCGCATCAAACGTGCGCAGGCAGCTCTCAATTTGATAGCGATTGGTCATGTCCGGGAAACGAAAAAGGAAAATAAGGCGACGTTAACGAGACGAATCAAAGCTGGTGCAGCTGGCTGTCGCTCATTTCCAGCACATGGCCTTGCGCATCCAGCTTGAGGCCCTTGGGCAGCGGGAACTTGATGGTTTCCTCGATGCCTTCCATCTTGCGCACCGACACCGCGCCTAGCGCCTTGATGCGGTCTATCACCTGCTTGACGAGGATCTCGGGCGCCGACGCGCCGGCCGTCAGGCCTACGCGGCCCTTGCCTTCAAACCATTCTTCTTTGAGCTCGCTGGCGTCGTCGACCATGTAGGCCTCGGTGCCCAGCTTGGCGGCCAGCTCGCGCAGCCGGTTGCTGTTGGAGCTGGTCGGGCTGCCGACCACGATGAGGATATCAACCTGCGGGCTCAGCACCTTGACGGCGTCCTGCCGGTTTTGTGTGGCGTAGCAGATGTCCTGCTGCTTGGGCTCGCGCACCTGCGGAAAGCGTTTTTTCACGGCGGCGCTGATCTCGGCCGCATCGTCCACGCTCAGCGTGGTTTGTGTGACGACGGCCAGGCGCTCGGTCTGGCGCGGGCTGATGCGCCAGACGTCTTCCACGTCTTCGACCAGGTGGATGCCGCTGTCGAGCTGGCCCATGGTGCCTTCGACTTCGGGGTGGCCCTTGTGGCCGATCATGATGAACTCGTAGCCCTCTTTGTTGAGCTTGGCGACTTCAACGTGCACCTTGGTCACCAGCGGGCAGGTGGCGTCAAAAATCTGGAAGCCGCGGCGCTCGGCTTCTTTCTGGATGGCCTGGCTCACGCCGTGGGCGCTGAAGACCAGCGTAGCGCCGGGGGGCACGTCGTCCAGCTCTTCGATAAAGATCGCGCCTTTTTCCTTGAGGTCGTTGACGACGTAGGTGTTGTGCACGATCTCGTGGCGCACGTAAATCGGGGCACCGAATTTCGTCAGGGCGCGCTCGACGATCTCAATCGCGCGGTCTACGCCGGCGCAGAAGCCGCGGGGCTCAGCCAGCAGGATTTCCTGGGGCAGCACAGACCGTTCCGCCGACAGGCCGCCCTTAGGCGGAACAGCCCCCTCGGGGGGCAGCGTAGTACGCGAAGCGACAAGCGTGGGGGCCTTTTTCATAGAACCCCAATCACTTGCACTTCAAACACCACGGGCTGGCCGGCCAGCGGGTGGTTGAAGTCGAACTGAACGGCATCGCCGCCTTCCTTGATCTGCTGCACCGCACCCGCGTACTGGCCCATGCCGTCGGGCGTGGGGAACTGCACCACATCGCCGACCTTGTACTGCTCGTCCGGGTCGCCCAGCTCGTTGAGCAGCTTGCGCGCCACCCACTGCACCAGCTCGGGGTTGCGCTCGCCAAAGGCCTCGCCGGCGGGCAGCTCAAACATGGTGCGTGTGCCTTCGGCCAGGCCCAGCAGGCGCTGCTCAATGGCCGGCGACAGCTCGCCGGTGCCCAGGCTCAGCGTGGCGGGTTTGCCGTCAAAGGTGTTGATGATGTCGGCGCCCGGTTTTCCATCCACAGCGGGGCCTGCCATGCGGTAATGCAGGGTCAGGAAGGAGCCCTGCTGGACAAGCGGGGCGGCGGAGAGTTCCACGGTGGGCATAGGGCTTTCGGGGCCGGCCGGGCGGCAGGCCTGTTGGTAAAACGGGTAATGAGCCTCTATTGTAGAAAGTACCGCCTGGCCGGGCCAAAAACGGGGCAAAACCCCGGCTTTCCGGGTTTTTAACCCAGGCGCCGGTCCGGCCCTCATATAGATAGCGCCATTGCCCCGTCCGTAACGCTTCGGTAGCCCGGCCCCCGCTAGCCTGCGGCCCCATGATCCTCAAAGACCTCCCCGAAAACGCCCGCCCGCGCGAAAAACTGCTGGCCCGCGGCCCCGCCGCCCTGAGCGACGCCGAACTGCTGGCCCTGTTGCTGCGCACCGGCATGCCCGGCAAAAACGTGTTGCAAATGGGCCAGGAGCTGCTGGACACCTTTGGCGGCCTGGCCGGGCTGCTGCACACCACGGCCGGCGACCTGCAGCGCATCAAAGGCCTGGGCGGCACCGCCAAGCGGGCGCAGCTGATCGCCGTGCTGGAGCTGGCGCGCCGCGCGCTGGCTGAAACGCTGAAGGAAAAACCGGTGTTCGACACGCCCCGGGCCGTGCGCGACTATTTGCAGCTGCAGCTGGGCAGCCGCCAGCACGAGGTGTTTGCCGTGCTGTTTCTGGACAGCCAGCACTGCCTGATTGCGCTGGAAGAGCTGTTTCGCGGCACGCTCACGCAAACCTCGGTGTACCCGCGCGAAGTCGTTGTGCGCGCACTGGCCCTGAACGCCGCCAGCGTGGTGCTGGCCCACAACCACCCCAGCGGCACGGCCAAGCCTTCGCGCGCCGACGAGGCGCTGACGCAGACGCTGAAGGCGGCGCTCGCGCTGGTCGATGTGCGCGTGCTGGACCATTTTGTGGTGACCAGCAACCTGGCGGTGTCGATGGCCGAGCTGGGGCTGCTGTAGGGTTTGGGGGGATTGAGGTTTCGGCTTTTGCTATGTTTTTGATAGCTATAAGCCAAGACACCGATTGGGCTGGGGGCCGATTTTGCTTGTAATCCGGTAAAAACCGCCGGCGCCGCCCGGCGCCCCGCAAGACTTCCCTATCATTGGCCTCATGAACACCCAGGCGGCCGGCAAGCCAAAACTCAAGGACCTCAAAGACCTCAAGACCGTGAAGCAGGCCATCGAGGCCCGCACCCGGCTGGAGAAAGAACAGGAGGCCGCCCGCATTGCAGCCGCCGCCAAGGCCAAAGCCGAGAAAGAACTGTTCTCGCGCGCCGTCGGCCCCGTCAAGGCCCTGCCCGCCAAACACCTGCCCGGCCACAAGGCCGCCTTGCCGGCCACGCAGGCCGCGCCCATCCCGGTGCAGCAGCAGCGCGACGAACTGGCGGTGATGCGCGAAGCGATCTCCGACGAGTTTGATGTGGAGACGCTGCTGGACACCGACGAGGCGCTGAGCTTCAGGCGCCCGGGCATGGGGCCTGACGTGGTGCGCAAGCTGCGCCGCGGCGGCTGGAGCATCCAGGGCCAGCTCGACTTGCACGGCCTGCGCCGCGAAGATGCGCGCGAAGCGCTGGCGCTTTTCATCAAGGATGCGCACAAGGTCGGCTGGCGCTGCGTGCGCGTGGTGCACGGCAAGGGTTTGGGCTCACCAGGCAAAACACCGGTGCTCAAGGGAAAGGTGCAAAGCTGGCTGATCCAGAAGCAGGAAGTGCTGGCTTTTGTGCAGGCGCGCCCGGCCGAGGGCGGCGCGGGCGCGTTAGTGGTGCTGCTCACGCAAAGCTGAAGACGGCGCGAGCTTGCGCCGATTGCTATCAATTCAGGAGCTTCCTGGCCATATAGTTATTGGGCTGTAGGCCGATTTGATCAAACTTTCTCAACCAAAGCCACGCCGCCCAAAGATCAGGCGGTCAACTCCAGCTCGGGCTGTGCGCTGTGTGTCGCGCCCTGGGCGGCGCTTTTGGCATACGCCAGCAGCTCATGCGTCCAGAGCGCAAACCACTCAAACACCAGGTCCACGCGCTGCAGCGCGTCCTGCTGCTGAGAGGCGCTCAGGGTAATTTCAGCCAGCTCGGCATGGTCGTTGTTCATGGCATGGCCCGATTCCAGGTTGAAGTGGAACTCGCCGCAGTAGCGCAGCTCGACGCCTGTTTCCTGCTGGTATTGCGCGGCGATCTTGGAGGTCAGCGCAAACAGGATGTTGCCGGTTTCTTCAATGGCTTCGATGATGGCCAGCCGGACCACGGGCTCGGCGCCCCAGATCAGGTGCGCCAGCCGGTGGGCCAGCAGGCGGTTCTGAATGGTGGCGTCGCTGTAGAGAAAACGCAGGGTGTCGCCCGGCGCCTGCTTCGCGTCGTCATGGCCCAGCTTGGTGAAGTCTTCCAGGTACCAGGGCCAGTGGTGGTCGTCTTCATAGGTGTGGGCATTGATCATCTTGAGCCACGGGTCGTCGGTAGGCTCGATGCGCAAGACCAGGCGGTTCAGGTCGCCAAAACTCATGATGAAAGACGCCATGCAGGGGAAGAAGGCCAGGCGTTCGCGCGTAGACAGTTTGTCGTCGCGCAGGAACTCAAAAAAGGGCAGTTTTGCGTAGTCGCGTTTGTGCAGGAAGATGTGCTTGAGTACGGGTTTCATTGGGTGAAGAAAAAGTAAAAAAAGAAGGAGGAAAGAAAGAAAAAACGAAATGTTCCGGGGCTGTTCACCTCGTCAAGGGTTGCAGGGCAGACTCGATGCGCTTCATCTGGTCCGTGGTCACCATCTGCGCCAGGATGCGGGCAAAGCGCGGGTCCTGAATGCCGGAGACGATGTACTGCCAGCGGTAGGCGTCCAGCAAGCCGGCGGCTACCTCTGCGGCCTGGTGGGCAGTCAGCGACCGGTCGCAGGTACTGATGAAGTAGTCGGCATCGGCGCGCGACTGCAGTTGCACAATTCCGTCCACCGCGAGCACCAGCGCGATCAGGTCGTCCACCGCCTTGTTCCGTTCTACATGCGAGATGCGCTCGTTCTCGCGCTCCCATTCCAGCTCGTCCAGCAGCGCGTGCTGGGACTCTTCTTTCCAGTGAAAAAGAAACACGTCCTTGTAGAGCTCCGAAATTTCTTCGTCCGGGTCAATGCTGTAGCGGTAGTGCACTTGCGTGAACAACTCGATATGGCAGGTGAGCGCCAGCACGGCCCAGGTGGATGCCTGCAGTACCTGCGCGGCCACGTCGTTGGCCGTGGGCTTGAACTGGTAACCGCCCGGCATGCCCGCCCCGGCCAGGTGCTCGATGCGGCGAAACAGCTCCTGGTGTTTGAGCTCTTCGTCGGTAAAGCGCACCAGCGCTTCGAGCGCCACCTGGTCGCCGAACCAGTGATGGCGGCTGACCTCCAGCATCTTGATGGCGATGAAGCGCTCGACCAGTCCAAACATGTTGGCGTAGGTACGGCCTTGCACCTGGCTCAGGCGCAATTCCTCCTGCAGCGTCAGAAAGCCGAGCCGGCTGACGCGCGACAGCCCGTCGGGCAGGAAGCGCTTTGAAAAGTCGAACTCGCGGCCGCGGATCACGTCGCGGTCAATGTCCCAGCGGATGCGTCTGGACGCTGCAATGCATTTCGCATAGGGGTCGGCCGGTGTGGATGTCGTGGTCATTCTTGATTTTGAAAGTGTGGTGATGGCTGCGGGTCTCATCGGCTCCCGCCCGATGTCCGCATACCGGTAAAAGAGCGGGGGGAAGGGATGGTGAAAAGAGGGCATGGTTGGGTCATGAATGGTTTACATCAGGAGAAAAGACGCCCATCATTGGTGAAGGCGACTTTTCCGGCCATGTGAAATTGGTCATACCCCAGGCGTGACCGGCCCACCTGTCTGGTACAAAGAATGAAATGTCCTGAACCCGAATCACGCCATGCCCACTACCCGCTATAACGCCATCGCCGACGGCATTGCCGCCGACATCCAGTGCGGCAAGCTCACCCCCGGCACGCAACTGCCCACCGTGCGCGCGCTGATGCAGGCGCATGGGCTGGCGCTGGCCACCGCCTCGCGTGTGTATGCCGAGCTGGAGCTGCGCGGTCTCGTCGTCGGGGAAACAGGCCGTGGCACGTTTGTGCGTGATGCGAGCCTGCCGCGTTCGCCGGGCATGGTGGTCGAGGACGCTTCCTCCGCCGTGGTGGACCTGACCTACGGCTACCCCTCGCTGCCGGGCCTGGCACCGCTGCTGCGAGAAGGTCTGAGCAGCCTGGCCACCTCTGGCGACATCGACGCACTGCTCCATTACGGCACGCCCGGCGGCAGGCCGCATGAGCGTGCCACGCTGGCCAGGCACCTGCGCAACCGGGGCATCCGCGTTCCGGCCGAGCAGGTTCTGGTCGTGAGCGGCGCGCAGCAGGGCCTGTCGGCCAGCGTGATGGCGCTGTTCAAACCGGGCGACGCGCTGGCCGTGGACGCGCTGACTTTCTCCAGCATGATGGCCCTGGCGCAGGAGTACCTGCTGGAGCTCCTGCCCGTGCCGTCGGTGGACGGCTGCATGGACATGGACGCGCTGGCGCGCCTGTGCAAGCGGCGCCGCGTACGCGCGGCCTACGTGATGCCGACACTGCACAACCCGCTCGGCTCCGTCATGCTGCTCAAGGACCGCAGGCGCCTGGTGGAGCTGGCGCGCCGCCACGACTTCCTCATCATCGAGGACGGCACCTATGCCTTCCTGGTGGAGCCGGCGCCGGTGCCTGTCTTCACGCTGGCGCCGGAGCGCACGGTGTACGTCACCGGCCTCTCCAAAAGCGTGGCCGCCGGCCTGCGCATCGGCTACATGGCCGCGCCGCCGGAGCTGGTTCCGGAACTGGAGCGCGCCATCCGCCTGACGGCCTGGAGCGCCCCCACACTCACCGTCACCCTGGCCTGCCGCTGGATTGAAACCGGCGTGGTCGACGCGCTCGAAGAAGACAAGCGCCGCGATGCGCGGGAGCGCCAGCAACTGGCGCGGCGTGTGTTGCGGGGCCTGGACATCAGCGCCTACCCGTCGTCCTACATTGTCTGGATCACGCTGGCCCAGGGACTGCGCGCCGATGAGGTGGCCGCCCAGCTCAAGGACGACGGCGTCCTGGTGGTCACCGCAGAGCCGTTCGCAGCAACCCGCCATGTGCCGCAGGCCTTGCGCCTGATGATCTGCTCGGTGCCGCTGGAGACCCTGAAAGGCGCCCTGGAGAAAGTACGCCGCGCGGCGGCGAACTGAGTTAAACCGGACCCTGTGCCCGCACGGCGGCTGGCGCTGCGGCAGGGCGCGATGAAGATATCCGGGCGCCAGTTGCCCTGATTCCGCGCATCTGGTTTTGGGTATTTTTTACCTGAATCTGCAACCCGCCCTGAGGGGCAGCGATGGGTGGGCGGCGGATTGTATCTAGAACAATAACTTGTGTGCTGTGCATGGCGCGACTAAGCTCCACGCCCGGTGCACCGATGCACCTGCGCCCCCGGTGCGCACTAACAGATACACATCCCATGCAGTACGAACTCAAGGACAACATCGCGGACGGCGAGACGCTCGCCGCATCGAGCCACTCACCTTCCACGGCACAGCCCGCGGACGCGCCCTCGCAGCGGCCTTGCGTGATCGTCGCCGACGATCACGCATTGGTGCGCGACGGCATCCGCTTGCTGGTCGGCCACATGTTGCATGGCGCAGAGATCGTCGACGCGCATGACGGCGACTCGCTATTGCGGGCTGCCGCGCAGCATGCCGGCGCAAAGCTGGCGCTGGTGGACCTGAACATGCCGGGCATGGAAAAAGGATACCGGCTTGCCGAGCTGGCGCGGCAGCGGCCGCAGCTGCCGCTGGTCGTGATCTCGGCACTCACCTCGCCCGAGGTCGTCAGGCGCACGATGGCCATCCCCACGGTGCATGCGTTCATCCCCAAGAGCGCGCCGCAGGCGCATACCTGCGCAGCCATCGAAGCGGCGCTGCAGGGCTTGAAGCTGCCATATGTCCAGTCCATCTTCAGCCCCGGTCGCCCCGACGTGACGCTGACCCCCCGCATGGAAGAAATACGGCGCCTGGTGCAGCAGGGCATGAGCAACAAGCAGATCGCCAATACGCTGGGCATCAGCGAAGGCACCGTGAAGAACCACATGAGCGAGATCTTCAAGGCCCTGCAGGTGTCCAACCGCACGCAGGCCGCGCAGCTGGACACCGACCGGCTATGACACAGCCGCAGGACGAGCGGCCGGACCCGGAAGACAGCGCACAGCACACCACCTCTCTTGTCGCGCTGCGCTGCTGCGAGATCCTGTGCGCGGTGATGTTTTCCACCGTGTTGCCGTGGCAGCAGGCGGTGGCCTGGTTTGGTGTGATCGCCGCCATCAGCGCGGTTCGCCACTGGCACGTGCAGAGGCCGCTGTTCAGGGCGCGGCCGCGGGAGCAGCGCAAGCGCGTCTACCGCATCTACATGTGGGTGTTGATGGCCTTCGTCGGCAGCTCCTGCTACTTTTTATATGTGCCCGGCAACCTGCCGATCCAGGCCGTGCTCATGAGTTATCTGCTGGGCAACGGCACGATGATCACCGTGCGGCTGACGGGTGACCCGGCGCGCACGGCCATTGCGCTGTTCCTGGCGATCTTCCCCACATCGATCCGCTTCGTCATCGAAGGCGCGCAGGACAACACCCTGCTCATGCTGATGGGGATAGGCGGGATGATGATGGCGGTGACCATGGTGTTCATGTCGCGCGCGCAGGACGCCAGCGTGCGCTTTCAGTATGAGCAGCGCCGCCGCGCCGAGGCGGCCACCGATGCGGTGGCCGCCATGGGCTTGACGAAATCGCGCTTCTTTGCCGCGGTGAGCCACGACCTGCGCCAGCCCGTGCACGCCATCGGCCTTTACCTGGACCCGCTGTCCAGGCTCAGCCAGAAGTCGCAGGACATCGTGGCCCAGCGGGCGGTCGAGGGCATCAGCCAGTCATGGCGGGCGCTGGACGACCTGTTGTCCCAGGTGCTGGACCTCACGCGCATGGATTCGGGCGTGGTGCAGGCCGACATGCGGGCCTGCGAGCTCGCGCCCCTGGTTTCCAAACTGGTCATGCAGCACAGCGCCACGGCCGAGCTGGCGGGCGTTCGCATCGTCGCGCTGGTCAAACCCGGCTGCCATGCCATGGCCGACGACCTGATGCTGATGCGCGTGCTGTCCAACCTGCTGGACAACGCCATCAAGTTTTCACCGCCGGGCGCATCTGTGGTGGTGGCCGTGCGCAGCAGCGGCGACAAGTGGCTGCTGCAGGTGCGCGATGCCGGCGTCGGCATTGCCGCCGACGCGCAGAAAAAAATCTTTGAAGAGTTCGTGCAGATCGGCAATGACTCGCGCGACCGCCGGCAAGGCCTGGGGCTGGGCCTGGCGATTGCCAGGCGCTTCACCTTGCTGATGGAGGCGGATATCGAAGTCCGCTCGGCCCTGGGCCGCGGTTGCTGCATGAGCGTCAAGCTGAAAAAGACCGCTGCGCCGGAGCCGGTCCTGCTCCTTGATGAGGGCCTGCGTTACCTGGAGTCGGCGCCCGGAGAGCTCCTGCCGCTGCCCGATGACATGACCGCACCGGCGCTGCCCGAACTGGCCATGCGCGAGGTGCTGCTGGTGGAAGACGACTCCCTGGTGGCCAGCGCCACAGCGCAGCTGCTGCGCTCGTGGGGCCTGCAGGTGCAGCATGTCGAGACGGCCGCCGAAGCGCACAACCAGGCCGGCTACGGCGAGGTCGCCATCTGCGACGCCAGGCTTCCCCACAACGCCTCGGGGCTGGACGTGGCACTGGCCATGCGCGAACTCGGCAAGAAGGTTCTGCTGATCAGCGGCGAGACCAATGCCTCCTTGCGCGCCGCCGCGCAGCAGCACCAGCTTGCGCTGCTCACAAAGCCGGTGTCCAGCACGCATTTGCTGGCCGCCTTGCAGGGCCTGTAGCCGCCGGCATTACCAATTTCACATGTCACTTTCGGGTTCGCGCCGGTAAATTCACCGTACCCCTACACCCCGGCCTGCGCACGAACCCATTGAAGGACACGACATGAACTATGAGCTTTCCCCTGAAACCGGCACACCCGCCGCTCTTGCGGCCGCATCACCCACATCCAAATCTGCATCCACGCCCGTACCGCGGCGCGTGGGACGTTTTGCCCAGACGCGGAAAACGCGCGCCATGCGGGCCGTCTTTGCAGGCCTGTGCAAGTACGCCCCCACGGTGGCGGCGCACCTGGCGTTCGGATTGCTGGCACGCCCACCCCGCCCCGATGTGCGCGACTGGCATGTGCTGCTCCGCAAGCGGTCACTTCACCGGAAACTGACGTGCGGCGCCAATGAGCTGTCCGTGTATGAATGGGGTCACGGCCCCGCCATCCTGCTGGTGCATGGCTGGGGCTCTCACGCCACCCACATGGGCCGCATGGTGCAGCCGCTGGTGGATGCAGGCTACCGCGTCATCGCCTTTGACGCGCCCGCACACGGGTTCTCGTCGGGCCGGACCACCGACCTCGTTGAATTCGCGCGCTCGATAGCCGCTGTGGCCGCCAACGCGGGTTCGCTGCACGCCATCGTCGCGCACTCATTCGGCGCCGCGATGGCGCTTTATGCGGCCCGCGACTGGGGTGTCGATACACGCAAGATGGTCCTCATCAGCACCTTTGAGCACTTCAACTGGTTTCTGGATGCGTTTGCCGATCAGGTGGGCCTGAGCCCCGCGGTGATGCAGCGCGTGCGCGACATGCAGGTGCAGCGCTACGGGGGCCGGCTGGACTGGAGCCGCATGTCCGTCGTGGACATGGCGCGCAACGCCGGCCTTGAGCTGCTCGTGATTCACGACCAGGATGACAAGGAAATTCCCGTTGCACACGGGCTGGCCGTGGCCGGGGCGGCGCCGCGCGCCTGCTTTCGCGGAACACGCGGCCTGGGCCACCAGCTGGTGGTGCGCAACGCGGCCGTGATCACGCATGTGGTGGACTTTGTCAGCGGCAAGGCCCAAGGCCATGCGGCCCGGTAACACGCTGCCCCATGCGGGCCGCGGGCACGGGCTGGCGCTGGTCCTGGGCAGCGGCGGCGTTCGAAGCATCGCCGCCATCGGCATTGCCGGGCGGCTGGCGCGTGAAGGCATCCGGCCGGACCTGGTGGCCGGCTGCAGTTCGGGCGCGCTGTTCGGCGCGCAGATTGCGATGGGCATGGAAGGCGATGAAGCCCTGCGCGCCGCCACCGCCCTATGGTCCCCCGAACTGACGCAGCAGCGCCGCTGGCGCTCGTACCTGCAGGTAATCGCGCCCAGCCTTGCCGGCTTCGGCACCGGCTTTGCCATGCGCGATGACGCGCTGATCGCGCAGCGGGTGCAAGCCGCATTCGGTGATGCGCGGCTGGAGTCGCTGCCAACGCCGCTGCGTGTGGCCGCTACCAACGCCGCCGATGGCAAGCCGGTGGTGCTGACCACCGGCCGTGTGGCGCACGCCGTGCGCGCCAGCATGGCGCTGCCCATCATCTTTCCGAGTGTGGAAATCGACGGACGGCGGCTGGTGGACGGCGTCATCTCCGACCCGCTGCCGCTGGCGGCAGCGGCCGATGCGCGCGTGGTCATCACGCTGGGTTTTGCCGGCGCCATGCCACGCCGCATCGACAGGCTCTCGCGCATGGTGGCGCAAACCAGCACGACGCTGATCAACAACCTGATGGATGCGCGCATCGCCGTGGCGCGCGCCTCAGGGCAACGCCTCATCAGCATCGATCTGCAGCTGGACCAGCACGTCGGGCTGTGGGACACATCGGCCATGCCCTACCTCTTTGATGCCGGCTGGCAGGCGTGTGAGCGCGAGCTGCCGGAGATCGTCGCTGCGCTGGAAGGCGCTTGTGTCGGCCCCTCGCCACTTTCGGGCGCGGGTGCAGCGCAATTTGCCCTCGCTATCTGACTTTCTTTTTTGTTCACCCCCCCCCAGCAACCAGGAACCCGAATGCTGAAAGCCCTCACCCTCGCGGCATTGGCCGTGACCCTTCACACCAGCAGCCTCGCAGCCGACAGCGTGACCCTCGCCCAGGCGCATCAGGCGTACTACACCGGCCAGTACGGTCGTTCGCTCACCCTGTACCGCCAGCTGGCCGAGGCCGGCGACGCCGAAGCCGCCGAGCGCGCGGGCTTCATGCTCTTCTACGGCGAGGATGTCTTTGGAAAGCAGGTGCAGCGTAACGTGCCCAAGGCGCGTGAACTGTTCATGCAGGCGGCCATGGCCGGCCGTACCGGCGCGAGCTTTCTCATGAACATGGTGGGCCCGCAGGCCGACTGAGCAATTCCCCTCTATGCCATGCAGAAAAATTTACAGGACCTCGACGTCTTGAGCGCCCTCAACAAGCGCTTCATCCACAACTTCGTCACCAATGATGTGGCGTCCCACGACGCCATGCTTCATCCCGGATTCAGGGCTGTCTACAGCGCAGGCAATCACATTGACCGTGCCACCTACCTTGGGCACTGGGCCAAGGGGTTCGATCCTGATGTCATCACCTACTGGGACATGAGGGACCAGCGCATCAACGTGTACGGCGATGTCGCGCTCGTGGGCGCGACCAACCAATGGGTCCGCGTGATCGGCGGCGTAGAGACACATGGAATGACCTGCTACACCGACACCTATGTGCGCGTGGGCAATGAATGGCTGTGTGTGCTGGCCCAACTGACACCCGTCTCTCGTGAACACCATCCCCGTGATGAAACCATCCTGGTGAAGTACCTGCGCGGCGTGCGGCAGTAGCCGGCGACGCGTCGCAATTGCTATCAATTCAGGAGCGAACAGCCAAGGCAGTCATTGGGCCAGAGGCCGATTTGACTCATAATGTTCACTGAACCGCGTTGCTATTCGCCGCGGTTGCGCATCCAGTCGGCGGTTTGAAAGAACGATGCATTGAGCCGCGTGCGCAAATCGTCATCCACCCCCGTCTCGCGCATGGCCTGGTCCATGCACGCCAGCCACTGGTCGCGCTCGGCAATGCCGATGGAGCCGCCGCCGGTTTGCTGCGGCATGTGGCGCATGCGCAGGCGCGGGTGGCCGAAGCGGTCGGTGTAGTACTGCGGCCCGCCCATCCAGCCGCACAGAAACCAGAAGAGGCGCTGGCGGGCATTTTCCAGCGTGCTGCCATGGGCGGCGCGCAGGGCCTTGTAGCCGGGCTCCAGGTCCATCAGGTCGTAGAAGCGCTCGACCAGGGCCTTGATGCGCTCTTCGCCGCCTATCCAGGCGTAAGGGGTTTCAAACGGCGGGTTTCCGGGAGGGCGCTCTTCTGTCTGCATACATGGATTATCTGCCGGGGCAGGCGCGGCTGCACCTGCGGGCCAGAGCGGCACCAGCCTACTTGAGGCTATTGGCCAAAAATCCCTGAAGGCGTTCGGTGGCGGGACGGCCCAGCACTTCGCGCGGGTCGCCCTGCTCTTCAATCTGGCCCTTGTGCAAAAACACCACGTGGTTGCTGACCTCGCGCGCAAAACTCATCTCGTGCGTGACCACAATCATGGTGCGGCCCTCTTCGGCGACCGAGCGCATCACACGCAACACCTCGCCGACCAGCTCAGGGTCCAGCGCCGAGGTAGGCTCGTCAAACAGCATGACCTTGGGTTCCATGGCCAGGGCCCTGGCTATTGCCACGCGCTGCTGCTCACCGCCCGACAAGTGGGCCGGGTAAGCGTCTTTGCGGTGATAGACGCCGACTTTCTCCAGATACCGTTGCGCGCGCTCGAGCGCTTCGGCCTTGCTCAGGCCCAGCACGTGCACGGGCACCTCCGTGACGTTTTCGAGTGCCGTCATGTGCGCCCACAGGTTGAAGTGCTGGAACACCATGGCCACGCGCGAGCGCAGGCGCTGCAGCTGGCGCGCGTCCCGGGCGCGCAGGCTTGCCGCCTTGTCGCGCGGGTCGGGCGCCAGCACAAGCTCCTCGCCATCGACCAGGATGCGGCCACTGTTGGGCTGCTCCAGCAAATTCAGGCAGCGCAAGAAGGTGCTCTTGCCCGAGCCGCTGGAGCCGATCATGGAGATCACGTCGCCGGCGCGTGCCTGCACGCTCACGCCCTTGAGCACTTCGTTGGAGCCAAAGCGCTTGTGAATGTCAAGCGCCTGCAAAATCATCGGTTCAGCCACGGGCTTGCTTCCTTTCCTTCAAATCAAAATCCATCAGTGCCGCCTTTGCTTCTGGTGGTCAGGGGCTGAGGAGTTTTCCGGTGCGGATCAGGGTGGTGCCCGCGATCTTGCCCAGCCGTTTTCCCGGGATCGCCCAACGCCCTCCGTTGCGGGCGTACAGAACGCCGCTGGATGCGCAGTGCACGCCGGTGATTTCACCGGTTTCCGGGTTCACCAGGTCGGCGATCAGGTCACCGGCCTCTACCGTCTCTCCCGGCTCGCGGTGAAAGACCACCACACCGGCCGATCGGGCCGTGAGCGGCTCGGAACCTGCCAGGGGCGTAGGCTGGCAGAGCAATTGCGGCAGCTCGCCGATATCGCCCCGGACAATGCCGTTCAGCGTCAAAAACCGCACCAGCGCCCGAGCGTCCTGTTCGGCAAGCACATGGCTGGTGTCGAACTCACCGCGCAATTCCACCGTCGCACTGAAGCAGCCGAGCGGGATCGGATGGCCAGCACATTCGCGCTGCAGGGCGTACCACGGCCGGCTGCAGGCTTCGTCAAACGGCGAATCACCCGATTCGGTTGCCAGCAGGATGGCCCGTGCGCCCAGCAAAGCCCCCAGCTCCGCCGCCGGCTTGGCCTGAGGGGTCAAGGCATACAGGTGCATGACGGCTTCGTTGTCGCAGTGCAGGTCAAGCACGATGTCGCTGTCTACTGCCAGTTGGAGCAACCGGTTTTTCAGGTCTTGCACCACGGTGGCGGCCGGCAATGACTTGACGGCCTGGCGCAAGGCGTCGCGCACCAGCCGCATGTTTCGCTCGGGGTCTTCGCCCAGGCTGTCCTTGACCAGACGCAGCACTTCAGGCGTGACGTCGCTGTAGTGGCGATTGAAATTTCCGCCGTCGCGCAGGTCGAACCGGCCCTGGTGTGTACCCAGCATCTGCTGCGACAGGCCGATGGGATTGGCAAACGGCACAAGAACGATCTCGCCGCGGATAAGTCCCTGCTCTTCCAGCGCGGTGAGTTGGCGTTTAAGCGCCTGGGCCACCAGCATGGCCGGTACCTCGTCGGCATGCAGCGCTGCCTGGATATAGGCTTTCGGGCCGGCACCCTGGGCGCCGAAGCGCAGCACCTGCAGGCTGTGGTGAACGCCCGGCACGCCGGGCATGAGGTGGATGGTGTGTTGTTGCATGTCAGGCGATAAGAGGGGTTGCCGGCTCAAGGGCTTTTCGCGATTCGCTGCGCAGGTGGCGCAGGAAGTGCCGCTCCAGCAGCTTGAAGCCGCCCACCAGGGTGAAAGTCAGGATGAAGTAGATGACAGCCGCCACACCGAAAGACTCGGTGACCAGCAGGTGATTGGCATAGACGTCGCGCGCCACACGTGTGATGTCGACCAGCGTCACCGTGCTGGCAATCGCGGTGGCGTGCATCAGGCCGACGACCTCGTTGCTGTACTGAGGCAGCGCGCGGCGCAATGCGCTGGGCAGCAGGATGCGGGTATAGAGCTTGAGGCCCCCCAGGCCATACGCCCGCGCGGCTTCGATCTCGCCGGGATTCGTGGCCTTGAGAGCGCCCGCGAAAATCTCGGTGGTGTAGGCCGTTGAGTTCAATGTGAAGGCCAGCCAGGCGCAGAACCAGGCATTGCGCAGCAGCACCCACGCGGCACTCTCGCGCACGGCCTCAAACTGCGCCAACCCATGGTAAAGAATGAAAAGTTGCACCAGCAGCGGCGTGCCGCGCAGCACGTAGGTGTAGAGCCACACCGATCTGGACAGCCAGGCTTTGGACGACACGCGTGCAACAGCCAGCGGCACTGAAATAACAAAGGAGCTGGCCAGGCTGAGAACCAGCAGCACCAACGTGGTCTTGATGCCGGAAGCGTACAGGGGCAGGCTGCCGGTGATGATTTGCCAGTCCATGTCAGAACTGCACTTTCTTGAGGCCCAGGCTGTAACGCGCCTCCAGGCGCGACAGCACAAAGATGGAAACGCTGGTGAGCAGCAGGTAGATCACCGCCACCGCCATGTAAAAAGTAAACGGTGCGCGGGTGCTGGCCGCCGCCAGCCCGGCCCGGTGCACCATGTCGTCCAGCCCGATGATGGACACCAGCGCCGACGCCTTGATCATGATGAGCCAGTTGTTGGCAAAACCGGGGATGGCATGCCGGACCATCTGCGGCAACACGATGCGCCACATGATTTGCCAGGGCGGCATGGCAAACGCTGCGGCGGCTTCGGCTTGCCCCTTGGGCACGGCCAGGATGGCGCCGCGAAAGGTTTCCGTGAGGTAGGCGCCGAAGATGAAGCCGATGGTTAGCACACCCGCGACAAACGGCGGGATTTCGATGTAGTCCAGGCCTTGCGACTCCACCAGCATGTTCAGGCCGATTTGGCCGCCGTAGAAAATGAGCAGCATGAGCACCAGCTCCGGCATGCCGCGTATGACGGTGGTGTAGGTCTCGGCGGTCCAGCGCGCGGCGCGCGAGCGCGACAGCTTGGCCATCGCGCCGATGATGCCAAAGACACAGGCGATCGCCAGCGACAGCGCCGAGACGCGCAGCGTGAGCGAAAGGCCTTCCAGAATGGCAGGCAGGTAGCCGTGGAGAAACATGGAGAACTGCAGGTTGTTTCGTTAAGCGACCGATGCCGTGATGGGCGCCGGTCGCGTGTTCAACAATTACTGGCCGCGGATGTTGACGTCGAAGTACTTGTCGTTGATCGACTTGTAGACACCATTGGCCGTGATCGTTTTAAGAGCAGCGTTGACCTTGGACTTCAGCGCCTCTTCGCCCTTGCGCATGGCGATGCCGACACCGCCGCCGTCTTTAGCGCCACCCACCACCACAGGCGCGCCGACTTTGGTGTAGTTTTTCCCTTCAGGCGATTTCAGGAAAGCGGCCGTTGCAGCCAGTGAAGAACCGAAGCCAATGTCACCGCGGCCGGCAGCCAGCTCCATGGTGACATCCGCTTCCTTGGCGACCAGCAACACGTCGTTGTCCTTGAAGTTGGCCTGCACATAGGCCGCGCGCGGCGTGTTGCGGGTCACGATGATCTTCTTGCCCTTGAGGGTCGTGGCATTGACCTCTTTGAACGCACCGGCCTTGGCCACCCACGCCGAAGGAATGTCGTAGTAGGAGTCGCTGAAGTCGGCGGCTTTTTTTCGCTCTTCCGTGATCGACATGGACGCCACGATCATGTCGAATTTTTTGGCGTTCAGCGCCGGCATCATGCCGTCCCATTCCTGCGCCACCATGGTGCATTCGGCCTTCATCTCCGCGCACAGCGCGTTGGCGATGTCAATGTCAAAACCGGAAAACTTTCCGTCGGTGCCCATTTGCGAGAATGGGGGGTAGTTGGCTTCCACGCCGATGCGGATCTTGGCCCAGCCTGGAGCCTGTGCAAAAGCCGCGCTGCTGACGAGCAGCAGGACGGCTGCGGTTAATTTGCGAATCATGAAACTCTCCATCTGCAAAATCCCGAAGGACACAACAGGTGCCTGCGGGGAGGTTATAGAAAAACGTGGGCTTTCGGATCGACCATCCTGTGCGGGGACATTCAGGTGATCGATACCGGTTTGTATCATAATTTTCATAAAATCAATACATGAAAAAAACTATCCAAGTACAAACCCCTAGAAGTTTGTCGCCTGCGGCATCACCCGAACAGGCGTTCGCCGAATCGCCCCTGGGCGCCAAGCTGCGCGCCGTGTTGTCCGACCAGGCCACAAGCCCCGCCAACCGGGCAACGGCTGACTTCCTGCTGCGCAACCCGGTCAGGGCTACCGCCTGGGGGATTGAAGAGCTGGCGGCGAACGCGCAGACCTCCACCGCCACGCTGAGCCGGTTTGCGCGGACGCTGGGCATGTCCGGCTTCAGTGCACTGCGCGCCGAAATGGCAGAAGTATTGCAATCGGTGCTTCAGCCGGTGGAAAAACTGCGTGGCGTTGTCCAGCGGCAGGACGGCACCCAGTCCGTGGTGTCCGAGAGCCTGGAGATGGCACTGACCAACGCACGCACAACGGCGCAGGGCCTGGAGCCGGCGCAGCTTGCGCGCATTGCGGCTCAGCTGGCCAAGGCGCGCTGTGTGTATGTCATGGGGTTTGGGCTGAGCGCCCATCTGGCCGGCATACTGGCACTGGACCTGCAGCCCTTTTTCCCGCAGGTGATCAATGTGGTGGAGTTTGGCGGCACGGAAGTCGCAGCCGGCCGGCTCATGAACATCGGCAAGGGCGACGTGTTGCTCGCCATTTCGTTTCCACGGTATGCGGACGATGCCATTCGCCTTACCCAGTACGCCCGGGACCGCGGCGCCTTGACACTGGCATTGACAGATTCGCTCGCTTCGCCATTGGCGGCTGCCGCCAACGAGGTGCTGATTGCCGCGAGCACCCACCCCGTTCTTTCGAGCAGCTCAGTGTCGGCTTTGCTGGTGGTGGAGGCTTTGGTCACCAGCGTGATGATCAGCAACGACGGCCATGTGCAGCAGGCTGGCCGGTTGACGGAAGCGATTTCCGCCTATCTTTACAGCCCCAAAAAGCAGCGCAGTACGCGGGGGCTGTAGTCGCCCTGCGCAAGCGGTCCCTGGCTGCCTGAACCGTCGCATTTCGCCGACGCATTTCGGGGCCTCACGCCATCACCGACGGTGGTTCCTGGACGATATCCGCTCCACTACTGCGCCCTGCGCAGCGTCTCCACCACCGGCGTATTCAACACCGACCGCAAGCCCCACCACCCCGCCGCCAGCGCCAGCAGTGCGCCGGCAAGACTGCCGAAGAGCGGCACCGTCCACGACCCGGTCCAGTTGAAGTCAAACACAAAGCGCGCCAGGCCCCACCCTACCGCCAGCGCGACGATGGATGCGAGGAAGCCGGCGAGCAGGCCAACTCCCGCCAACTCAGCCCGCTGCACCTGCCGCAGCAAGGAAGCGCGCGCACCGACCGCACGCATGATGGCGAACTCTTTGGCGCGTTCTTCACGCGTCGCGGTGATGGCGGCAAACAGCACGACCAGGCCGGCGGCCAGGGTGAAGCCGAACAAAAACTCGACGGCGCGTATGACCTGGTCGAGCACGCGCTGCACCTGCGCCAGCGTGCTGCTCATGTCGACATTGGTGATATTGGGAAAGGCTTTGACCAGCGTATTGTCAAAACTTTGCGGGCGCGGCTGGCCGGGTGTGGCCGCAGCCGGCTCGGGCGCGCGGAAGGCGCTGATGAAGGAGACGGGCACATCGGCGGGCAGCTTGGCCACGGTGTACATCACAAAGAAGTTGACGCGCATCGATCCCCAGTCCACCTTGCGCAGGCTGGTAATTTTGGCTTCGCTGAGCTGGCCGCCGATGTCAAAGCGCAAGGAGTCGCCGAGCTTGAGGCCCAGCGTCTTGGCCAGGCCGTCTTCCACGCTGACGGCGTCTTTCTCGCCGCTCGTCCATTTGCCGCCGGTGACCTGGTTATGGCCGGGCATGTCGGCACTGTTGGACAGATTGAACTCGCGATCAACCAGGCGCTTGGCGCGGTCGTCTTGGAAGTCGTCGGGTGTGATGGCCTTGCCGTTCACCGCGACCAGTCGCCCGCGGATCATCGGGTACCAGTCGAACTTTTTCACGCCGCCGTCGCGCAACGCCTGCTGGAAGGCATCGCCCTGCTCGGGCTGCACGTTGATGACAAAACGGTTGGGCGCATCGGGCGGCGTGGCCTTGCGCCAGCTGCTGATGAGGTCGGTGCGCAGCAGCACGAGCAGCATCAAGGCCAGCAGGCCCACGGCCAGCGCGCTGGTCTGCACCACCGCATACACCGGCCGCGCCGACAGCTGGCGCGTGGCCAGCACCAGCCAGCGCGGGGCGGTGGCTTCATTGACGCTGGCGCGCAGCAGCTTGACGGCGGCATAACTGGCCGCGGCAAACACCAGTACGGCGCCGGCAAAACCGCCGACGGCGATGAGGCCCAGTTTCAAATCGCTGCTGGCGGCCACCAGCAAGGCCGCAAAACCGGCGACGCCCACACCCAGCACGGCGAGCGAGGCGGGCTTGAGGTTGCCGACATCGCGACGGATGACGCGCAGCGGCGGCACCTGCGCCAGTTGCAGCACGGGCGGCAGGCCAAAGGCCAGCAGCAGCGTCAGGCCCATACCCATGCCGAATGCCACGGGCCAGAAGGTGGCGGCAGGCAGGACGGTTTCGACCAGGCCGGCCAGCAGCAGCACAAAACCGTAATGCACGCCGAAGCCGATCAGCACCCCGAGCGCGCTGGCAAAGAGGCCGGCCAGCACAAACTCAAACGCATACGCCAGCGCAATGGTGCGCTGCGGTTGACCCAGCACACGCAGCATGGCGCAATCGTCCAGGTGCTTGGTGGCAAAGCCGCGCGCCACGATGGCGACGGCCACGGCGCTGAGCAAGGCCGCGAGCAGTGCGACAAGGTTGAGGAATTTCTCGGCGCGGTCCAGCGTCTGGCGCATCTCGGGGCTGCCCGATTCGAGCGACTCGAGACGCACGCCGTGTATGCCGGACTCGGCGCCGGGTTTTTTGATCTCGTCGGTGGCCCACTTCACATAGGCCTTCACGGCGGGGTCTGTACCGGCGACGGCAAAACGGTAGTTGGTGCGGCTGGCGGGCTGGATCAGGTTGGTGGCCTTCACATCGGCTTCATTGACCATGACGCGCGGCGAGAAGCTGATGAAGCCGGCGCCGCGGTCGGGCTCCTGCAAGATGACGCGGGTGAGCTTGAAGCTGCTGTCGCCCATCAGCAGGGTCTGGCCGAGCTTGAGGCCCAGCGAATCGAGCAGCGAGGCGTCGGCCCAGGCGGTGCCGGGGGCCGGCACATCGCGCGTGTCCTCGCCCGGGGCCTCCATGCTGTCGGCCACCTTGAGGCTGCCGCGCAGCGGGTAACCTTCGGGCACGGCCTTGAAAGCGACCAGCTTGCTGGCGCCGCCGTCTTCGTCGCGCGCACGGCCCATGGTGGGAAAGGTGACGGTGGAGATGCCTTTGAGGCCCAGCGCCTGCGCCTTGGCGATAAAGGCCTCGGGCGTGACACCGTCGCTGCGGATGACGGCGTCGCCGCCCAGCAACTGGCGGGCGTCGCGCTGCAGGCCTCCCTTGAGGCGGTCGGCAAAAAAGCCGACTGCCGTCAGCGCCGCAACGGCCAGGGTAACGGCCACGATGAGCAGGCGCAGCTCGCCCGCGCGCAGGTCGCGCAGCATGGTTTTCCAGCCGAGCTTGATGAAAAGGGTGTTCATGAGGCGACCATAACGCAAAGTCCGTATTCCTGAGCGATGGCCGGGTTCGCAGCCGGGTTATCAGCCCGGGGCGCCGGCTTAGGGGCGGGCGGCGCTGGCGACGGGTGCAGGCGCGGGGGCCGCGGCTGCAGCAGGCAAGGCGTCCAGCCGTTTTTCAAGCCCGCGCAGCACCGGGCTGATGCCGGCGCCGACCTGGATCTGCGGGTTGGAAAAGCCGTCGTCCTTGCCGGCATCGATCTCGCGCTGTTTGATCAGCGGCACCGCGCGGGCAAAGGCCTGCTCGAAGGAATGCGTCTTGCGCAGCTGCTCATCAAACAGGGCACGGCCAAAGAAGGTGAGCTCGGACAGGCGCCCGCAGCCGTAAGAGGTGTGGGTGGCGTCGGCCGCCGTCATGACCAGCGTGGTGTCGCCGGCCAGCGGCTCGACCCAGCCGCCCGAATAGCAGGCCGAGATGGCGATGACGCGGTGGCGTATGCCGGCGTTGTCCAGCGCCTCGCGCAGCTCTGCCGGGCTGAGCGGCGGCACCTGCAGCGGCCAGTGGGCGGCGGCCAGCTTGAAGTCGCTGGCGCCGTGCGAGGTCATGTAGACCACCAGCACGTCGTTGTTGCGGTCCATGCGCTGGGCGATGGCGTCGATGGCGCGCTGCAGGTTCAGCGTGGTGGCCCAAAGGTGGGTTTGTGGGGTGGTGGCGTGGTTGACCAGATGCACCACGCGGCCTTCGGCGTCAAAGCGCTCGGCCAGCACGCGGCTGACCATGGTGCTTTCACGCAGAAAGACGTCTTCAGCCGCATAAGGCGCAAACACCAGGCCGTACACGTCGGTCACGCCGGGGCGCTCGCGGGCGATGGCGGCCATGGTGCTTTCCCACAGCGCCTGCTGGGTTTCAAAGGTTTGCTGGCTCAGGTAAAGGCGCGGCCGGTTGTCTGCCGCAGCGGCGCGCTCATCCTCTTGCTGCCAGGCGCGCGCATTGAACTGCCAGGCGCCCAGGCCCGACACGGCCGCCAGGGCAAGTGCAAACACTGCGGCGCGCGCGGTACGGCCGGTAAAGCGCAACACCAGCACAATGGCCGCGCCCAGCGACCAGGTGGTGAACACGGCATACAACGCCCAGTACAGCCAGTCCTGCGAAAACACCGCACCCCTGAGCCAGCCGTGGGCAACGGCGCCTATCAGGCACTGGTACACCAGCGTGTTGGGAAGCGAGGCGACCACCCACAGCACAAATGCAGCGCCCACACCGACCGGGCGTTGGGGCGCTTCATCGCCCGGCCCTGCCGCCTCTGCCGGAAAGGCCCACCACGCCAGCCCGATGAAGAGACCGGCCGACCACCAGGCCGACAGCCAAGCCTGGACGTCCAGCCGCGCGGGGCCGGCGATCTCGATCCGGAACAGGGCGACTTCGATGGCCACCACCAGCGCGGTGAGGATAAGGGCCTGCAGCGGCGTCGGCCTGCGCCCGGCAACCCGGGGCACGAGGAAGACACCGGCGCGCAAGCCTTCGGCAAACCATTTCTGCAGGGAAAGGTGGGTGGAGGGTGTTGCGGCGCTCCCGTGCGCCATCACTGAGCCGGGCACGGTGGGCTGGTCGTCGGTGCTGCTGATGCCGGTGTCGCTCATGACGAGGACGAGGAGGAGGAAGAGGATGAATGCACCGGCCTGGCGCCCGCCAGCTCGGGTTGCAGCTTGAGCCGCTGCGGGTTGGCGTAGCAGACAAAGCGCTTATTGGTAGCGCGGCCAATCGCACACAAGCCGACCGTCTGCGCGACCTGGTGCCCCATCTGTGTGATGCCGCTGCGGGAGACCACGATAGGCACACCCATCTGGGCGGACTTGATGACCATTTCGCTGGTGAGGCGGCCGGTCGTATAAAACGCCATCCCACCGTAAGGATTGGAATTTTCCGACGGGCCGCCCCTAGGAAAATTAGCCCCCTCGGGGGGCAGCGAGGACACGTCAGTGCCGAGCGTGGGGGCCACACTGTGCATGGACATCCAGCCGGCGATGGTGTCTATGGCGTTGTGGCGGCCCACATCCTCGACGAAAAGCAGCATTTCAGGATCGCCCGCCGTCATCGCGAAGAGCGCGCACGCATGGACGGAACCGGCCGATTTGTAGGTCGTTTCCTTGAGCCGGATGGTGTTGACCAGGGAGTACAGCTGGGCCTGCGTCATGTGCGCATCGGCGGGCAACACGATCTCATCGACCTCGTCCATCAACCCGCCAAACACACTGCCCTGCCCGCAACCGGTGGTGACCACACGGCGCGCCGTTTTTTCCTCAATGTCTTCAATGCCGTGGCGCGTCTTGACGGCGGCCGCGCCCACGTCCCAGTCCACCGTGATGGAGTCAATGTCGGACACGTCCTTGACGAGGCGCTGGTTGCGCAGGTAGCCCAGCACCAGCAGCTCGGGGTTGGCGCCCAGCGTCATGAGCGTGACGAGCTCGCGTTTGTCGACATACACGGTGAGCGCGCGTTCGGCGGGGATGGCGACTTTCTGCGTTTCGCCGTATTCGTTGACGGCATCAACCTCGCAGGTCAATGGCGCCTGGGCGTTGGTCAGACGGGGAAGGGTCGATGTCGAAGCAGGCATGAAAGGAGACTACAACAAAAAAGCCGGCCCCTTGCGGGGTCGGCTTTTCGGGAAGTGAACAGGTTTGAACGTCGCTCAGGACTTCTTGGCAGGGTTAACGACCGCATCGGGCTGTTTGGTGCTGGGCGGGCTGGTGGCCGTACCGGCGGGTGAATGGGCGCCGGCGGCTTCGATAGGCTTGGCTTCGGGCGGGGTGTAGCTGAACACGCCCGGATCGGCGCAGGCAGGCGCCGCAACTGGCGGCTTGGTCTCTTTGCCGGCGGCCTTGGCTGACTTGTAATAAGCGGCGGCGACCTTGTCTTGCGACTTGCACAGCTGGTAGGCATCAACTTTGCCGCTCCAGGCGGTCTTGGCGGCGGCTTCGGCGGCTTTGGCCTTGGCTTCGTCGCTCAGCGCCGGCAGTTTGGCCAGCGACGCGGCTGACGCGGCGGCCAGCAAGCTCAGGATCAGGAGTTTTTTCATGGGAGTCCTCACTTCAATCTGTGTGCTGTGCTTCACGCCTGCACGATCTGGCCGGGCGGGTCGACAGGCTTGCTGCGCTGGGCCGGGATGTTGCCGGCTTTCACATCGTCGTACCAGTATTCGTGGTGCTCTTTGGCCCAGGTCTCGTCGACATAACCGGTGCGCATGGCCTTGTAGGCGCCCTGCATGCCGATGGTGCCGAGGTAGATGTGGCCCAGGAACATGCACATCATGAGCACGGTGGCCACGGCATGCACCATGTGCGCGACCTGCATGGTGGAGCGCTCGTAGATCAGGCCGGGCAGCAGTTTGTCGAGCACAAAACCCGAAGACACCACCACGATGCCGAGGAAGAACACGCCGCCCCAGAAGATGAGCTTTTCGCCGGCGTTAAAGCGGTTGGAAGGCGGCTCGTGGTCGCCCGTGACAAGTCCACCGCCTTTGGCCAGCCAGTGCAGGTCGCCCTTTTGCGGCCAGTTGTCGCGCAGGAAGGTAAAGAACACGATCACCAGCGACACCGCGAACAGCGGGCCGGCAAAGTTGTGGGCGGTCTTGAGCAGCCAGGTGAGCCAGCCGAAGAGCGCGCCGCCCATGACGGGCAGCAGGAAAAATTTGCCGAAGGCCATCACCAGGCCCGAGATGGCCAGGACGGAAAACGCAATCGCGTTGGACCAGTGCGCGGCACGCTCAAAGGGCGTGAAGCGCTCGATCTTGCGGCCGGTGTCGACACCGTGGGTTTTGATGGAACCCTTGCTGAAGTAAAAAATCGCAATGGCCAGCAGCACGATCACAAAGAGCGAGCCGCCGTAGGGAATGATCCAGTTGTTGCGCACCTGGCGCCAGGCTTCGCCGGCGTTGGTCAGGCGTGAGCCGGGGTACTGCACAAAGGGCTGGATCAGGTTGCCGGCTTCCGGCGCTTCGCTTTTGGGCAGGCTGCTGTAGCCGGTGACGCCCTCGCCCACCTGGCGCCACATGGGCGCATTGTTGCCGGGCTGCACCTTGGCGCGTTCGCCGTTGGTCTGCTTGGCGTAGTTGGGGTCGGCGCTGGCTTCGGGCTTGACCTCAAAGATATTCTGGCCCTGGATGCCGCCAGTGGCTGCGGGAGCCGCTGCAGGTGCGGGCGCGACACCGCCTGCCGCCTGCGCCGTGGTGGCCGGCTGGGCGGCTGGCGCCTGCGCGGCAGTAAGCCCCGTCAACCCCGCGAGGCCGGCTGCTATCAAAAATATAGCTGAACGTGCACGAAACATAAGGCCTCCGGTCACTATTTCGAGTTACCGATCTTGTTGTACTCGTTCTGGCTGTTTTGCGCGCGGGCCTTCAGGCCCTGCTCCCAGCTGGTCTTGTCGCCGGCCTTCCAGCCGGGCGCGGCGAACTGGTTTTGCACGCCCTGATAGGCGGCGCCGTCGGTTTTGACGCCGCTGCCCAGGGTTTGCGGTTTTTCTCCGCAGGCCGAGAGGCCCACTACCGCGAGGGTCAAGACAAGAAGGCGCATCATGATTTGGCTCCTGCGGGCGGCTGGCCGGCTTGCTTGGAGCCGTAGGCGGTGCCCCAGCCCCAGACTTCAGCGCCCTTGCCGCGTTGCACCACACGGGTACGGAAGATGTCGGCGACCACATCGCCGTCGCCGGCGAGCAGGGCTTTGGTCGAGCACATTTCGGCACAGGCCGGCAGCTTGCCTTCGGCCAGGCGGTTACGGCCGTACTTTTCAAACTCGGCCTGGCTGCCGTTGACCTCAGGGCCACCGGCGCAGAAGGTGCATTTGTCCATCTTGCCGCGCACACCGAACGTGCCGGACGCCGGGAACTGCGGCGCGCCGAAGGGGCAGGCATACGAGCAGTAGCCGCAGCCGATGCAGACATCCTTGTCATGCAGCACCACACCTTCTTCGGTACGGTAAAAGCAGTTGACGGGGCAAACAGCCATGCAGGGTGCGTCGCTGCAATGCATGCAGGCCACCGAGATGGACTTTTCGCCCGGCACACCGTCGTTGAGCGTGACCACGCGGCGGCGGTTCACGCCCCATGGTACTTCGTTTTCGTTTTTGCAGGCCGTGACGCAACCATTGCATTCGATGCAGCGTTCCGCGTCACAGACAAATTTCATTCTTGCCATGGTGATTCCTTAAGCTCGCTCAATATTGCAAATGGTGGTCTTGGTCTCTTGCATCATCGTCACGCTGTCGTAGCCGTACGTGGTTGCAGTATTGACCGCTTCGCCTCGCACAACAGGCGCAGCGCCGTTGGGGTAGTAGGCCAGCATGTCGGCGCCTTGCCAGCGGCCCGAGAAGTGGAAAGGCATCCACACCGTATCGGGGCCGACACGCTCGGTCAGCATCGCTTGCACGTTCAGGCGCGCACCGGTGGGGCTGTTCAGCCAGACGCGCTCGCCGTTGCGGATGCCGCGATCCGATGCCGTCTTCGGGTTGATCTCCACAAAGGCTTCCTGCTGCAGTTCGGCCAGCCAGGGGTTGGAGCGGGTTTCTTCGCCGCCGCCTTCGTATTCGACCAGCCGTCCCGAGGTCAGGATGAGCGGGTATTTCTCGCCGACCTTGTCCGCAATGTTTTTCTGCTGGATCGTCTTGTAGAGGGTGGGCAGGCGCCAGAACGCTTTCTTGTCGTCATGCGTTGGGTACTTGGCCATCAGGTCGGCGCGCGTGCCGTAGAGCGGCTCGCGGTGCTGCGGGATGGCATCGGGGAAGTTCCACACCACCGCGCGGGCCTTGGCATTGCCGAACACATGGCAGCCGTGGACCTTCATGGTGACGCGGATGATGCCGCCCGATGAATCGGTCTTCCAGTTCTTGCCTTCGGCTGCGGTTTTTTCGGCGTCGGTCAGGTCTGCCCACCAGCCCAGCTTCTTGAGCAGCAGGTGGTCGAACTCGGGATAGCCGGTCGTGATGTCGGCACCCTGCGAATACGAACCGTCTTCGGCCAGCAGGTTGACGCCGTCTTTTTCAACGCCGAAGTTGGCGCGGAAATTACCGCCGCCGTCCATGACGTGCTTGGAGGTGTCGTACAGGTTGGGCGAGCCGGGGTGCTTGAGCTCCGGGTTGCCCCAGCATGGCCAGGGCAGGCCGAAGTAATCGCCGGTCGTGTCGTAGCCGGTGACCTTGTCCTTGCCGCCTTTGGACTTCAGGGTCTTGACGTCGAACAGGTGCATCGTGCGCATGTGGGCCTGCAGGCGCTCCGGGCTCTGGCCGGTGTAGCCGATGGTCCAGACGCACTTGTTGATCTCGCGCAGGATGTCGTCCGGCACCGGCTCGTCCATGCCCTTGACCTTTTGCATCTTGTAGTTCTTCGACAGCTCCTTGGCAAAGCCGAGTTTTTCGGCGAACTGGTGCATGATCATGTGGTCGGTGCGGCTCTCCCAGAGCGGCTCGATCACTTTTTCGCGCCACTGGAGCGAACGGTTGGAGGCCGTCACCGAGCCGCTGGTTTCAAACTGCGTGGCAGCCGGCAGCAGGTACACCGCGCGCTTGGGGTTGAGGTCTTCCGCCTTGCCGGGCATGGCGGCCATGGCGGCCGTGGCCGACGGGTACGGGTCCACCACCACCAGCAGGTCCAGCATGTCCATGGCCTTCTTCATCTCCAGGCCGCGGGTTTGCGAATTGGGTGCATGGCCCCAGAAGAAGACGCCGCGCAGGTTGGAATCCTGGTCGATGAGTTCGTTTTTCTCCATCACGCCGTCGATCCAGCGCGAGACCGTGATGCCGGGCTTGCCCATCATGGCGGCCGATGCATAGCGCCCCTTGATCCAGTCGAAGTCCACACCCCAGGTCTTGGCAAAGTGTTTCCAGGAACCTTCTGCCAGGCCGTAGTAGCCGGGCAGCGAATCGGGGTTGGGGCCGACGTCGGTGGCGCCCTGCACGTTGTCGTGGCCGCGGAAAATATTCGCGCCGCCGCCGGCCACGCCGATGTTGCCCAGCGCCAGCTGCAGGATGCAGGAGGCGCGCACGACGGCATTGCCGGTGGTGTGCTGCGTCTGGCCCATGCACCAGACGATGGTGCTGGGACGGTTCTGGCTCATCATGGTGGCCACCTTGAGTGTGGTGGCCTCGTCGACACCGCAAGCCTCCAGCACCTTGTCCGGCGTCCACTTGGCCATCACGTCGGCTTTGACCTTGTCCATGCCGTAGACGCGGTCGTTGATGTACTTCTTGTCTTCCCAGCCGTTCTTGAAGATGTGATACAGCACACCAAAGAGGAAGGGAATGTCGGAGCCGGAGCGGATGCGGACGTATTCGTCGGCCTTGGCCGCCGTGCGGGTAAAGCGCGGGTCGACCACGATCATCTTGCAGCCGGCCTCCTTGGAGTGCAGCATGTGCAGCAGGCTGACGGGGTGGGCTTCGGCGGCGTTGGAGCCGATGTACAACGCGCACTTGCTGTTTTGCATGTCGTTGTACGAATTGGTCATGGCGCCGTAGCCCCAGGTATTGGCAACACCGGCCACCGTGGTCGAGTGGCAGATGCGGGCCTGGTGGTCGCAGTTGTTGCTGCCCCAGAAGCTCACGAACTTGCGCAGCAGGTAGGCCTGCTCGTTGTTGTGCTTCGACGACCCTACCCAGTACACCGAGTCCGGCCCGCTCTCCTTGCGCAGCTCCAGCAGCCTGGCGCTGATTTCATTGAGTGCGGTGTCCCAGCTGATGCGCTCGTACTTGCCGTTGACCAGCTTCATCGGGTAGCGCAGGCGGTATTCGCCGTGGCCGTGTTCGCGCAGCGCCGCGCCCTTGGCGCAGTGGGCGCCCAGGTTGATGGGGGAGTCGAACACAGGCTCCTGGCGGACCCAGACGCCGTTCTCAACCACCGCATCGACCGCGCAACCCACCGAACAGTGCGTGCAGACGGTGCGCTTGACTTCAATCTTGCCGGTGCCGTCGGACGTGGTGCCCGGCGCAGCGGCCGTGGCCTTTTTGACCAGGGTCAGCTGCGTGGCGGCCAGGCCGACGCCGACACCCAGGCCGGAGCGGCGCAGGAAGGCGCGGCGATCCATGGTGGGCAGTGCGTTGGACAGGCCGCGCGACAGGCTTTGCACAAAACGCGCGGACCCGGTGCGGTGCACGGGATGGACATCGGAAGATTTTTTCGTGAGCAGCATGAAGCTCTCCGTAGAAGGTGAAATCGGGTCGGGCTCGGGGGGAGGCCGGGCTGCTTAGAGACGGGTGGTCTTGTAGTAGCGCTTGACGTGTTCGGAGAGGCTGTAGCCGCCGCCTTTTTCAGGGGCCGGCTTGGGCTCTGGAAGTTCGGCTTGCTGCAGCGCCGATGCGCCTGGCAAAGCGACGACGGCCGCGGCCGCCGCACCGGTGGCGGCTGCGCCGAAAAAGAATCCCCTGCGTGAGGGTTTTGGCTGGCTGTCCTGCATGGTGATCTCCAAGGGAAGGCTTGCTGGTTATGTAACCGGTTGCATAAGACTGTACGACAGAGCGCCGTGCACCACAATGGTTAGCGGCGCTCAATGGCACAGGCTAGGGAAAACGATAGGCGATCATATTGTGCGAAGGACACGCCCACCTGATTGGGCCCGCCCAATGCTGTCTCAATTTGAGAAAAACCTGCCGCATCGGCGGGGTCTGCAAGCCTGCTGCAAGCTTGTACCGCGCCGTTCAGGCAAGCATGTCAAAGCCCTGTGCCTCAACGCTGACGAAGGTCTGCGTGAAAGCTGCCAGCGCTGCATAAAACCGGGCCTTGGGGTGCGCCGCAATCGCGTCGCACATCAGGGGCACCCAGGGCTGCACGTGCCGTGCAAAAAACTCGCGCTGGCGCGTGAGGTTGGCCACCTCCACATCGTCACCGGCGATCAGGTAGCGCATGACTTCGCACAGGTAGGCCACGTGGTCTTCGGTTTCGGGCATGGCCTCGTCGCGCGCAAGGCCCAGCGCGGCGATGTCGGTGCGCAAGGCCGCCAGCGGCTTCTCATTCAGGAAGCCGGCCAGGTAGTGCGAACCAAAAAGATAGACCTCAGGCTTGCCGACGCCGCCGAACAGGGCATCGTGTTCGCGGGTGATTTCCGCCAGGCTCAGCGCGCGGGCGGCGGCCACAAGTTCGCTCCATGAGGCTTCAAGCAGGCCGCCGGCGGCGGGTGCTTCGGTCACCGCGATGCGAAGGTTTTCATGCAGCTCTGTGGAAGGCGCCGCGTAATACAGCGCGGCCAGCAGCCCGTAGACTTCGGCCCGCGCGGTTTCTTCGTCCAGGGAGGAGGCGGTGAGTTGGGCTTGCGTCATGGTGCGTCTGGTTTTGGAGGCTCAGCGGATGTCGGTGATCTTGAGTTCGTTCTCGGCGGAGTAGATGTCGATGACCCGGCAATCGCCGCACATCTTGAGGCGGTCGGCGGCCGCACCCTGGAACATCGCGTGCCCTGCCAGCTTGCCCAGCATGGACTCGATGGCTTTCAGGGTGCCAAAAGGTTTGGCGCAGCGTATGCACTGGTAAGGCTGGCTTTCATTGAGCACGCGCGCCTCTTTGCGCTGCGGCGTGAGCAGCAGGCGAGGCTGCAGCGTGATCGCGTCTTCAGGGCAGGTGGTGGCGCACAGGCCGCACTGCACACAGTTCTTCTCGATGAACTTGAGCTGCGGGCGGTCCGGGTTGTCTTGCAGCGCGCTGGCGGGGCAGGCGCTCACACAGCTCAGGCACAGCGTGCAACTGTCGGCATTGACGGTGAGGCTGCCGAAGGGCGAGCCTTTGGCAGGCAAGGCGATGGCTTCGGGCAAGGCGGCGGGCGCCTGGCTCATGAGGTGGTCCAGCGCCATGTCGAGCGTGCTGCGCTTTTCCTGCGCGACGGCAAAGCGCGCCGCGACAGCAGGTACCGCGGGCTTGCCGCGCGCCAGCGTTTGCAGGCTGGCGTCCAGCCCGGCGAGGGCATCGGCGCCCTCCCCGGCTTGCACAAGGTGGAAGTGAACGCCCGGGTAACCCAGTCCATTGAGCAGGGTTTGCGCCACGCGCATCTGCTCAGCCAGGCCTTCAAGGTAAGCAGGCGCCTCTTCACGCGTGACCAGCACCGCCACTTGCGACGCGCCGAAAGCGATGGCACTGAGCCACAGGTCCAGGCCGACACTCGCCGTGTGCCACAGCGCCTGCGGGATCACATTGGCGGGAACACCTCGCACGGTTTTTTGCAGCCGTGCGGCGCGGCCCAAGGCTTCGATGGCGTGCTGGCCGCTGTCCTGACTATGAAACAGCAGCACAGGCTGCGTGCCGCCGGCTTTGGCATACGCCGACAGCAAAGTCTTGATGCGAACGCCCTGCTCACTGGCGCGCGGGTAAGCGTAAGTCAGCGCGCCTGTCGGGCACACGGTGGTGCAGGCGCCGCAACCCACACACAGGTTGGGATTGACGACGATCTGCTGGCGCTTTTTCTCGCTGCTGACGGCGCCGGCCGAGCAGATGTCGATGCAGGCATTGCAGCCCACGGTTTCATTGCGGCTGTGGGCGCAGAGTTTTTGTTTGTAGGCAAAAAATTTCGGCTTTTCAAACTCGCCGACCATGTCGCGCAGCTTGACCACCGTGGGCAGCAAGCCGGGCGAGGCCAGGCCGGTGGAGGCATTCAGCGCAAAGTAGCCTTGCGGCGGCGCATGCAGCGCGACCAGGGGCGTGACGCCCAGGTCGAGCACCAGGTCAAACGCTTCGGTGAGTTTTTGCGGCGCGCGGTTGAAATCAATCGCACCGGCCACCTTGCAGACGGCCACGCAGTCGCGGTGCGATGTGCATTTGGCGGCGTCGACCTGGTAGCTCAGGTCGATGGCGCCTTCGGGGCATACCGCAACGCAGGCATTGCAACGCGTGCAAAGGTCCAGGTCGATCGCGTTGGTCTTGTCCCAGCTCGCCTCAAACGCGCCCAGCCAGCCCTTGAGCGCCAACCGCTCGCCGCTGATCACAGGGTACTTGCGCTCCTGCGAGGGGAAGCCGCCCTGCGCCTGGAGCGACACGCCCTGCGCAAAGATGGTGACGTCCAGCGTGTCGGCTACCAGTGCGGCCACTTGCTCGGCCTGGTCCAGCGCGCCGACGATCAGCAGGCGCCCGGCGCTTTTGTAGGTGACGGTGGCCACCGGCTCGGCATCGGGCAGGTGCGCCGCAGCCAGCAAGGCGGCGATTTTGGGGGTGGCACTGGAGGCGTCTTTGCTCCAGCCGCCTGTTTCGCGGATATTGACGAACTTCACCACCGAGGTGACGCCCTGGGTTTGCTCGCCCACCTCGGCAAACAGCCGCTTTTCCTGGGTGCAGGCCACGACGACATCGTCGCCGGATTGCGCGGCCTTCTGGAAGGCGCCCACCTCGCGGCGGCACAGCGCCGAATGCAGCGTCAGGGTTTCGTTAAGTGCCGCGCCCAGCGCCTGGGTCTGGAGCGGCATGGTCTGGTTGCAGTCGCAAATCAGTGTGGGCATGGTCTTCTTGGCTGGCACCGGCCGGGTCGGGCTGGGATTGGCTGGTTGATAAAGCGCCTGGCGTTTGCGATGGGGCTATGTCGGGATTTTCATAGGACTGTGCCACGGTTTGGCCTGTGGGGTTATTGGCGCTTTCCCGTGGCGGGCTGCCAGGGTCGTCTTGAGGAGCGGCCGCCTCGCCCGGCGCCTGCGCTTTGGCTTCAGCTTGTTTCTCTTTGTCTTTCTCTTTGTCTTTGTCTTTGTCTTCTTCATCGTCAAAGAGATTGAGAAATTTTGCGCTGGTCATCTGCCGCAGCATGGACTCAGGGATGGGGTCGGACTTCGAGTAATCGTCGATGTAGATATCCAGCCCGTCCATCACATTGAAATGCGGGTCGGCAAAGAGCTGCTTCATGGCTGCGTTGCGCACATCGGGCGTCACATCGCCGGCCATGAAGGGCTTGAAGTCGGAATCCTTGGTGAGCAGTTTGGCGTCGGCCAGTGTGAGCGCCTTCTTCTCCGGCGGCGGCTCGATGGGCTCCTGTGGTGCCTGGCTTTGTGCAGCTGGCGCCTTGGCATCCACCGGCAGCGGTGCGGCCACCACCGGCTCTTCCAGCGGTTTTCCCTGCGCGATATCCACTTTGCGGCGAGACCATCGCCCCAGAAAACCTGTCGGTTCGTCAGCCATGCTGGCCCCCGCCGGTTTTCTTTTCGGTGCTCACCCGCGCCGGGTTGCCGAAACGGTCCGTCAAGGTCTTGAAGCTTTGCGGGCGTTGCCGGCGCTTGACCTCGGGCACGTAATGCTGGTCGACGAACTGCTGGAGCCACTGCACGATTTGCGGCGGCGCAGGTACCTGCTCGACGGTTTCCTGCGCGTCCAGCCAGCGCCCGGCATCGTGGTAACTCAGGGTGACGATTTGCGGAATCGCAATGGGTTCTTCGGCCAGCAGCGCTTCTTCTTCCATGCGCCAGACCACCCAGAAGCAGGGCTGCGCGGTGGTCACGTTGAGGTAGTAGCCTTCGCCGTCGTCGGTGAACAGCTCGACCTTGAAGCCGGGGTGCAGCCAGCGCTCTTCGTTGTCGTCTTTGAGCAGCAGGCGCGGCGTGGCGCCAAAACCGTCTTCGTGCCGCACGATGTCATCCAGCGACCAGCGCCAGGGCTGCCAGCGGTTGTCGATGCGCTCGCGGCGCATGACGACGGCCACGGCGGTGCGCGGCCGGGGCAGCGTGGCGTCTGTTTCAGGGGACTGCAGCAGGAAATCCGACATGCCCGCAGTGTACGGCGGGCAAATACGGTGCTCCCAATAACCCGAATACCCCTAAACCAGCATGGACCGGTGCTCCAGCGCGGCGCGGCGCACCACGTCGCTGATCCCGTCGCCGCCATTGCTATCGATCAGTTCCAGCAGCGCCCTGCGCATGCGCGGGTCCCAGAATTTCTTGAGGTGCATGGCCAGCTCCTGCAGGGCTTCGGTGCGGTCGGGCATGGTTTCAAAAAAAGCGCCGATCTGGTTGACCATGCGCACCAGGTTGTCGTTGTTCACAGCATGTACTCCAGGTTGACGCGCGCTTTGTGGCTGTACACGGAAAGGTCTTCCCCGCGCACAAAACCCAAAAGCGCCACACCGGCGGCTTGTGCCACATCAATCGCCAGGCCGGTCACACCCGACACGGCCGCCAGCAGCGTCACGCCGGCCATGGCGGTTTTGTGCACCATCTCGTAGCTGGCGCGGCTGGTGACGACGATAAAACCCTCGTGGGCCTTCACACGGCGGCGCTGCAAGGCGCCAATCAGTTTGTCCAGCGCGTTGTGCCGGCCGACGTCTTCACGCAGCACCACAATGTCGCCGCCGGCATTGCACCAGGCGGCCGCATGCGTGGCGCCGGTGGCGCTCAGCAGCAACTGCTGCTCACGCAGGTTGACCAGGGCACGCGTGATGGCGCCCGCTTCAAACGCCGCGCCGCCGTGCAGGCGCGGCGGCAGGCGCACCGCATGCGCCAGGCTTTCGGTGCCGCACAAACCGCAGCCGGTGCGGCCCGTCATGCTGCGGCGCCGGTCTTTCAGCCGCGCAAAGCACGATGCTGCGATGCTCAGGTGCAGCGTCTCCCCCTGCTCACTGCGGCTTTGTTCAATGTCGTGGATCTGGGTGTAATCGTCCACGATGCCTTCGGTGACGGAAAAGCCAAAGGCAAAGTCCTCCAGGTCGGAGGGGCTGGCCAGCATCACGGCGTGGGAGATGCCGTTGTATTCCAGCGCCACAGGCACCTCTTCGGCCACCCAGTCCGAGCGGTCGAAGGCGCAATGCGCCCGTACCCCGGTGACAGGGGCTTCACGGCAAGCTTCAACCACCTGCATGAGCGGCCTCCGCTGCAGCGCCGCCCGCCGGTTGGGACGCCGCATCCAGCAGCTGCAATTGCTGCCTGTTGAAGCGCGAGTAGGATTTTTGCCATTCCGACGGCTGCGCCACCGGCATCACCTGCACCGCCGTGACCTTGTACTCGGGGCAGTTGGTAGCCCAGTCGGAGCTGTCGGTCGTGATGACGTTGGCGCCCGATTCGGGGAAGTGGAAGGTGGTGTAGACCACGCCCGGCTGCATGCGTTCCGTCACCACCGCGCGCAGCACGGTTTGCCCGGCACGGCTTTCAATGCCCACCCAGTCGTCGTTTTTGATGCCGCGGTCTTCGGCATCGTGCGGATGGATCTCCAGCCGGTCCTCGCTGTGCCACTGGTTGTTGGCGGTGCGGCGCGTCTGCGCGCCGACGTTGTACTGCGACAGGATGCGGCCGGTGGTCAGCAGCAGCGGGAATTTGCGCGTGACCTTCTCGTCGGTCGCCACGTACTGCGTGATGATGAAGCGGCCCTTGCCACGCACAAAACCGTCCTTGTGCATGAACTCGGTGCCGAGCTCGGCCGTGTCTTCATTGCAGGGCCATTGCACGCTGCCGTGCTTTTCGATCTTGGCAAAGGTCACGCCGCGGAAAGTCGGCGTCAGCGCCGCGATCTCGGCCATGATGTCGCGCGGGTGCACGTACTTCATCGGGTAGCCCAGCGCATTGGCCAGCTTGACGGTGACTTCCCAGTCAGCCAGGCCGGCCTTGGGCGGCATGACCTTGCGCACGCGCGAGATGCGCCGCTCGGCGTTGGTGAAGGTGCCGTCTTTTTCGAGGAAGGACGAGCCCGGCAGGAACACATGCGCGTACTTGGCGGTTTCGTTCAGGAAGATGTCCTGCACCACGATGCATTCCATCGACGTGAGGGCCTTGGCCACATGCTGGGTGTCGGGGTCGGACTGCACGATGTCTTCGCCCTGGCAATAGAGACCCAGGAAGCTGCCGGCCACGGCCGCGTCAAACATGTTGGGGATGCGCAGGCCAGGCTCTTCATTCAGCGTCACGCCCCAGGCGGTTTCGAATTCGGCGCGCACCGTGCTGTCGGACACATGGCGGTAGCCTGACAGCTCATGCGGAAAGGAGCCCATGTCGCAAGCGCCCTGCACATTGTTCTGGCCGCGCAGCGGGTTCACGCCCACGCCTTCACGGCCCACATTGCCGGTGGCCATGGCCAGGTTGGCAATGCCCATGACCATGGTCGAGCCCTGTGCATGTTCCGTCACGCCCAGCCCGTAATAGATGGCGGCGTTGCCGCCGGTGGCGTAGAGGCGGGCTGCCGCACGGACGTCTGCTGCCGGCACGCCGGTGACGGCCTCCATGGCTTCGGGTGAGTTGTCCGGGCGGGCGACAAACTCGCGCCATTCGCGGAAAGACCTTTCGTCGCAGCGCTCGGCGATGTAGTCGTCGGCCAGCAGGCCTTCCGTCACCACCACGTGGGCCAGCGACGAGATCATGGCCACATTGGTGCCGGGGCGCAACTGCAGGTGGAACTCGGCCTCCACGTGCGGCGAGCGCACGATGTCGATCTGGCGCGGGTCGACCACGATCAGGCGGGCGCCTTCACGCAGGCGCTTTTTCATGCGCGAGGCAAACACCGGGTGACCGTCGGTCGGGTTGGCGCCGATGATCAGGATGACGTCGGCTTTCTCCACCGACTTGAAGGTCTGCGTGCCGGCCGACGTGCCGTAGGTCTGGCTCAGGCCGTAACCGGTGGGCGAGTGGCAGACGCGGGCGCAGGTGTCGACGTTGTTGTTGCCGAAGGCGGCGCGCACCAGCTTTTGCACCAGGTAGGTTTCTTCGTTGGTGCAGCGCGACGAGGTGATGCCGCCAATCGAATCCTTGCCGTGTTGGGCCTGGATGCGGCGGAACTCGCTGGCGGCGTAGTGGATGGCTTCGTCCCAGCTGACTTCCTGCCACGGGTCGCTGATGTTCTTGCGGATCATCGGCTTGGTGATGCGGTCCTTGTGGGTGGCGTAGCCCCAGGCAAAACGGCCCTTCACGCAGGCGTGGCCTTCATTGGCCTTGCCGTCTTTCCACGGCACCATGCGCACCACTTCATTTCCCTTCATCTCGGCCTTGAAGGCGCAGCCCACACCGCAGTAGGCGCAGGTGGTGATCTTGTTGTGCTCGGGCTGGCCCAGCATGATCACGGTTTTTTCCTGCAGCGTGGCGGTGGGGCAGGCCTCCACGCACGCGCCGCAGCTCACGCATTCGGATTCCATGAAGGGCTGGTCTTGCCCGGGTGACACGCGCGACTCAAAGCCGCGGCCGCTAATCGTGAGTGCAAAGGTGCCCTGGGTTTCTTCGCAGGCGCGCACGCAGCGGTTGCAGACGATGCATTTGGACGCGTCGTAGCTGAAATAGGGGTTGGAGTTGTCGATCGCCGGCTTGCTCTCGCCCCGGAAATGGTTGGCGCCTTCCATGCCGTAGCGCACTTCGCGCAGCCCGGTCACGCCGGCCATGTCCTGCAGCTCGCAGTTGCCATTGGCCGAGCAGGTGAGGCAGTCCAGCGGGTGGTCGGAGATATAGAGTTCCATCACGCCCTTGCGCAGCTCTTGCAGGCGCGGTGACTGGGTGCGCACCTTCATGCCGGCTTCGGCCGGGGTGGTGCAGGAGGCCGGAAAGCCCTTGCGCCCGTCGATTTCCACCATGCACAGGCGGCACGAGCCGAAGGGCTCCAGGCTGTCGGTGGCACAGAGCTTGGGCACCTGGATGCCGGCATCGACGGCCGCGCGCATCAGCGACGTACCTGCGGGAACCGTGACGCTTTCGCCGTCGATCTCCAGCGTGACCTCCTGTGTGGACTCGCGTTTGGGGGTGCCGTAATCGGTTTCTTTGAGGTGTTCGAGCATGAAAGTCTCCTGTCCGTCTTGTGGTGAGCCTGCCGATCAGGCGGCTTTGCGGTCCGGCACCGTCATGCCGAAGTCTTGCGGGTAATGGTCGAGTGCCGAGAGCACCGGGAAAGGCGTCATGCCGCCCATGGCGCACAGCGAGCCGTGGACCATGGTGTCGCAGAGGTCGCGCAACAGCTTGATCTGCTGCGGGCGTTGCTCGCCCGGGCCGCTGGCGATGCGGTCTATCACTTCCACACCGCGTGTGGAGCCGATGCGGCAGGGCGTGCACTTGCCGCAGGACTCGATCGTGCAAAACTCCATCGCATAGCGCGCCAGGCTGGCCATGTCGGCCGTGTCGTCGTGCACGACGATGCCGCCATGGCCCACCACTGCGCCGACGGCCGCATAGGCTTCGTAGTCGAGGGGCGTGTCCCACTGCGACTCAGGCACATAGGCGCCCAGCGGGCCGCCCACCTGCACCGCCTTGATGGGCCGGCCCGAGGCCGAACCGCCGCCGTAGTCGTACATCAGCTCGCGCAAGGTGACGCCAAAGGCTTTTTCGACCAGGCCGCCAAACCGGATGTTGCCGGCCAGCTGGATGGGCAGGGCGCCCCTGGAGCGGCCCACGCCGTAGTCTTTGTAAAACGTGGCGCCGCGCGACAGGATGATGGGTACCGAGGCAAAGGTGATGACGTTGTTGATCACGCTCGGTTTGCCGAACAGGCCCTGGATGGCCGGAATCGGCGGCTTGGCCCGCACGATGCCGCGTTTGCCTTCGATGCTTTCCAGCATGGCGGTTTCTTCGCCGCACACATAAGCGCCCGCCGCCTTGCGCACATGCAGGTGAAAGCCGTGGCCCGAGCCGAGGATGTTGTCACCCAGGAAGCCGCCCGCCTCGGCCACCTGGATGGCCTCGCGCATGGTTGCCACCGCATGGGGATACTCAGAGCGGATGTAGACATAACCCTGCGTCGCGCCGGTGGCGACCGCGGCAATCGTCATGCCTTCGATCAGCATGAAGGGATCGCCCTCCATAGTCATGCGGTCGGAGTAAGTGCCCGAATCACCCTCATCCGCATTGCAAACCACATACTTTTGCGTGGCCTTCAGGCCGGCCACGGTTTTCCATTTGATGCCCGCCGGAAAGGCCGCGCCGCCGCGCCCGCGCAGGCCGGCGTCCAGCACCTGCTGCACGATCTCTGTGGCGGGAAGCCCCAAGGCACGGCGCAAGCCGGCATAACCTTCGTGGGCCTGGTAGTCCGCCAGCGACAGCGGATCGGTCACGCCCATGCGGGCAAAGGTCAGGCGTTCCTGCCTTTTCAGGTAGGCAATCTCTTCGGTGAGGCCGAGCTGCAGCACGTGCATGCCACCCACCTGGAAACCGGCGTCGAAAAGGCCAACCACGTCCTCCACCTCCACCGGCCCGTAGGCGATGCGGCCCGCACCGGTTTGCACCTCGACCATGGGCTCCAGCCAGAACAGGCCGCGGGAGCCGTTGCGCACCAGCTCAATAGCGATGCCGCGCTTTGCGGCTTCGGCGGTGATAGCGGCTGCCACCTCCTCAGCGCCCGCTGCCAGCGCAGCAGAGTCGCGGGGCACGTAAATTTTGATGCTCATGCGGCGCCCCCGGATTGCGCCAGCAGGCGGTCGAACTTTTCGATCCCGACGCGGGCATGGACCTTGTCGTCCAGCGTCATCGCGGGGGATTGCGCACACAGGCCCAGGCAGTAGACCGGCTCAACCGTGAAGGCGCCGTCTTTCGTGACGCCATGGCCGTCGCTGCCCAGCTTGCTGCAGGCATGCGACCACAGCGCGTCTGAACCCATGGCCTTGCAGCTTTCGGCGCGGCAGATCTGTACCACGTGGCGGCCGGGCGGCTCGGAGCGGAAGTAGTGGTAGTAGGTCACCACGCCGTGCACCTCAGCCCTCGAAAGGTTCAGGGCTTCGGCGATGGGAGGGACGGCTTCGGACGGGATGTAGCCGAGCGCGTCCTGGATGCCGTGCAGCATCGGCATCAAGGCGCCTGGCATCTGCCGGGTCGACGCAATGACGCGTTCGACGGCCTGGCTCGCAACTTCATTCATCGTGTGGACCCTTGTCTCTGTCTATGCACAAAGTATGTGCAAGCGATAAGGCCACGTCCAATTGAATCGGGACACTGTCCCATTCAAGGATTGAATGTATGCAAACCGTTTCCTAGGTCGACTTCTTCCCCGTGCTCTCTGGATGGGCGCTGTAGTCAGCGGCGTGTCGCAGCCAGGCAGGCTCGGCGGCCAGCGCCATCGCGGCCTCCAGCGTGCGGGAGGGCCGGTCGGTGGCCTGCATCATGAAGCCGACGGGTGTTTCCACATCGGGTGTCAGGGGCAGGGCTTCGAGTTCGCGGTAGCCCTGCACGGCGCACACCAGCGCACCAGCCAGCACGCTGCAGACCTCACCGACAACCACGGTCAGGGCCAGCGTCAGCATGGAGTTGGTTTCCATCACGGGCTCAACGTTTACGCCGGCAGCGGCAAATGCGGCATCCACCCGCGTACGGCTGTGCATGTCAGGGGTGAGCAGGCACAGCGGCAGTTTGGCGGCATCGGCCCAGGTCATGGGCTTGCCAAAGCGCAGGGAATCCGGGCTGGGTTTGGCAGCGCGGCGTACGAGAAAGTAGCGCTCGGTGTACTGAGGCAGTGTGGTCAGCCGGGTGTTGCGCGCGCTCAGGCGTTCGGTGTAGCCCAGCGCCATGTCCAGCGACAGGTTTTCAAGCCGGGTTTCAATGTCGTGCGAATTGAGCGACAGCACCACCGGCGTGATGCCCGGGTGCCGGGCATGCAGCATGGCTGCAAAACGTGCGGCGATGGAAACCGCCGTGGGAACCACGCCTATCGTCAAATGCCCGCGCGGGCTGCCCGCCGAGCTGTCGAGCTGCTGCTTGAGGATTTCGCGCTCATGCAGCATGCGCCGGGCGCTGGCGAGGACGCGTTCGCCCTCCTCTGTAAACCCGACGAAGCTGCGCCCACGAACCACGATGGCGGCGCCGAACTCGTCTTCCAGCGCCCGCAAGGCGTTGGACAAGGCCGGCTGGGTGATGTTGCAGGCCTGCGCCGCGCGGCCGAAGTGCTTGTGCTCGTCAAGCGCGGCCAGGTAACGCAGTGAGGCCAGCAGGTTCATGGCCGGGCAAGCTCAGGTATTTTTGGAAATCGTGATGGTCGGGAACTTGGCGGAAAAATCCTTGGACTTGGCCGCCACCGTGATCGCCATCTTGCGCGCCACGGCCTTGTAGATGCCGGCGACGTCGCCGTCCGGGTCGGCCACCACGGTGGGACGGCCGTTGTCGGCCTGCAGGCGGATCTGCATGTCCAGCGGCAGCGCGCCCAGGTAGTCCATCTTGTAGTCGGCCGCCATTTTTTTGCCGCCGCCTTCACCGAAGATGTGCTCTGCATGGCCGCAGTTGCTGCAGATGTGCACCGCCATGTTTTCGACAATGCCCAGGATGGGCACGCCGACTTTTTCGAACATCTTGATGCCTTTTTTGGCGTCCAGCAGCGCGATGTCTTGCGGCGTGGTGACGATGACGGCGCCCGTCATGGGCACGCGCTGCGACAGCGTGAGCTGGATGTCGCCGGTGCCTGGCGGCATGTCGACGATGAGGTAGTCCAGGTCTTTCCAGTTGGTCTGACGCAGCAGTTGCTCGAGCGCCTGGGTGGCCATGGGGCCGCGCCAGATCATGGCTTCGTCCTGCGCGACCAGGAAGCCGATGGACATGACCTGGATGCCGTAGTTCTCCATCGGCTCCATGTTCTTGCCGTCCACGCTCTCGGGCCGGCCTTCGATGCCCATCATCATGGGCTGGCTGGGGCCGTAGATGTCGGCGTCGAGCAGGCCGACGGTGGCGCCTTCGGCCGCCAGGGCCAGGGCCAGGTTGACGGCGGTGGTGCTTTTGCCGACGCCGCCTTTGCCGGAGGCCACGGCGATGATGTTCTTGACGTTGGGCAGCAGCTGCACACCGCGCTGCACGCTGTGGCTGGCGATCTTGAACGTCACGTTGACGGAGACGTTACCGACGCCCGGCACGCCCTTGACGGCGGCGATCAGGCTTTTGCGCAGGCCGGCGATCTGGCTTTTGGCCGGGTAGCCCAGCTCGACGTCAAACGAGACGTCGCTGCCGCTGAGCTGCAGGTTTTTCAGGGCCTTGGTGCTGACGAAGTCTTTGCCGGTATTGGGGTCCAGCACGGTTTGCACGGCGTTCAAGACGGCCTGTTGGTCCAGGGACATGGGGGAATACTCCGGTAAATCTCGTTGAATCTGGCTGGGTGGGCCGGCGCCTTGGCGGCGGCAGGGGCTTGGCGTGAAGTCTAACGCCGCGAAGCCAGGCCTTGGGGTCATGGGGGCTTGGCAGGGCGGACGCCGGCCCGGAGACTTAAAATCGCGGGTTCCCCCTTTCCAAAGCCTTCAAGGCACAAAAGCACCCCTATGTCCCAGCGCCGCCTGTTTGTCACCACCGCCCTGCCCTATGCCAACGGCAATTTCCATATCGGCCACATCATGGAATACATCCAGGCCGACATCTGGGTGCGGTATCAGCGCATGCAGGGCCACGCGGTGAACTTTGTGGGCGCGGACGACGCCCACGGCGCGCCCATCATGATCGCGGCAGAAAAGGCCGGCAAGACGCCGCAGCAGTTTGTGGCCGACATTGCCGCGGGCCGCAAGCCTTACCTGGACGGCTTTCACATCAGCTTTGACAACTGGCACTCGACCGACGGGCCGGAAAACCACCAGCTGGCGCAGCAGATCTACCTGGACCTGAAAAAAGCCGGGCTGATCGAGACCAAGACGATCGAGCAGTTCTTTGACCCTGAAAAGAACATGTTCCTGCCGGACCGCTACATCAAGGGCACCTGCCCGAAGTGCGGCACCAAAGACCAGTACGGCGACAACTGCGAAAACTGCGGTGCGGTGTACGCGCCCACCGACCTGATCAACCCGTATTCGGCCTTGTCGGGCGCCACACCGGTCCTCAAAAGCTCTGACCACTTTTTCTTCAAGCTGTCCGACCAGCGCTGCGTGGACTTCCTGGAAACGTGGACGCAGGACGGCAAGCTCCAACCCGAAGTCGCCAACAAGGTCAAAGAGTGGTTCAGCGTGCGCACCAACCCCGACGGCACCCAGAGCGAAGGCCTGGGCGACTGGGACATCAGCCGCGACGCGCCCTACTTCGGCATCGAGATCCCGGACGCGCCAGGCAAGTACTTTTATGTCTGGCTGGACGCGCCGGTCGGCTACCTCGCCTCTTTGAAAAACCTGCTGGAAAAGCGCGGCGAAAACTACGACACCTACATGGCCACACCGGGCCTGGAGCAGTACCACTTCATCGGCAAGGACATCGTCACCTTCCACACCCTGTTCTGGCCGGCGATGCTGCACTTCAGCGGCCGCAAGACGCCCGACAACGTTTTTGTGCACGGCTTCCTCACCGTGAACAACGGCGAGAAGATGAGCAAGAGCCGCGGCACCGGGCTGGACCCCCTCAAGTACCTGAGCCTGGGCATGAACCCCGAATGGCTGCGCTACTACCTGGCCGCCAAGCTCAATGCGAAGAATGAAGACATCGACTTCAACGCCGATGATTTCATGGCGCGGGTCAACAGCGACCTGGTGGGCAAGTACATCAACATCGCCAGCCGCGCCGCCGGCTTTGTCGCCAAGCGTTTTGCCGGCAAGCTGGGTGAGGTGTCGGCCGACGGCACTGCCCTGCTGGACGCGCTGCGCGCCGCAAAGGAAACCATTGAGCCGCTGTATGAAAGCCGCGAATTCGCCAAGGCTTCGCGCGAAGTCATGCTGCTGACCGACCGCGTGAACGCCTACGTCGACCAGAACAAGCCCTGGGAGCTGGCCAAACAGCAAGGCATGGACGCGCGCCTGCAGGATGTCTGCACGGTCTGCATCGAGGCTTTCCGCCTGCTCACGATTTACCTCAAGCCGGTGCTGCCGGCCCTGGCGGCGCAGGTGGAAGAATTCCTGAAAGTCGCCCCGCTGACCTTTGCCGATGCCGGCAAAAGCCTGGGCGCCGGCCACCTGATCGGCGACTACAAGCACCTCATGCAACGCGTCGACGTCAAGCAACTTGATGCATTGTTTGAGCCTCCAGCCCAGACAGATCCTGGACAGTCTGCTACTGATTTGATAGCAGAAGGTGCTTTACCCGGCGGCGAGGCCATCGCGCCCGCCATCACGATTGACGACTTCGCCAAGGTCGACCTGCGCATCGCGAAGATCGTCAGCTGCGAAGCGGTAGAAGGCTCAACCAAGCTGCTGCGCCTGACGCTGGACGCCGGCGAGGGCCGCATGCGCAATGTGTTCAGCGGCATCGCGTCCGTCTACAAGCCTGAAGACCTGGTCGGCAAACTCACGGTGCTGGTGGCCAACCTGGCGCCGCGCAAAATGAAGTTCGGCATCAGCGAAGGCATGGTGCTGGCGGCCAGCCACGCCGATGAAAAAGCGCAGCCGGGGATTTATGTGCTGGAGCCCGTGCCTGGCGCGACGCCCGGCATGCGGATTCACTGAGTTACGGTCTCGGCCTCGTCAGCGCGCTGCGGGACAGGGGCCGGGGCCGGGGCGCTGCGCGTATCGGCCGCGTTGACAAACCGTATCGCGGTGCCTGAGCGGCCCGCCAGTTCGCCCAGCACGGCGCCCAGCGACTGCAGCAGCAATGTGGCGTCCACCATCTGGAAAGGCGCTTCAGCCACCGCAACCTTGAGCTGCAGCATGGTGTTGGGCGGCAGGCCCGGGCTTTCAGACAGCCCGCGGGCAATCAGGCGCTGGCCGATGCCGCTGAGCTGGTCGCGGGTGAGGTGCCCCTGCAGGATCAGCACAAAGTCCCCGTCGCGATGCCGCCCCACGGTGTCGCCCTCTTGGGCCACGCTGGTGATGCAGGCGCCGGCCTGCACGACGGCACTTTGCGCCGCTTCCATCCCGTAGTCCTGGCGAATCTCGATCGCGTTGCTGAGCCGCACACGCATCACGGCGCCGGCGCCGGGGTCGCGCTGCTGGCGCAGCATCAGGCTTTCCAGCCGCTGCAGCAATACCCGGTGATTGCCCACACCCGTCAGCGGGTCCATGCGCGTCAGGGCGCCGACGCGGGCCTGGTTGTCGCGCTTTTCGCGGCTGCGCAGGTACAGCGCCACAAGCAGGAGCGGAATCTCGAGCGCCGCGCCGATCTGGGCGCCGTACTGCGTGGCCGCGCCCAGCGGCAGCAGGCCCTGCGTGCGCAGGATGGGGAACACCGAGCCCACCGTCAGGCAGGCCATGGCGGCCAGCACCCAGACCCCGACCATGGGCCGGCGCCAGACATACCAGCCGGCCACGCTGAGGTAGACCGCCATGCTGCCCACGTAATAAGGCGTCGCCAGGTTGAAGGACGACTTGTTGCCGATCACCAGGAAAGCCGCCAGGATGCCCGCGCCGATCAGCGTCATCGCCAGCAGGCCGCGCGTCAGCCAGGGCGCGTCGCGGTCGACCACCATCTGCCGCAAAAAGAGGTGCAGCAGCGCGGCGGTCGCCAGCGTCAGGGCGACCGGTGCGCTGTCGTTCCACCACGCGCTGCCGGGCCAGAGGAATTCGCCGGCCAGCCCGGTCAGCGCCAGCTGACCCGCAGCCACCACCAGCACATAGCCGGCAAAAAGAAGGTGGATGCCGTCGCGCCATGAGACGGCATGCAGGACGCTCAACACCACGATCAGCAACACCAGCCCGATGTACACCCCGAGCAGCAGGTGCGACTCCTTGGATTGCTCGTGAAAGCTGTCCGGCTCGGACAGCTGCCAGGGCACGCTGATGGGATAGTTATGCGCCACACGCAGGTAGGTCGGCCGGGTTTCACCGGCCTGGAGCGACAGCTCGAACGCCGGGGTCAGGTGGCGCACCGGCCACTGCGCCACGGGAACCTTGTCGCCCGAACGTTGTTGCCGCCACGCGCCGCCGAAGGCCGCAGCCACGGGGCTGTACAGGTCCACGCTGTCCATGTTCGGGTGCGGCACGGTAAGCATCAGCGTGGTGGGCTCATTGACCGCCGGCAAGGCAAGGCGGTACCAGAGCACGGCCGTGCCGCCGGTGGGCATGATGCGCTGCGGCCTGACAGGCTGGCCTTCACCGGCATCAAACTTGCTGCGAACCTGCTCAAACGTCAGGGTGCCTGAACTGTCGACCAGCACCTCGCCCTCCCCCATGACACCGCGCCCGGCCTTGAAAGGCACCGGGGCCATGGGCGCTGGAGATTCGTCCGGGTTTTGCAGCGTGATTTGCGTTGGGGTTTGCGTCGGGGAAGCGGCCGTTTCCTGCGCCACGGCAACGACGTGGGTCAGCAGCAGGCCGGCCAGGCAGACAGCAAGAAATGGCAAGCGCCGCAACAGCACCCCCCACGAACAAACGGAAAAAGCAGGCAATCACTTCCCCAGGAAAACAGACCGAAATCACCCCCAAACGGGTCCAAAACATGTCCCAAACATGCCCCAAACATGCCGAGGCGTATCCTGACCTAAAACCCGCAAGTTTCAAGTCAGCTAAGCAGCACCAAAGTAACTAATTAGACCTAATTTTCACCCTTAATGTAACGAACCTTTACATTGACGACAATGGAAAAAAGTCACGTGGATGATTTGCCGCCCACCCACGCACAGGACCACAATCGGGGACCCATGCAGCGACCCAGCTATCTCGCACCCTTCCGGCCACGCCTTTTTTCAGCCCTGGCGGGCTACTCGCGCGAGAGGTTTTTCAAGGATGCCGCCTCCGGCATCACGGTGGGCATCGTGGCGCTGCCGCTGGCCATGGCGTTTGCGATCGCCTCCGGCCTCAAACCCGAGGCCGGCATCTGGACGGCCATCATCGCCGGCGCGTTGATCTCGGCACTGGGCGGCTCGGCGGTGCAGATCGGCGGGCCGGCCGGCGCCTTCATCGTCATCGTCTACGGCATCCTTGAGCGCTACGGCCTGGCCAACCTGCTGATCTCGACCGCCTGCGCGGGCGTACTGCTGTTTGGGCTGGGCCTCTTCAAGCTGGGCACGCTGGTGCGTTATGTGCCGGTAAGCATCGTGGTGGGTTTTACCAATGGCATCGCGGTGCTGATCGTGCTGTCGCAAGTCAAGGACCTGCTCGGTTTGGTGATCCCCAAAATGCCGGCCGACTTTTTCTCGCAGATCAAGGTGATCGGCGGGCATCTCGACAGCTTTAACCCTTACGCGCTGGGGCTGGGCCTGGCCTGCCTGCTGGGCCTTTTTATCTGGCCCAGGCTGTTTGATACGCAAGCACGCAGCGCCGGCGGCTTCACCACACGCCTGATCCGCATGATGCAGGCGGTGGAAGGCGTGCAGCTCAAGCGGGCCACACGCATGGCCTCGCGCATGCCGGGGCCGATTGTGGCGCTTGTCACGCTCACGGCTTTTGCTTATTTACTGACGCTGCCGGTGGAAACCATCGGCACACGTTTTGGCGGCATCCCGCGGGCGCTGCCGGCGTTTGCCCTGCCTGATTTCTCGTGGGAAACGGTGCGCCTGCTGGTGGCGCCCACCATCACGATTGCGCTGCTGGGCGCGGTGGAGTCGCTGCTGTGCGCGCGTGTGGCCGACCAGATCTCGGGCCAGCCGCGCCACGACCCCAACCAGGAACTGATGGCCCAGGGCGTGGCCAATTTTGTCGTGCCCTTTTTCGGCGGCATGCCCGCCACCGGCACGATTGCCCGCACGGTGACCAACGTGCGCTCGGGCGCCAGCTCGCCGGTTTCCGGCCTGGTGCATGCGTTCACGCTGGTGGTGATCGTGCTGGCGGCGGCGCCGCTGGCCGTGCACGTGCCGCTGGCGGTGCTGTCGGGCATCCTGCTCTATGTGGCCTGGAACATGGGCGAGTGGCGCGAATTTGCCAACCTGCGCCAGGCCAGCAGCCACTACCGGCTGATCATGCTGGGCACGTTTTTGCTGACGGTGATTTTTGATTTGACGGTGGCGCTGCAGGTCGGCCTGATCCTGGCCTGCGTGCTGTTCGTGCGGCGCATGAGCAGCCTGTTCCAGGTGGTGGAGGTGTCGCGCAGCGCCGAGGCGGCGAGTTTCCAGCTCTACGGCTCGCTGTTTTTCGGCGCGGTGGCCAAGCTGGACCCTATCCTCAACGTGGTGGAAAGCGCGCCCCAGGGGCTGGTCGTGCGGCTGGATGTGCAGTCGCTGCAGTCGCTGGACACCTCGGGCCTGGACGTGCTGGAGCAGCTGCACAAGGCCATCGTGCTGCGCGGCGGCCGGCTGGTGATGGCGGGGCTCAACGCCCAGCCGCGGGCCGTGATGGAGCGATCCGGGTTCCTGGAAAAAATCGAGACGCTATAAAAAATATAGCATCAAGCCAAGGTACAGATTGGGCTGGAGGCCGATTTTGCTTAAAAATTCAGAGCCGCTCTACCGGCTGCCGCCGGTGGGATTCACGCTCTCTTCATCGACCGACGCCGTGCCCTTGACTTTGAGATCGGCATCAAACACCACCGTGAAGATGCGCGCCGTTGACGGTGGGTTCAGGTAGCGCCAGTCGTAATGCGTTTCCTGCTTGAGTGCGTAAGGCGTGACTTTCATCGGCTTGCCTAACATCTTGCGCACCTGCTCCATGCGCATGCCGGGCAGCACTTTCTCAAAGTTCTGCGGCGTCAGCACCTGCCGGAGCGCGCTCATCTTGCCGTCGGCGCCAATCGTGATCATGTAATTGACGTTGCCCTGCGGCTGGCGGTTGTATTCAAAGGTGCGGGCGCCGGGCGCGGCCGCAACGCCGGGCAAGGGAGTCTCGGCCATGTCGGCCGCCTCCCAGATCTTTTCCGGCTCGCCGAAGCGGGCGCGCACATCGGCTTCGGTCGCCACGCCCTCTTCCAGCTCGGCGATGCGCTGCGGGTCGCAACCGACCAGGCCCAGGACAAATGACAGCAAACCCATACAGGCGATCGTCCTTATGGAAAAGGGGAATGAGAAGCCCCTGGAGGCAGGTAATAGTGGACGCAAGGCAGACCCCGGTAAAATCAGGCAACTACACGATTCAGGCAGTTTAGACCCATGTCCCTCCTCAACTTCTTCCGCCGCTCCGACTACACCTCCGATACGACGCAGTTTATCGACCAGCTCAAGGCGGCCAAGCCCACGCTGGAAGCCGAGCAGCGCGCAGGGCGCGCCCTGTTGTGGGACAAAAACCTGAGCCGCGCCGAGCAGGCCGAATACGGGGAAGCCCGCGTGGCCCAGCAGCCGTATGTCTACGGCACCAGCAGCCACCCCAACGGGAAATAAGCGCTAAATCGGTTTGCAACCCAATCAGGACATAGGCTTGTAGCTATATTTTTTATAGCAAATTCAAGCGCTCCACGTCCCCACGGCCCTTCATGTCCCAAACCTCTTTTCCCCCATCCCCCCAGGAACTGCCGCCGGCAGACGCCCAGGACCTGTCGGTTGTGGTGAGCCCGGACATGCCCGCCGTGATCGACCAGGTTGCGCTGGCGCGCCTGTACGGCGAGCCGCTCTTTGCGATGCCGCAAGACCTGTACATCCCGCCGGATGCGCTGCAGGTCTTCCTCGAAGCGTTTGAGGGCCCGCTGGATTTGCTGCTCTACCTGATCCGCAAGCAGAACTTCAACATCCTCGACATCCCGATGGCGGCGGTCACCCGCCAGTACCTCACCTATGTCGACGAAATCCGCAGCACCAACCTGGAACTGGCGGCCGAGTACCTCTTGATGGCGGCCATGCTGATCGAGATCAAGTCGCGCATGCTGCTGCCGCCCAAAAAGGTCGCCGAGGGCCAGGAGCCCGAAGACCCGCGCGCCGAGCTGGTGCGCCGCCTGCTCGAGTACGAGCAGATCAAGCTGGCCGCCCACAAGCTCAACGAAGTGCCGCAGTTCGGCCGCGACTTCCTGCGCGCGCAGGTGTATGTCGAGCAATCGCTGCAGCCGCGCTTCCCGGATGTCAACGTGGTCGACCTGCAGGAAGCCTGGCGCGACATCGTCAAACGCGCCCGCCTGGTGCAGCACCACGTCATCAGCCGCGAAGAGCTCTCGGTGCGCGAGCACATGAGCATCGTGCTGCGCAAGCTGCAAGGCCGCAAGTTCCTTGAGTTCGAAGAGCTGTTCGACGCCACGCGCGGCATGCCGGTGCTGGTGGTGACGTTCATCGCGCTGCTGGAGCTCTCCAAAGAAGGCCTGCTGGAAGTGACGCAGGCCGAGGCCTTTGCGCCCATCTACGTGCGGCTGGCTTACACGCCGGCCTGAGCTCCCCCACTGGCGGTGGCTTCGACTCCCCTAGGGTCAGCGGGGCAGACCCGTCAAACTGGTTTTTTTATCAAAATACTTTCAAATTTAGCGGTTTTAGCGATTAACTTGCTGAAGTGCAGCGCGGCGTCCTACTGTTCTTGAGGAAGCGGCCACAGAAGATGGGTGACTACTTAGGACCCCATGAAAATTGAGCAAGGATGCACCCCTACACCCCGGGGCTTGAATAAAACCTTGCTTTCCCTGGCGATGCTGGCACTGAGCCAAGGCCTTCTGGCCCAGCAGCTTCCAGGCGCCGGCAGCCAGATCCAGCAGCTTCCACCCGTTCCCGTGCCGCAAAAAGCAGCGCCGGAAATCAGAATTCAGGAAGGCGCAACGCCGGGAAAAGCCGCTCCCGGTACTGCCAAAATTCTGGTCAAAAGCCTGCAAGTCACGGGTTCCCGCGTCTTTTCTGAGGCCGAGTTGCTTGCCCTCACAGGCTTTGTTCCCAATACCGAGATGACATTGGCCGAGTTGCAGGCCATGGCCGCCCGCATCACCGACCATTACAGGAAAAACGGTTATTTTGTCGCCCGGGCTTATCTGCCTGCGCAAAGCGTCACGGACAACGCCGTCACCATCGCAGTCAGCGAAGGCCAATACGGCAAGATCGTCCTGAACAACCAGACCCATCTGTCGGATGACCTGGTCCGAAACACACTGAGCGGCGTCAACAGCGGCGATCCCATCACCAACGACACGCTTGAGAACCGGCTGCTGCTGCTCTCAGACATCCCCGGTGTTCACGTCAAGTCAACACTGGTGCCCGGGGAAACGCCCGGCAGTTCCGACCTGTTGGTTGACATCACGCCAGGCCAGCGCATCAGCGGCAGCGTCGACGTGGACAACGCCGGAAACCGCTATACCGGGGAATACCGCCTGGGTGCCACCGTCAATATCAACAACCTGCTCGGCCAGGGCGACGTTGCCAGTTTTCGGGCAGTAACCTCGGGCCAGGGGCTGAACTATGGCCGCGCGTCCTACCAGCTTCAGCTGGGCAAAGCCACAGTGGGGGTGGCCTACAGCCGTCTGCACTATGCGCTGGGCAAGGAGTTTGCCCCCCTGCAGGCCAACGGCACGGCGGAAATTGCGAGCGTCTACGCAAGCTATCCATTGATTCGCTCACGCAATACCAGCCTGAACGCCGGCCTCAACTACGACCACCGGACCTTTCAGGACCGGGTGGACGTGATCCCGTCAGTCGTCGACAAGAAGGCGAACGTGGTCACTGCAAGCCTCTACGGGAGCCACTTCGACAATCTGGGCGGTGGTGGATCGAGCGCTTTTTCGCTAGGCCTGTCTGTCGGCAACCTGGATATTGAAACGCCTGCTGCGCTGGCCGCCGACGCGGCCAGTGCGCGCACCAACGGCTCCTACGGCAAGCTTGCTTTCGGTGCGAGCCGCCTGCAGCGCGTCACCGACACCCTTTCCTTCTACGCGGGTGTCAACGGGCAACTGGCCTCCAAAAACCTGGACTCCTCCGAGAAGATGGTACTGGGCGGCATGGACGGCGTCAGGGCCTATCCGCAGGGTGAAGCCTTCGGCGACCAGGGATACATCATCACCCTGGAAGCCCGCCTGCTGCTACCCAAACCGCAAAGCCTGCCTGGTCAGTTTCACCTGATCGGCTTCGTAGACGAAGGCAGCGCCACCATCAACAAAAAACCGTGGGCGGCAGGCGATAACCACCGCAACCTCGGCGCTTATGGCGTGGGATTGACATGGGCCGAGCCTGGGAATTTTGCGATCCGGACCTACTACGCACGCAAGCTTCGTGACACGGCGGCCACCTCGGCGCCGGACAAATCGGGCCGTTTCTGGATTCAGGCCGTCAAGTATTTTTAAGCGCGGCAGACCGAGTCACCCCGCCCCCAGCAAGTTTTGAAAGACGCCTCATGAACCACATCTACAGAACCCTCTGGAACGCCAGTTCCAGCGCCTTTGTCGCAGTCGCCGAAAGCGCCAGCGGCCAGGGGAAACAAAACCCGCGCACCGCTACGGGCGGCGCGCGCCCTTCGTTTGCGGTCAAGCTGCTGTCAGCGTGCGTGATGCTCGCGTGTGGCGGCGTCGCCCTTGCCCTGCCCACGGATGGCATGGTTGCAGCCGGCTCGGCCACCATTTCCAGCACGGCCTCTACCACCACCATCAACCAGTCCAGCGCCAACACGGTGATCAACTGGCAAAGCTTTGGCATCGGAGCCGGTCAGAGCGTGCAGTTTGTCCAGCCTGGCGCCAACGCCGTCGCACTCAACCGCGTGCTGGGGGCCGACGCGTCCAGCATTCTGGGCAACCTGTCGGCCAACGGCAAGGTCTTCCTGATCAATCCCAATGGGATCCTGTTCGGCGCCGGTTCCCAGGTCAACGTTGGCGGCCTCGTCGCCACGACCATGAGCCTGAGCGACGCCAAATTCATGACGGGTGACTACAGTTTCACCCATGCCGCAAACGGATCGGTGGTCAACCAGGGCACGATCAATGCCGCTGACGGAGGCTATGTGGCCCTGATGGGCAAAACAGTCATCAACCGGGGGGTCATTACCGCTCGCCTGGGGAGCGTGGCGCTTGCAGGTGGGGAGGCGGCCACACTCGACCTGGCCGGCGACGGGATGCTGCGTGTGTCCGTGGCGCAAGGCGCGGTCAACGCGCTGGTGGAAAACGGCGGCATGGTCCGCGCCGATGGCGGCAAGGTGCTTATGACCACGCAGGCAGCGGGCAGCCTGCTGCACACGGCTGTCAACAACACCGGCGTTATCCAGGCGCAGACCATCGGAAACCGCAATGGCACCATTTTGCTGCTGGGCGATATGGATTCAGGGACGATGAACGTGGCCGGCACTCTGGATGCCAGCGCACCGAACGGAGGTAACGGCGGCTTCATCGAAACCTCGGCCGCCGCAGTAAGCATTGGGAGCGGAGTGCGCACGACAGCCGCTCCTTTCGGCCTGACTGGCACCTGGCTCATAGACCCTCAAAACTTCATCATCGGCCTGGGTGGAAATTACTCCAATCTCCAGCTTGGGTTGGACCTCGTCAACAGCAACATCACCATCGTCACGCCGCCTGGGGCGGGTGAGGGAGATATTTTTGTCAACGGCCCCGTGACCTGGGCCGCCGCCGGCGCACCGACCACCTTGAGACTCAATGCTGACCGCGATGTCAACATCAATTCGACGATAACAGCCACCAACGGAAACCTGGCCGTGTGCTGCGGACGCGACGTCAACGTGAATGCGGCCATTTCAGTGACCGACGGAAGCGTCTTGCTGTCCGCAGGCCGCAACGTGAACCAGAACGCGGCCATCACCATGGTCAGGGGCAACCTGGAGATGTGCGCGGCCAATGATGTCAGCGTCAACGCGAAAATCGCGATGACCAACGGCAATGCCGACATCACCCGAAGCCTGGGCCTGCCCCTGGGCCTGACCCTGATCGCCGATACGGACGGAACGGGGCCGGGCGGCGCGGGCGGCACCGTGAACATGAACGTCAGTGGCGCCAGCCGCCCGAGTGTCACGGGCACAGCCGGGACAGCTGCACCGGTCACCATCCACTACAACCCGGTCTCGTACGCCGCGCCCACAGATTACTTGCCGAAGTTCATACTGGTCGACAGCACGCTGACCCAGCGCATGCTGGTGTTTCCTGAAGTTACCAAAACCTACGATGGAACCACAATGGCCACCCTCGTGTCCCTCAAAGGCAACCCGGCCGGGGTCAGCCTGGTCGCTGATCCGGGCAGCACCGCCGTGTTCAACAATGCAGACCCGGGGACCGGCAAAACCGTGACCTTTACCGGCTACCGCCTGACGGGGCCCAATGCCGGCCAATTCGCGCTGGCAACTTCGTGCTGTGGGCCGATTGTCAGCAAAACCACCGGGACCATCAGTCTTGCGGCTTTTGTACCTCCCGGGGTTCTCTCAGCGCTTGGGGCCACCACGCCCTTCAGGGGCATGACCGTGGTGGCAATGGAGGGGGCGTTCCCTCTTGACCTCATGCCAACACCTTACGCCGGCAACGACGATGTGTTTCTGGCGCTTGCGGAGGAAAAAGAAGTGGCTCCCACGGCCATTCCGCTGATCCCGCCCAAACCCTATGTGGCACGGCGTTACGCCCCCAAACCAGAACGCAACTGACCAGCAGATTCAAGGTTCGGGCTCACCACATGTCACTTCCGTTTCTTGCAAGCGCTTGCGTGTCCCCGGCAAAAGCCGCCGGAACAACGTGCGCACGTGGAATGTGCCTGGCCGCACTGCTGGGCATGTCGGCTCTGCAGGGCGCTTGGGCTGGGGGCGAAGCTTCAGCCTCCTTACCCGTTTCGCACAAACATGCCAGTTTCGGGCAGCAACAGGTATCCAGGGAAGTCTCCGCGCTGGCCGCGTGGATCGTTCATACGGCCGACAACCAGGGCATGCCCTTCATGATTGTCGACAAGGTCAACGCGCAGGTTCTGGTGCTTGACAAGGACGGGCAACTCCAAGGCGCGGCGCCGGCATTGCTTGGCCTGGCTCGCGGGGACGACTCCACACCCGGCATTGGCGAGCGCAAGCTCTCCGCCATTCTGGCGCACGAACGCACCACACCGGCAGGCCGCTTTGTCGCCTCGCTGGACCGCAACCTTCATGGCGTAGAAATACTCTGGATTGACTACGCCACCTCCATCTCCCTGCACAGGGTGGTCAAGGGAACGCCAGCTGAACAGCGCGCCCGGCGCCTGGGCAGCGCCACTTCTGCAGACAACCGTGTCACCTTCGGCTGCATCAATGTCCCTGTCAGTTTTTACGACAGGGTGGTCAGCCCGGCTTTCACCGGTACCAACAGCATCGTGTACATCCTCCCGGAGACCCGGACCGCACGCGAAGTTTTTGGATCCTATGACGTTGATGAAGGCACACTGCCGCCCGCGCCGACGCCCTCCGCTGCCCCGGTGGTCCAACGCCCGGCCCCATAGAGCCCTGAAAGCCGGACACCCGGCGCCTGGCTGATAATTTGCGGTCTTCTGACTCACAGGGCAGCTCGGGCATCAGCCCGCGCCACTCCTGATCCAACAAGGTCATACCGCACCCATGAACGTTCCTCCCGCCTCAAGCCCCGATCAACCCGGCAAGGCCGATGCCCCCATGCAGCACGCCTTTGACGTGCTCATCGTCGGCAGCGGCCTGGCCGGACTCAGCACGGCGCTCAAACTGGTAGAGGGCGGCACCGGGGACGCCATCCCGCTTCGCGTTGCCGTGCTGACCAAAGGCAAGCTGGCAGACGGCGCGAGCGGCTGGGCCCAGGGCGGGATTGCGGCCGTGCTGGCGCAAGGCGAGGAAGGCGACAGCTTTGCCGCCCACATCGCCGACACGCAGGTGGCAGGAGCCTGGCTGTCCGACGAGGCGGCGACGGCGCAGGTCGTGCAGGGCGCACCGGCGGCCATCGCCTGGCTGCAGGCTCAGGGCGTGGCTTTTACGCAGGAACCCGGTGCCGCAGCGGCCCTGCACCTCACGCGCGAAGGCGGCCACAGCCACAGGCGCATCGTGCACGCGACCGATGCGACGGGTGCCGTCGTGCAGGAAAAACTGATTGCCGCAGTACGCGCGCATCCGGCGATCGAGGTGTTTGAGCAAACCATGCTGGTTGACCTGATCGTTGAAAACGACACCGGCTCCGAACAGCCGCGCTGCGTCGGCCTGTATGCACTGGACAGCCGCGATCACGGCACGCCAGGCACTGGAGGCGGTATCGTGCGCACCTTTGCCGCACGCCACACCCTGCTGGCAACCGGCGGCGCCGGCAAGGTTTACCTCTACACCAGCAACCCCGACACAGCCACCGGCGACGGCATTGCCGCTGCCTGGCGTGCCGGCTGCCGCATCGGCAACATGGAGTTCATCCAGTTCCACCCCACCTGCCTGTACCACCCAGAGGCCAAGTCCTTTTTAATCAGCGAAGCGGTGCGGGGCGAAGGCGGCATCCTGCGCTTGCCGGAATCGGCAGGGGGCGCGCGCTTCATGCCGGCGCACGATTCACGCGCCGAGCTGGCGCCGCGGGACGTGGTGGCCCGAGCGATTGATTTTGAGATGAAAAAACATGGCGTGGATTGCGTCTACCTGGACATCTCGCACAAGGGCGAGGCGTTTGTGCGCGAGCACTTCCCAACCATTCACGCGCGTTGCCTCTCGCTAGGCATCGACATCACGCAGCAGCCGATTCCCGTGGTGCCGGCCGCCCACTACACCTGCGGCGGAGTGGTCACCGACCTGGCCGGCCGTACAGACATTGCCAATCTTTACGCCGCAGGCGAAACCGCCTGCACGGGCCTGCACGGCGCCAACCGGCTGGCCAGCAACTCACTGGTGGAGTGTGTGGTGTTTGCGAAGGAGATTGCAGATGCTATTAAATTGGTAGCAGGTCAGCTAAAGCAGACAATAGCTGGCAGCCCAAAAAACCTGGAAAACACGCTGCCGGACTGGGACGAGAGCCAGGTGACCGACGCCGACGAGCAGGTAGTGATCGCCCACAACTGGGACGAGCTGCGACACCTGATGTGGAACTACGTGGGCATCGTGCGCACCAACAAGCGGCTGGAACGCGCCGCTCACCGCATTGCACTGCTGCAGTCGGAAATTGACGAGTTCTATGCCCGCTTCCGTGTCACGCGTGACCTGCTTGAATTGCGCAACCTGGTGCAGGTGGCCGACTTGATCGTGCGCTCGGCCCAGGGGCGGCATGAAAGCCGGGGTTTGCATTTCAGCCGGGACTATCCAGAGATGGCGGCGTCCGCGGTGCCTACCGTGCTCACACCGCCTGCGGCTTCAAACGCAAGCTAGTCAAGCTGCCTGCGGCATAACCGCCAGCCCGGCAGGTATCCAGCCACGCAGGCTGTTCACAAAAGCCAGCGCCTCCACACGCGGCAAATCTTCCACACGCACCACGGCTTCTTCGTGGATACGCCCGTCCTGCAGCGCACGGGCACGCCCCACGCCGGCCAGCAGGCCGCAGCGCAGCGGCGGCGTGACCCAGCGGCCGTCCAGCAGAAAGGCCACGTTGCCGCGTGTGCACTCGGTGAGTTCGCCGTCGGCGTTCCACAGCAGCGTGTCAAACACTTCCGGATCGGTAGGCGTGAAGGCGTCGTAGTGCGCGCGCCGGGTGGTTTTGCAGCGAACGAATTCGCCATGCGCTTCGTCCAGCGGGCGCTGCGCCAATTGCAGGCGCACACGCGCAGGTGAGGCCGGCAGTGCGTAGGCTTCGGCGCGCGCACGCCCGGCCGCATCCAGCAGCAAGCGAACGCGCCACGTGCCTTGCGCATGGGCATCGGCCACCGACTGCAGCGCGCCCTCCACATGCTGCATATTCCACGGATAGGCAAAGTGCTGCGCGGCTTGGGACATGCGCGCCAGGTGCGCATCGGCATCGCGCAATTCACCCTCCGCAAGGCCCAGCGTTTCGAGCAATTCGAAGGGCGCACTGGCGCGTTGCACAAACGCCTGCTTGAGCGTCCATTCACGCCACTCGCCGTCGGCCGTGGCGCCGGAGGTAATGCCGCTGCCGATGCCGCAGCGCGCCGCATTGCCGCGCAAGGTCACGGTGCGGATCGGCACGTTAAAGGTGGCCGCACCGCCAGGTCGCACCACGCCGATGGCGCCGCAGTACACACCGCGCGGCTCGTGCTCCAGCGCGCGTATCGCCCGCATGGCGTTCACCTTGGGTGCGCCGGTGATCGATCCACAGGGGAACAGCGCCGCAAAAACACCCGCCAGGCTGCAACCGGCGCGCGTGCGCGCTTCAACGTCGGACGTCATCTGCCACACCGCGGGCAGGGCCTCGGTGTGAAACAGGCGCGGCACACGCACGCTGAAAGGTTCTGCAATGCGCGAGAGATCGTTGCGCAGCAGGTCCACGACCATCACGTTTTCAGCGCGCTCTTTGGCCGAGTTGCGCAGGGCTTCGGCCTGCGCCGCGTCGTCTTGCGGATTTGCACCGCGGGGCGCCGTGCCTTTCATCGGCCGTGCCAGCAGAAGGCCGTCACGCCAGTCAAAAAACAGCTCGGGTGACACCGACAGCAGTTGCTCGTCACCCGCATCCAGAAAGGCCGCATAACCGCCGGGTTGCGCACGTTGCAAGGCATGGAACAGGGACAGGGCCGCGGCGCTTCCCGCATCGCCTGCCAGCACGCCCTTCATCTGCGCCGTGAAGTTGGCCTGGTAGTACTCGCCATTGTCAATGGCGCGTTGCAGCTCAGCCAGCGCCGTGTCAAACGCCGGGCGCGGCAAGAAGTCCTGCCAGTGCACCTGGGGCGAAGTCTCTTGTAGGGGCTGCGGCCAGGGCAAGGGTTTGTCATGCACGGCAAACCAGGCTAGCGCCCCGTCCGCCGCATGCACCGTGAGCGCGGCATCAAAAGCGGGTGCGGCCTCATAACGCAGGTAACCCACGCACCAGGCGCCTTGCTGCGCCGCGGCCTGCACGGCGTCCAGCACCGCACGCACGTCCTCAAGCCGATGCGCCACCAGCACCTCACGCGGCGCACCAAAGGCATGGCGAAGGCGCGGCCCCTCGGGCTGGTGAGGGTCGGTGAAATCGATGAGTGCTGAAACGGTGTCCGTCACGCAGCAGCGCCCGTCAGGCAGCGCCGATATGCGGCACCAGGCCTGTCACCGGCCGCCCCGCTTTTAAAGCCTCGGTGAACGCCAGCATGCGGTCAATCGGCAAGCGGGCGCGCAGGCCGAGTGCGGCGTCGACATGGATTTCATTGGCACCGGTTTCCAGCACATGCGCCAGTCCGGCCAGCCCGTTCATGGCCATCCAGGGGCAGTGTGCGCAGCTCTTGCAGGTGGCGCTGTTGCCGGCCGTGGGTGCCTCGATAAACACCTTGCCGGGGTTGAGCGTGCGCAGCTTGTGCAGCATGCCGTTGTCGGTGGCGACGATGAACTCTTTGGCGTCCATCTCGCGCGCGGCTTTCAGGATGCCGGAGGTGGAACCCACGGCATCGGCCAATGCCACCACATCGGCGGGTGACTCGGGGTGCACCAGCACGCGCGCACCGGGGTGTTCATCCTTCAACGCCTGCAACTCAAACGCCTTGAACTCATCGTGCACGATGCAGGCGCCGGGCCAAGACACCATGTCGGCGCCGGTCTCGCGCTGGATGTAGCCGCCCAGGTGGCGGTCGGGCGCCCAGAGGATTTTCTGGCCCTGCGCCTTGAGCGCGCGCACGATGTCGAGCGCGCAACTGGAGGTCACCACCCAGTCGGCGCGCGCCTTCACGGCCGCGCTGGTGTTGGCGTACACCACCACCGTGCGGTCGGGATGCGCATCGCAAAACGCGCTGAACGCATCCAGCGGGCAGCCCAGGTCCAGCGAACAGGTCGCGTCCAGGTCGGGCATCAGCACGCGCTTTTCGGGCGAGAGGATCTTGGCCGTCTCGCCCATGAAGCGCACCCCGCACACCACCACGGTTTTGGCGGCATGGTCGCGGCCAAAGCGCGCCATCTCCAGTGAATCCGACACCATGCCACCGGTTTCTTCAGCCAGGTCCTGCAGGTCGGGATGCACGTAGTAGTGCGACACCATCACCGCGTTGCGCGCCTTGAGCAGCTCGCGGATGCGGCTTTTCAGCGCCGCGCGTTCGGCCTGCGTGGGTTCCACCGGAACACGGGCCCAGGCTTGGTGCGTGCTGCAGGCAGCGCCGGCGGCAACAAGGGGTTGCTCGTATTCAACGCGGATGGTGGGCATCACGGCATTCATGGTTCAAACCCGGTTACTCAGCGGCATCAAAGCGCATCGAAAAATCCACCGCCCGCACATCCTTGGTCAGCGTGCCGATGGAGATGCGGTCCACGCCGGTTTCAGCCAGCGTGCGCAGGCCGTCCAGCGTCACGCCGCCGGAGATTTCCAGCACCGCCCGCCCGGCGTTGATGCGCACCGCCTCTTTCAGATCCGGCAGGCTCATGTTGTCCAGCAGCACCATGGTGGCGCCGGCGTCCAGCGCTTCATGGAGCTCGCCCAGGTTCTCGACTTCGATCTGCACAAAGTCGGCCTGCGAGACGAACTCGGCCGCACGTGCCAGCACCTGGCGGATGCCGCCGGCCGCGGCGATATGGTTTTCCTTGATGAGCACGGCGTCGTACAAGCCCACGCGGTGGTTGGTGCCGCCGCCGGTGACGACAGCGTATTTCTGCGCCAGCCGCAGGCCCGGCAAGGTCTTGCGCGTGTCGACAATCACGGCGCGCGTGCCTTTCACGATGTCGGCATAAATCGCCGTCTTGGTCGCGACGGCGCTGAGCAGTTGCAAAAAATTCAGCGCCGTGCGTTCGGCCGATAACAGCGCGCGCGCCAGCCCGCGCACCTCAAACACCAACTGGTTGGCTTCGCAGCGCTCGCCGTCTTTCACATGCCAGACCAGTTGGGCCTGCGAATCCAGCTGCCGCACCGTGGCCTCCACCCAGGCGCTGCCGCACACCACAGCGCTTTCGCGTGCCACCACCTGCGCCCGCGCCTGGCGGGCCGGGTCGATCAGCGCAGCGGTCAAATCGCCGGCGCCCACGTCTTCCGCCAGCGCGCGCGCCGCATCGGCCTGGGCCAGCGCTGCCACTGCGGCGGCAGAGAAATCAAATGACTTTTTCATAAGCAATCTAAGAAAGAAACCGCACCATACCGTGCACTAAACTATTAAATAGACTCAAAAACTGTCGCAAATGTTACAGCGACCAGCCCGCCAGCCTGATGTGGGGACTTCGCACCCCAAAATGGCGCCTTCCTGTTTTGCCCGATTCAATCCCTCCACCATGTTCAGAACCCTGCTCAAATCCAAAATCCACCGCGCGGCCGTCACGCACTGCGAACTCAACTACGAGGGTTCCTGCGCCATCGACGAAGACCTGCTGGACGCCGCCAACCTGGCCGAGAACGAGCAGGTGCACATCTGGAACATCAACAACGGTGAACGCTTCATCACCTATGCGATTCGCGCCGAACGCGGCAGCCGGATTATTTCGGTCAACGGCTCGGCGGCACGCCGCGCGGCCGTGGGCGACCTGGTGATCATCGCGGCCTTTGCGCAGGTGCATGAAGAACACGTCGCGGGTTTCAGCCCCAAGCTGGTCTTCGTCAACCCGGACAACCGCATCAAGGAAGAGCGCTCCACCATCCCGGTGCAGCAGCCCTGAGCCTTCCGGCCCTGCGAAGCGCGGGCCGCGATCCTTTTCCTTTCCTCTCTTCACACAGGGCCTCATGGACAACGCATTGATGACCCGGCGCAGCCTGCGCCATGTGTGGCACCCCTGCACCCAGATGAAGCTGCACGAGGCGCACCCGCCCGTGCCCATCGCGCGGGCCGAAGGCGTGTGGCTGCATGACTTTGAAGGCCGGCGCTACCTGGATGGCATCAGCTCATGGTGGGTCAACCTGTTTGGCCACGGCCACCCGCACATCAAGGCCGCGCTGCGCGACCAGCTGGACCGCCTCGACCACGTCATGCTGGCCGGCTTCACGCACGAGCCCGTCGTTGAGCTGTCAGAGCGCCTGGGCGCGCTGACCGGCCTGGGCCACGCGTTTTACGGCAGCGACGGCGCCAGCGCCACCGAGATTGCGCTCAAGATGAGCGCGCACTACTGGCGCAACAACGGCAAGCCCGAGAAAAGCCGCTTCATCGGCCTGGCCGGCGGTTATCACGGCGAAACCGTGGGCGCACTGGCCGTGACTGACATCGCGCTCTTTCGCGAGGCCTATGCGCCGCTGGTGCGGCTGGCCGCCACCGTGGCCAGCCCCGACGCGCGCGGCGCGCAAGCCGGCGAGAGCGCGGCAGATGTTGCACACCGCGCCGCCGCAAACCTGCAGGCCTGGCTGGCGCAGCACCACGCGCACACCGCCGCACTCATCGTCGAGCCCATGGTGCAGTGCGCCGCCGGCATGGCGATGCACGACGCAGCCTACCTGCGCGAAGCACGCGCGCTGTGCGACCGCTATGGCGTGCACCTGATCGCCGATGAAATCGCCACCGGCTTTGGCCGCACCGGCACGATGTTTGCGTACCAGCAGGCGGGCATACGGCCGGACTTCATTTGCCTCTCCAAAGGCCTCACGGGCGGCACGCTGCCGCTGTCTGCCGTGCTGACCACCGACGCGGTGTACGGAGCGTTTTACGACGATGAGGTGGCGCGCGGTTTTTTGCATTCGCACTCTTACACCGGCAACCCGCTGGCCTGCCGCGCCGCGCTGGCCACGCTGGAGCTGTTTGAGCAGACCGATGTGCTGGAGAACAACGCGGCGTTGGCGCGCACCATGGACCAGGCCTTTGCGCCGCTGACGCAGCACGCCGCTGTGCGCGACGCACGCAGGCTGGGCATGATCTGGGCCTGGGATATCGAACCCACGGCGGTGCCCCACTTCGCACGCCGCTACACGCACCACGCCATGGCCGAGGGCGTACTGCTGCGCCCGATAGGCCAGACGGTCTACGCCATGCCGCCCTATGTGATGGACAAAGAAGCGGTGGACCACCTGGCACGCGGTGCGCTGGCGGCACTCAACGCAGCCCTGGCTGACAAAGGCGATGCACATGGCTGAAGCGGCACACAAAACGGTTTCGCTGTTTGTCACCGGCACCGACACCGGCGTGGGCAAGACCCTGGCCAGCGCCGCGCTGCTGCATGCGTTGGCCAAAAGGCATTTGCGCGTGGTGGGCATGAAACCGGTGGCGGCGGGCACAGTGCCCGTTGACGGCGTCGAGGCCAATGAAGACGTGCTCGCGCTGCGCGCCGCATCGACCTGCCGCGTGCCGCCCGAGCTCGACAACCCGGTGCTGCTGCCCGACCCGGTATCGCCGCACATCGCCGCTGCCCGCGCCGGTGCGCGCATTGACATCGCCCACATCGTCGCCTGCCACCGCCGGCTGGCGCTGCTGGCCGACGCGGTGGTGGTGGAAGGGGCGGGCGGTTTCCATGTACCGCTCTCGCCGACAGAAACGGGCGCCGACCTGGTCCTGGCGCTGGGCCTGCCCGTGGTGCTGGTGGTCGGCCTGCGCCTGGGCTGCCTGAACCATGCGCTGCTCACGGCCGAAGCGGTCCGCGCGCGCGGCCTCACGCTGGCCGGCTGGGTCGCCAACCATATCGACCCCGGCATGCTGGTGCAGGACGACAACATCGCCTTCCTGCAAAAACGACTGCAGGCGCCCCTGCTGGCCACTGTGCCCTGGCAACCCGGCATCGACGCACGCGACATCACCCTGCACCTTCCCGCCGAATGGCAATGAACACCACATCCTCCTGGCTCGATGAATTTCCGGCGCGCGTGGCCGAACTGGACCGTGCCCACCTGCGCCGGCAGCGCCGCGTGGTCGTGCCTGACAGCGGCGCGCGCCTCTCGATCGACGGGCAGAGCATGCTGGCGTTTTGCAGCAACGACTACCTGGGCCTGGCGACGCACCCGGCTCTGGTACAGGCGGCTTGCGACGGTGCCCAGGCCTATGGCGTGGGCGCAGGCGCCTCGCCGCTGGTCAGCGGCCATAGCGCCGCCAACGAGGCGCTGGAGCGCGACCTGGCCGCCTACGTCGGCCTGCCGCGCGCGCTGTATTTTTATGCGGGCTACGCCACCAACATCGGCATCGTGCCGGCCCTGGTGGGGGCGGGCGATGCGATTTTTTCGGATGCGCTCAACCATGCCTGCCTGATTGACGGCGCGCGCCTGTCACGCGCCAACATCCACCGCTACGCCCATGCCGACCTGGAAGCATTGGGCCGCGAACTCGCGCAAAGCGATGCACCGCGCAAGCTGGTGATCAGCGACGCGGTGTTCAGCATGGACGGCGACATCGCCGACATCCCCGCGCTGGTGGCGCTGTGCGAACGTCATGACGCGCTGCTGCTGCTCGATGACGCACACGGCTTTGGCGTGCTGGGCCCGCGGGGGCGCGGCAGCCTCGCCGCCGCAGGCCTGTATGGCGCCAAGGCTTCGCGCCGCGTGCTCTACATGGCCACGCTGGGCAAGGCGGCCGGCGTGGCCGGGGCTTTTGTGGCGGGCGATGCAGCGCTGGTCGAATGGCTGCTGCAGAAAACCCGCAGCTATATTTTTGCCACCGCCGCGCCCGCGCTGCTGGCCAGCGCGCTGCGCGTCAGCCTTGAAATCATTGAGCAGGATGAATGGCGCCGCACACATTTGCAAAAACTGATTGCGCGATTGCGCAGCGGCCTCGCAGCGGGCCTGACGAACAGCCACTGGCAATTGCCGCCTTCACAGACCGCCATCCAGCCCCTGCTGATCGGCCGCAATGATGAAGCCCTTGCCGTCATGGAAGGCCTGCGCGCACGCGGCATCTGGGTGCCGGCGATTCGCCCGCCTACCGTGGCTGAGGGCACGGCCCGCCTGCGCATTGCGCTGTCGGCTGCGCACACCGAGGCCGACATCGACCTGCTGGTCGAGGCCCTGACCGCCTTGGCGACGAAGCACACACAAACACTGCAACAAGCAGAACCCACGCACTGAGCGCTTCACAAGAACGCTTCAGCTAGACTCAAAAACCAATCCCCGAAAGGAAAGAGACCATGTCCCACGTCGCAGAACAAATCATCACGCTCCACCGCCCGCGCCCCCAGGTTTCACAAACCGAACAGGCGGCACAAGCAGGTGAACAGCGCTGGAGCGTGGACGCCATCGAGTCCTTGTTCAACCTGCCTTTTCCGGAACTGATGCACCGCGCGCAAACCGTGCACCGCGAAAACTTCGACCCGACGCGCGTCGAGTTCGCCACGCTGCTGTCGGTCAAAACCGGCGGCTGCGCCGAAGACTGCGGCTACTGCCCGCAGGCCGCGCGCTACGACACCGGCGTGGAAGCCAGCAAGCTGATGGAGCCCGCCGAGGTGCTGGCCGCTGCCCAGCGCGCGCAGGCCGCAGGCGCCACACGTTTTTGCATGGGCGCCGCCTGGCGCTCGCCCAAAGACCGCGACATTGAAAAAGTTGCCGAGCTGGTGCGCACCGTGAAGGCGCTGGGCCTGGAAACCTGCGCCACGCTGGGCATGCTGGAAGACGGCCATGCGCAAACGCTGCAAAGCGCGGGCCTCGATTACTACAACCACAATCTCGACAGCGCGCCGGATTTTTACGGCGACATCATCACCACGCGCGACTACCAGGACCGCCTGGACACACTGGCGCGCGTGCGCAGCGCCGGCGTCAAGGTCTGCTGCGGCGGCATTGTCGGCATGGGCGAGACGCGCCGCCAGCGCGCAGGCCTCGTGGCCGAGCTGGCCAACCTCACGCCCTACCCCGAGTCGGTGCCCATCAACAACCTGGTGAAGGTCGAAGGCACGCCGCTGGCCCACCAGGCCGACCTGGACCCGTTTGAATTTGTGCGCACGATTGCCGTGGCCCGCATCACCATGCCGACGGCGCGCGTGCGCCTGTCGGCCGGCCGCCAGCAAATGGGCGACGGCGTTCAGGCGCTGTGCTTCCTGGCCGGCGCGAATTCGATCTTTTACGGTGACAAGCTGCTGACCACCGGCAACCCCGACACCGAAGCCGACGTGAAGCTGCTCGAGCGCCTGGGCATGAGCCGGTCTGCGCCCGAAGCGCGTTAAGGCGCACGCCTTGTCTGGCCTCTCTAGACGAGGCACAAAAAAGCACACTGAAGCTGGTTAGACTCTCGCTAAATTCCGGACCCACCCATGACGACCCCTGCCGACACCACCCCTCCAGCATCCGCCACGCCTTACGGCACACTGCCGCCGTCGTCCACGCCATCCGCCCCACCTGCGCGCAAACCGGTGAGCCTGCCGCGCCTGCGCGAGATGCAGGCGCATGGCGAAAAAATCACCATGCTGACGGCCTACGACGCGACCTTTGCCGCCGTGGCCGACGCTGCGGGTGTGGAGTGCATCCTGGTGGGCGACTCGCTGGGCATGGTCTGCCAGGGCCTGACCAGCACCGTCGGCGTGACGCTGGAGACCATGCGCCACCACACCGAATGTGTGGCCAACGGCCTGCGCCGCTCACAGGCCACGGCCTGGCTGATTGGCGATTTGCCCTTCGGCAGTTACCACGAGTCCAAAGAGCAGGCGCTGCGCAGCGCCACCGTGCTGATGCAGGCCGGCGCCCACATGGTCAAGCTCGAAGGCGGCGGCTGGACGGCCGAGACCGTGCGCTTCCTGGTTGAGCGCGGCATCCCTGTTTGCGCCCACCTGGGCCTGACGCCTCAGACCGTGCATGCCCTGGGCGGCTACCGCGTGCAGGGCAAGGGTGACGAAGCCGCCGCCACGATGACGCGCCACGCGCGCGAACTGCAGGACGCCGGCGCCGCCATGCTGGTGCTGGAGATGGTGCCCGCCGCGCTGTCGGCCACGCTCACGCAGGAGCTCACACATTGCGCCACCATCGGCATTGGCGCGGGCAACGGCACCGCCGGCCAGGTGCTGGTGCTGCACGACATGCTGGGCATGAACCTGGGCAAGATGCCGAAGTTTGTGCGCAACTTCATGGAAGGCCCGGACAACAAGACCGCCAGCGTGCGCGGCGCCATGGAAGCGTACGTGCGTGCCGTGAAGGACGGCAGCTTTCCGGTCAACGCCCAGCACGCCTGGTAGAGGCTGTAGAGGCTGTAGAGGCGGCAGAGGCACCGGCCCGAGCCGGCGCATCGCCAAGCATCAGGGGCAAGTCCCGCCGCCGGTCAATCCGATCGAGCCGGTTCCGGCAGCGGCGACACTGCAGATGCCGGTCAGGATGGTATTGCCCGTCGAGCCCGCTGCGAAGCTGCCGTTGTTGATCACGATGGCCCGGCTGTTCCCGGCGCTGCTTCCGGTGGCACTCATGGTGTTGCCCGTGACCAGGATGCCGGTCGAATTCACGACATTGAGGCCCACCGCAATGCCGGTTCCTGTGCCGGTCATGGTGTTGCCGCTCACGGTGATGTTGCTGGAGCTGCTGATCAGCAGGCCCTGCGCGGTTCCACCCACCAGGTTTTCCAGCCCCGTCAGCGTATTGTTGGAGACGACCGCCCCGGTCACGCCGGTGGCGCGCACGGCAAACGGGTTGGGCGTGCCGCCCCCCGTGGACAGGTTGCTGACCGTCATTCCCGTCAACGTGCTGTTGTCGCCCATGAAGACGGCCGGGTTGTTGCCGGCCACCGCCCCGGTGATGGTCGCGCCCGGCGTCACCAGGGTCGCGGTCGCACCGCTGGGTGCGCGCACGGTGACAGACCCCGCGCCCATCAGCGTCTGCCCGGTTTGCAGCGTCGTGATGGCACTGGTGTTGAAGGTGCCCGACAGCACGACCAGGCTGTTGGGGCCGGCGGCGGCCACCGCGCCCGGCAGGGCGGCGCCCGTGGTGTTGGCGCTTGAAATCAGGCTGAAGCTTTGCCCGGCGCCGGTCAGGCTGGCCGTCTCCACCAATGGGGCGGTCGAGCCGGATACCCGGCTTTGGGTGACGATGTCCACATCGCGCATCACCGGCTCGGTCATGCGCCTTTCCTGGGCATTGAGTGCGCCGGCACGTTCACCGCTGCCGCCGCCAAAGGGGATGCGCAGGCGCAGCGACACAAAAGCCTGGCGGCCGCGCGCGTGGTCGTGCTGGAGCTCCGCGCCCAAGGCCAGCCTGGCGCCCTTCCACAGCCCTGGCACTTCGGCCGTCACAAACTCCGCACGCAGGCGGGGCCCGGACACACGGATGCCGGCGTCGCTGAAGTGATAACCCCCCAGGAAGAGCCGCAACTGGCGCTTGTCCTGGGCATCGAACAGCGGCGCGCGCCAGCCCACTTCCGCGTCATAGCCCTTGAGGGCGCGCTCTTCGCGTGTGATCAAACCCGGGGTGGTGATTTGCACGGTGTTGCCGGAGATGGCGGCCGTCGGCGCGCCGCCGCCCGTCGTGCCCAGGTCGCGCGTGCGGCTGCCGTTCGGCAGATAAAAATTGGCGCGCAAGTCCCAGTCGGGGCCCAGCGCCTCGGCACCCAGCGTGGTCTGGTTGAAAAAATTGCCGGTCTCGGTGCGGCGGCGGTCAAAGTAGCCGTAGCCGCCTATGTTCCAGCCGTTCGCCAGCATGTGGCGCACGCCCAGGCCGAAATTGCCCTCGCGGTTGCTGTTGCCGTCAAAACGGCCACGCAGGTCGCCAAAAAACAGTGTGCGGTCGGTTTGCGCGAGCGGGACAAACACATTGGCCTCACCGATGTCACGCTTGTTGCCGGGCTTGGCTTCGAAGTCGATGTAGGGGCTCCACTTCATGCCCGGGGCCGTCTGCGCGTGTGCAGCGGGGGCGGCGCCGGCCAGCACCGCCAAAAAAGTCATTGCTAGCCAACGCATGTTTGCTCCTCTTTTTTTTGCTGCATTCTGGTTATTTAGGGAAGCCGCTCCAGAAATTCCGGGCGCCAGCCCCAGAGGCGAATTTGACCATCACCATTTGCGGCCGCACAAGCGGTTTTTGCATGATTCGCCCCCGCTGCAACGGTCGCGACGCCAGGCAGTCATCGCAAACAGCCGCCTGCACGGCGCGCTGGAGACGGTAATATCAGCCGTGGCGGGCCTGTGCCCTTTTGAACTGACATCTTTTTGCCTACTCATGAAAATCGTCCACACCATCCCGGAGCTGCGCGAGGCCCTCAGCCCGTTCAAGCGCCCGTCTTTTGTGCCCACCATGGGCAACCTGCACGACGGCCACATCGCCCTCGTCAAACAGGCCAAGCCGCTGGGCGACGTGAGTGTCTCCAGCATCTTTGTGAACCGCCTGCAGTTCGCGCCGCACGAAGACTTCGACAGCTACCCGCGCACGCTGGACGCCGATGCCGAGCGGCTGAAAGAAGCCGGCTGCAACGTGCTGTTTGCCCCGCTCGAAAAACACCTCTACCCCGAGCCGCAAAGCTACAAGGTGCACCCGGCCACCGACATCAGCGACATCCTTGAAGGCCACTTCAGGCCCGGCTTTTTCATCGGTGTGAGCACAGTGGTGCTCAAGCTCTTTTCCTGCGTGTTTGCCGGCATGCCCACGGGCGTGGCGGCTTTCGGCAAGAAGGACTACCAGCAGGTGATGGTGGTGCGCCGCATGGTGCAGCAGTTTGCGCTGCCGATCGAAATCCTGGCCGGCGAAACCCAGCGCGCCGAAGACGGCCTGGCGCTGTCGTCGCGCAACGGCTACCTCAACGCCACCCAGCGCGCCGAAGCGGTGGAGCTGTCCAAAGCGATACGCGCATTGGGCGAAGCCGCCCGCGCCGGCGGCACGCCCGACCTGCCCGCCCTTGAAGCGCAGGCCATGCAGGCGCTGGCCCGCCGCGGCTGGAAGCCCGACTACCTCACCGTGCGCCGCCGCGCCGACCTGCTGGTGCCGCACGGCCCGCTGGCTGATGTGCCGCTGGTGGTGCTGGGCGCCGCCAAGCTGGGCAGCACACGGCTGATCGACAACCTGGAAATCTAGCCGCCCCCTGGGCACCACCTGTGTGTGCCGAAACCCGGGTTGCTCCTTTTTTGATAGCTGAAAGCCCAGACGGCGTCTGGGCTAGAGGCCAATTTGATCACTAATCCATGCACATCACCCCTGTAGACCCGCCATCGGCCGCCGCGCTGATCGCGCTGTCGGACGCTTACATGGCGGCGCTTTACCCGGCCGAGAGCAACCACCTCGAAAGCCTCTCGGCGCTCAGCCAGCCCAACGTGCTGTTTGTCGGCGCGCACATTGAAGGCGAGCTGGTTGCTTGCGGCGCCGTCAAAACGCTGGACAACGACGGGCGCTACGGGGAAATCAAACGTGTCTTTGTTCTTGAGCAGCACCGCGGCAAAGGGCTTTCAAAGGCCATCATGCAAACGCTGGAGGAGCACCTGCAGGCCACCGGCGTGCGGCTGGCCCGGCTGGAGACGGGCATTCACCAGCCCGAGGCGCTGGGCCTGTATGCGCGGCTGGGTTACGTGCTGCGAGAGCCTTTCGGCGCGTATGTGCACGACCCTTGAGCGTCTTCATGGAAAAAACGCTGGCATGAGCGCTGTCGCCGTCCGCCTGACCGGCCTGCACGACCTGCCGCAAGCCGCCGCGCTGTTTGACGCCTACCGGCAGTTTTACGAGCAGCCGGCCGATCCGGCGCTGGCGCTGCAATTCATCGGTGACCGCATGCGCAACCGGGAGTCGGTGATCCTGGTGGCGCAAACTGCCGGCACTGAAGGTTCGCTCGTCGGCTTCTGCCAGCTGTACCCCGGTTTCTGCTCGGTGATCGCCCAGCCGATTTACACGCTGTACGACCTGTATGTGGCGCCCGAAGCCCGCAAAAGCGGCGCCGGCCGCGCGCTGATGCTGGCGGCCCATGCGCACGCGCAGGCCACCGGCTTTGCGCGGCTGGACCTCACCACCGCCCGGACCAACCACGCGGCGCAGGCGCTTTACGAATCGCTGGGCTGGGTGCGCGACGACGTCTTCCTGGCCTACAACAAGACGGTATAGGGACCGTTTCGCCGGCGCAGCCCTTGGGGTATAAAGTTTGCAGGCGATGTGCTGTCGCCATGTTCGCAGGAGTTCCACCATGGCCATCCCCCACGCCGCCTCCGGGCAACTCATCGACGTCCAGCCGCTGGCCGGCAAGCTGTCCGAGGGCCGTACCGTCGCGCTGTTCAAAAGCGAAGAACTGGAAGTGATGCGCCTGATCGTGCCGGCCGGCAAGACCGTGCCTTCGCACCAGGTCAAAGGCGAAATCACCGTGCAATGCCTGGAAGGCGAGGTGGCCTTCACCGCCAACGGGCAGACCCAGCCCATGAAAGCCGGCCAGTTGCTGTGGCTGGCGGGCGGCGTGCCGCACGGGCTGACGGCGGTGCAGGACGCTTCGCTGCTGGTGACGCTGCATTTGCGCAAGTAGCCGGCTGCCGTCGTGCCGCCGGCCAGCCCCATCATGATTTTTTAGGGCTCCAGCCCAGGCGCCGCCTGGGCATACAGCTATCAATTCAATAGCAAAAGAAGAAGCGGAAAGAAGCGGAGGCAGAAAGCGGCGAACAAGCGCTCAGGCCAGTTCGGCCGTCGGCTCACGGCCCATCAGCGCCGCCACCGCTTCGGCGGGCTTGAGTTTGCCGTCCAGCAAGGCGACCACGGCCTGCGCAATCGGCATCTCGATGCCCAGCCCTGCGGCGCGCTGCACCACGGTGCGGGCGCAGTACACGCCCTCGGCCACGTGGCCCAGCGAATCAACGGCTTGCGCCAGCGTTTTGCCCTCGGCCAGCAGCAGCCCCACCTTGCGGTTGCGGCTCAGGTCGCCGGTGGCGGTCAGCACCAGGTCGCCCAGGCCGGACAAACCCGTGAAGGTTTCGGCGCGGGCGCCCAGCGCCACGCCCAGGCGCGTCATTTCGGCCAGGCCGCGCGTGATGAGCGCAGCGCGCGCATTCAGGCCCAGTTGCAGGCCGTCGCACAGCCCGGTGGCAATCGCCAGCACGTTCTTCACGGCGCCGCCCACTTCCACGCCGATCACGTCGTCGTTGGCATAGACGCGCAGCGTGGCGCTGTGAAACGCAGCGACCAGCGCGTCGCGCACCTCGGCGTGCTCGCTGGCGGCTACCAGCGCCGTCGGCTGGCCGCGGGCGACTTCCAGCGCAAAGCTGGGCCCGCTGAGCACGCCCGCTCTTAAATTGATAGCAGCCTGCGCACGTATTTCATGGACCATCAGCCCAAACGATGCAGAAGAATCGGTAGACGGAGCTGTATCCAGGGGCGCTTCGAACCCCTTGCTCAGCCAGGCCACCGGCACGCTGGCGTGCTCCAGGCTTTGCAGCATGATGCGGGCCGCAGACACCGGCGTGGCCAGGATGATGAGGTCTTGCCCGGCCACGGCCTGCGCCAGCGGCACGTCGCCGCCTTGCAGCCGCAGGCCTTCAGGCAGCGCCACACCGGGCAGGTAGCGGTGGTTGGTGCGGCTGGCCCGCAGGTTTTTGACCAGGGCAGCGTCGCGCGCCCAGAGTGTGACCTGGTGGCGGACCGCGCTGCTGACGGCGATGGCCGTACCCCAGGCGCCCGCACCGATGACCAGTATTTTCATGAAGGGATCACGAAGGAATCACAAAAAAAAGCCGGGCTGTAGACCCGGCGGTTCATCAAACGATGATCTGCGGTGCGGCAGGCTCGGCGGCTGCGGCGGCCTGGGCCTGCTGCTGCTCGTACATGGCCTGGAAGTTGATTTCCGCCATGTGCACGGGCGGGAAACCGCCGCGCTGGATCACGTCGGCCACGTTGCCGCGCAGGTAGGGGTACACGATCTGCGGGCAGGCGATGCCCAGGATCGCACCCATCTGGTCGGCGGGAATGTTGCGGATTTCAAAAATGCCGGCCTGCTTGGCTTCGACCAGGAAGACGGTCTTGTCGGCAATCTTGGTCTGCACCGTGGCCGTCACAGCCACCTCAAACAGGCCGTCCGCCACGGGGGTGGCGTCCACACCCAGCTGGATGTCCACGGCAGGCTGCTCGGGGTTCAGCAGGATTTCAGGCGAATTGGGCTGCTCGAGCGAGACGTCCTTGAGGTAGACGCGCTGGATCTGGAATACGGGGTCAAGATTGGCTTCAGCCATGGTGCTCTTTCGGGTCGGGGAAGGTTGGATACGGGTTTGGATGCACCGGCGGGCGGGCAACCAACGAATTATAGGGAGCCGTGTATGTGGCCCCCACGGTCGCTCACTTTGTGTAGCTCCCTGCCCCCCCGAGGGGGCCGCCCGCCTGCGGTCTGGCAAAGCCAGTCCCGCGGCTCATGCTGGCGAAGAGATATGGCCCCGCAGCCAGCTCAAGCGGCGGGGTTCAGAAGGGGCATCAGGCCGCCGCGGCCGTCCAGGGCCATCAGGTCGTCGCAGCCGCCGACGTGGGTTTCGCCGATGAAGATTTGCGGCACGGTGCGCCGGCCGGTGATTTCCATCATCTTCTGGCGCTCGCCGGGTTCCATGTCGACGCGGATTTCATCGAGTTCGGTGACGCCGCGCTGCTTGAGCAACTGTTTGGCCTGGATGCAGTAAGGGCAGGTGCCGGTGGTGTAGATCTTGACGGTTTGCATGGGGTTCTCCGGGGGGGGCCGGCCCGGCATAAAGCCCGGCGCGGAAGGCAGGTGACGCGAGAACCAGCAGCTTTCATGCCCGCCGGGCCCGGCCAGTGCCGAATCAGTGGCAAAGGCCGGATCAGGCCTTCTCAAGAGGCAGGTTAGCCTCTTTCCAGGCTTTAAGCCCGCCGCCCAGTGATTGGGCCTGCTCGTAGCCGAGCTTTTTGGCCACGGCGACGGCGCGGCCGGCGCGCGCACCCGTGGCGCACACCAAAATCAGCGGCAAAGCCTTGTTTTTGACGGTGGCGGGGAGTTTGCCTTCCAGCTCGCTGAAAGGCACGTTTTTGGCGCCCGTCACGTGGCCGGCGGCAAATTCGTCAGCCTCGCTGACATCCACCACCACGGCTTTTTCGCGGTTGATCAGCTGCACGGCGCCGCTGGCCGTGAGCGCGCCGGCGTTCATGGCGCCCGAAACCATGGGCCAAATCAGCATGCCGCCCGAGGCGATCGCTATCGAAATCAGCATCCAGTTGTCGATCAGAAATTTCACGGTATACCCTTTGTGTGTCTTGGAGCGCTTTTTCAGCGAACCCATGATTTTAGAATGGCGGGAGAAAACGCCCCGCCGGCGCCCCTCCCTATTCCCCTTTTTTCTCCCTTTTTCCTCCTTTTTTTCCACTCTCCTCCTTCCCCATCATGTACAAACTCGTGCTTATCCGCCACGGCGAATCGACCTGGAACCTTGAAAACCGCTTCACCGGCTGGACGGATGTCGACCTGACGGAAACCGGCGTCACCCAGGCCAAAAATGCCGGGAAACTGCTCAAAGCCGAGGGGTATGACTTTGATGTGGCCTACACCAGCGTGCTCAAGCGCGCGACCCGTACGCTCTGGCACACGCTGGACGAAATGGACCGCACCTGGCTGCCCGTGGTGCACAGCTGGCGCCTCAACGAGCGGCATTACGGCGCCCTGCAAGGGCTGAACAAGGCCGAAACGGCCAAAAAATTCGGCGACGAGCAGGTGCTGGTCTGGCGCCGCAGCTACGACACCCCGCCCCCGCCGCTGGACGCCAACGACGCGCGCAGCGAACGCGGCGACCCGCGATATGCCAAATTGCAGCCCGGCGAGGTGCCGCTGACCGAGTGCCTCAAAGACACCGTGGACCGCGTCCTGCCCTTCTGGAACGAGTCGATGGCGCCCGCCATCAAGGCCGGCAAGCGCATCGTGGTGGCAGCCCACGGCAACTCCATCCGGGCCCTGGTGAAGTACCTGGACAACATCTCGGACCAGGACATCGTCGGCCTGAATATCCCCAACGGCATTCCGCTGGTCTATGAACTGGACGCGGACCTCAAACCGCTGCGCCATTACTACCTGGGCGACAGCGAAGCCGCGGCCAAGGCGGCTGCCGCCGTCGGCGCACAGGGCAAGGCTTGAGCGATCCCCTGCTTTTTCTGTAAAGGTGCTGTAAAAACAGCAGCTTTTGGCGCATTTGCGGCACAAGCGGCGCCGATTGGCGGAACTGTGGCACTTGGCCTTTCTCCAAGGTGTATATTGCTTCACATAGGGGGAGCAAGGGTTCCCCAACAGGTTAACGAAGGTATTTTCTATGGGTCAGAAGCTCAAGATAGCAGGCTGGATTTCAATCGGTGCCGTGGCGGGAGCCCTCACCACTGTGCAGCTGCAAGCCGTGGCCCGCGCCGGTCTTGCGCCGCTGCCGCTGGAAGAGCTGCAGCAGCTCGCCGCCGTTTTCGGCATGGTTAAAACCGACTATGTCGAACCGGTGGACGAGAAAAAGCTCATCACCGACGCCATTTCCGGCATGGTGGCCAGCCTGGATCCGCACTCGGTCTACTTCGACAAGAAGTCCTACAAGGAATTCCGCGAAGGCACGAGCGGCCGTTTTGTCGGCGTCGGCATCGAAATCACCCAGGAAGACGGCCTGGTCAAGGTCGTCTCGCCGATCGAAGGCTCCCCGGCCGACCGCGCCGGCCTCAAGCCCAACGACCTGATCACCCGCATTGACGACACCCCCGTCAAGGGCCTCACGCTCAACGAAGCCGTCAAGAGAATGCGCGGCGAGCCCAAGGCCAAGGTGACGCTCACCATCTTCCGCAAGGACGAGAACCGCACTTTCCCCGTCACGATCACGCGCGAAGAAATCCGCACGCAGTCGGTGCGCAGCAAGGTGGTCGAGCCCGGTTATGCCTGGGTCCGCCTGAGCCAGTTCCAGGAACGCACCGTCGAGGACTTCGTCACCAAGCTTGAGCAGATTTACAAGCAGGAGCCGAACCTCAAGGGCTTGGTGCTGGACCTGCGCAATGACCCGGGCGGCCTGCTGGATGCGGCTGTCGCGGTGTCGGCTGTCTTCTTGCCTGAAAACGTCACCGTGGTGTCGACCAACGGCCAGCTGGCTGAAAGCAAGTTCACCTACAAGGCTGCGCCCGAGTTCTACCTGCGCCGCAACGGCGCCGACCCGCTCAAGCGCCTGCCGGCAGCGGTGAAGAACGTTCCCCTGGTCGTGCTGGTCAACGAAGGCTCGGCCTCGGCCAGCGAGATCGTGGCGGGCGCGCTGCAGGATTACAAGCGCGCCACCATCATGGGCAACCAGACCTTCGGCAAGGGCTCGGTGCAGACCGTGCGGCCGCTGGGCCCGGACACCGGCCTGAAGCTCACCACAGCGCGTTACTTCACGCCCAGCGGAAAATCCATCCAGGCGCGCGGCATTGTGCCCGACGTGATGGTGGACGAAACCGCCGAGGGCAGCCCTTTTGCCGCCCTGCGCACCCGTGAAGCCGATCTTGAGAAACACCTCAACAGCGGCCAGGGCGCCGAAGTCAAGGACGCCGGCCGTGAAAAGGCCCGCGAGGAAGCCTTGAAGCGGCTGGAAGAAGAAGCCAAGAAGACGCCTGAACAACGCCGTCCGCCTGAGCTGGGCAGCGACAAGGACTTTCAGTTGGCCCAGGCGATCAACAAGCTCAAGGGCCGGCCCGTGCTGGTCAGCAAGACCGCCGTGGTTGAGCCCAAAAACGAGAAAAAAGAAAACTAGGCCGCGATAGCGCCCAAGCCCCCGGGGCGCCCGCCTTGCGCGGCCGCCCCGCTTTTCCTTCATGAACGACGACCAGCTGCTTCGCTATTCCCGGCACATCCTGCTCGACGAGGTCGGCATTGAAGGCCAGGAAAAACTCCTCAACGCGCATGTGCTGATCGTCGGTGCGGGTGGGCTCGGCTCACCTGTCGCGCTCTACCTTGGCAGCGCCGGCGTCGGCCACATCACCCTCGTCGACCACGATCGGGTGGATGCGACCAACCTCCAGCGGCAAATCGCCCACAACCTGGCCCGCGTCAATGAATACAAGGCCGACTCGGCGCGGCAGGCTATCGCAGCGATCAATCCTGACGTTAAGGTAACCGCCGTGACAGAACGCGCCGAAAACGCCCTGCTGGACCGCTTGGTCCAAGGCGCCGACCTGGTGCTCGACTGCACCGACAACTTTGCCACCCGCCACGCGATCAATCGCGCCTGCGTGAAGCATTGCAAACCGCTGGTCTCGGGCGCCGCCATCCGTTTTGACGGCCAGGTGTCGGTCTACGACGCATCTAGAGAAGAGTCACCGTGCTATGCATGCGTATTTCCGGAGTCGGACCTGCTGGAAGAAACGCAGTGCGCCACCATGGGTGTGTTTGCGCCCCTGGTCGGCATCATCGGAAGCACACAGGCGGCGGAGGCCCTCAAGCTGATCTGCGGCGTGGAACCATCCCTGGCCGGCCGGCTGCTGATGCTCGAAGCCAAAAGCATGGAGTGGAGCGAGATGAGGCTGACGCGGAACACGGCATGCGCCGTCTGCGGCAGCGGCCACGCCGGACATCCACACGCGGGCTGACCCGCGCCGCAAGCTCTAGCGCGTGGCCGATGCAGGGATGCGAGAAGCCACACCCGACACACCGGCCGATGTCGCCTTGGCCAGAATGGCCGAACAATTTTCATCCTGACCCGGCCCGGTTTCGATCGTGGCGGCAAGTGCGAGCAAGGGGTTCAGGATTCCCAACGCTATCGCCACACCGGCCCGGCCGGCCAGGGCTCCCTTGTCGGGGCCGGCGCTCGGGGAGGCAAAAGTACCGCTAATCCTCAGCGGCGACCTGAAGCTCAGGATGCTTTGATCCTTGGGCGCCGGATCCAGGATCAGGTCCAGTGTTTCGTTGGCCAGGCTGATGGTTCCGCGCCCATTGATCACGGTGTCGGCGGTGTCGAGCACGATGGTCTTGCTTGTCATCAACCCCTGGTTCACACCAAAAGCGGCAGCAGCGCAGCGCAAACGCACGTTGCGGTCGCCCCGCACCAGGAATTTGATGACCTCGCCGCCATCCAGGCCCATGAATTCGAGAAGGATGTTGCTCATCTCTCCCTTGCCCATCAAGACAGCCATGTCGCCGGAGGCGGACCCCAGCATTTGCGCCACGGAATTTCCCCGGCCTTTCAGGTCAAACTGCCCGCTGATTTTGCCAAGGCTGCTCTTGCTGGTTTCCACCGCCGGGAACAGCTTGTTGAGTTGCACGGCGCGCACATCCAGCCGCGTGGTGAAGGCCGCCGGCATCACATTGGCATCAACACGGATGCTGCCCGCTACCGTGCCGCCCGCAATCCCCAGCGAAATCGGCTCGAGCTGCATCACACCGGCATTGATCTTGACGTGAACGCTACCCTTGTCCAGCGGCAGAACTTCCACATGGCGAATGTCAGCCGCCGAATAGACAACATCGGCATTCATGGCCTTGAGCCGCGTGACATCCAGTGTTGCGACCGGCAGCACCTTGCGCGTGGACGGTGCCGCCTTGACCTTCTTCACCGGTGCGGCTTGGCTGCCGCCCGTTGAAGCTGCCGAGCCACTTGTCTGCGTGGGCCCCGCCGGAGGCGGCAGGCCGATCACCGGCGCGAGATCGGCGAAATCGAGCAGGCGGGATTGCACCTTGCCCGACAAAAGAGGTATGGCGGCCGACTGGTCGTAGCTCAGTGCACCGCTGAGGTCGGAACTGCCCAGCGTTCCCTGTATCTGGCTGGCGGCCCACACCTTGCCGTGCCTGGCCAGCTTGCCGCGCAGCTTGTAGGGCGGCGTCGACGGCAGCACAACGCCCAGCAATTTGTAAAGCTCTTCCAGGTTGCGGCCCTGCAAATCGAAGGTTGCATCGATGCCGGCAAGGTCGGCCAAATTCGCAATCGTTCCTTTGGCTTTCAGGCTCGTTCTTCCGGCAACGGCACTCACTTCTATCGGAAAAGGCGCTTCGAGATCCTTGCTCAACTGCAATACGCCGCCGGTGCGCCCGCTGGCGCTGAAGGGTTCGTTCTTCCATTTACCGTTCGCCTTGTAGCTCAAGGGCAACTCGCCCTTGGCTTCCTGTGCAAGGGAAAACTGCACATTGATGTTCGCGCCCTGGGCGGCGGCTTCGTAGTCAAGCGTGCCCCGGTCGATCAGCAGGGCATCGATTCGCGGAACGGCTCCCTCATCCGAGGTGTCGCGCGACAACGCCCAGGTACGCCTGCCGTCGGGCTCTATCTGCAAGCCGATCTCCGGCTCAGTCAGTGCAATACGGGGAATCTCAACGCGCCCTGCCAGAAGAGGAAAGAGCTTGATATCAAATTCGGCGGCGGTCGCCTTGACAAGATATGGCTTGCGCGCCCACTCGGGATTGGCAAGCTCGATTCCATCGGCCCGGACCGTTACGGTTCGCCCCAGGTCTACCGACAGATGGCGCGTGATTTCAAACCGCCGACCAAGCTGGTCGGATACATAACGGTTGATGGGCCCGCGCATGGCGTCCCACGGGAAAAAGGCGATTACCAACACCAATACAACAAGCAAGGCCGCCACACCGGCAAGAATTCTCTTGAGAAGGACTGGCCGGGAGGAGGAGTTGGTCATGGGTTGGCGTTCTGATGGTTCAAGCCCGCTCTGAGGGACTTGCTCTCCAATCGCCGGCGTGGGCCAAGACCGCTTCACGGCCGCGCACATGCTCTGAATTGCAGAGCCTTGAATATCCACCGAACAAACCATTCAGGGCAGTCGGCAGGCACCATGACATGCTGTGAGCATGTGCCTACAACGCCATATCCGTGCATTTGTATGCATACCTGGCTCACACCGTAGGAGTCCTCCTACAAGTGCCGCCCGTTGCCGCTGGCAGAATAAGCCCAACGGAAAGATACATTAAGTGACAAGAGACATTTGAGCTTTTGGGACTTTCGTAATACTTCGAAAGCCAAGCGGCCTCCTACCTGGACCTGAGCAGTGAGACTGAAAACGTACATCGTAGAAGACAATCCCACCATTCGTGAAAACCTGATCGGGACGCTTGAGGAACTGGCACGCATTGATGCCGTAGGAACCGCCGAAACCGAAAACGAAGGCAAGGCCTGGCTGACGGAAAACCGCGACAACTGGGATCTGGCGATTGTTGACCTGTTTTTAAAGCAGGGAAGCGGCCTGGGTGTGCTGGCCGCCTGCAGGGACCGCCCCGCGCGGCAGAAGGTGGTGGTGCTGAGCAATTACGCGACGGCGGACATCAGGCAACGCTGCGCCCAGCTGGGCGTTGATGCCGTGTTCGATAAATCCAATGAGATTGACGCCCTGGTGGATTACTGCATCCAGCAGAGCGGCACTTCCGTTTGAAATCAGTCGATCAGCTTGTTCTTGAGCGCGTAGTAGGTCAAATCGCTGTTGGACGAAAGACTCATTTTTTCCATCACGCGCGTGCGGTAGGTGCTCACGGTTTTCACGCTCAGCGAAAGCGCCTTGGCAATGTCGCCTGCGGTTTCGCCCTTGGCCAGTTTGAGGAACACCTGGAACTCCCGCTCGGACAGCTGCTCATGCGACGCCACATCGTTGGGCCGGTTCAATTGCTGCGCCAGCAGTTCGGCGACGGCCGGCGTGATGTAACGTTTGCCCAGCGAGATCACGCGGATCGCGTCGACGATTTCGGAGGGGTCGCATTCCTTGTTGAGGTAGCCGCTGGCGCCCTGGCGAATCAGGTTGACCGCGTAGTGCTCTTCGGGGTACCCGCTCAGGATGAGGATTCCGACGTCGGGCGCTTTCGCCCGGATCATGGCCAGCGCATCAATGCCGCTCTGGCCGGGCATGGACAAGTCCATCACCAGGATGTCCAGCTCGACATTGCGAACCAGGTCTATGGCCTCGCGGCCGCTGCCTGCCTCGCCGACCACGCGCAAGTCGACCTGGTCGGAGAAAAATTGCTTGAGCCCCGAACGCACAATGGCATGGTCGTCCACAATTCCAATTTTGATCATGTCGCTGTCTTTCTATAAAGCCTGCATAAACACAAGCGGGCAATGCCGCGAAAAGAGATACCCCGACGGGTATCTGCTTTAATTTTCAGCATCCATTATTGACGAATTCTTCATCGAAGTACCAAACGGAGTTTGCCGTGAAACGATTTGCGATCCCCAAAATGGCCATCAGCCTGCCCCTGGCAGTGCTGGCCGCGGCAATCCTTATCTTCATCAACGAGGCAAGTTTTCGCAAGTCTACCGATGCGGCGGCCGCCATTGAAGAGGCCCAGCTGACCCGCGGCGCCATCAACAAACTGCTGCAGCATGTGCTGGACGCCGAGACCGGGCAGCGCGGCTACCTGCTGACGGGCGACACAAGGTACCTGGAGCCTTACAGCACCGCCCTGGCCGATATCGACCAGAACCTCGACACCCTGCGCCAGCTGTTCACGCCTTACCCGGAGCAGCTCACGGAGTTCGGCCAGATGTCCCGGCATGTCTCGCGCAAGCTGGCCGAAATGGACCTCAGCGTGCGCATGCGCAAGGAAGGCAACGAGGACGCCTGGAAGTTCGTGCTGACCACGGACGTCGGGAAAGAGCACATGGACGCCATCCGCGAGCAGGCGGCCAAGCTCTCGGCCAGCAGCATCGACAAAATGGCGCAGGGGCAGGTCCAGATCAAGAGCACGCTGCAGCTGTCCCGCATCGGCGTTGCCACCATGGCGCTGGCCGGCTTGCTGGCGTTCTATATGTACCTGCTGCAAACCAAGGCGCTGCTTGCCTCCGGCCGGCGCGAGCAGGAGTCGCTGCAGCGAGAGCGCGATTTTCTCGAGACACAGGTCCGCGAGCGGACCGCCAACCTGGCCGAGCTGGCCACCCACTTGCAGAATGTGCGCGAAGACGAACGCGGCCACCTGGCGCGCGAGCTGCATGACGAACTGGGCGCCCTTTTAACCGCCGCCAAACTGGACGTCGCGCGTCTGAAGTCGCGCCTGGCGGGCAACCTGCCGGAAGCCGCCGAGCGGCTGGCGCACCTGACCAACACGCTCAACAGCGGGATCGCCCTGAAGCGCCGCATTGTCGAGGACTTGCGGCCGTCCTCGCTGTCGCACCTGGGCCTGGTGGCGTCGCTTGAAATCCTGGCGCACGAGTTCGAGGAGCGCTCGGGCATCGCCATCACCACCGACCTGGAACAGGTCGAGCTCGGCGGCTCCGCGCAACTGACGGTCTACCGGCTCGTGCAGGAGTCTCTGACCAACATGGGCAAGTACGCGGAAGCCAAGCAGGCCGAGATCAGCCTGCACAACTTCGACAGCTACATCGCTGTCGAGGTCAAGGACAACGGCCGGGGCTTCAAGGTGGAAAACGTCGGACCGGGCAGCCATGGCCTGGCCGGCATGCGGCATCGGGTCGAAGCCGCCGGCGGCCGCCTGACCGTGGCCAGCACCGAGGGCAGCGGCACACGGATTTCCGCGGTGCTGCCCAAGACGATCTGACGCTCTGACACGGCGCCGGCCGCGCACATCCGTGGGGATGCAATGCCTTCACGGCGCTGTACCACACCGGCGCCCGCGCACGCCCTCGCGTAACAAACTGTCGGCCCCCTCCTACAGGGCCCCGCCGCTGGAGCTGACAGTGGCACACGCTGGCAGCCGATGAGGGGAATCGCGGCTCTTGCTTAACCTAGGCTACAGGCGTTTCGAAAGAGAAAGCGCCATCACCCAGTCACAGCAAGGAGCCCGAGATGTTGCACTATTCCGTCGTTTTCCTGGTCATCGCATTGATCGCAGCCGTGTTCGGCTTCGGCGGTATTGCAGCGGGCGCCGTCGAGATCGCCAAGATCCTCTTCTTCATCTTCGCCATCATGGCCATCGTGAGTTTTGTCGTCAGCCTGATCAGGAAGGGATGACGGCGCTGCGCTTTCATTCAATCCTGCATAACAGCGCGGCCCTTTTCCCCGGCCGCGCTTTTTTCACCGGTTAACGGCCACGCCCCCTTTTTCGAATCGCCCATTTCATCCACTTCTCTTCAAGGATTCAACATGAACACCCAAACCGCCGCCCAAACTGCTCGCCAGGCTTCCGACCAGGTGCTCAACACCGCCGAGAAGGCCGTTGACACCACACGCAGCTATGCCAACGATGCGCTCGACAAAGCCGAGAGCAAGGTTCGCGATTTGCGCGGCAGCGTCGACCCCGTGGTCGACATGCTGGCCTCCAAAGCCCAGCGCCTGGCCCGCCAGAGCCTGGACATCGCATCGGAAGCCAAAGACCGTGCACAGCAGTCGCTGTCAAACGCGGCCGGCGCCACCACACGTTATGTCTCGGAGCAACCACTGCGCTCCGTGCTGATCGCCGCAGCCGTCGGCGCAGGCATTGCACTGCTCGTGTCCTCGGCACGCCATCGCAACCAGAACCGCTACTGATCTACGGCCCCCTGATTTCCTGACCAAGCCCTCCAATGCTTCACCCCCTCTTCTCAACCATCGTGCAACGGCCGGACCTGGTCGTGGATCACCTGTCGGCCTATGCGGCACTGTTCCACGACGAGGCCTCCAACGCGGGCGCCGAATTGCTGGCGCGCGCCGTGGCCTGGATTGTTGCGGTGCTGGCGGCGGTGGTATTTCTGGGCCTGGCCGGAACGGCCGTGATGCTGGGCGCATTGCAAAACCAGTTCCACTGGGCGCTGGTGGGTGTTCCGGGCGTTGCGCTGGTGATTTTGATCGTGGCGGTGCTGAAGGCGCGAAAGCCTTTCGTGAATGAACGCTTTCCCGAACTCAAGGCGCAAATCGACAGCGACGCCCGCGCCCTGCGCATGGCCGCCTGACGGCTTGCCGATGCAAACACCTGATCACCAAGACGCACCATGACCTCCCTCACCGCCCCCACCCCGCAAGAACGCCTGGCCAGCAGCCGCAAGGCGATCGTGCGGCACATGAGCCGTGATGCCCATGACGAGCACGATGAAGAAGCCGGCGCCGGGCAAGACGGCGAAAACGGCTCGGGCCATTTCGAAGGCGGCACCTGGGGCATCCTCAAGCACGCACTGGGCGCCTGGTGGCATCACCATCCCGTGAGCGTGGCGTTCGGGCTGGCCAAACCGACGCTGCAGCACTACGCTGAAGAAAAACCGCTGCAGTTGCTGGGCATCGCTGCCGCAGCCGGCGCCGCGACGGTGCTGATCCGCCCGTGGCGGCTGGTATCCGTCGGCAGCTTGCTGCTGGCGGCCTTCAAGTCGTCGGAAATTTCCGGCGCCTTGCTGTCGATGCTGTCCAGTGCATCCCCTCATTCCGAACAGGCCCAGAAGTCCAAATGAGGTCCATATGAGCGCTCTGGCCGTTCCGAACAATGATTACCGCAAGTCGACTGGCGTGGTGCCGCCTATCGACAGGCTTTTTTAACCTTGCACCAAACCATTAAATCAACTCTAGAGGAAAACAATATGAAATACGCTCGCGCAATCGCTTTCGCAGCCCTGGCAGGCATCACCATCATCGGCAGCGGCTGCGCTGTCGGGCGTGGTCAGTCCACCGCCGGTGAATATGTCGATGACGCCGCCATCACCACCGCTGTGAAGGCCAAGTTCGTTGAAGACAAGACCGTCGGGGCAATGGCCATCAAGGTCGAAACCCTGAACGGCACGGTTCAACTGTCCGGCTTTGCCAAGTCCAGCGCTGAAAAAGCGCAGGCTGAAAACATCGCCCGCAACACGAAGAACGTCAAGGCCGTGCGCAACGACATCATCGTTCGCCCGTAAACGGTTTTTACCGTCCGGCCATCCGCAAGGGTGGCTGCAAAAGGCAGGCATGGATTCATTCCATGGCCTGCCTTTTGTCGTTTGCAGTTTGTCGTTTTTCTTGTGTCGTTTGTCCGCCTGGTTTATGAAGGCCATGCACACAAGAAGAAACGCCCCCGATTCATGGAACCGGGGGCGTTTGGGTGGGGCCGCAGAAAGCGGCGCGGCGGTTAGCTGGCGGCTTTCACGACCAGCTTGTTGTCCACGGAACTGACGCCTTTGACAGCTTTTGCCAGCGTGGCGGCTTTGTCGCGGGCTGCCTCTGTCGGGGCCGAGCCATTGAGCGTCACAGCGCCGTTTCGGGTGTCGACATTGATCTTGAGCGCGCTCAGGTCGGGGTCTTTGGCAAGGCCCGCGGTGACGGTGGTGGTGATGGTCAGGTCGTCAATTTTTTCACCGGCTTTGGCGGCCATGTCCTTGCCGGAGGATTCGGCGCCTTGGGTCGCGTTTTTCATCGCGGCGCCGGCGCTGGCCATTTCGCTTTCGGCTTTGGCCTTGGCCTGGGCGGCGGCGGCTTCCGTCTTGGCAATGGCGGAGTCGAGTTGCTGGCCGGCTGTTTTGCCGTCATCCTGCTTGCCGCAGGCAGACAGGGCCAGCGCAAGGGCGACGGCACTGGCGATGGCCAGGGGCCGCAGGGCGCCGCGGGCCGACGAAGAATACAAGGGGGTGTGGATCATGATGGCTCCTTTGAGAGTGAGTGTGCAAATGCCCGGGACGCTGGGCGACACGCGGGGGGCGACGTTAAATTCGCGCACATTCACTCTAGCCAGCAAGGCCGTTGACGCCCATCGGCGCCGGCTGAAACGCCCGTAGGACAAGCGACAGCGCTTATTTGCCCGCAGGATGGCAAGAGCCGTGCTGCCGGCGAAACTGCGCCGGGTACACCGGCGGCGTGCCATGCGCGGGCGAAAACAGGCCCAAACCCGCGGACCTGGCGCGCCGCTGCTGCGACGCATAGGGGCCGGGGCTGGAACGGAAACGGTAAGACCAGGCCAGGCCGCGCGCGACCATCCATTTGCCGGTGTCTTCCCCCTGAAACTCAAGCCTTGCCAGCAGGCGGCCGTAGTCGTCATGGCGTTTGCCGTAGACCTGTACGCGCTTGCCCAGCACCTGCCGCATGAGTGCATCGCGCGAAGCGGTGCCAAAGGCCTGGCAGATTTCCGGCGCATCAATGCCCTCCAGGCGGATGGCGACCGGCTTGCCGCCGCCAGGCGGCCTGACACGAACCGTGTCGCCGTCGACCACATAGGTGACCACGCCGGACCAGGCCGCTTTGGCGCGCGGGGCTGCGAAGGCGGAAAAAGGGGCGGCGGCCAGCAGAAGCAAGGCCAGGAAACAGGCCTTCAGCGGGCAGTATTTGCTACCAAATTGATAGCTATCAGCCAATACAGTGATTGGGCTGGAGGCATAAAACATGCTGAACTTTATGGGTGAAGACCCACGGGGATAGGGCGGATCATGGAGCAGAGAAGGCCTCTCAATGTACTGTATGTACAGACAGCTTTCCGGCAAATTCAGGCGGTAACGATCCAGCCTTCAAGGGCGTCCATCTCCGGCGGCAGGCCATAGCGGGGCGCGCCCTGTTGCGCCGCCCAGGCCGCCTGCAGGAGGCACAGCACGGCATCCAGGCTGTCGCCGCTGGCGTCGTCGGCGAGCAGGTCGCGCTGCGCATGACTGACTTTGAGACGCAGGCCCAGCCGCGTTTGCCCGTTCTCCAGCGCGGTGATCAGGTCCTTGCGGGCGATCAGCCGCTCAGGCGTCTGTTTGGCCTTGTCGTCGCTTTTGTATGAACGGCTGCCGAGCACTTCGCGCGCCAACAGGCCAGGGTAACCCTCGAGTGCCACGCGTTGGGTGTCGCCGTCATGCAGGCCGGGCAGGTGCACACCGGCCGCGAGCAAACGCGGCACACCGGCGTGCAGCATGTAGGCAACCGGCGGGTTGACCCATTTCATCGAGGGGCTGGAGCCGGCAGGGCCGTCGGCGGCGCGATGGGCGAACTTGCCACCCACGGGCCGCGCGTCGCAAAAGGCGGAAAAGGTGGCGCGGATGTCTTCGCGGCTCAAGGCCGCATAGTGGCGCATGCAGGCTTCCCACTGCAGCGGCCAGCCCAGATGCGCCACCAGTTCACGCGGCAGGCCAAACGGAAAATCAAACGCGCCCAGCCAGGACTGGGGCTGCTGCAGCCAGTTCCCAAATGCCGCCAGCGATTCCAGTCGCTCTATTTTTGATAGCACACAGCGCCCGTGGAGCATGGCCCCCAGGGCTAAAACAATGGTTTTTTTCCGGGTCGGGCTGCTGGAGAAATCGCAGCCGAGGAGCAGCAAGGGCACCGTCATCGCCGCCTCAACCCAGCGCCAGCGCCATCACGCCCGCCGCAATGCAGGCGGCGCCGGCCAGGCGCAAGGCACGGTCGCCCTCGCCCAGCAGGTGGCCGCCCAGCAGCGCGGCAAACAACATGGACACCTCGCGCGCAGGCGCCACATGCGACAGCGGCGCCGTCTGCATGGCGTACAGCACCAGCACATAGGACACGGGGCTGACGACGCCGACAAACACCGCGTACTTCCATTGCCGCTTCCACACCACCCTGGTTTCAGCCGGGTCGCGCAGCAGGGCGGGCGCCAGCACCACCATGCGCAGCAGGCTGCCCATGTAATCCACCAGGATCGGCGACATCAGCAGGATCTTGACCGCATAGCCATCGACGACGGTGTAGCCGGCGATAAAGGCGCCGCTCAACAAGCCGTAGACCATGCCCTTGCGCACCCGCTGGCGCTGCGCCGGGTCGTGCGAGGCGCGCCACAGGCCCGGCCCGCCGGCGACCAGAAACACGCCGCCCACGACGCCCGCGATACCGGCCACACCGAGCGCGGAAATCTGCTCGCCCAGCAGCACGATGGCGGCCAGCGACGACAGCAGCGGCCCTGAGCCCCGCGCCAGCGGATAGACCACGGTGAGGTCCGCCTTGCGGTAGCCGCGCAGCAGGACGATGTAATAGACGGTGTGCAGCAAGGCGCTGGCACACAGCAGCAGCCATTCAGGCCAACCCCAGCGCGGGAGCTCGGCAATGCCGAACCAGATGCCCAGCGGCGCCCACGCCACCAGCAGCACCAGTCCGGTAAAAGCGGCAAAGCGGGAATCACCGCCGGCCTTCTTGGCGGCGATGTTCCAGCTGGCGTGAATCAGTCCGGCGAGGAGTACGAGGGCCAGGGCGCCTGGAGACACGCGTCAGGCCTGGCGGTACGCAGGCCTCAAACGCGGCCGCAGATAGAGGCGGTGGCCATCAGGTCTTCGAGCAGCGCGAACGAGACCTTGCCGGAGACCGAGTACGGGTCGAGCTCGGCTTTTTCGGAGTACTTGAGCAAAATCGAATGGTTGAGCTTGGACAGGTTGACCTGGCCCATGGTCCAGCCGCCGAAGCGCCGCTCGGAGATTTCCTCGAAGTGCAGCAGCACCACGTCTTTGTGGCGGGCGTCATGCTGGATGTGGCCGAAGAGTTCGCTGACCGCCATGCGGCCGCCTTCAATCGCCTGCAGGAAGATGCCGCCGCCGTAGCAGAGGATGCCGGTGATGCCGGAAGAAGGGTTGTGCTGGCGCGACTGCGACAGGATGCCTTCGATGGCCTCCGGGCTGGTGTCGACCGCGCGGCTTGCATAGAGTAAACGGACGAGCATGGTTAGCCTTTTTGGGGAATCAGTGCGAGGAATTCACGGCGCAATGTCGAATCTTTCAGGAACACACCGCGCATCACAGAGTTGATCATCTTGCTGTCCATGTCCTTCACGCCGCGCCAGGCCATGCAGTAGTGGCTGGCTTCCATCACGATGGCCAGGCCGTCGGGCTGGGTTTTTTCCATGATGAGGTCGGCCAGTTGCACCACGGCTTCTTCCTGGATCTGCGGGCGGCCCATGACCCATTCGGCCAGGCGTGCGTATTTGGACAGGCCGATCACGTTGGTGTGCTCGTTGGGCAGCACGCCGATCCAGATCTTGCCGATGACCGGGCAGAAATGGTGGGAGCAGGCGCTGCGCACGGTGATGGGGCCGACGATCATCAGCTCGTTCAGGTGCTCGGCGTTCGGGAACTCGGTGATGGTGGGCGGCGCCACATAGCGGCCCTTGAAGACCTCGTTGAGGTACATCTTGGCCACGCGGCGCGCGGTGTTGTGGGTGTTGTGGTCGCCTTCGGTGTCGATCACCAGGCTGTCGAGCACGCCTTGCATCTTGCCGGTCACTTCGTCGAGCAGCTTTTCCAGCTCGCCCGGCTCAATGAACCTGGCAATGTTGTCGTTGGCGTTGAAGCGTTTGCGTGCCTGGGCCAGGCGTTCGCGGATCTTGACGGAGACGGGTGTCCCCTCGTCGGTCGCGTCCTGCAGGGGCGTGTCTGATTTCATAAGCATGCCAGATATTACCAGCCTGCCCCCAAATCGTCTTGTCCGTAGTTTGACAAGGTTTTTAGCCTCCAGCCCATATTCCATCTGGGCAACCAGCTATCAATTTAATAGCGCTGACCGGCCACCAGCAAAGCCAGCCGCACCAGGGCGTAGGCGACCCAGCCCTGCAGGCGCCGTCCGAGGGGGCGGTGGCTGTGGTCGGCCGGCTCCATGCGCCGGCCGTGGCTGACCATGGCTTCACGCAAAATGCCCGCCAGGCCTTCGGCGAAGGCCTTGTCTTCTACCACCACATTGGCTTCGCGCGCCAGCAGCAGGCTCAAGGGGTCGAGGTTGGAAGAGCCCACCGTCGCCCAGTGCCCGTCCACCACCGCCACCTTGGCGTGCAGGAAGCCTGCTTCGTATTCATGGATCTCCACACCCGCCGCCAGCAGCGCGCCGTAAACCGGGCGCGCCGCGTGGTACTGCATGAAGTATTCGTAGCGCCCCTGCAGCAGCAAGGTGACGCGTACCCCGCGTTTGGCCGCGCCGACGAGGGCTCGCCGCAGCTTGCCACCGGGCAGGAAGTAGGCGTTGGCAATGATGATTTCCTGGTGCGCCTTGCCGATGGCCTTGCGGTAGGCGCGCTCGATGCTGCTGCGGTTGCGCAGGTTGTCGCGCAGGATGAGCGCTGCCTTGGGTCCGCTGGCGCCCGCACCGTTGGCCGCGGCCAGCGGCGTGGTGCCGGTGCGCCCGCCGTAGCCCGCCTCCTTGAACTTCTCCCATGCGGCGGCCATGTGGCGCTGCCGCGCGCTGTAGCCGGCCTGCACGCGCCACCAGAGCAACGCCATGGCATCGGCCGCCTCCACGGCCAGGGGGCCGGTCACCACCACGGAAAAATCAACGCGCGGGGCCTGCAACTCGCCATGGTTGGGATCGTAAAAATCGTCAAGCACATTGATGCCGCCGCAAAACATCGTGTGCTGGTCCACCACGCAGAGCTTGCGGTGCAGCCTGCGCCACCGTTCGGGCACCAGCAGGCCGAGCCCGCTCAAGCCCGTGCCTAAGGGTGAGTACACACACCAGTCGACCTGGGCGGCCGCAAATTGATCGCGCCACTTTGCCGGCAAGGGGCTGGTGCCTATGCCATCAACCAGCACCTGCACCGTCACGCCGCGCCGGGCCGCGCGGATCAGCGCCTCGGCCACTTCGGCACCGGCACCGTGGAAATCAAAAATATAGGTTTCCAGCTGGATCCAGGTGTGCGCCGCGTCGAGGGCATTGATGAGCGCAGGAAAAAATTCCCGCCCGCCCTGGAGCAGTTGCAACGCACCGGACTTGTGGAGTGGAAACATGGCCGGCGGCTCTTTTCCTGGAAGTGGCGAGGGTGGCGGGAAGGTCCATCCCATTTGAACCGAGCGCCTCGTCTTTGCCAATCCGGTGGAACCCAAACTCACAAAGTGTTGCGCCTCTGCCCTGCGCTGCAGGATCAGTCGGTGAATTTCGGCAGGAGAAGCACAGCCTCAGCATTCGAAGGCGAGAAGCAAAGATCCGCCGCCGCGTGGTGCGGCAGCCATTGCGAGGCGATGTGCTCCCGAGGGTTGAGCTTCACCTCGCGCGCGTGAGGCAGGCACAGGCTAAAGACATGCTCGGTGTTGCGGGTGACGCCGGGCGCATAGCGATGGCGCCAGACCGGGTAGATCTCATACACATTCGCAAGACCCCAGTCGCGAAACTGTTCAGGCGCCGCATCTATGCCGGTTTCTTCCAGCACCTCACGCGCTGCGGTTTGCAACAAGGGTTCGTCCACCGCATCTTTGGAGCCGGTGACGCTTTGCCAGAAGCCGGGGTTGTCGGCGCGCTCGATCAGCAGCACATCGAGCTGCGGCGTGTGGATGACCACCAGCACGGATTCGGGGATCTTGAAAGGCTTCAAGGTGTCCCCTCCTCATCAGCGGGTGATATCCAGCGGCTGATCAGGCTGGTTGCGGATTGCGCAGGCGGATGTGGAGTTCGCGCAGTTGCTTTTCGTCGACCGGGCTTGGGGCATGCGTGAGCAAGTCCTGCGCGCGCTGCGTCTTGGGGAAAGCAATCACGTCGCGAATCGACTCGGCGCCGGTCATCATGGTGACGATGCGGTCCAGGCCGAAGGCCAGGCCGCCGTGCGGAGGCGCGCCGTACTGCAGCGCGTCCAGCAGGAAGCCAAACTTCTCTTGCGCCTCTTCAGGGCCGATCTTCAGCGCGCTGAACACCTTGCTCTGCACGTCGGCGCGGTGGATACGGACCGAGCCGCCGCCCAGCTCCCAGCCGTTGAGGACCATGTCGTAGGCCTTTGCGATGCAACGGCCCGGGTCGGTGTCCATCCAGTCTTCGTGCCCGTCTTTGGGGGCGGTGAAGGGATGGTGCACGGCGCTCCAGCGCTGGCCGTCTTCGTCGAACTCGAACATCGGGAAGTCGACCACCCACAGCGGTTTCCAGCCCTTGGTGAAGAGCCCGGTTTTTTTGCCGAACTCGCTGTGGCCGACTTTCAGGCGCAGCGCGCCTATGCTGTCGTTGACGATCTTGGCCTTGTCGGCGCCGAAGAAAATGATGTCGCCGTTTTGCGCGCCGGTGCGCTTGAGGATTTCGGTGAGGGCCGCATCATGGATGTTCTTGACGATGGGGCTTTGCAGGCCTTCGCGGCCCTTGCTCACGTCGTTGACCTTGATCCAGGCCAGGCCCTTGGCGCCGTAAATCTTGACGAACTCGGTGTAGCCGTCGATCTCGCCGCGGCTCATCTCGGAGCCGCCGGGCACGCGCAAGGCGACCACGCGGCCGCCGGCGGTGGTGGCAGGCGTGCTGAAGACCTTGAAGTCCACCGCCGCCATGACGTCGGTCAGCTCGGTGAACTCCAGGTTCACACGCAGGTCGGGTTTGTCGGAGCCGAAGCGGTGCATCGCGTCGGCGTAAGCCATGACGGGGAACTCGCCCAGGTCGGTGTTCAGCACGGTCTTGAAGATGTTGCTGATCATGCCCTGGAACATGTCGCGGATGTCCTGCTCGGCCATGAAGGACGTCTCGATATCGATCTGGGTGAATTCAGGCTGGCGGTCGGCGCGCAGGTCTTCGTCGCGAAAGCACTTGGTGATCTGGTAGTAGCGGTCGAAGCCCGCCACCATCAGCAACTGCTTGAACAGCTGCGGGCTTTGCGGCAGCGCGAAGAACATGCCTTCGTTGACGCGGCTGGGCACCAGGTAATCTCGCGCGCCTTCGGGCGTGCTCTTGGTCAGCATCGGGGTTTCGATGTCGATGAAGCCGTTGGCATCGAGGAACTTGCGCGTTTCCATCGCCACGCGGTAACGCAGCATCAGGTTGTTCTGCATGTAGGGGCGGCGCAGGTCCAGCACGCGGTGCGTGAGGCGGGTCGTCTCCGACAGGTTGTCGTCGTCCAGCTGGAACGGCGGCGTGACGCTGGGGTTCAGCACGATCAGTTCGTGGCACAGCACCTCGACCTTGCCGCTCTTGAGGTTGTCGTTGGTCGTGCCTTCCGGGCGGGCGCGCACCACGCCTTTGACCTGCACGCAGAATTCGTTGCGCACGCCTTCGGCGGTCTTGAACATGTCGGCGCGGTCCGGGTCGCAAACCACCTGCACATAGCCTTCGCGGTCACGCAGGTCGATGAAGATCACGCCGCCATGGTCGCGCCGGCGATTGACCCAGCCGCACAGGCTCACGGTTTGGCCCATGAGGCCCTCGGTCACCAGACCGCAATAGTTGGAACGCATTTGGGAAACGATGGCCATAAAAATTCTCGGACTTTCAGCGCCTCACGCGCGGGGTTTGCAGCTTGGCTGTTTAAAGAGGTGGGGTCAGGGGTGGCGGGACGGTTCGGGCAGGAACCACGACGCCCATCGAAATCACGTAGGTCAAGGCTTCATCGACGCTCATCCTGAGTTCAATGCAGTCGCTTTTCTTCAGCATGACGAAATAGCCGCCGGTCGGGTTGGGCGTGGTCGGCACGTAAACACTCAGGTATTCGCCCGGCAAGTGGTTGACCACATCGCCGCCGGGCGTGCCCGTGAGAAAGCCGATCGTCCAGACGCCTTCACGCGGCCATTGCACCAGCAGCGCCTTGCGAAAGGCGTTGCCGTTTTCCGAAAACACGGTGTCGGACACCTGCTTCACACTGGAATAGATGGAGCGCACGATGGGGATGCGGCTTAAAAAAGAATTGCCCCAGCGAACCAGTTTTTTGCCGAAGAAGTTGCTGGCGATGGCGCCCATCAGCAGCACGATGAGCAAGGTGAGCAGCACGCCAAAACCGGGGATATGAAAGCCCAGCAGCTTGTCCGGATGCCAGGAGCCCGGCAGGATCAGCAGAGTCTGGTCCAGCGTGCCGACGATCCAGTCGAGCACCCACAGCGTGATCGCCAGGGGCACCAGCACCAGCAGTCCGGCCAGAAGCCATCGGCGAATGGAAGCCATCACGAGGAGGTCTTGGAAGAGGAGTCGCCGCCAGACGCCTTGGCGGGCGCTGCCGGTGCGGGGGCGGGAGAAGGGGCTGCGGCTGTGCTGGCCGGTGCTGCTGCGGTGTCTGCAGGCTTGCTGTCGCCACCGCTGCCGCCCGATTCACCGCCGTCGGTCTTGGGTGCGGGCACTCCGGTGCTGTTACCGCCGCGGAAATCCGTCACGTACCAGCCGGAGCCCTTGAGCTGGAAGCCCGCAGCCGTGACCTGCTTTTTGAACGCGGGCTCACCGCATTGCGGACACACCGTGAGCGGTGCATCCGAGATTTTTTGCAGAACGTCCTTGGCATGCCCGCAGGACTCGCATTTGTAGGCGTAGATTGGCATAGTGCTTGAGACTTTGAGGGGGGCTTTGTCCGGACGTCGTCCGGAAATTTCCCCGGGAAATTGCCTGGAAAAGGCTTCCAGATGCAAAACCCTCAATTATAGGCCGTTGAAGGCCTTCCCTGCGGCTTCAGAAGACCCGGATTCGCAGGAAGAACTGCATCGCAATCAGGCCCAAAACAAAGCCCAAACCGCCGTAAATCAGGCTTTGCAACAGCTTGTTGGTGCGTTTTTGCTCGTACAGCAGTTCTTCAAGCTCCCGGCGGTTGATGCCGGGGGGCGACTTCAGGTATTGCGACAGCAGGCGCGGCAGGCCGGGCAGCAGCTTGGCGTAAGCGGGCGCTTCGGCCTTGAGCTGCGCCATCAGTTTTTCGGGGCCGACCTGCTCCAGCATCCATTTTTCGAGGAAGGGCTTGGCCGTGCTCCAGAGATCGAGGTCGGGGTCCAGTTCGCGGCCCAGGCCTTCGATATTGAGCAGGGTTTTTTGCAGCAGCACCAGTTGGGGCTGGATCTCGACGTGGAAACGGCGCGAGGTCTGGAACAGCCGCATCAGCACGAGGCCGAGGGAAATTTCCCGGAGGGGCCGGTCGAAATAAGGCTCGCAGCAGGCCCGGATGGCGGCTTCCAGCTCGTCGACCCGCGTTTCGGGCGGGACCCAGCCGGACTCGAGGTGCAGCTCGGCCACGCGTTTGTAGTCGCGCTGGAAAAACGCGCTGAAATTCTGCGCCAGGTATTCCTTGTCGACCTCGGTCAGGGTGCCCACGATCCCGAAATCCAGCGAGATATAGCGGCCGAAGGTCTCCGGCGCCAGGCTGACCTGGATGTTGCCCGGGTGCATGTCGGCATGGAAAAAACCGTCGCGGAACACCTGGGTGAAGAAAATCGTGACGCCGTCGCGCGCCAGCTTTTTCATGTCCACACCGGCGTCGCGCAGGCGCTGCACCTGGCTGATGGGAACACCCTTCATGCGTTCCATCACCATGACGTCGGGCATGCAGAAGTCCCAGACCATCTCGGGGATCATCACCAGGTCGAGATCCTGCATGTTGCGGCGGAGTTGCGCCGCGTTGGCCGCCTCGCGCAGCAGGTCCAGCTCATCGTGAAGGTATTTGTCGAACTCACCGACCACTTCGCGGGGCTTGAGCCGTTTGCCGTCGGCCGACGCGCCTTCCACCCAGCCGGCCATCATGTGCATCAGCGCCAGGTCTTTCTCGATGGCGGGCAGCATATTGGGCCGCAGCACCTTGACGGCCACCTCACGGCCATTGGGCAAGGTGGCGAAGTGGACCTGGGCAATCGAGGCGCTGGCCACCGGCGTGTGCTCGAAGCTTGCAAAAATCCGGTCCAGCGGCCGGCCGAAAGCTTTTTCGATGATGGCGACGGCGATCGCCGAATCGAAAGGCGGCACGCGGTCTTGCAGGCGCGCCAGCTCGTCGGCGATGTCGGGCGGCAGCAGGTCGCGGCGCGTCGACATGACCTGGCCGAACTTCACAAAAATCGGACCCAGCCCTTCAAGCGCTTCGCGCAGACGCTCACCGCGCGGCGCCTTCAGGTTGCGGCCGACGGAAACAATGCGGGTCAGCAGGCGTATCCAGGGTCGCTGGAAGCTGGACAGCACCAACTCGTCCAGGCCGAACCGAAGCACGGTCCAGACAATAAAAATACCCCGAAAGAGGCGGGTCATGCAGGCGCCTTCGCAGGCGCGGCGCCCTCACCTGGCACTGCGGGACCTGCCGGGGCCGATGCCGGGGGGTTGGCCACCGCAGAGGAGAAAGAGGCCGAAGGAGACAACGGTGTCTTTGCCAGGAACTGCTTGAGTCCTTCAAACAGCTTGCGTCCGATATCGGCCACCGTATGGGCGGGCGCATCGCCGATCAGGCGGGAGAGGTCCTCTTCTGCATCCCAGCGCAGGTTTTCTGCCAGCCAGCCAAGCTCGGCGGCCAGTTGCACATCGCCTTCGATCTTGACTGGCGGCGGCTTGCCGGCCATGACAGACTGCAAGGCGACCAACGGTGATTCGGTGGCCACTGCCAGTGAAAGATCAGGTTTGGCAGAAGGCGATGCGCGATCGACAAGCCCTGCCGGCGTCACCACCAGATCGATGGAGAAGAGACCCCACTGGAGATGAACCACACGCCCTTTTTGCCGCAGCAGCCGGTCTTGCGCCTGCTTTTCCTGCATCAGGACATGGTTGAGAAAAAGCACCAATCGCTGCTGCCCTTCATCCACCACCCAGGCAGGCGGCTGAAAGCGGGTGGCAATGGATTCCAGGAAAGCAAAGGGGGACGGGGTGGTATTCATACGTCTTCCGATTTTGACCGAAATATCGCCCCCACGGTCGCTCACTGCGTGTGGCTCCCTGCCCCCCGAGGGGGCCGCCCGCCCTGCGGCCTGGCAAAGCCAGTTCCGCGGGCTCATGCTGGGTTGGAGAATTCTTTGGGCACGACCCGTGCGGGGTATTCATCAGTGGGTGCAGCGGAACCGGCTTTGCCGGGCCGCAAGCACCGTCCCCTGCAAGGGGAAAAGGGCTACACGAAGTGAGGCCGATAGGGGTGTGCCAATTTTCCGGCTTTGCCAGCCCAAGGCGCCGCCCCCTTTTAAGGGGGGAGCAGGCTACACGAAGTGAGCCTGAACGGGGGTTATTGGAGAGCCTGTACGCCGGCCACCAGCCAGCCGCTGCCACCACTGCGGGGCTTGGTCATGTTCCAGACTTCGCGGAAGGGGCTGGCGCCTGCGGAGGCGTCTTCGCGGATCATGCCGGAGAACTCGACGCTGGCCATGTAGACGTCGCTCAGCTCTTCAATGCCGAGCAACTGGGCGTTCAGCATGACGACTTCGGTCTTGTTGACCACACCGCCGGTATGCGACTCGCGGTCGGCCAGCTGGGTCTTGATCTGCTCGAGCATGTCGTCCGTCATCATGGCGCGCAGGCTCTGGATGTCGGAGCGGTCCCAGGCATCCTGCAAAGTCACGAAGTTGGTTTTGCTGGCCTTGAGGAAGCCTTCCGCGTCAAAGCCGGCGGGGACACCCCAGGACTGCGCGCCCAGCAGGGCTGAGCCGATCATGGAGCCACCCGCGGCAGGTGCGGCTGCATCGTATTTGTTGGAATCAAAAGCCATGCTGCTGCGCTCCCACGGGCGCGCAGATGCGTCGTTGCCGACGTTTTCAGGGCTGTAGTTCTTGGGGGTGGTGGCGTTGCCGGCTCCCTGGAAGGCAAACGGCGTTTGCCCCGGCGCGGAACCTTGCGCGTTCGCCGCACCGCCCTTGAGCTTGCGCATGATGAAGCCGATCACCACCATGACCACCAGTGCCAGCAGGGCAAACATGATGATCTGGCCGAAAGCCTCACCCAAACCCAGCGAAGAAGCCAGCCAGGCCAGGCCCAGGCCCGCCGCCAGGCCGCCCAGCATGGCGCCCCAAGGCCTCTTGGGCGCAGCAGCCGCCGGCGTTGCCGCAGGCGCCGCCGGCTTGGCGGCCGAGTTGGTGCCGCCAGGCGCTGCTTCGCGCTTGGTCACGTTGGACGACTGCTTGCCGAATGAAGAACCACCGCCCAGGCGCTTGGCATCCGCCGCCGTGCCCGCCATGGCCAGGGTAATTGCGAGCGTCGCGGAAAAAATTGCCGACCAGATTTTCATACCGTCTCCTTTATCGCGGTTTTCAGGCCGCCTGACTTTTTCAATATCAATACTTTTCTCAACACTTGATTCCAACATGCAATGCCACTACGCCGCCCGTCATGTTGTGATAGTCCACATGGCCAAAACCACCTTTATGCATGAGGGCTTTCAATTCGTCCTGGCCCGGATGCATGCGGATCGACTCCGCGAGGTATTGGTAGCTTGAGTCGTCATTGGCCACCAGCTTACCGAGCCGGGGCAGTACCTTGAAGGAATACCAGTCGTAAATTTTTTCCAGCGGCTTGGCCACTTTGGAGAACTCCAGCACCAGCAACTTGCCGCCGGGCTTGAGCACACGGTTCATTTCACGCAGTGCGTCTTCCTTGTGCGTCATGTTGCGCAGGCCGAAGGCGACGGTCACCACGTCGAAGCTGGCATCGGGGAACGGCAGGTGTTCGGCGTCGCACACCAGCGTCGGCAGGCTGACGCCGGCGTCCAGCAGGCGATTGCGGCCTTCGCGCAGCATGGCTTCGTTGATGTCGGTGTGGACGACACGCCCGGTGCTGCCCACCTTGGGGGCAAAGGCCAGCGCCAGGTCGCCGGTGCCGCCGGCGATGTCCAGCACGTGGTGGCCTTCCTTGACGTTGGCGACCAGCACCGTGTAGGCCTTCCAGGCGCGGTGCAGGCCCATGGACATCAGGTCGTTCATCACGTCGTATTTGGGGGCGACGGAGTCAAACACGCTGCGCACGCGGCGTGCCTTGTCCTGTTCGTCGACGGATTCAAAACCGAAATGGGTACTGCTCATGCATCAATGCTAGAGGGCAAAGGCGCCATTGATCCCGACAACCCTGAGCTGACGCGGGGCATTGCGGGCTTATTGCCCGCTTTTATGCTGGAAAAACAACAGTGCGGCGATGCGGGCTTTTGGCCGCATCGGCGCGATGAGACGGCGGACTTCGCGCGCTCGCCGAATCAGTGGCTTGAGCAGCCGTGACCGCCGGCTACCGGCATCGCCGCATCGCGATCCACACCGGCCGCCTGCAGGCGCCGCTGGTACTCGTCCCAGAGCTGGGCCTGGTCGGCGCCCAGCTTGTAGAGGTAGTCCCACGAGAAGATCCCGGTGTCATGGCCGTCGGAAAACACCGGCTTGACTGCGTAATTGCCAATGGGCTCCAGCTCGACCACGGTCACTTCGCGCTTGCCGGTTTGCAGGATTTCCTGGCCCGGGCCGTGGCCCTGCACTTCTGCCGAGGGCGAATAGACACGCATCAGCTCAAACGGAATCCGGAACCCGGCGCCGTCGGAAAACGCGATTTCAAGAACGCGCGACTGGCTGTGAACCGTCAGCGCAGTGGGGGTGGGTGATCCGGGTTGAAGGCCTGCCATGGGGTTGTTGCTTTCTGGAAAGAAAAGGCCGGACGCGTCAAGCCTTCTTGAGAGTTCGGCATTTTGGCAATAAGCCCGTTGACATCGAAACGACGGCCGATCTAGACCAGCACCCGTTCGATGCCGCCGTGGTTGGCCGCTTCGACATACGTGGGCAGCCATTCCTTGCCGAGAATCTGGTTGGCCATTTCCACCACGATGTAGTCCGCCTCCAGCAGGCCGTTATTCAGGTCGTCGCCGTAGCGCGAGAGCCCCTGAAGGCAGCTCGGGCAGCTGGTGAGGATCTTGACGTTGCCGCTTTCGGCCACGGCGCCGGCCTGCCGCAAGGCGGCCTCGCCCTTGCGCAGTTCTTCTTCCTTGCGAAAGCGGATCTGCGTGGAGATGTCGGGCCGGGTGACGCCCAAGGTGCCGGATTCGCCGCAGCAGCGGTCGTTCTTGAGCACGTTGTCGCCCATCAGCGCCTTGACGGTCTTCATCGGCTCCTGCAGCTTCATCGGGCTGTGGCAGGGGTCGTGATAGAGGTAACCCGCGCCGGGCTGGTCGGTGCGCAGGGTGATGCCTTTTTCGAGCAGGTATTCGTGGATGTCGATGATGCGGCAGCCCGGGAATATCTTGTCGAACTCGTAGCCCTGCAGCTGGTCGTAGCAGGTGCCGCAGCTGACCACCACCGTCTTGATGTCCAGGTAGTTCAGCGTGTTGGCCACGCGATGGAACAGCACCCGGTTGTCGGTGATGATTTTTTCGGCCTTGTCGAACTGGCCGCTGCCGCGCTGCGGATAACCGCAGCACAGGTAACCCGGCGGCAGCACGGTCTGCACGCCCGCGTGCCAGAGCATGGCCTGCGTCGCCAGCCCCACCTGGCTGAAGAGGCGCTCGGAGCCGCAGCCGGGGAAATAAAACACGGCCTCGGTCTCGGACGTGGTGGTCTTGGGGTTGCGGATGATGGGAACGTAATCCTTGTCCTCGATGTCCAGCAGCGCGCGCGCGGTCTTCTTGGGCAGGCCGCCCGGCATCTTCTTGTTGATGAAGTGGATCACCTGTTCTTTCACGGGCGCCTTGCCGACGGTGGCCGGCGGCAGCGATGTCTGCTTGCGCGCCAGCCGGCGCATCAGGTCGTTGGCCAGGCGCTGCGCCTTGAAGCCCACGTCCACCATGGCGCCGCGCATGAACTTGATGGTCTGCGGGCTGGTGGCGTTCAGGAAAATCATGGCGGCGGCGTTGCCGGGCCTGAAGGACTTTTGCCCCATCTTGCGCAGCAGGTTGCGCATGTTCATCGAGACTTCGCCGAAGTCGATGTCCACCGGGCAAGGCGTCAGGCACTTGTGGCAGACCGTGCAGTGGTCAGCCACGTCCTCGAACTCTTCCCAGTGCTTGATGCTCACGCCGCGGCGGGTTTGCTCCTCGTACAGGAAAGCTTCGACCAGAAGCGAGGTGGCAAGAATCTTGTTGCGCGGGCTGTAGAGCAGGTTGGCGCGCGGCACGTGGGTGGCGCACACCGGTTTGCACTTGCCGCATCGCAGGCAGTCTTTCACGCTGTCGGCGATGGCGCCGATATCGGACTGCTGCATGATCAGCGACTCGTGCCCCATCAGGCCGAAGCTGGGTGTGTAGGCGTTGGTCAGGTCGGCGTGCAAAACTGATTTTTCAGTGTTTTTGGCCTGCAGCCCACGTCCTTCATGAGCATGTTGCTCCTGATTTCGTAGCAACTTGCCTTTGTTGAAGCGCCCTTCCGGATCCACCTTTTGTTTGTATTCGGTGAAGGGCCGCAGCTCTTCGTCGGTCAGGAATTCGAGCTTGGTGATGCCGATGCCGTGTTCGCCGGAGATCACGCCGTCCAGCGAGCGGGCCAGCACCATGATGCGCGCCACGGCCACATGCGCGGTCTGCAGCATCTCGTAATCGTCGCTGTTGACGGGCAGGTTGGTGTGCACATTACCGTCGCCGGCATGCATGTGCAGCGCCGCCCAGACGCGGCCCTTGAGCACGCGCTTGTGGATGGCATTGCATTCTTCAAGAATCGGCAAGAACGCGCCGCCCGAAAAAATCGCCTGCAGTTTGGCGCGGATATCGGTTTTCCAGCTGGCGCGCAGCGAGTGGTCCTGCAGCTGCGGGAACAGCGTTGCCACACCGGCCAGCCAGCCGGACCAGAGCGTACGCACCTCAGCGATCAGCGCCAGCGCCTGGCCCACGCGGTCTTCCAGCAGCTCGGCCGAGGGAATGTCGTTGGCATCGTCCGATTTGCCCAGCGGCAGGTTGCCCTTGAGGAAAAAAGCCTCCAGCTCGTCGCACAGGCGAATCTTGTTGGCCAGGCTGAGCTCGATATTGATCTGCTCGATGCCGTCGGTGTACTCGGCCATGCGGGGCAAAGGGATCACCACGTCTTCATTGATCTTGAAGGCGTTGGTGTGCTTGGAGATCGCCGCGGTGCGTTTGCGGTCCAGCCAGAATTTCTTGCGGGCATCGGGGCTGATGGCAATAAAACCTTCGCCGTGGCGCGAGTTGGCAATGCGCACGACTTCCGACGTGGCGCGCGCCACGGCATCGGCGTCGTCGCCCGCAATGTCGCCAAACAGCACCATCTTCGGCAGGCCGCCGTGCTTTTTCGATTTGGTCGCGTAGCCGACCGCCTTCAGGTAGCGGTCGTCCAGGTGCTCGAGACCCGCCAGGATGGCGCCGCCGCGCTTTTGCTCGGCGAACATGAAATCCTTGATCTCGACGATGCTGGGCACCGCGTCCTTGGCGTTGCCGAAGAACTCCAGGCAGACCGTGCGGGTGTGCGCCGGCATGCGGTGCACGATCCAGCGTGCGCTGGTGATGAGGCCGTCACAGCCTTCTTTCTGGATGCCGGGCAGGCCGCTCAGGAACTTGTCGGTGACGTCTTTGCCCAAGCCTTCCTTGCGGAAGGTCTTGCCGGGAATGTCCAGCCGCTCGGTGCGGATGGGGGTCTTGCCGTCGGCTTCGAAGTACTGCAGCTCAAAGCTGGCCATCTCGGCGTCGTGGATCTTGCCGAGGTTGTGGCCCACGCGCGTGACTTCCAGCCACTGGGCCTCGGGGGTGACCATGCGCCATGAAGCGAGGTTGTCCAGCGCAGTGCCCCATAGCACGGCCTTCTTGCCGCCCGCGTTCATCGCGATATTGCCGCCTATGCAGGAGGCTTCGGCAGAGGTCGGATCAACCGCGAAGACAAAACCGCCGCGTTCGGCGGCGTCGGCCACACGCTGGGTGACCACACCAGCCTCGGTCCACACGGTAGCCACCGGCTTTTCAACGCCCGGCAGCGAGACCATTTCGACCTCGGTCATGGCTTCGAGCTTTTCGGTGTTGATGACGGCCGACTTCCAGGTGAGCGGAATCGCCCCGCCGGTGTAACCGGTACCGCCGCCGCGCGGAACAATCGTCAGGCCCAGTTCGATACAGGCCTTGACCAGGCCGGCCATTTCGACTTCAGTGTCGGGCGTGAGCACCACAAACGGGTACTCGACACGCCAGTCGGTCGCATCGGTGACATGCGAGACGCGCGAAAGGCCGTCGAACTTGATGTTGTCTTTGAGCGTGAGCTTGCGCAGCTTGCGCTCGGTCAGGCGGCGCAGGTCGTAGATCTCGCTGAAGGAGGTGTAGAAGCGGGCGACGGCGCCGCGGGCCGCGTCCAGCAATTCGCCCACGATGGCGTCGCGCTGCGGGTCCACATCGGGCGTGCGGCGTTTTTCCACCTCGGTCAGGCGGTGCTGCAAGGCATCGACCAGCAGCTTGCGCCGCTTGGGGTTGTCCAGCAGGTCGTCCTGCAAATAGGGGTTGCGCTGCACGACCCAGACATCGCCCAGCACTTCGTACAGCATGCGGGCGGAGCGGCCGGTGCGGCGCTCGTCGCGCAGGCGGTTCAGCAGGTCCCAGGCGCGCTCGCCGAGCAGGCGGATGACGACTTCACGGTCGGAAAACGAGGTGTAGTTGTACGGAATCTCGCGAATGCGGGCTTCGCCGGTCTTGGCGTCATCGGCAAAGACGTTGAGTTCTTGAAGTGTAGTAGGGGCGTTCATCGTGAAAAGCCAGCGGCTTCGGACCTGTGTCCAGCGCTGTTGCCCTATATTACCGCAGCGCACCATTTGGGGCGCCCGGGGCACAAGGTGCCGCAACAGGTCATAAGTGCCCTTATGGAAATCCCGCTTGTCGGCAGTGCCGCAAAACGATTAAATCGGCCTGTCACAAACAGTTTTTAGACTGTCCCGTTTAACTTGACGCGCCACGAGCACGTCCAATTCCCAGGAGTTTTGATGAAAAACCGTCTTTCCGCGTTCGCTTTTGCGGCCCTTGGCCTGTGCGCGCCATTGGCCAGCCAGGCCCAGACCGAGATCCAGTGGTGGCATTCCATGACGGCCGTCAACGGCGAATGGGTCAACGACCTGGCCAAGCAGTTCAACGAAAGCCAGAAGGAATACAAGGTCGTCCCCACTTTCAAGGGCACCTACGACGAGTCCATGACCGCCTCCATCGCGGCCTTCCGCGCCGGCAATGCGCCGCACATCCTGCAGGTGTTTGAAGTGGGCACCGCCACGATGCAGGCCAGCAAGGGCGCCATCGTCCCGGTCGGCAAGATCATGCAGGACGCGGGCGAAAAGTTCGACCCGAAGGCCTATATCCCCGCTGTCGCCGGCTACTACACCGCGCCGAACGGCCAGATGCTGAGCTTCCCGTTCAACAGTTCCACCACCATCTTCTATTTCAACAAGGACGCGTTCAAGGCCGCCGGCCTGCCGACCGACAAGGCCCCCGTCACCTGGCCTGAAGTCGTCAACGCCGCCGCCAAACTGAAGGCCTCCGGCCACAAGTGCCCCTTCACCACGGCCTGGCAAAACTGGACGCAGGTCGAGAGCTTCTCGGCCTGGCACAACGTCGAGTTCGCCACCAAGGCCAACGGCCTGCAGGGCATGGATGCGCGACTGAAGGTGGATTCGCCGCTGCACGTGCGCCACATCGAGAACCTGGCCAACATGGCCAAACAGGGCCTCTTTGTCTACAAGGGCCGCGGCAACGTGCCTGAAGCGAGCTTTGTGTCGGGCGAGTGCGCCATGATCAACACCTCGTCGGGCTTTTACGGCAACGTGGCCAAGAATGCCAAGTTCGCCTACGGCCTGGCCCCGCTGCCTTACTACCAGGACGTGCCCGGCGCGCCGCAAAACACCGTGATCGGCGGCGCCAGCCTCTGGGTCATGTCGGGCAAGAAGCCTGCTGAATACAAGGGCGTGGCCAAGTTCTTCAGCTTCATCTCCACCCCTGAAGTGCAGTCCGCCAGCCACAAGCGCACCGGTTACCTGCCTGTGACGATGGCTTCGTACGACCTGACCGAAAAATCCGGCTTCTACAAACAGAACCCGGGCACCGACGTCGCGGTTACGCAGATGATCCGCAAGGTGACCGACAAGAGCCGCGGCATCCGCCTGGGCAACTACGTGCAGATCCGCGCCATCGAGGACGAAGAACTCGAACAGGTCTGGAACGGCAAGAAGACCGCCAAGGAAGCGCTGGAGTCCATCGTCAAGCGCGGCAACGAGCAGCTTGAGCGCTTCCAGAAAGCCAACAAGGGCTGATCGCCCACGAGACAGAGCAGGCCCGCACGGCGGGCTAAACTCGGCCCGCTGCGCCCTCTCCCCCTCAAAGGGGACGGCCCGGCGGGTTTTTATGTTTTAGCACTCACCCGTTTCTGCCACTGAATTTTGCCCAACGAAGGCCCTATGGAAAAACGCGTTGTCTTTCGATCCAGCTGGCTGCCCTGGCTGCTGCTGCTGCCGCAAATGGCGGTCATTCTGGTGTTCTTCTTCTGGCCGGCGGCGCAGGCCCTGCTGCAGTCGCTGCAGCAGCAAGACCCTTTCGGCACCTCCGTCGAATTTGTCGGGCTGGCCAACTTCAGGCAATTGCTGGACGACCCGAGCTATGTGGAGTCTTTCAAGACCACCGCGTTTTTCTCGGTGATGGTCGCCGGCATTGGCATCAGCCTGTCGCTGGTGCTGGCCGTTTTTGCCGACCGCATCGTGCGCGGCGGCATGTTCTACAAGACCATGCTGGTGCTGCCCTACGCCGTGGCCCCCGCCGTGGCGGCCGTGTTGTGGGTGTTCATGTTCTCGCCTTCACTGGGCGTGGTCGCCTATGCGCTGGGCAAGATAGGCATCAACTGGAACCATTTGCTCGATTCGGGCCACGCCATGACGCTGATCGTGATGGCTTCGGTGTGGAAGCAGATCTCGTACAACTTCCTGTTCTTCCTGGCAGGGCTGCAGTCAATTCCCAAGTCGCTGATTGAAGCCGCCGCGATTGACGGTGCCAAACCCTGGCGCCGCTTCTGGAGCATCCAGTTCCCGCTGCTCTCGCCCACGACCTTCTTCCTGCTGGTCATCAACGTGGTTTATGCCTTCTTCGACACCTTTGCCATCGTCGACGCCGCCACGCAGGGCGGGCCGGGCAAGGACACGGCCATCCTGGTCTACAAGGTGTATTACGACGGCTTCAAGGCCATGGACCTGGGCGGCTCGGCCGCGCAGTCGGTGGTGCTGATGGTGATCGTGGTGGCGCTCACGGTCATCCAGTTCCGCTACGTCGAGAAGAAAGTCCAATACTGATGAAAACGACAACAAAAAACACGACGGGAGTCCACCATGGTTGAAAAACGCGGAACCCACGGCATCCTTGCCCATGTGATCGTGATCCTGGGCGTCTTCATCGTCGCCTTTCCCCTCTACCTGGCCTTTGTGGCCTCGACCCACACGGCGCAGGAAATCGTGCAGGCGCCCATGCCTTTGCTGCCGGGCACCAACATGATCGACAGCTACAAGGCGGCACTGTTCGGCCGCGAATCGGCGGCCGGCTCCAATGCCCCGGTGGCGCACATGATGTGGGTCAGCTTTGTCACGGCAATGGTGATTGCCATCGGCAAGATCACCATCTCGCTGCTGTCGGCCTTCGCCATCGTGTACTTCCGCTTCCCGTTCAAGAAGACCTGCTTCTGGGCCATCTTCATCACGCTGATGCTGCCGGTGGAGGTGCGCATCCTGCCCACCTACAAGGTGCTGTCGGACCTGAACATGCTCAACACCTATGCGGGCCTGACGGTGCCGCTGATCGCCTCGGCGACGGCGACCTTTTTGTTCCGCCAGTTCTTCCTGACGGTGCCCGACGAACTCACCGAAGCCTCACGCATGGACGGCGCCAGCCCGATGCGGTTTTTCTTTGATGTGCTGCTGCCGCTGTCGAAAACCTCCATCGCCGCGCTCTTCGTGATCCAGTTCATCTACGGCTGGAACCAGTACCTCTGGCCGCTGCTGGCCACGACGAGTGAAGACATGTACCCGGTGGTCGTGGGTATCAAACGCATGATCGCCGGCGGCGACGGCCAGAACGAATGGAACGTGGTCATGGCCACCGCCATTTTGGCGATGCTGCCGCCCGCGCTGGTGGTGGTGCTGATGCAGAAATGGTTCGTCAAGGGCCTGGTCGATACCGAGAAATGATCCTCCCCCGAAGCGCCTTCGGCGCCTCCCCCAGGGGGCGCCACCAGCGGCCCGGCAAAGCCGGTTCCGCGGCGTCCGCTTGAATTAAAACCAACACAGGTAATCTCAATGGCTTCACTCCAATTCAACAACGTCATCAAACGCTACGGCTCCGGCAAGGACGTGCTGCAAGTGCTGCACGGCGTGAACGCCGAGATCAACGACCACGAGTTCATCGTCATCGTCGGGCCATCGGGTTGCGGCAAGTCCACCCTGCTGCGCATGGTGGCCGGGCTCGAAGAAGTCAGCGACGGGCAGATATCCATCGGCGGCAAAGTCGTCAATGAACTGGAGCCTTCCGAGCGCGACATCGCCATGGTGTTCCAGAACTACGCGCTTTACCCGCACATGAGCGTGTTCGACAACATGGCCTACGGCCTGAAGATCGCCAAGGTGCCCAAGGACGAGATCAAGACGCGCGTCGACAAGGCCGCCAAGATCCTGGAGCTGGGCCACCTGCTGGACCGCAAGCCGCGCGCGCTCTCGGGCGGCCAACGCCAGCGCGTGGCCATGGGCCGCGCCATCGTGCGCCAGCCCCAGGTGTTTTTGTTCGACGAGCCGCTGTCCAACCTCGACGCCAAGCTGCGCGTGCAGACGCGCCTGGAGATCCAGAAGCTGCACCGCGAGCTCGGCATCACCTCGCTCTTCGTCACGCATGATCAGGTCGAAGCCATGACGCTGGCCCAGCGCATGATGGTGATGAACGCCGGCCGCATGGAGCAGTTCGGCACACCCGAAGAGGTCTACAACCGGCCCGCCACCACCTTTGTGGCGAGCTTTATGGGCTCGCCGCCCATGAATCTGCTCAAGCGGGCGCCGAATGCCGACTTCGGCGGCAAACCCGGTGCCATTCTGGGCATACGGCCCGAGCATCTGACGGTGGGTCACACCGGCTGGGCGGTGCAGGTTGACACGATCGAAATGCTGGGCGCCGAGCGCCTGCTGTACTGCCGCATGGGCGAGGAGTTTCTGATCGTGCGTACCGACGAAAGCCTGTCGACAGCCCCCGAAATCGGCGCAACCATCCACGTGGAGCCGCGCACGGACCGCCTGCACTGGTTTGATGCGGAAACGGGCAAACGCATCTAGCTTTCGGCTTTCGTCTCGATAGGTCTTGACCCCATGACAAATCCCGTATCCGCCGCCAATTGGCCCTACCCGCGCTGGGTGGCGCACCGCGGCGCCGGCAAGCTGGCGCCTGAAAACACCCTCGCCTCCTTCATGCTGGGCGCCAGCCACGGCTACCGCATGTTCGAGTGCGACGTGAAGCTGAGCGCCGACGGCATCCCCTTCTTGCTGCACGACGCGACACTGGAGCGCACCAGCAACGGCAAAGGTGTGGCCAGCGAGCTGACCTGGGACGCACTCGCCAAGCTGGACGCGGGTGGCTGGCATTCGCCGGCGTTTGCCGCGGAGGGCCTGGCCAGCTTTGAGCGCATTGCCCGTTTTTGCCTGGACAAGGGCTATTTCCTGAACATCGAGATCAAGCCCACGCCGGGTGCCGAGGCTCGTACCGGCACAGTGGTGGCCAATGAGGCGGCCCGGCTGTGGCAAGGGACGGCGGTTCCGCCGCTGCTGACATCCTTCCAGCCGCCGTCGCTGGAGGCCGCCAGGCGCGCCCAGCCCCAGTTGCCGCGCGGCCTGCTACTGGACCAACTCCCCGCCAACTGGCTGGCAACGGCAACAGGCTTGGGCTGTGTCGCCATCGTCTGCAACCACAAGCTCTGGAATGCCGACACCGTGGCCCAGGCCAAAAAAGCCAGCTTCAAGCTGCTGAGCTATACGGTGAATGACGAGGCGAATGTGCAGCGGCTGCTGGCGCTGGGCACCGACGGCATCATCACGGACGCGGTGGACGTCTTCAAGCCCGACTAGGCTTTCAGGCGCGCCACGCGCCCAGTACCGCCCACTGACACAGCGCCGCCCCAACCACCATCGCGGCATAGGTCAGCATCTTCCCGTCATGGCCGAAGAACACCAGCCCGGCCACCAACACCAGCACGTTTGCTACAAAAACAATAGCTGCCTGCCCATACCACGTATGGGCTAGAGGCCTTTTTGACTTGAAAACCCCGCCCATCAGCTGCGTGGCCAATACCAGCAGCAGCGCAACGGCGGCAGCCGGCAGGACAAGGTTGAGCAGGTGGTTGGCCAGCAGGTAGAAGGTCATGCGCGTGCGGGTGGTTGAAAGTCGCCGGGGGTCAAAAAGCCCGAAAAAATGGCTATCGGGGCGATTGTCCGGCCTTTGTGCCTGCTTTGTACCGGCCCGACCGCTTCAATTTTATAATCGGAGGATGTCAGTCTGGGCCCTTGGGCTAAACCACACCACCGCACCGCTCGATTTGCGCGGCCGGTTCGCCTACGCCCTGGACCAGGTCGAGCCCACTTTGCGCGCCCTGCGCGCGTCGCTGGCGCGCCAGCCTGAGGCCACACTGCTCTCCACCTGCAACCGCACCGAGATCTACTGCGCCGGCGAAAAAACCGACCTGGACCACACGCTGGACTGGCTGGCCCACAGCGGCGGCGTTTCGCCCGCCCTGCTGCGCTCGCATGCCTACACCCTGCAGGGCGACCAGGTCGCCCGCCACGCCTTCCGGGTGGCCAGCGGGCTGGATTCCATGGTGCTGGGCGAGCCGCAAATCCTCGGCCAGATGAAAGACGCCGTGCGCGCCGCCGAAGATGCGGGCGCCATGGGCACCACCCTGCATCAACTCTTTCAGCGCTCCTTTGCCGTGGCCAAGGAAGTGCGCAGCAGCACCGAAATCGGCGCGCACAGCATCAGCATGGCGGCGGCCAGCGTGCGGCTGGCTGGTCAGCTGTTTGAAGATTTGAGCGACATCAAGGTGCTGTTTGTCGGTGCGGGCGAAATGATCGACCTGGCGGCCACCCACTTCGCCGCCAAAAACCCCAAGGCCATGGCGATTGCCAACCGCACGCTGGAGCGCGGCGAAAAGCTGGCCGGCCGCTTTGGCGCCGAAGTGATGCGCCTGGCCGACCTGCCCAGCCGCCTGCATGAATTCGACGCGGTCATCAGCTGCACCGCCAGCACGCTGCCCATCATCGGCCTGGGCGCCGTCGAGCGCGCCGTGAAGCTGCGCAAGCATCGCCCGATGTTCATGGTCGACCTGGCCGTGCCGCGTGACATCGAGCCCGAAGTCAAGGCCCTGCCCGATATCTACCTCTACACCGTCGACGACCTGGCCCACGTGGTGCAGACCGGCAAGGACAGCCGCCAGGCCGCCGTGGCGCAGGCCGAAGTCATCATCGACGCCGGCGTGCAGAACTTCATGCACTGGCTGGGCCAACGCCGCAGCGTGCCGCTGATCCAGCAACTCAATGCGCAGACCGACGAGTGGCGCGCCGCCGAAATCGTGCGCGCCAAAAAGCTGCTGGCCCGGGGCGAGCCCATCGACACCGTGCTGGACGCGCTGACCCGCGGCCTGACCCAGAAAATGCTGCACGGCACTTTGGCCGAATTGCATGCGGGCGATGCCAGCAGCCGCGAAGCCACGGCGCAAGCCGTCTCACGGCTGTTCCTGCGCGGCCAGTTGCCCAAAGTCCAGCCCGACGACAAAGAGCGTTAGCGGCCGCCGCTGCGCCGTGGCTGCGACTGCCGCCACACCTGCTGACGTCTGGCAGCGCCCTCGCCGCCCGTCGTCGCCCTGAATCCCTTTTGCTTTTTCCATCGTCATGAAACCCTTTCTCCGCCAAACCCTGGACCGCCAGCTTCTGCGCCTGCACGAGCTGGATGCGCTGCTGTCCGCCAGCGACGTGGTGAGCGACCTGAACCGCTTTCGCACCCTGACGCGTGAGCACGCCGAAGCCAGCGTGATCGCCGAGCAGTACATGCGCCTCACCACCCGCGAGGCCGACCTGGCCGGCGCCGAGGGCATGCTGGCAGAGGCCAAAAACGACCCTGAAATGACGGCGATGGCCGAAGAAGAGATCGCCGCGGCCAAAGCCGATATCGCGCAGATCGACGAAGCCCTGCAGCTGATGCTGATTCCCAAGGACCCGGACGACGCCCGGGCGGCTTTTATCGAAATCCGCGCGGGCACGGGCGGTGACGAGTCGGCGCTGTTTGCCGGCGACCTGTGCCGCATGTACACCCGTTTTGCCGAGCGCAACCGCTGGCAGGTGGAGATCATCAGCGAGTCGCCAAGCGAGCTGGGCGGCTTCAAGGAAGTGGTGCTGCGCATCGACGGGCCGCTGGACGTGATGGGCGTGGGCGTTTACGGCAAGCTGCGGTTTGAGTCAGGCGGCCACCGCGTGCAGCGCGTGCCGGCGACCGAAACGCAGGGCCGTATCCACACCAGCGCCTGCACCGTGGCCGTGCTGCCCGAGCCTGATGAGGCCGTGGCCATCCAGATCAACCCGGCCGACCTGCGCATCGATACCTACCGCGCCAGCGGCGCCGGCGGCCAGCATATCAACAAGACCGATTCGGCCGTGCGCATCACGCACTTGCCGACGGGCATCGTCGCCGAATGCCAGGAAGGCCGCAGCCAGCACAGCAACAAGGCGCAGGCGCTCAAGGTGCTGACCGCGCGCATCCACGAAAAAGACCGCTCCGAGCGCGCCGCCAAAGACGCCGCCATGCGCAAGGGCCTGATCGGCAGCGGCGACCGCAGCGACCGCATCCGCACCTACAACTTCCCGCAAGGCCGCCTGACCGATCACCGCATCAACCTGACGCTGTACAAGCTGCTGGCCATCATGGAAGGCGACATGGGCGATGTCGTCACCGCGCTGCAAGTGGCGCGCGGGGCCGAATTGCTGGCCGAACTGGAAACCGCGAACAGCGGGCTTTGAGGTTTCGCCCCATGATTCCTTCCCGGTTTTTATATGCCAAATCGGCCTCCAGCCTATATACCGTCTTGGGTTACAGCTATTCTTTTGATAGCAATGACATCACTTCAGCACGCGCGCACCCATGAACCAGCCCAGTTGCGCACAAGCCCTCACCGCCGCCCAGGCCTTGGGGCTGGACCGGCTGGACGCCCAGTTGCTGCTGCTGCACGCACTGGACAAGCCGGCTGACGCACGGGCCTGGCTGCTGGCGCACGACACCGACATCCTGTCCGAAGAAGCCGCCGCAGCCTTCCGGGCCATGAGCCTGCGCCGGGCTGCCGGCGAACCGCTGGCCTACATCGTCGGCAGCAAGGAGTTTTTTGGCCTTGCGCTGCAAGTCGATGCCCGCGTGCTGGTGCCGCGGCCGGACACCGAAACGCTGGTGAACTGGGCGCTGGAGGTGCTGCAATTCCCCAACCTCCCCAACCTCCCCAATATGCCCGCGGCGCCGGAGATTCTGGACCTGGGCACCGGCAGCGGCGCCATCGCGCTGGCCATCGCGCACAGCCTGAAAACAGCCGGCCGCCAGGGCCGCGTCGTGGCCGTGGATGCGAGTGCGGACGCGCTGGTCGTCGCCCGCGAAAACGCGGCCCGTTTGGGTCTTGAGATGGATTTCGTTCAAAGCCACTGGCTTGAGAAAGTTAGCGGACACTTTCACCTGATCGTCAGCAATCCGCCCTACATCGCCAGCGCCGATCCCCATCTGGACGCCCTGACCCACGAACCCCTGAGCGCCCTGGCGGCCGGGCCGGACGGGCTGAACGACATTCGCGCGATCGCCCGGCAGGCACCCGACAGCCTGCTGCCGGGCGGCTGGCTGCTGCTGGAACACGGTTACGACCAGGCCGCGGCCGTGCGCGAGCTGCTGGCCGGCGAAGGTTTTGAGCAGGTTCAAAGCCGCCAGGACCTGGCCGGCATTGAGCGCTGTTCGGGCGGCTTGTGGCCGGGCGGCTGACGCGGCGGTCCGGGAAATCACGCAGAAAACCAAACGGCGGGATAATCAGCCCGTTGAATTCTGGTTTCCAGATTCCATCTAATTGAAACGTGAAATGCCCCGGCTGAAGCTTTTCAGCCCGGCACGGCCTTCCGGCCCACCCCCAGGATTTCTAAAGGACTTCATCATGAGCACCACCGACCCCACCCAGCAACGCATCGCCGAAATCGTCAAATCCAGCGATGTTGTCCTCTTCATGAAGGGCACGGCGCAATTCCCGATGTGCGGTTTTTCAGGCCGCGCCATCCAGGTGCTCAAGGCTTGCGGCGTGAACAAACCCGCCACCGTGAACGTGCTGGAAGACGAAGAAATCCGCCACGGCATCAAGGAATTCAGCAACTGGCCGACGATCCCCCAGCTGTACGTGAAGGGTGAATTCATCGGCGGCTCGGACATCATGATGGAGATGTACCAAAGCGGCGAGCTCCAGCAGGTGCTGGGCACCACCGCCGCTTAAAACCCGGTGCGCGGCGGCGGCGGCGCCGAAAATGTCAGCGCGTGTAGCCCGCGCAGGCGCCCGCGTCTACGCCGCCCTTGCATTCGCGCTTGAGCCTGGCGGTGCGCTGTGCGGGCGACTCTTCAGATCCGCGTATGAATTTGGCTCTGCCGCCCGGGCTTGCCGCACCGGGTTTGGCCGTCGCTTTTTTGGATTTAGATTTTGACTTGGCAGGTTTGCTTTCATCCTGCAGCGGTTGACTCTGCGCCAGGGCGTTTCCGCCCAGCAAAACGGCAGCAGCCAGCAAGGCCAGTACAGGCCCCTTGAAGAACTTTGTGTTCATTTTTTCCCTCCCTTTTCACTCTCACACACGCTGCGAGGCTTGCCGCCCCCGCGCCTCCCATCCTGCCGAGAACGCGGGTGACACCGCTTCCTTGGCAGGCCAATGCTTGTTTGTTATTGCAGCTTCGGGTCCCCAAACGCTTCGTCGTCCGGCGGTGCGTCGGCCGGCAGGCGAAAACCTTCGCTGGCCCAGGCGCCCAGGTCGATGTTCTTGCAACGCTCGCTGCAGAAGGGACGGAAGGGGTTGCCCGGTGCGTAAACGCTTTCGCCACCGCAGCCGGGGCATACCACCAGCTTCACAGGGAGGGGCGTGGAGTCTTTTTTCGTGACAGGCATGGCTTCAGGCTGTTTCTGAATAGGTCGACCAGGGACGCAAACGCGGTCAGGAGCAGAGTGTCAGCTCAAACGCCGAGTCCTCGGTGCTGGCGTGCAGGCGGTCATCGCTTTCGTGGCGCATGAGGCGCACCGAGACAATCAGGCGGTTGCCGCTGATTTCGGGGATCATGCCCAGCGAGGGGTCAATCCGCAGGCGCAGCAGCTGGAAGGTGCGTCCCTGGGGAAGCGTCTGCTGGTACTGCCCGGCCGGGGCGATCACTTTTTGCGGGGCGCCGGAGTCGCGCAGCAGCGTCAACAAAACACGGATGGATTCAGCCAGCGGCACCAGCGGCGTGATCCAGCGCTGCAGGTCCTGCTTGCGCGTTGCGGTATCCAGGTGCTGCCACGCAAAATAAGCCGGTAAATCGAATTCGCAAGTGCCGCCCGGAATGCCGACGCGGCTGCGAATGCTCATCAGCCAGTCGTTTTCAGTCAGTGACTGGCCCGCCTTGCCCGGCAAGCCGTTCAAGGCGGCAAAACACCCTTCGAGCTGCCCGGTAACTTCATCCAGGACGGCTTCCGAAATGGCCGGGTTGCCGCGGTAGCCGTTGAGGACGTGCTTTTGCTTCTCGAGGTCCTTGAGCACGTCGGTTTTGAGGTCGGCCCGCGCGCCCACGTCCATGATTTCAAAGATGGTCGTGATGGCGTAGTGATGATCCGTCGGGCTCTCGCGCTCCACCAGTTCACCAAGGCGGCGAAACAGGTGCTCCAGTCGCAAGTACGTGCGTATGCGTTCGTTAAATGGATACTCGTAAAGAATCACAGCGCTATTTTCGTCGGCTTCAAAGGAGAGGTTTGTCTGTGCATCATAGCCCGAAGCGCGCGGCAAGCAGCCGGACCTGGGCCTGCAGGTCTTCAAGGGACAAGCCGTCGTTGTAAAGGCAAATATCGGCCGCCGACAGGCGCTGGCCGCGGCTGGCCTGCCCTGCCAGGATTTTTTCCACCACGTCTTGGGGCCAGCCGTTACGGGCCATGACCCGGCTGATCTGCGTGGCTTCGCTGCAATCCACCACCAGCACCTGGTCAAGTTGCTGGCGCCAGCGGCCCGACTCCACCAGCAGCGGAATGTCAAAAACAACGCAGGTCTTACCGGCTTTCACGGCCTCCCCGTACTGTCGCAGGGTTTCCTGGCCCACCAGGGGGTGAACAATCGACTCGAGCCGCCGCCTGGCGGAAGGGTCCTCAAAAGCGAGCTGCCGCATGCGGTCCCGGTCCATGGCACCATCGGCAGCTATGAGATGGGGTCCGAACTGTGCGGCGATTTCCTTCAGGGCGGCCCCGCCGGTGGCCGTGACCGCCCTGGAAATTGCATCGGCATCGACCAGCGCGGCGCCACAGGCCACCAGCGTATGGGCAACCGTACTCTTGCCGCTGCCTATGCCGCCCGTCAATCCTATGCGCAAGGCGGCAGGGCGCATGGCGTCACAGGCCTACGACCCGCAAGATAGTTTGGGGGCCAAAGACCATGGCGGTGAAACCCGCCCCGGCCAGGAAAGGTCCGAAAGGTACATAGCCGCCCTCCCGCAACCCGCTGGAAAACTTCATCGCAATGCCGATGACGGCGCCGATCACGGAGGCCATCAGGATGATGGGAACCAGTGCGGGCCAGCCGAACCAGGCACCCAGCGCGGCAAACAATTTGAAGTCGCCATAACCCATGCCTTCTTTACCGGTCGCCAGCTTGAAGGCCCAATACACCAGCCACAAGGACAGGTAGCCGGCTATGGCGCCCCACAGCGCCGTCGGCAGATTGACGGCTGGATTCCACTGCATCGCCGCAACGATAAGGCCGGCCCACAGCAGGGGCAAGGTGATGTCGTCAGGCAGCAGTGTCGTATCCCAGTCAATCATCGCCAGCGCAAGTAGCGCCGCGGAAAACCCGCACCACGCCAGCGCCGTGACCGACCAGCCCCAGCGCCAGACGCAAAAAAAGAAAAGGGCACCGGTGACCGCCTCGACGACCGGGTAGCGCACACCGTAAGGCGTGCCGCATACCGAGCATTTGCCCCTCAAGAACAAATAACTGGCGACCGGGATGTTTTCATACCAGCGTATGACATGACCGCAACTGGAGCAGCGTGAACGCGGCACCAGCAAATTGAACTTTTCCGTGGAATCCGGGGCCTCTGGGGTTTTGTCGGCCAGCTCCGCACATTCCTGCGCCCACTGGCGCTCCATCATCTTGGGCAGGCGATAAATAACGACGTTAAGAAAGCTGCCGATCAGCAGCCCAAAAATACCGGCCAGCAACGCATCAAACGCCGGCCCCAGACCCGTCGCCATCAGACGACTTGGCCCAGCTTGAAGATGGGCAGGTACATGGAAACCACGATGCCCCCGATAAGCCCGCCCAGAAACACAATGATGATGGGCTCCATCAAACTTGAAAGGCCGGCCACCATTTCATCGACTTCCGCTTCATAGAAATCCGCTGCTTTACCGAGCATGTGGTCAACGGAGCCGGATTCCTCTCCGATGGCGCACATTTGCAGCACCATGGTGGGGAACAGATTGGCGTTGGTCATCGCAGCCGTCAAACTGGTGCCGGTAGAGACTTCCTGCTGGATTTTCTCGGTGGCATCGGCATACAGGGAATTGCCGGAAGCGCCGCCGACGGAGTCAAGTGCCTCCACCAGCGGAACACCCGCCGCGAACATGGTGGACAGTGTGCGAGTCCAACGGGCAATACAGGACTTCTCAATCAGTGCGCCAAAGACCGGCACCTTCAAAAGCAGCCTGTCCATGAATTTCTGCATCTTTTCATTGCGTTTCCAGGCCTGCATGAAGAAATACAGGCTGCCGCCGATGCCGCCGAAAATCAGCCACCAATAAGCAACAAAAAATTCGCTAATCGCAATCACAATGAGTGTCGGGGCTGGAAGGTCCGCCCCAAAAGATGAGAACACCTGCTTGAACGCAGGGATCACAAAAATCATGATCACCGCCACCACCACAAAGGCAACAACCACCACTGAAATGGGGTACATCAGGGCCGACTTGATCTTGGACTTGATCGCCTCGGTTTTTTCCATGTAGACCGCAAGGCGGTCCAGCAAAGACTCCAGAATACCGGCCGCTTCGCCCGCTTCGACCAGGTTGCAATAAAGCGCATTGAAGTACATCGGGTACTTGCGAAAGGCCGCGCTGAGAGACGTACCCGTTTCAACGTCGGTACGCACATCGTTAAGCAGCTTGGTGACGCTGACATTCGGATTACCGCGGCCGACGATGTCAAACGCCTGAAGAAGCGGAACGCCCGCCTTCATCATGGTGGCCAATTGGCGCGTAAAAATGGCGATGTCCTTGGGCTTGATGGACTTGCCGGCGCGCATCTTGCGCTTCTTGATCTTGGTGGGTAATACGCCCTGACGACGCAATGAGGACTTGACCTGGTTTTCACCGACGGCACGGATTTCACCGCGGACCTGCTTGCCGCCGCGGTCCTTGCCCTCCCATTCGAAAACAAATTCCTTAACGCCCTTGGATACTGCAGTTGCCATGATGCTTTCTCGTTGTATGGACAGCTTCAGCGCGTGCCATCAGGATAGTCACGCCGCCATGTGCCGGCTTCTGGATGCACCGGTTTAAACATTGGTACAGCCCAGAATCTCTTCCAGCGAAGTCATGCCGAGTTTAACTTTGGACAAACCCGACACCCGCAGGCTTTTCACGCCCTCAGCCTCCGCCTGGGCAGCAATTTCCAGGGCGCTGCCGTCGCGAAGGACGATACGCTGGATCTCCTCGGAAATAGGCATGAGCTGATAAACGCCCACCCGCCCTTTGTAACCATTCGTACACATCGAGCAGCCTACCGGGCGGTAAGGCGTCCATGAGCCGTCTACATCCTCTTCCTTGAAGCCCGCGTCAAGCAGGGTCTCACGCGGGATGTCCGCAGGCGTCTTGCAATTGGGGCAAAGGCGGCGGGCCAAACGCTGAGCGGTGATCAGAATCACGCTGGAGGCGATATTGAAAGGTGCAATGCCCATGTTGCGCATACGCGTCAGTGTGGTCGGTGCATCGTTGGTGTGCAACGTCGACATCACCATATGGCCGGTCTGCGCGGCCTTGATCGCGATATCGGCGGTCTCAAGATCCCGGATCTCACCGACCATGATGATGTCGGGATCCTGCCGCAAGAACGCCTTGAGCGCGACTGAAAAGGTCATGCCGGCCTTGTCGTTCATGCTGACCTGGTTGACGCCAGGCAAGGTAATTTCGGCGGGATCCTCGGCAGTAGCGATGTTGACGCCCGGCTTGTTGAGAATGTTCAGGCAGGTGTAAAGCGACACCGTCTTGCCCGAACCGGTGGGCCCGGTCACCAGCACCATGCCATAGGGCCGCTGAATCGCGTGGAGCAAGCGCTCCTTCTCATCCGCCTCGTAGCCCAGGGCATCAATGCCCAACTTGGCACTGCTCGGGTCAAGAATACGGATGACGATTTTCTCGCCATACATGGTGGGCAAGGTGCTGACCCGGAAATCGATGACCCGGTCCGGGCCTATCTTGAGCTTCATCTTGCCGTCCTGCGGCACGCGCTTTTCCGAGATGTCCAGCTTTGAGATCACCTTGATGCGCGCCGCGAGCTTTTCCTTGATGGCCACCGGTGGCGATGCGATTTCGCGCAGTTCTCCGTCAACCCGGAACCGGACACGGTAGGTATGCTCAAACGGCTCGAAATGCAGGTCGGAAGCCCGCATGCTGAAAGCGTCAAGCAGCATTTTTTGCAGAAATTTGACGACGGGCGCGTCCTCGACTTCTGAAACGCTGGCTTCACTGTCTTCGGCAGAGGCCTCGGTGCTCGATTCGTCAAACTCGAAGTCGTCACCGATGATGCTTTCCATGGCCTCGGCGGCCGTGGTGTTGGACGCCTCTACCAGCTTGGACAGCTTGTCGTACTCCGCAATGACCCAATCCACCCCCATCTGGGTGGAAAACTTGATCTTCTCCGCGGCCTCCTGGTCGGAAGGATCTGCAGTCGCGACGATCAGACGGTTGTTGCGCTTGCTCAGGACAACAATTCGGTAGGTGGCGCAGATTTTGGTGTCCAGCAGGCCTTTGGGCAGGCGCTGTACGTCGATGGCTTCCAGATCCAGCAAAGGGGCAGCGAAAGCCGTCGACATGGTGTGGGCCAGATCAAAAGCGGATACCGCGCCGGAGCCCGTCAATTCGGCGATAAAGCTGGTACGGCTGCTTTGGGCCTTGCGAAAAATGTCTTCGGCAGCTTTCTGCCCCAATTTTCCGGCCATCACCAGGGCTCGGCCCAAGCCGGGTAAAGCCATGGACGGCGGTTGGTTGATAGCGGTGTCGACAGCGGCCATGGTTCTCTGGATTAACTCAAATAGGTATCATCGCCTATAGATTACCGGGTGTAAATCGAAAACGCCCGACCTGCACCGGCGGACGCCGGAACTGTGCGGAGAAACGCACATATGGAGCCAAAACAGACCTGGTCGGGGTGAGAGGATTCGAACCTCCGGCCTCTACGTCCCGAACGTAGCGCTCTACCAGGCTAAGCTACACCCCGCCAATATGCAGCCGTTTGTCAGGAACGCCTGTCCAGCAATTGGGAGGCCAGCTGCACCAAGGCATCACTGTAAATGTTTTGCGGCAGTACTTGCAAGGCGTCGAGCGCGCGTTGCGCCTCCAGCGCAGCGGCGTCGCGGGTGGCCCGGAGCGCTCCGGTCTGCTGCACGATGGCAATGATTTGGGCCATCTGGTCGGTGCCCCCGGTTTCAATAGCCTGCCGAATGGTGTTGCGCTCCGCTCCCGTGCCGCGCTGCATCGCAATGATGAGCGGTAGGGTCGCCTTGCCTTCCCTCAGGTCGTCGCCCAGGTTCTTGCCCATTTCCGACACATCGCCGTCATAGTCCAGGACATCGTCGATCACCTGAAAGGCCGTGCCCAATGCCTGTCCGTAGGCTGCGCAGCTTTGCTCGACGGCCGGCGTCGACTGCGCCAGCAGCGCTGCCAGGCGGGCGCTGGCCTCGAAAAGCTTGGCCGTCTTGGAGCGAATCACCCGCAGGTAGCCCTCTTCGGAAAGCGTTGCGTCATGCATATTCATGAGCTGCAGGACTTCCCCTTCCGCGATCACATTGGTGGCTTCGGCCAGGGTCTGCATGATCCGCATATCGCCGGCTTCCACCATCATCTGGAACGCCCGGGAGTAAAGGAAATCGCCCACCAGGACGCTAGCTGGATTGCCAAACGCCTCGTTGGCAGTGGCGCGTCCGCGGCGCAACGTGGACTCGTCCACCACGTCATCATGCAGCAGGGTGGCCGTATGGATGAACTCCACCACGGCGGCCAGGTTGTAACGTTGATCGCCCCGATAATCAAGGGCGCCGCACATGAGCAGCAGCAGGGCCGGGCGCAACCGTTTGCCGCCAGCCGCCACGATGTAGCGTGAAACCTGGCTGACCAGCGGCACTTCGGACTTCAGGCGCAGCTCGATCACCCCATCCATTCCCCGCATGTCGTCGGCAATCAGGGCGAGGGCTACGGCGGTGCTTGAAGAATTTGCAGACAAAAGGCGGGTCCAGACGTTAGGTTTGGGCAGATTATAGAAAGCAGCTTCGCCTGCCCCGGCACCAAAAACCACACGGACCCTTCCGTTGGGGCCAAAATAGTCCCGAAAACGGTGCTGTAGCCAATTTCGGCCTGCCGTGCTAGAATATTGGGCTCTGCGGAAATCCGTCTGCAGAACTCAAATTACGAGGTCTTACATGTACGCGGTCATAAAAACCGGTGGCAAACAATACAAGGTTGCTACTGGAGAAAAAATTAAAGTAGAACAGATTGCTGCGGACGTAGGCCAAGAGATCGTTATTGACCAGGTTTTGGCTGTCGGCACCGGCAGCACGATCACGGTTGGTACGCCCTTGGTGTCCGGCGCCACTGTTACAGTCACTGTCCTTTCACAGGGTAGGCACGACAAGGTTCGCATTTTCAAAATGCGCCGTCGCAAGCACTATCAAAAACGTCAGGGCCACCGGCAAAACTACACGGAACTGCAAATCGGCGCTATCGCCGGCTGAGCAGGGACGTACCAGGAGTAACGAAAAATGGCACAGAAAAAAGGCGGCGGCTCTACGCGAAACGGGCGTGATTCACAGCCCAAAATGCTTGGCGTGAAGAAATTCGGCGGCGAAGTCATCAACGCAGGCAGCATCATCGTGCGCCAGCGCGGCACCAAGTTCCATCCAGGCGTCAATGTCGGCATCGGCAAGGACCACACCCTGTTTGCACTGGTTGACGGCTCGGTCTCGTTTTCCGTCAAGGGCGCGCTGAACAAGCACACCGTGAATGTGACCCCGGCGTAAGCTGATCACTTCGATAAGTCACTTCGACTGAAACGAAGCCCCGACCTGTCGGGGCTTTTTTGTTTGTAAACTTGATCTCCGGCCCCTGAAGCCCTGGTTTAACCGCAGCACTCCATCATGAAATTTGTTGACGAAGCCTTTATTGACATTGCCGCAGGCGATGGCGGGAGTGGCTGCGTCTCGTTCAGCCACGAAAAGTACAAAGAATTCGGCGGCCCCAACGGCGGCGACGGCGGGCGCGGCGGCCATGTGTATGCGGTGGCAGACATCAACCTGAACACGCTGGTTGACTTCCGGTTTTCGCGCCGCCATGAGGCCCGCAACGGCCAGCACGGCATGGGCTCGGACATGTTCGGCGCCAAGGGCGACGACATCATCCTCAAAATGCCGGTGGGCACCATCCTGACCGACGGCGAAACCGGGGAAGTGCTTTACGAACTGCTGGTTCCCGGTGAACAAGTGCTGATCGCCAAGGGCGGCGACGGCGGCTTCGGCAACCTGCGCTTCAAGAGCTCGACCAACCGCGCCCCCCGCAGCAAGACGCCCGGCTGGCCCGGCGAGCGCAAAAGCCTGAAGCTGGAGCTGAAGGTGCTGGCCGACGTCGGCCTGCTCGGGATGCCCAACGCCGGCAAATCCACCTTCATTTCAGCGGTGTCCAATGCCCGCCCGCGCATTGCCGATTACCCCTTCACCACGCTTCACCCCAACCTGGGCGTGGTGCGCGTGGGGCCAGAGCAAAGCTTCGTGGTGGCCGACCTGCCCGGCCTGATTGAAGGCGCCTCTGAAGGCGCCGGCCTGGGCCACCTCTTCCTGCGCCACCTTCAGCGCACCCGGCTGCTGCTGCACATCGTTGACCTGGCGCCCTTTGACGAAGGCGTGGACCCCGTGGCCCAGGCCAAAGCCATTGTGGGCGAACTCAAGAAGTACGACGAAGCGCTTTATGAAAAGCCGCGCTGGCTGGTGCTCAACAAGCTGGACATGGTGGACGCCGACAAACGCGCAGCCATCGTCAAGGACTTCGTCAAGCGGTTCAAATTCAAAGGCCCCGTGTTCGAGATTTCGGCGCTCACGCGCGAAGGCTGTGAGCACCTGATCAAGACGATCTACCAGCACGTCAAGCAGGTCCAGAAAAGCGAGCAACCCGAGGAAGAAATTGATCCGCGCTTTGCCCCGCTGCCTCCCGAGTTGCCTGAATCGTCCTGACGCCCTCATTTCCAGACGGATCAGCAAGCAGGTGCAAGGCGGCGCTTGCTATAAAAATAGTAGCTATCTCCCCTTGTATTCATTGGGCTAGAGCCCGAAAAGTACTTAAACATGCAAGAAAAAACAGGCTCTCCCATCCTGCGCAATGCCAAACGCATCGTGGTCAAAGTGGGCTCCAGCCTGGTCACCAATGAAGGCCGCGGACTCGACGCCGTGGCCATCGGCCAGTGGTGCGAACAACTGGCCTCGCTCGTGAAGGACGGCCGCGAAGTGATCATGGTGAGCAGCGGCGCCATCGCCGAGGGCATGAAACGCCTGAACTGGACCACCCGTCCCAAGGCCATCCACGAGCTGCAGGCCGCCGCCGCGGTAGGTCAGATGGGCCTGGTCCAGGTCTACGAAACCAAGCTGCGCGAAAACGGCATCGGCAGCGCCCAGGTGCTGCTCACGCACGCCGATCTGGCCGACCGGGAACGCTACCTGAACGCGCGCTCCACCCTGCTGGCCTTGCTGCAACTGGGCGTGGTGCCGGTCATCAACGAGAACGACACGGTCGTCAACGATGAGATCAAATTCGGCGACAACGACACCCTGGGTGCGCTGGTGGCCAACCTGGTGGAGGCCGATGCGCTGGTGATCCTCACTGACCAGCGTGGCCTTTACACCGCCGACCCGCGCAAGGATCCGGCCGCACAGTTTGTGCACGAAGCCAAGGCCGGTGATGCGGCGCTGGAGACCATGGCGGGCGGCGCCGGCTCCAGCATCGGCAAGGGCGGCATGATCACCAAGATCCTGGCGGCCAAGCGGGCCGCGGGCTCGGGCGCCTCGACCGTCATCGCCTGGGGCCGCGAACCCCAGGCCCTCATCCGGCTGACGCAGGGTGAGTCCATCGGCACGCTGCTGGTGGCGCAGACCCAGAAAATGCAGGCGCGCAAACAGTGGATGGCCGATCACTTGCAGATGCGGGGCTCCGTGACGGTGGATGCAGGCGCCGTGGGCAAGGTAAGGGATGAGGGCAAGAGCCTGCTGCCCATCGGCATGACCGCGGTTCAGGGAGAGTTTTCGCGGGGCGATGTGATCGCCGTGCGGGGCCCTGAAGGCGCCGAGATCGCGCGCGGGCTGGCCAATTATTCAAGCGCTGAAGCCCGGCTGATTTGCCGCAAGGCGTCGTCAGAGTTCGAGAAACTGCTGGGTTATACCGGTGAGCCCGAGATGGTCCACCGTACCAACCTGGTGCTGACCCGCTAGGCGGCGCCGGCCCATTGCGGCAGGCACCGGCGTCGCTGGCCTCGACGGTCTCAGTCGGTCATCCTGAAGTTGGGGTTTTTCAGGCGCGACACCAGCACCTGCACCGAAGGCGCCGACGCAGCGCTGTCACAGGCGCCGGCCTTGGCAAAACGCAAGGCGTGCTTGGACGGCATGTTGTCAAACATGGAGCGCCACTTGGGATCGCTCACATGGCTCCATTTGCCGTCAGGCGAAGCGCGGGCATAGGTCTTGAACTCACCTGTCGCGCAGCGTATGGCTTCATACATGACGTTGCGCGCGCCGCTGGCGCTGGTGGCCACCATCACATAACGAACCAGGCTGTCTTTCTCCGATATCTGGATGGAGGCAGGGTCTACGCCAAACACAAGCTGCGAGTTGGGTGACGCATCAAACACCACCAGCTTGCTGACGTCAAACGCCGGCGGCGGCGGAACTTCGGTTTCTTTCCAGTCGGGATCATCGGGTGTGAGAAAGGCCGGGGTTTGGGCCCAGGCTGCATGGTTACCCAGCAGGAGCGCCACAGAGACCAGGAGAGCGGATTTGAAGTTCATGTTTTGGTGGATTGGGTATTCGCATCCAGGCTGGTCTGCGGATCCGGTTCAAAGGTGGCGCCGGGCGGCAACTCGAAGGCGGCGCCCGGCCTGGTGACGGGTTTGTGGAAGGCGTCGCCGCCGGAGCCGGGATGAAGGCCGGCGTCACCCGCCGGGCTGATATGGTCGCGCTGATGCAGCCCACCGCGCAGGTAGCGGTTGCGGTGGTCGGGGCGAACATCGCTGCGGCTGTCCACACGCGGCACAAAACGCGCCAGCTCGGTCAGCGCCATTTCATACACGCCGCGCTTGAACTCCACCACGACATCCAGCGGCACCCAGTAGTCGTTCCAGCGCCAGGCATCGAACTCGGGGTGGTCGGTGGCGCGCAGGTTCAAATCCCAGTCGTGGCCGACCAGCTGAAGGAGAAACCAGATTTGTTTCTGGCCTTTGTAATGTCCGCGCGCATCGCGGCGGATGAACCGGTCAGGCACCTCATAGCGCAACCAGTCTCGGGTTCGGGCCAGCACATTCACATGCTGTGGCAACAGCCCCACTTCTTCATGTAACTCGCGGTACATGGCCTGCTCGGGATTTTCGCCCCGATCAATGCCACCCTGCGGAAATTGCCACGAGTGGGTACGGATACGTTTGCCCCAAAATACCTGACTTCTCTGGTTGAGCAAGATGATGCCGACGTTGGGCCTAAAGCCGTCCCGGTCAAGCATAATCAAACCTCAAATTTTTTAAACTGAGTCCATTATGCACAGCGAAGGCCCCAGCGCCAAGCGCACAGCGGGCTGCAGCACCCCTTTCCATTCGTTTTCCACCCGTTTTTTGCCCCCTTTTCGTCTTCTTTCCACCCCCTTTTTCCACCCCGGAATTCCAGAAAACCGCCCATGAAAGCCTCCCAGTTCTTCATTTCCACCCTCAAGGAAGCGCCTGCCGACGCGGAAGTCGTGAGCCACCAGCTCATGATGCGGGCGGGCATGATCAAGAAGCTGGGCGCCGGCGTTTACAACTACATGCCCATGGGCCTGCGCGTGATCCGCAAGGTCGAGGCCATCGTGCGCGAGGAAATGAACCGCGCCGGCGCCGTCGAGATGACCATGCCGGTGATCCAGCCGGCCGAGCTCTGGCAGGAAACCGGCCGCTTTGAAAAAATGGGCCCCGAGCTGCTGCGCATCAAGGACCGCCACGGCCGCGATTTTGTCGTGCAGCCGACCAGCGAGGAAGTCGTCACCGACGTGATGCGCCAGGACATCAAAAGCTACAAGCAGCTGCCCAAAAACCTGTACCAGATCCAGACGAAATTTCGCGACGAGCGCCGCCCCCGCTTCGGCCTGATGCGCGGGCGCGAGTTCATCATGAAGGACGCCTACAGCTTCGACCGCGACCAGGACAGCGCCAAGGCCAGCTACCAGGTCATGGCGGCCGCCTACCGCAAGATTTTTGACCGCTTCGGCCTGACCTACCGCGCCGTGGCCGCCGACAGCGGCGCCATCGGCGGCGACCTGAGTGAGGAGTTCCAGGTGATCGCCGCGACCGGCGAAGACGCCATCGTCTACTGCCCCGGCAGCGACTACGCCGCCAACATGGAAAAAGCCGAGGCGCTGGCGCCCCAGGGCGCGCGCAAGCCGGCATCACAGGCCATGGCCAAAACCCCCACGCCCGGCAAAGCCACCTGCGCCGATGTGGCCGGGCTGCTGGGCATCCCGCTGCAAACCACCGTCAAGTCCCTGGTGCTGGCCACCGACGAACTCGACGAAGCGGGCAAGGTCATCAAGTCGCAGGTCTGGCTGCTGCTGCTGCGCGGCGACCACGACATGAACGAGATCAAGGTCGGCAAGGTTGAGGGCTTGGCGAACTTCCGTTTTGCCACGCTGCCCGAGATTGAAGACCACTTCGGCTGCAAGCCGGGCTACCTGGGCCCGCTGAACCTGAAAAAACCCGTCAAGCTGGTGGCCGACCGCGAAGTCGCCGCATTGGCCGACTGGGTCTGCGGCGCCAACGAAGTGGACTTTCACCTCACCGGCGTCAACTGGGGCCGCGACCTGCCCGAGCCAACGCTGGTGGCAGACATCCGCAACGTGGTGGCGGGCGACCCTTCACCCGACGGCAAGGGCGCGCTGGTGATCGAGCGCGGCATCGAGGTCGGCCACGTTTTTTACCTCGGCACCAAATACAGCAAGGCGATGAACGCCACCTTCCTGGGTGAAAACGGCAAGCCGCAATTCATGGAGATGGGCTGCTACGGCATCGGCATCACGCGCCTTCCGGCCGCCGCCATCGAGCAAAACCACGACGAGCGCGGCATCATCTGGCCCGACGCCATCGCGCCTTTCACGGTCGTGCTGTGCCCCATCAGCCCTGACCGATTCCCCGAAGTCGAGGCGGCGGCCAACAAGCTCTACGCCGAGTTGCTTGCCGCTGGCGTAGACGTGATCCTGGACGACCGTGGCGAGCGCCCCGGCGCCATGTTTGCCGACTGGGAACTGATCGGCGTGCCGCACCGCGTCACCATCGGCGACCGTGGCCTGAAAGATGGGCAACTGGAATACCAGCACCGCCGCGACGCGGCCTCCAGCAAGATAGACGCTGCCGGCGCTTTCGATTTCCTCAAGGGAAAACTGGCGCTTTGATGCTGACATGGCTTTCGCAGACCTCGTGACCGTGCCCGCATCCAGCGTCTCTTCTTTTGCAGGGACCGGGCTGATTTCAAGAAGAAAGTGCCTCCAGGCCTTGCCAGTCCTTGGCAGTTCGCTATTGATTTCAGAGCAAGCGAGTGCCGGCGCGCAGATTGAGGAGCCACTGATCGACTCCGTGCGCACCGCATTGAGCTCGGCCATCGCCAACCAGGCGCCGCCCATTCCCGAGTTCAGGGACACCGAAAGCCGGCTCACATATTTGCGCTGGCTAGGCGCCATGAGCGAGCGCCTCAAGAAGAAAAAGCCCGAGTGGCAGATCCGCAAAGAGTTTTTGCAGACCGTCTGGTACGAGAGCAAACGCGCCGGGCTGGACGTGACGCTGGTGCTGGGCCTGATCCAGGTCGAAAGCAACTTCCGCAAGTTCGCAGTGAGCAACGTGGGCGCGCGCGGCTACATGCAGGTCATGCCCTTCTGGACGCGCGTGATCGGCGACGGCGATGCGGGCAAGCTGTTCCACATGCAAACCAATTTGCGCTTCGGCTGCGTGATCCTGCGGCATTACCTTGACCGCGAGCGCGGCGATTTGTTCATGGGCCTGGGCCGCTACAACGGCTCGCGCGGAAAGTCGCCGTATCCGAATGCCGTCATGGGGGCGAGCAAGAACTGGGAATTTGCCGGCTAAGTTGATTAACCCCCGTCCAGGCTCACTGCGTGTAGCCTGCTCCCCCCTTGCAGGGGGCGGCGCCTGCGGCCTGGCAAAGCCAGATCCGCGGCACCTGCTTGATAAAACGCGCTGCTATCTTATTTATAGCGCGCAGCCCAGGTATTTATTGGGCTACAGGCCATTTTCTATTGAAGATCCAGCGCACTCTTCGGCAAACCAAGTCAACACTGGAACGGTACCAGGCAGCACTGGCTCTACGCTGACCGGCAGCGACTGCCAGGCATAAGACTGGCCTTCATGCATGTGCAACTCGCCGGTCCACTCAAACACCTTGCAGAAGTTCAGGCGCACCAGCGCGTGCGGGTAGTCGACCATCTCGACCTTCCAGGGATGCGCGGCCGCGATGGTGATGCCGATTTCTTCCTGGAGCTCGCGGCGCAGCGCGGCTTCGACGGTTTCGCCTTGCTCGAGCTTGCCGCCGGGGAATTCCCAATAGCCTTCGTAGACCTTTCCGGGCGGGCGTGAGGTGAGCAGGAAGTCTCCGTTGGGGCGGATGAGCACACCGACTGCGACATCAACGACCTTGCGGTCGGCGCCGCCTTCTCGCGGACGTTCACCGTCGGCGACCAGCACGCTCATGTCGAATGGTCTGGGGCTTGGTCAGACGGGGCGGCCGCCGCGGCGCCCGGGCGCTCGTAGGCGGCAATGGGCGCAGCCGCCACAGGCCGGCTGGCGCTGTCGCGGCCGGCGTAGTCGCGGGCGAACTGATAGGCCACACGCCCGCTGCGCGAGCCGCGCTCCAGCGCCCAGACCAGGGAGGCGGGCTTGGCCGCTGCGATCGCGTCAGGCCCCACGCCAAAGGACGACAGCCACTGCGCGACGATGGTCAGGTATTCGTCCTGGCTGAAAGGATAGAAGCTGACCCAGAGGCCGAAACGCTCGGACAGCGAAATCTTTTCTTCAACCACTTCACCAGGATGCACTTCGCCGTCGTCGCTGCGCGTGTAGGTGAGGTTTTCCGTCATGTACTCGGGCAGCAGGTGGCGCCGGTTGCTGGTCGCGTAGATCAGCACATTGGGCGTGGCCGCCGCGACGGAGCCGTCGAGGATGGACTTGAGCGCCTTGTAGCCGGGCTCGCCTTCTTCAAAACTCAGGTCGTCGCAAAAGACGATGAATTTTTCAGGCAGGCCGGAGACCACGTCGACGATGTCCGGCAGGTCGGTCAGGTCGGCCTTGTCGACTTCGATCAGCCGCAGGCCGCGTGACGAATATTCGTTGAGGCAGGCCTTGATCAACGAGGACTTGCCGGTGCCGCGTGCGCCGGTCAGCAGCACGTTGTTGGCGGGCTTGCCGAGCACGAACTGCTCGGTGTTGCGCTTGATCTTTTCCTTCTGGTCCTCGATTTCCTTCAAGTCGCCCAAGCTCATGCTGCCGATGTGGCGCACCGGCTCGAGCGAGCCGTGGCCGGAGCTGCGCTTGCGGTAGCGGTAAGCGACGGAGGCGCTCCAGTCCGGCGCGGTCAGGGGCTGCGGCAGCACGGATTCAATCCGCGCCATCAGGGACTCGACGCGGGAGATCAGGCGTTCAAACTGCTCGTTCATTTTTTTCTTCGCCGCTTAACTGCGGTAATCGGCGTTGATCTTGACGTAGTCGTAGGAGAAGTCGCAGGTCCAGACGGTGTCGGTTGCCGCGCCGCGGCCCAACACCACACGCACCGTGATCTCGCTTTGCTTCATCACACGCTGGCCGTCGGCCTCGACATAGCCGGGATGCCGGCCGCCGTTTTTAGCCACCAGCACGTCGTCCAGGTACAAATCGATTTTTGTCTGGTCCAGGTCGTCAATGCCTGCATAACCCACGGCGGCCAGGATGCGCCCGAGGTTGGGGTCACTGGCGAAGAACGCGGTTTTCACCAGCGGCGAATGGGCAATGGCATAGGCCACCTTGCGGCATTCCTCGCCGGTCTTCCCGCCTTCGATCTGGATGGTCATGAATTTGGTCGCGCCTTCGCCGTCACGCACGATGGCCTGCGCCAGCTTCTTCGCGATGTCGAGCATGGCGGCGCGCAAGGCCTGGCCGTCTGCGCTGTCCAGCGAGGTCACGGGTGCGTGTTGGGCCTTGTTGCTGGCAACCACCACAAAGGAGTCATTGGTCGAGGTGTCGCCATCCACGGTCACGCGATTGAAAGAGCCCTCAGCCAGTTCTTTGGCCAGCTGCGCCATGAGCGGCTGGGCCACGCAGGCGTCCGTTGCCATAAAGCCCAGCATGGTGGCCATGTTGGGCCGGATCATGCCCGCGCCCTTGCTGATGCCGGTGATGGTGACTTCCGCGCCTGCGATCTTGATGCGCTTCGAAAACGCCTTGGCCACCGTGTCGGTGGTCATGATGGCTTCGGCGGCGTTGCCCCAGTTGTCTTCCTTCGCGTCGTTCAACGCGGCCGGCAAGCCCGCCGCGATGCGGTCATTGGGCAGCGGCTCCATGATGACGCCGGTGGAGAAAGGCAGGATCTGCTCAGGCGCAAGGTCCAGCAGGCGGGCCAGCGCGATGCAGCTGGCGTGTGCGCGGCTCAGGCCGTCGTCGCCCGTGCCGGCATTGGCATTCCCGGTGTTGATCAGCATCGCGCGTATGCCCGCCGTCTTGCCGTCGTTTTTGGCGAGGTGCTCGCGGCAGATCTGCACGGGCGCCGCGCAAAAGCGGTTTTGCGTGAAGACCGCGCCTACCGACGCGCCTTCATCGAGCAGCAGTACGGAAAGGTCCTTGCGATTGGCCTTGCGTATGCCGGCCTCTGCAATGCCCCAGCGCACGCCGGGGACAGGGTAGAGGTCGGCGGCAGGCGTGGCAACCAGATTGACGGGCATGTTGAAACTCCGGAAAACCAGTGAGAGGTTGCAGGTGCTGGAGAGGCTTGCCTCAGGCCAGCGTTCAGTTCAGGCGGCCGTGGCAGTTCTTGTACTTTTTACCGGAACCGCAAGGACAAGGGTCGTTGCGCCCGACGCGCGGCACACCACCGGCAGGGATGGCCGGCGCACGCCGCGAGTCTTCGTCAACGATGGTTTCGACTTCGCCGGTTTCAGTGGGCGCCGTGTAGGTGACGTTCGCGATGTTCTCGGCACGGCTTTCCATTTCCTCGGCGGCCTGCTCCAGTTGTTCGCCCGACTGGATCTTGACGGTCATCAGGATCTTGGTGACTTCGTTCTTGACGCTGTCGAGCAACTGACCGAAGAGTTCAAACGCTTCGCGTTTGTATTCCTGCTTGGGCTGCTTTTGCGCGTAACCGCGCAGGTGGATGCCCTGGCGCAGGTAGTCCAGCGCGCTCAGGTGTTCGCGCCAATGGCTGTCGATACTTTGCAGCAGCACCACGCGCTCGAACTGCATGAAGTTTTCTTCGCCGATTTTTTCAACCTTGTCGTCAAAAACGGCATTGGCCGCGGCGACGACTTTCTCGACCACTTCTTCGTCGGTGATGGCGGTGGCCGCATCCAGCTCGGCGCGCAGGGGGAATTCGATCTGCCATTCGTCGCGCAGCACGTTCTCCAGCCCCGCTACGTCCCATTGCTCTTCGACGCTTTCGACCGGCACGTACTGGCGCGCCAGGTCGGTAAAGCAGCCTTCGCGCAGCGAGGCGATCTGTGCCTGCAGGCTGCCGGCGTCCATGATGTCGTTGCGCTGCTGGTAGATCACCTTGCGCTGGTCGTTGGCGACGTCGTCGTACTCAAGCAGTTGCTTGCGGATGTCGAAGTTGCGGGCTTCGACCTTGCGCTGGGCCGATTCGATGCTGCGGGTCACGATGCCCGCCTCGATCGCTTCGCCATCAGGCATCTTGAGCCGCTCCATGATGGCCTTGACGCGGTCACCCGCGAAAATGCGCATCAGCGGGTCGTCCAGGCTCAGGTAGAAGCGTGAAGAACCAGGGTCACCCTGGCGGCCCGAGCGGCCGCGCAACTGGTTGTCGATACGGCGTGATTCGTGGCGCTCGGTGGCGATGATGCGCAAGCCGCCCAGGGCGGTGACCTGATCGTGCTCTTCTTTCCACACGGCGCGCAGGCGGGCAATTTCAACCTCCTTGGCGGCGGCGTCCAGCGACTCGTCCACCTCAACGGCTTCGACCAGCTTTTCAACATTGCCGCCCAGCACGATGTCGGTGCCGCGGCCCGCCATGTTGGTGGCGATGGTGATCATCTTCGGGCGGCCTGCCTGGGCGATGATGTCGGCTTCGCGGGCATGCTGCTTGGCGTTGAGAACCTGGTGCGGCAGGTTTTCCTTGATCAACAGTGCATCGATGATTTCGGAGTTTTCAATCGAGGTAGTACCGACCAGCACGGGTTGGCCGCGCTCGTAGCATTCGCGGATGTCCTTGATGGCCGCTTCGTACTTCTCACGGGTGGTCTTGTAGACGCGGTCCAGCTGGTCGTCACGGCGGCTCACGCGGTTAGGCGGGATCACCGTGGTTTCAAGGCCGTAAATTTCCTGGAACTCGTAGGCTTCGGTATCGGCGGTGCCGGTCATGCCGGCCAGCTTGCCGTACAGGCGGAAGTAGTTCTGGAAAGTGATGGAGGCCAGGGTCTGGTTTTCCGCCTGGATCTGCACGCCTTCCTTGGCTTCGACAGCCTGGTGCAGGCCGTCGCTCCAGCGGCGGCCCGACATCAGGCGGCCGGTGAATTCATCGACGATCACGACCTCGCCGTCCTGCACCACATAGTGCTGGTCGCGGTGGTACAGCAGGTTGGCCCGCAGCGCCGCATACAGGTGATGCATCAGCGAGATGTTGGCCGGGTCGTAGAGCGTGGCGCCTTCGGGGATCAGGCCCATGTTGAACAGCAGGCGCTCGGCGTTCTCATGGCCTTGCTCGGTCAGGAACACCTGGTGGGTTTTCTCGTCGATGGTGAAGTCGCCCGGTTTGGTGACGCCCTCGCCGGTGCGCGGGTCGGCTTCACCTTCCTGGCGCGTCAGCATGGGGACGACCTTGTTCATCGCCAGGTACATCTCGGTGTGGTCTTCCGCCTGGCCGCTGATGATGAGCGGCGTGCGGGCCTCGTCGATCAGGATGGAGTCCACTTCGTCGACGATGGCGTAGTTCAGGCCGCGCTGCACGCGGTCTGCCACTTCGTAGACCATGTTGTCGCGCAGGTAGTCGAAGCCGTACTCGTTGTTGGTGCCGTAGGTGATATCGGAGCCGTAGGCAGCCTGCTTTTCCTCACGCGACATATTGGGCAGGTTGATGCCGACCGTCAGGCCCAGGAAGTTATAGAGCTTGCCCATCCAGCGCGCGTCGCGGCTGGCCAGGTAGTCATTGACCGTCACCACGTGCACGCCCTTGCCGGTCAGCGCATTGAGGTAGACCGGCAGCGTGGCAGTGAGGGTCTTGCCTTCGCCGGTGCGCATTTCAGAGATCTTGCCGTTGTGCAGCGACATGCCGCCCAGCATCTGGACATCAAAGTGCCGCATCTTCATGACGCGCTTGCTGCCCTCACGGACCACGGCAAAGGCTTCGGGGAGGATGGCGTTCAGGTCTTCGCCCGCAGCCACACGGTCCTTGAACTCCTGGGTTTTGGCGCGGAGCTGGTCGTCGTCCAGCTTCTCGTACTGGGTCTCCAGCGCATTGATGCGTTCTACGGTTTTGCGGTAGGTTTTGAGCAGCCTGTCATTGCGGCTGCCGAAAATTTTGGTCAGGATGTTGGAAGCCATAAATGCGGGGCCGCCTTGACCGCTCCCCTTGAGCTGGCAATGCGGCCGAAATCCCTTATTGAGTACGGAACCTAGGTGTGGGCGCTGTCAGCGAGTTCAACTGTGCGCAAACCTCTGATTTTAACTCTGCCAGTGGGCAATAAGGCAGTCACCCCTAAAACGCCAGGTCAGTAAAGAGTCAGCGAGGAAAACCGCGCATTGCGCTTGTGACGGGCGCGGTTGTTCGCGGTTGTTGAATGCCCTAGTGAGGGCGAGGCAGTTGAGGCAGGCCGGGCACAGCCGGCTGCGGAGCGGCTACCGCCACCGCCGGCTTCGGCAAATTGCGCCCCGCGGTCAGGAATTTCTGCGGATCCTGGAAAACGCCTTGAACCAGCACTTCGAAGTGCAGATGCGGGCCGGTGGAACGCCCGGTGGTGCCCACCTCGGCGATCTTCTGCCCGCGTTTGACCAGGTCACCTTTTTTCACCAGTACGCGCGAAGCATGGGCGTAGCGGGTGACCAGTTCGTTGCCATGGTCTACCTCGACCATGTTTCCGTAGGCCTGGTGGTATTCCTGCGTCACGACCACGCCGCCGGCAGCGGCAAGGATGGGGGTGCCCGGCTCCGACGGGAAATCGAGCCCGGTATGCAGGGCTGAGCGTCCGTTCATGGGGTCGATACGCCAGCCGAAGGCCGAGCCCAGGTTGCCGCCCGCTACCGGTTCCTGGGTCGGAACCATCATCTTCTTGATTTTCTGGTCGAAAAGGCGGGACTCCATGACGGTCATCAGGTCGACCCGCTGATCGGTGAGTTTGTCCAGGTCAGCCAGCGTGGCCTGAAGTTCTTCCATGGTGAGCGAAGGGCCTGCCACCAGCGCGCCGCCCCGGCCGGGCTGGACCTTGATCTCACCTGGATTGACGCCCGCCAGGCCGGAAACCCGTTCGCCAAGGGCTTCGAGCTGAATCATCTTGGCCTGCATTTCGCCGACCCGCTTGGCCATCACGTCTAGGTTTTCGCGCATGAAGCGGTCACGCTGGTCGAACTCATCCTTGACCATGAGCTTGACCAGCGAACCGACGACAGGCCAGCCTTCACGGGCACCCTTGAGAAACACCCAGTGATACAGGCCTGCGGCCACAAGCATGAGCGCCAAAGCGGCGACAAAGCCCGCCAGAACCAGTTTTGTGCCGCTTAAATAGATGGCCCGGCTTTTTGCCAGCCACGCATCCGTGATAATCAAATGCACTTGTCTACCTCTTTAAAAGCTTGGGCGCACATGGCCGCGCATCGCACATCATGACCACAGACCGGCGCCTTCCGCAGGCGCTTTCCGTGTACCAGGCTGCGGAGAACTCCCCTTCTTTGGCTCGACTGACGGAGCTCGTCCAGGAATCCGGCGACAGGCTCAAGGCCATTGAGTCGCTGCTGCCTGAAGCCTTGCGCCCTGCCGTCCAGGCCGGGCCTATTGACGGCGAAACCTGGTGCCTGCTGGTCAGCGGCAACGCAGCCGCCGCCAAAATCCGTCAGTTACTGCCTCTTATCCAAGCCCGCCTTATAGGCAAGGGTTGGAAGGTTACCTCAATTCGAATCAAGATCCTAATAAGCAAAAAGTAGTAGGCTGGCGGCTGTTTAAGGGTGCCGCAACGCCTTGAAACTGAATGCCTCCTGCGCCGCCCCGCTACAAAATTGGTAGCGGATGATACCCATATGGCATGGGGAAGGCAAGGATTGAGGATAAATGGTGCCGCTTGTCGGAATCGAACTGACGACCTACCGCTTACAAGGCGGTTGCTCTACCAACTGAGCTAAAGCGGCACAAGGAAGGCTATTTTACTTGACCCGTTTCAGTGAAGGCCGCGTACGGGGCGACTTGGGCGGGTTCGGGGGGTCGGAGCCATCCTCGCCCTCGCCAGGTGCGCTTTCAGGCACCAGTTGCATGATCTTGCCCTCAGGACCTTCCGCCGGATTGTGCGGATGGGCCGGCGTGGCTGACGGCGAGGCGGAAGCGCCTGCAGCGCTCGCACCCCCATCACTTCCGGCGTCAGCGCCGGGGGCCGTACCCGAAGCAGGCGTCCCCATGGGAAACGCCATGCCTTGCCCGTTTTCGCGGGCATAAATGGCAATCACGTGGCTGATGGGCACCATGATTTCCCGGGCGCTGCCGGCAAAACGCGCCTTGAACTCGATGAAATCGTTACCCAGCTTGAGTGAAGAGGTCGCATCAAAACTGATATTGAGCACGATTTCATTGTTCTTCACGTACTCGCGCGGCACCTGTACGGTGTCGTCAACCGACACGGCCACATAGGGCGTGAAACCGTTGTCGGTGCACCATTCGTACAGGGCCCGTATCAGGTAGGGGCGCGTCGACGTGGAGTCCAGGGCGTTCATGAATTCAGCCAAGCTGCTTGTCCGGGAAATCGGTCGGATGGATTATTTCCGCATGACCTTTTCGGACGGCGTCAGTGCTTCGATGTATGCCGGGCGCGAAAAGATGCGTTCTGCGTACTTGAGCAGCGGCGCGGCATTTTTCGACAGGTCGATGTCGTAGTAATCAAGGCGCCACAGCAGCGGGGCAATCGCCACGTCCAGCATGGAGAAGTTGTCACCCAGCATGAACTTGTTCTTCAGGAAGATGGGAGCAAGCTGCGTCAGGCGGTCGCGGATGTGCGAGCGGGCTTTTTCAAGCGCCTTCTCGTTGCCCTTGGAAGCGCGCGACTCCAGCGTGCTCACGTGCACGAACAGCTCTTTTTCGAAGTTCAGCAAAAAGAGGCGAACGCGGGCGCGGTCGACCGGGTCGCCGGGCATGAGCTGCGGATGCGGGAAGCGCTCGTCGATGTACTCGTTGATGATGTTCGACTCGTACAGGATCAGGTCGCGCTCGACCAGGATAGGCACCTGGCCGTAAGGATTCATCACATTGATGTCTTCGGGCTTGTTGTACAGGTCAACGTCGCGAATTTCGAAGTCCATGCCTTTTTCAAACAGCACAAAACGGCAGCGATGCGAGAAGGGGCAGGTTGTGCCTGAATAAAGGACCATCATGGTGCGGAACTCCTAAATGCAAAGGAGTGGATACATATAAAAAGCATCCACTCCAGAAGGTGCCGGGAACGAGGCCCCGGCGAAAAATTACTTGACGTCTTTCCAGAACGCCGCATTCAGGCGCCAGGCGACGAAAGTCAAGCAGAGAAGGAACAGCAGCACCCAGACGCCGACGCGAATGCGGGTGTTCTGGGCCGGTTCGGCCATCCACTGCATGTAACCCACGAGGTCGCCCATGGCCTGGTCGTACTGCAAGGGCGTCATGGTACCGGGTGTGAGCTGCTTCCAGCCTTTGAAGATCTCCACTTTGTGGCCGTGCTCTTCCTTGTAGTCGTACTGCGGCTCGCGCTTTCCCTGCAGTTCCCACAGCACATGCGGCATGGCCACGCTCGGGAAAGCGCGGTTGTTCCAGCCCGTCGCCTTGGTTTCGTCGGGGTAGTAGCTGCGCAGGTAGGTGTAAAGGTAGTCAGCCCCCGAACCGCCGGCGCCGGCGCGCGAACGCGCAATCACAGTCAGGTCGGGCGGGTTGCCGCCGAACCAGTCTTTGGCCTGCTTGGGATCAATCGCGGCCTTCATGGTGTCGCCCACTTTTTCCGTGGTGAACAGCAGGTTGTCCTTGATTTGCTGGTCGGTCAGGCCGATGTCTTTCAGGCGGTTAAAGCGCATGAAAGCGGCGGAATGGCAGTTCAGGCAGTAGTTGACGAACAGCTTGGCGCCGTTTTGCAGGGAACCCAGGTCGTTGGTCTTGTTGGGCGCTTTATCCCAGGCAATGCCACCTTCTGAGGCTTGTGCCCCAGCGACGAGGCCGAAGGCGGTGATCAGCGCAAAAATCAGTTTTTTCATCGTTTTTATCTCCAGCTCTCAGTGACCGTGAAAAATAGGACGGTCAGGCGGTGTCTTGGCGGTGCCCAGGCGGCTCCACCACGGCATCAGGATAAAGAAGCCGAAGTAAAACAGCGTACCGACCTGAGAGACGCGCTCGCCGATCGGCGATGGCGGCTGAACACCGAGGTAGCCCAGCACCAGGAAGTTGATGACAAAAATGCCGTAGAGGTATTTATGCCAGTCGGGACGGTAGCGGATTGACTTGACCGGGCTGTAATCCAGCCAGGGCAGGAAAAACAGGATGACCACAGCGCCACCCATCACGACCACACCCCAGAACTTGGCATCGATGGACAAGAGCAGCGCAGCGCCCACGACGGCGGCACCGACGATAGCAGCCTTCAGCAGCACCGGCATGCGGAACTTCCAGGCGCTGAAACCTGCAGCCGCTATCACGCAGACCACCAATGCGTAGAGCATTTCGCTGGTGATGGCGCGCAGCATCGAGTAGTAAGGCGTGAAGTACCAGACCGGGGCGATGTGCGCCGGCGTCTTCAGCGGGTCGGCCGGGATGAAGTTGTTGTATTCGAGGAAGTAGCCGCCGAATTCGGGTGCGAAGAAGATGATCGCCGTGAAGATCATCAGGAATACGCTCACGCCGAAAATGTCGTGCACCGTGTAATAGGGGTGGAAGGGAATGCCGTCCAGCGGATGGCCGGCCGCGTCTTTCGGCGCATTCGGGCCCTTGATTTCAACGCCGTCGGGGTTGTTGGAGCCCACTTCATGCAGCGCAATGATGTGCGCGGCCACCAGGCCCAGCAGCACCAGCGGCACGGCGATCACGTGGAACGCGAAGAAGCGGTTCAGGGTCGCGTCGCCCACCACATAATCGCCGCGGATCAGCAGCGCCAGGTCGGGGCCGATGAAAGGAATCGCGGCAAACAGGTTGACGATCACCTGGGCGCCCCAGTAGCTCATCTGGCCCCATGGCAGCAGGTACCCCATGAAGGCCTCGGCCATCAGGCACAGGAAAATCGCGCAGCCGAAGATCCAGACCAGCTCACGCGGCTTGCGGTAGCTGCCGTAGAGCAGGCCGCGGAACATGTGCAGGTACACCACCACAAAGAAGGCGGACGCGCCGGTGGAATGCATGTAGCGGATCAGCCAGCCCCAGGGCACGTCGCGCATGATGTATTCGACAGAGCCGAAGGCCAGTGCGGCGTCGGGCTTGTAGTTCATCGTCAGGAAGATGCCGGTCACGATCTGGATGACGAGCACCAGCATGGCGAGCGAGCCGAAGATGTACCAGAAGTTGAAGTTCTTCGGTGCGTAGTACTCGCTCATGTGCTCTTTGTAGAGCTTGCTGGCGGGGAAGCGGTTGTCGATCCAGTTCATCGCCTTGGCGGCGAGCGGTGCATCGGGGGAAATTTCTTTGAATTCAGCCATAACTGATCCTGGTTCGGTGGGGTTCTCTGGCAAGCGTCAGGCGCTGGCTACAAGGTCTTTTGAAGGTGCCGGGTTAAAAGCGCCTTCAGGCCTTTTTGTCTTCACCGATCAGCAAACGGGTGTCTGACAGGTACATGTGGGGCGGCACTTCGAGGTTATCCGGTGCGGGCTTGTTCTTGTAGACGCGGCCGGCCATGTCGAAGGTCGAGCCGTGGCAGGGGCAGAGGAAGCCGCCGGCCCAGTCGTCGGGCAGCGAAGGCTGCGCGCCAGGCTGGAACTTGTCGGAAGGCGAGCAGCCCAGGTGCGAGCAGATGCCGACGACCACCAGCGTTTCGGGCTTGATGGAGCGGTTTTCGTTGCGGGCGTAAACAGGCGTCAGTTCGTCGGGCTTGCGCTCGGACTTGGGGTCGGCCAGCAAGGCATCGACCTTGGGCAGCTCGGCGAGCTGCGCGGGCGTGCGCTTGACGATCCAGACAGGCTTGCCGCGCCATTCGACGGTGATTTTTTCACCGGGCTTGACGTCGGAAATATCGACTTCAACAGCCGCGCCGGCGGCCTTGGCTTTTTCGGAGGGCTGGAACGTGCTGACAAAGGGAACTGCGGTGGCTGCAACACCGGCGCCGCCTACGACGCAGGTGGTGACGAGCCAGTTTCTTTTATCTTTATCGACGGGGGCGCCGTGGGGCGTACCGTTCGCGCTTGCTTCGCTTGCTTGGGTCATGAGAGTCCTTCAAGAACTGGCTTGAAATAGGCTTAGTGGGGTCAACCCGCAATTGTAGCGGAGCGCGATGTCGTTTTTCAAGGCAAAGGCCGGGGTTCGGGTGGCCGCAGGCTGCCCGGCGGCAGCCGGAGCGCCTCTTTTTTAAGCACCCCCTGATTTACTTCCTGATTTGCTCATACTTTGTTTCAAGCAAAGCTTGCGGGACGCTTTCACAAACAGGGCCGGCGTCGATAATGTTTTTTCGGGTGGCGCAGCAACAACGCACCGGCACCAGCACAACACTCACCAACAAGAGGAGCATTTCATGGGAATGATGCAGGAATTCAAGGAATTTGCCGTCAAGGGCAACGTGATCGACCTGGCAGTCGGCGTGATCATCGGCGCGGCCTTCGGAAAGATCGTCGACGCGGTGGTGAGCGACCTGATCATGCCGGTGGTGGGCCTGGTCTTCGGCAAACTGGATTTCTCCAGCATGTATGTGTTGCTGGGCAACGTGCCTGCGGGCACCGACATGTCGCTGGATGCACTGCGCAAGGCGGGCGTACCGGTGTTCGCCTACGGCCACTTCCTGACCGTGACGGTAAACTTCATCATCCTGGCTTTCATCATTTTCCTGATGGTCAAGCAGATCAACCGCCTCAAGCGCCATCACGAAGCCGCGCCCCCCGCGCCCGCAGCGACGCCGGAAGACATCGTGCTCTTGCGCGAAATCCGCGACAGTCTGAACAAGCGCTAACCCCCTGAGTCGCTTCGCGGCGCCCGCTTGCGAAGACACGGGTCTTGCTATTAATTTAGTAGCTGCCGGACAAGGCAGTGATTGGGCTGGAGCCCGATTTCGCTTGAATCTTCAGCCGGCTGCCAGCTGCCGGGCCACACGCACCGCCGCCAGCAGGCTGGACGCATCGGCCACGCCGCGCCCGGCGATGTCAAATGCCGTGCCGTGGTCCGGGCTGGTGCGCACTAGCGGCAGGCCCAGCGTCACGTTCACGCCCTGCTCCACCCCCAGGTATTTCACCGGGATCAGCCCCTGGTCGTGGTACATCGCCACCACCACATCAAACTCACCGGGCTTGCCGGCGGCCTGCCTTGCCCGCATGAACACCGTGTCAGGCGCGAAGGGACCGCTCACATTCAGGCCCTCGGCACGCGCTGCCGCGATGGCCGGCGCGATGATGGCCTGCTCTTCGCTGCCGAAAAGCCCGCCCTCGCCGGCGTGCGGATTCAGCCCCGCCACGCCGATGCGCGGCGCGCGGCCCAGGCCGGCGGCGACCGCGCGGTGCGTGATGCGCAAGGTCTGCAGCACGTTGTCGAAGGTGACGGCTTCAATCGCCTGCCTGAGCGACATGTGAATGCTCACCAGCACGGTCTTGAGCTCGTCGTTGGCCAGCATCATGCGCACCGGCACGTCGCCCACAGGCTTGCCCAGGAAAGCGGCGGCCTCGGCCTGCAGCATCTCGGTGTGACCCGGAAAGCCGGCGGCCCAGCCGCCCGCGGCCGCCAGGGCCTCCTTGTGAATGGGCGCGGTGACCACCGCAGCCGCCTCGCCGGCCAGCACACGGCGGGCCGCCCAGACGATGCAGTCGGCGGCGGCTTGACCAGCCAAACCACTCACCAGCCCATACGGAACCTGGGCTTTCAGCTCACATTTTTGTAGCACGGCGATGCAGCGCGGCGGCACGCCCGGCAGGTCGCCCAGGCCCTCCAGCTGCGCCACGGGCAAGGCCAGCGGGGTCGCCACAAGCGCCGCGGCGCGCCGCAGCGTCGCCACATCGCCCACCACGGCGCAGCCGGCCATGTCGGCGGGCGCGTCGCGAAAGGCTTTGGCGATGATTTCGGGACCGATGCCGGCCGCGTCGCCCATGGTGATGAGCAGGGGCTTATTCATGGAAGGCGGCCATACGGCGGATGCAATTCAGGGCCGGACAGCCCATAATCGCCAAAAAAGGGCAGGCCTGCCGGCGATGAGAGACCGGTGGCAGCGACACAGACACAGGGAGTTCAAGCAGATGCATTCTTGGGCTATTTTGGCGCAAACCCCGGCCCACGGCCGCACAGGGCCCTGAAGCGCCGTGGATGCCGCCCTCCGCCCCCTGCTCTCCAGCGCTGAAATGATGCTGTGGAGCGCCGCGGCTGGCGCGATCGGGCTGATCGTCCTGCTGGCCCTGGCCGACACCGTCTACAGCCGCACGCGCGCCGCGTCGCAAACCCTGGCCTATCTGGCGCTGTGCTGGTGGGTCGTGATGCTGCTGTGCGGCCTGCCGGCGGCCATCTGGCCTGGGCTGAAGGGGCCGCTGGGCATCGCGCAAATCCTCGTTGGGCCGATGTGCGCCGCGATGGGCAGTTTTGGCGCCAGCGAATGGTTGTCGGCCCACCAGCGAGACCGCCTGATGAAGGTCAGCCTGCTCACCATCACCCTGGTGTGCCTGGCCGGCGGGCCGCTGTGCCTGCTGCTGGCGCCGCCCTGGCGCCTGCCGGTATCGGGCGCGCTGGCGATTGCCAACCTGTCTGTCGTGCTGTGGCTGTCGGTGCGCGCCACGCAGCTGGGCGACAAACTCGCCTGGGGCCTGGCGGCCGGCTGCTTCTTCACGCTGCCTGCGCAGATCGGCCTGTACAGCCTGGCGCTCAATGCCAGCCGGCCGTCTTTGGCCGTGCAGGCCGGCGTGGCGATGGCCGCTTCGCTCAGCCTCATCATCACCGCCGCGATGCTCTGGCTGCGCAACCGGCAAACCCGGCAGATGATGCAGGGCGAAGTCTCGCGGCGCGACCCGATCACCCAGCTCTACAACGGCGTGGTGATGGTGCAGAAAATCATCTGGGCGCAGCGCCGGCGCCAGCGCACCCGGCGCGACGGCGCGCTGATGGCGGTGATGGTGTTCGAGCCCGAACGCCTCTTGCCGCAGATCGGCCAGGCGGGCCTGAACGATCTCTACATCCAGCTGGCGCGCCGCATGCAGCGCCACACGGGCGCCGTCAACCCGGCCGGCCGCTATTACGACCGCTGTTTTGTGGTGCTGCTCGAAACCATGCACTCGCCGCGCTGGATACGCACACTGGGCCTGCGCGTGGCCTCCGCCCTGCGCCGCCCGATGGATGTGCCCTCGCTGAGCGGCGTGCGCCTGCGGATCACGCCGGACATCGCCGTCGGCATTGTTCACCTGTCGGCCGCCGACAAGGACGTGGACCAGCTGCTGCATGAAGCGCAATCGGTTGCCGAGGCGGCGCGCGCCATGCGCTCGCGCGCGGCGCTGCTGGACCCGGAGAGCCACTGGGCCGTGCCGGTGGAGCACGCCGAGCTGGGCTCCAGCTGGCGCGCGCTGCGCAACGCGGTGCCGAAATCTGCGGCCCGCCCCAAAACCGGCAGGGCCAAGGCGCCGCATGCCGGGCGGCATCGCCACAAGCCCGCTTGATTCAGGCCGGGTTGTCGATGTCGATGAACTCGTGGGCCAGGCCCAACTGCGCCGCGACGTGCGCCGCCACGGCCGGCGCGCCGTAGCGCTCTGACGCATGGTGCCCGCAGGCGATAAAGGCCACGCCCATCTCGCGTGCGTAATGCGCCTGGGGCTCCGAAATTTCGCCGGTGATGAAGGCGTCGGCGCCCGCCGCAATCGCCGCCTCAAAGTAGCCTTGCGCGCCGCCGGTACACCACGCTATGTTTTTGATAGCTGTATGTCCAGGTGCCACCTGGGCTACAGGCCGATTTAGCACTTGACTCACGTGGGCCGCCAATGCTGCGGCATCGGCAAAGGCGCCGCCGTCGGCCCGCCCGCCGATAAACCCCAGGTCCTGCTCGCCAAAGCGCCCCGTCGCCGCCAGCCCCAGCTGCACACCCAGCTGCGCGTTGTTGCCCAGTTCGGGGTGCGCGTCCAGCGGCAGGTGGTAGGCGTAGAGGTTGATGTCGTGCGCCAGCAGCAAGGCCAGGCGCTGCTTCATCCAGCCGGTGACACGGCCGTCCTGGCCGCGCCAGAAGAGGCCGTGGTGCACAAAAATCGCGTCGGCCCGCGCTGCGATGGCCGCTTCAATCAAGGCCCGGCTGGCGGTGACGCCCGAGACGATCTTGCCGACGCGGGGCTTGCCCTCGACCTGCAGGCCGTTGGGGCCGTAGTCCTTGAAGCGCGCGGGCTGCAAAAGCGCGTCGAAGGCCTGCAGCAAATCCTGTCGTGGGGTGGTGGTGCTCATGGGGCAATTGTCTCAGGCGGGGGAAGGCGCATGCCCTTTTGCCTTGGGAACTTGCGGCTCCTGAGGGACAATAGCGGCTTACGCGCCAAGCTCCGCGCGGTTTTTCGACATTTTTGCTGACACCCCCTCCTTCATGAAGCGTACCTGGCTCCTGTTTTCCCAAGCCGTCACCGTCCTGCTCGCGGCTTACTTCGTTGTGGCCACGCTCAAGCCTGAGTGGCTGAACCGCAGCAACGTGCAAGGCGTATCGGTGATCGAAGCGCCGGCCGGCGCCACGCCGCGCAGCGCCGGCACGGGCGCCGGGTTCGCCTCCGCCGCCAAGGTCGCGTCCGCGGCCGTCGTCAGCATCAACACCAGCAAGGCCGCCGCCCGCAACCCGCACGCCGAAGACCCGTGGTTCAAGTTTTTCTTCGGCGACCAGAGCCCCAACGAGCCGCAGGGCGGCCTGGGCAGCGGCGTGATCATCAGCGCCAGCGGCTACATCCTGACCAACAACCACGTGGTCGAAGGCGCCGACGAGATCGAGGTCATCCTCAACGACACGCGCAAGGCCAAGGCGCAGGTTATCGGCACCGACCCGGACACCGATCTCGCCATCCTCAAGATCGACCTGGAGAAGCTGCCCGTCATCGTGCTGGGCAATTCCGACGCGCTGCAGGTGGGCGACCCGGTGATGGCCATCGGCAACCCCTTCGGCGTAGGCCAGACGGTCACCGGCGGCATCGTGAGCGCGCTGGGGCGCAACCAGCTGGGCATCAACACCTTTGAAAACTTCATCCAGACCGACGCGGCCATCAACCCCGGCAACTCGGGCGGCGCGCTGGTCGATGTGAACGGCCACCTGATGGGCATCAACACCGCGATTTATTCACGCTCGGGCGGCTCCATGGGCATCGGCTTTGCCATTCCGGTGTCGACGGCAAAACAGGTGCTCGAAGGCATCGTGAAAGACGGCCAGGTCACGCGCGGCTGGATCGGCGTGGAGCCGCAGGACCTGAACCCCGAGCTGGCCGAGACCTTCGGCCTCAAACCCTCGGCCGCCAAAGACGGCGGCGTGATCATCACCGGCGTGCTGCAAAACGGCCCGGCCGCGCAGGCCGGCCTGCAGCCCGGCGACGTGATCACGGCCGTCAACGGCAAAAGCGTGCGCAATGTGAGTCAGCTGCTGACGGCCGTGGCGGCCCTCAAGCCCGGCACACCGGCGCCGCTGACGGTGCTGCGCAAGGACAAGGAAAGCGAAATCGCCATCACGCCGGGCAAGCGCCAGCGGCCCAAGGTGCAGCAGCAGCGCTAGACGGTTTCCAGCGGCAGTACGCCAGGCCCGCCGCAATGGCTTGCTATTGATTTAATAGCGGCCAGTGCAGGCGCCGATTGGGCTGGAGCCCGATTTCTCTCAAGAAGTGAAAGAAGGAAAGGCAGGCGCCCGGCAGCACCGGGGCCAGGCCTGATCGCCTCAGGACTTGGCCGCTTCGGCCTCGGCGTCGTCTTCGGGCTTTTTGGTGTTCTTGACGAACACCTGCGCGGCGATGATGCCGACTTCATACAGGCCGCCCACCACGCCCAGCAGCATGATCATCGAGCCCGCATCGGGCGGCGTGACCAGCGCCGTGCCGACGGCGGCCGCCACCCAAAAGTAGCCGCGGTATTCGCGCAACTGGGCCACGGTGATCACGCCCATGCGCACCAGCAAAATCACCGCAATCGGCACCTCAAAGGCCAGCCCGAACGCCAGGAACATGCCGAGCACGAAGTTCAGGTATTCCTCGATATCAGGCGCGGCGGTGATCGACTTGGGCGCAAAGCTCTGGATGAAGTGAAACACCTGACCGAACACGACGAAGTAGCAAAAGGCCACGCCGACAAAAAACAGCAAGGTGCTGGAAACCACCAGCGGCATCACGAGTTTTTTCTCGTGCGAGTAAAGGCCGGGCGCCACAAAGGCCCACACCTGGTAGAGCACCACCGGCAGCGCGATCATGAAGGCGGCCATGAACAAAATCTTGATCGGCACCACGAAGGGCGAGATCACGTTGGTGGCGATCAGCGTGGCGCCCTTGGGCAGCGCGGCAACCAGCGGCGCGGCCAGGATGTCATAGAGCGCGCCCGGGCCCGGGAAGATCGCCAGCACGGCGGCGGCGATGCCGATGGCGATCACCGCCTTGATCATCCGGTCGCGCAGCTCCATCAGGTGCTGCACAAAGGGCTGCTCGGTGCCCGCGAGTTCGTCGGGCTTGTCGGTGTGGGGGTCGCTCATGGGGAGGAAGGTGTGCGCTGGGTAGGTTGCGCCGGTATGCGCGCCTGGCTGGAAAGGTCAGTGGAGCAGCTCAAAGCGGGCGGCCCGGCTGCGGGCGGAACCGCGCCACGCGCGCCGCACCGGACTGCGCCCGGGTGCGCACGCCCGAACGGGCCTTGTACCACTGGGGCGTCGCGCCCTGCTTGAGGCGCCACTTCTTTTTCGGGTGCTTGTATTCAGGGAAGATTTCCATGCCGGGCAGGCTGGCGGAAGAAGAGGATGAATCGCCCGTCGCCTCGGCCCATGATTTTTCAAAATCGCTGGCGTTGGTCTGGATGGAGTTCTCCACGTCGCGGGCCGCGCCCTCGACGGTCTCCTTCATCTTCTTGAGCTCGTCCAGCTCCATCGAGCGGTTGACTTCGTTCTTGACGTCGGCCACATAACGCTGGGCCTTGCCCAGCAGCGTGCCGACAGTGCGCGCCACGCGCGGCAGCTTCTCCGGGCCGATGACGATCAGCGCGACTGCGCCTATCAGCGCTATTTTGGAGATGCCGAGGTCAATCACTGGATGTCAGGCCGGATCAGGACTTTTGTTTCGCTTCGACGTCGATCGTCGTTTTGTCGGCGGCCTGGGCGTTGGTCACGCTGGCGGGCGGCACGGGCACGTCGGCGGGCGTCTGGCTGCCGTCTTTCATGCCGTCTTTAAAACCCTTGACGGCGCCGCCGAGGTCGCTGCCCATGTTTTTCAGCTTTTTTGTGCCGAAAACCATCACCACGATCAACAGCACGATCAGCCAGTGCCAAATGGAAAATGAACCCATGATTTGCTCCTAATCTGGAAATTGTGAGGTGTCAGTGCAGGTAAACGCAAAACTTGCGGAATTGCCGGTTTGCACGGAACTGGCTTGATTCTAAAGGCCAGCCCTGTCAGGACGCTGAGTACACACATTGCCCTACCGGGTTAGTGTGGCTGCGGGCGCCGGGGTTCCGTTTGGCTTTGTAACTCGCTTAGCCCGCGCCGCGACGGGCCGCCCCGAGCAAGCGACGCCCCCTCGGGGGGCAGCGCAGTACGCGAAGCGACAAGCGTGGGGGCTAACCTTTCAACCATGGACGGGGACCGCCGATCACGTGGAAATGCAAGTGGTGCACTTCCTGCCCGCCTTCCGCGCCGGTGTTGGTCACGATGCGGAAACCGCCTTCCGGGTAGGGGTTGCAGCCCTGCTCCATCGCCAGTTTCGGCGCCAGCGCCATCAGGCGGCCCAGCATCGCGGTGTGTTCAGGCCCGACCTGCGCCATCGAGGGGATGTGCTCCCGGGGGATGATCAGGAAATGTATCGGCGCCCAGGGATTGATGTCGTGGAAGGCGAAAAACTCGTCGTCTTCGTACACCTTGCGGCTGGGGATGGCGCCGGCGGCGATCTTGCAGAAGAGGCAGTTGTCGGGGTGGCTCATGGCTTGGATCGATCCGGAAAAGATTTAAGTGGGCCTGTGGCTGTTAAAACGCATCCAGCCGCGGATGCAGCGGTACAGGTACCAGAACCAGACCACGGTATAAGCAATGGCGCCCGGGAAGAAGAACAGCAGCCACAGCGGCGACAGCAACACCAGCCAGACCAGCGTCCACCAAAAGGTGCGGATCATGTAGTTGTGGTGGTCGATGTACAGCGCATCGGACTCGTCGGCGCGTCGGATGTAATTGATGATCAGGGCGATCACCGCAAACACGCCGCCGCTGAACCAGGCCAGCGTGTGCAGGCCGTAGAGCACATGCATCACGGTGCGGTCGTTGGGGTTCTTGCCTTCGAATTCGGCCAGGTCGGTTTCCATCAGGTCGGGTTCCTCTTGGGGTCGGTCAAATTAAAGATCGGCATCCGACTCAGGACTTTTCTGCAGCGTCGCGAATCTGCAACTTGCGCAGGGCTTTTTCCTCGATGCCGCTGGTGCCTTCGCGGCGCTCCAGCTCGGCGATCACGTCGGCGGGGCTCAGGCCGTAGTGCGCCAGCGCGATCAGGCTGTGAAACCACAAATCGGCCACTTCACCGACCAGCTTGCCCTTGAGCTCGGCCGTGGGCCCGCCGTGGTCGATGTCTTTCGCGGCCATCACGGTTTCGGTGGCTTCTTCGCCGATTTTTTTCAGGAAGGCGTCGGGGCCTTTGTGCAGCAGGCGCGCCACATAGCTGGTGTCCGGGTCGCCGCCGCTGGCCGCCTTGCGGCTTTCAATGATCTGCGCCAGGCGCTGGAGGGAGTCATTCGTGGTCATGTTTGCCGGGGCTCTGTTCGTTCTGTTTGTACATGGTGGCCGGGTCTTTCAGTACGGGCTCGGTGACCACCCACTGGCCGTCTTTATACACACTGAAGAAGCAGCTGTGGCGGCCCGTGTGGCAGGCAATGCCCGGTGTGTGGCCCAGTTGCGTCACCTTGAGCAGGATGACGTCGTTGTCGCAATCCAGGCGGATTTCATGCACCGTCTGCTGGTTGCCGGACTCTTCGCCCTTGTGCCAGAGCCGCCCGCGCGAGCGGCTGTAGTACACCGCCCGGCCCAGCTCGGCGGTCTTTTGCAGCGCCTCGCGGTTCATCCAGGCGAACATGAGCACATCGCCGCTGGCGGCTTCTTGTGCAATGACAGGGATCAGGCCCTTGTCGTCCCAGCTAACGTCGTCTAACCAGTTCATTTTTGTATTGTCCCGGATTTAGAGAGGCTCAAATGGCGTTCAAGCCAAGGATATCGCGGGACCGGCTTTGCCGGACCGCAGATATCGCCCCAGCAGGGGGAAGGCGTAGCGCAGCGAAGCCGACGGGGGTTACCTATTTTTTCGCCCCAGCAGGGGGGGGAAGGCGCTACACGCAGTGAGCGTCCGACGGGGGTTACAACCGTACCGGGATGCCACGCGAAGCCATATGTTGCTTGGCCTGCTGCACCGTGTATTCACCGTAATGAAAGATGCTCGCCGCCAGCACCGCGTCGGCGCCGCCAGTCTGTATGCCGTCGGCCAGGTGTTCCAGGTTGCCAACGCCGCCCGAGGCGATCACCGGCACGCTGATGGCGTCGCTCACCGCGCGGGTCAGCGCCAGGTCAAAGCCCGACTTGGTGCCGTCGCGGTCCATGCTGGTCAGCAAGATCTCGCCGGCGCCGCGCCGCGCCATGTCGGTGGCCCAGGCCACGGCGTCCAGGCCGGTGTTTTTGCGCCCGCCGTGGCTGTAAACATCCCAACCCGGGCCGACCGGTTCGCCGGCGGGCGTCAGGCGCTTTTCGTCTTCGGCGCTGCGGCGCTTGGCGTCGATCGCCACCACGATGCACTGCGAACCGTATTTTGCGGACGCATCGGCAATCACCCGCGGGTTGGCGATGGCGGCCGAATTAAAGCTGGTCTTGTCGGCGCCGGAATTGAGCAGGCGGCGCACATCTTCAACGGTGCGAACACCGCCGCCGACGGTCAAGGGAATGAAGACCTGCGACGCCACGGCTTCAATGATGGGGAGGATCAGGTCGCGGCCGTCGCTGGTGGCGGTGATGTCGAGGAAAGTGAGTTCGTCGGCGCCCTGCTCGTTGTAGCGCGCGGCGATTTCCACCGGGTCGCCCGCGTCGCGCAGCTGGGTGAAGTTGACGCCTTTGACCACGCGGCCGCCGGTCACATCAAGGCAGGGAATGATTCGTTTGGCGAGCATGGTTTAGTAAAAGAAGAAAGCAGCAATCGCAGCAATCGGGAGAAAAAGAATGACCCAAGCGAAGAAGCCGAGGTATTCACCGGGAGGCAGATTGCAATAGTGGATCAGGACGCCAAACCAGGCAATCAGCCAGAACAAACCTAAAAGATATGGCCAGGAAGGCCCCAGGTCTTTCTTCTGACCTTTTTTATCCATTCAACTCGTCGGCTCTGGCCTGCGCCTTCTCAAAGTCGAGGTCACCGCTGTAGATGGAGCGCCCGCAAATCACGCCTTCGACACCCTCTTCCTCGACTTCACACAGCTTTTCAATGTCGGCCATGTTCGAGAGGCCACCCGAGGCAATGACGGGAATCGTCAGCGCCTGGGCGAGCTTGACGGTGGCGTCGATGTTGATGCCGGTCAGCATGCCGTCGCGGCCGATGTCGGTGTAGATGATGGATTCGACGCCGTAGTCCTGGAATTTCTTGCCGAGGTCGATGACCTCGTGGCCGGTCATCTTGCTCCAGCCGTCGGTGGCGACCTTGCCGTCTTTGGCGTCCAGGCCGACGATGATATGGCCGCCGAAGGCGGTGCAGGCGTCTTGCAAAAAGCCGGGGTTCTTCACGGCTGCCGTGCCGATGATGACGTAGCGCAGGCCGGCGTCGAGGTAACGCTCGATGGTGTCCAGGTCGCGGATGCCGCCGCCCAGCTGCACGTCGATTTCGCTGCCGACTTCGGCCAGGATGGCCTTGATGGCCGCCTCGTTCTTTGGTTTGCCCGCAAAAGCGCCGTTCAGGTCCACCAGGTGCAGGCGGCGCGCGCCTTTGTCGACCCAGCTGCGCGCCATGGCGGCGGGGTCTTCGCTGAAGATGGTGGATTGATCCATGTCGCCCTGTTTGAGGCGGACGCAGTGACCGTCTTTCAGGTCAATCGCGGGGATGAGTAGCATGTGGCGGTAAAAAAGACGGTAAAAAAAGAAAACGGACGCTCAGGGTAACAAAAAGCGGGAAGCCCCGATACCGGGTCTGACCCAAGGGGCTCAGGGGTTCCAGTGCAGGAAGTTGCGATACAGGGCCAGCCCGTGGTCGGCACTTTTCTCGGGGTGGAACTGGGTGGCAAAAATATTATCGCGTGCAATGGCCACCGCAAAGCGGCCGCCGTAATCGGCCTCGCCGGCGATGTGGTGTGCATCCGACGGGCGGGCGTAGAAGCTGTGCACGAAGTAAAAATACGCGCCGTCGGGAACGCCCGCCCACACCGGGTGGGCCTTGCCCGTGCCTGCCCCATTTTGGTGAACCTGGTTCCAGCCCATCTGAGGCACCTTGTAGCGGCTGCCGTCGGGCTGCAGGCGGCCGGCCAGCTCGAACTTGACGACCTCGCCGGGAATCAGGTTCAGGCCTTGTGTGCCTGCGCCGCCGTCGCCGGGCACGCCTTCGTCGCTGTGGGTCAGCAGCATCTGCATGCCGACGCAGACACCGAAGAGCGGCTTGTGGGCCGCGGCGTGCAGCACGGACTCCAGCATGCCGGAGTCGGCCAGCTCGCGCATGCAGTCGGCGATCGCGCCCTGGCCTGGCAGCACGATGCGCTCGGCGTTCATCACGTCCTCGGCTTTGGAGGTGACCATCACCTCAAAGCCGCTGCCGGCGGCCACGTGCCGCACGGCCTGCGACACGGAGTGCAGGTTGCCCATGCCGTAATCGACCACGGCGACAGTTTTCGGTTTTGCCATCAGGATTGAGGATAAAGAATGTTTGCTTGCTACAAATTTGATAGCTGACTGCCCATACCCTTATTGGGCTGGAGGCCTAAAAGACCATGAATCAGCAGACAGGTCTTAGAGCGAGCCCTTGGTCGAGGGAATCACGCCGGCAGCGCGCGGGTCGATCTCCAGCGCCATGCGCAGCGCGCGGGCAAAGGCCTTGAACACGGTTTCAGCCTGGTGGTGGGCGTTTTCGCCTTTGAGGTTGTCGATGTGCAGCGTGACGAAGGCGTGGTTGACGAAACCCTGGAAAAACTCGTAGGCGAGCTGGCTGTCGAAGGTGCCGATCATGCCGCTCTTGAAGGGCACGTGCATCTCCAGGCCCGGGCGGCCCGAGAAATCAACCACCACGCGCGACAGCGCTTCGTCGAGCGGCACATAGGCGTGGCCGTAGCGGCGCAGGCCCTTTTTGTCGCCTACGGCCTTGGCGACCGCCTGGCCCAGCGTGATGCCCACGTCTTCCACCGTGTGGTGGCCGTCGATGTGTAAATCTCCCTTGGCCTGGATGTCCAGGTCGATCAGGCCGTGGCGGGCGATCTGGTCGAGCATGTGATCGAAAAAGCCGATGCCCGTGGAAAGGCTGGCCTGGCCGGTGCCGTCCAGGTTGAGCTTGACGGTGATCTGGGTTTCGGCGGTGTTGCGCGAAACCTCGGCAGTGCGGGGAGCGAGGGTGGTAGTCATAGGGATTCTTTAAGCGCCGCCAGCATTTGGGTGTTCTCGTCCGCGGTGCCGACCGTCAGGCGCAAACAATTGGCCAGCAATGGATGCATTTTAGAAACGTTTTTAATCAGGACCTTGCGCGAACGCATGCCCTCAAAGGTTGTGGCGGCATCGGGCACGCGCACCAGGATCATGTTGGCATCGCTTTTCCAGGCTTTCACACCGGGCATAGCCTGCAGTGCCTCAAAAATCCGCACGCGCTGGGCCAGGATGTCTTTGGCCTGTGCGGCAAACACCTCCTGGTAGGCCAGCGCAAACAGCGCGCACTCGTAATTGAGCACGCTGATGTTGTAAGGCGGGCGGACCTTGTCGACTTCGGCGATCAGCGCTTTGGGGCCCATCATGTAGCCCAGGCGCACACCGGCCAGGCCAAACTTGCTCATGGTGCGCATCAGCAGCACATGCTTGTGCTTTGCGATGCGGTTGATGTAGCTTTTGCTGGAGAAGGGCTGGTAGGCCTCGTCCATAACGACCAGGCCCCCTTGCTCGCCCACGGCTTCGATGATCTTTTCGATCACCGCGTCGTCCCACAGGTTGGCGGTCGGGTTGTTCGGGTAGGCCAGGTAGGTCAGCGAAGGCTTGTGCGCTTTGATGGCGGCCAGCATGGCGGCTTCGTCGAGTTCAAAGTCGGCCGTCAGCGGCACGCCGATGAATTTCAGGCCCTGCAGCTGCGCGCTCATGGCGTACATCACAAAGCCCGGCAGCGGCGCCAATATCGAGCCGCCTTCCACGTCGCAGGCCATGGCCAGCAGCGAGATCAGCTCGTCCGAGCCGTTGCCCAGCATGATGTCAAAGCCCTCGGGCATGCCCGCATGGGCGGCCAGCGCGCGGCGCAGGTCGTTGACGCGGCCGTCCGGGTAGCGGTTCAGCGCGATCGCGCCCAGCCGCTCGCCCAGCTTGGCCTGCAACTCGGCCGGCAGGCGGTGCGGGTTCTCCATCGCGTCGAGCTTGACCATGCCGGCCGACTCCTGGATGGCGTAGGCGTGCATGGACTGCACGTCCTGGCGGATCAGTTGTTTGAACTTGGGGTCTAAGGAGGAAGAGGCTTCGGTCATGGGGCTTGCTCCAGCAGTTCAATGCCGGTTTTAAAAGGGTTGATCACCTGGACACCGCCGTAGTGCTGCTCATGCGCCAGGTCTTCGCTCAGCAAATAGCGGCATCCCAGGTGCTGGGCGGCGGCGACGACCAGGCTGTCGCGGTAATGCAGGCCGTAGCGGCTTTCCACCGCCCAGGCGGATTCGACGGTGGCGTGGTCGGTTTGCCAGGGCTGCCAGAGCTCATAACGGCGCACTTCGGCGCGCGCATCGCCGGCCGGCATGGGCGGGTTGATCTTGCGGGTGGCCAGCAGGTAAAACTCGTTGAGCACCTGCGTGCTGATGCGGCCCACGCCGCGCTGCCACAGCACCGTCAGCCAGGCGAGAGCCGCCCTCTGCTTGGCCGGATCGGCCCCGTCTTCGCTGTAAATCAGGATGTTGGCGTCGACAAACACGCCGGCTGAGTTAGTGGTACTGCTGCTCATGCGCCGCGCTCGTCAAGGTCGATACGTGTGGGGTAAGGCTGCCCGTCGGACACCCAGAGCCGCGCCTTGTTCTGCCAATCGTGCATGGCGCGCTGGTAGGCGTCAGTGCGCTGCATCTTTTCAGTCAGCATTTCGCCGACGAGACGGGACACGCTGGTATTGCGCTTGGCCGCCTCCACCCGCACCCATTCGAGGGCGGCGTCGTCCACGGTGATGGTGACGTTCTTCATGGACTGAAGTTTACACGGAATTCGTGGAACACGAAGTTCGTGTAATTTTGAGGATTTTTACTTCAAGCGCATCTCGGCCGCCCGCGCGTGCGCCTGCAGGCCTTCGCCATACGCCAACTCGGCGGCGATCTTGCCCAGCACCTGGGCGCCGGCTTCGCTGACTTCGATCAGGCTGGAGCGTTTCTGGAAGTCGTAGACGCCCAGCGGTGAGCTGAAGCGCGCGGTGCCGCTGGTAGGCAGCACGTGGTTGGGGCCGGCGCAGTAGTCGCCCAGCGATTCGCTGGTGTAGGCGCCCAGGAAGATGGCGCCGGCGTGTTTGAGCAGCGGCTCCCACTTGTGCGGGTCGCGGCTGGAGACTTCGAGGTGTTCGGGGGCGATGCGGTTGCTGATCTCGCAGGCCTCTTCCATGCTGCGGGTGTGGATGAGCGCGCCGCGGCCGCTGAGGGACTTGGCGATGATCTCGGCGCGCGGCATTTCGGGCAGCAGGCGGTCGATCGCGGCCTGCACTTCGTCGATGTACGCGGCGTCGGGGCACAGCAGGATGCTTTGTGCGAGCTCGTCGTGTTCGGCCTGGCTGAACAGATCCATGGCGACCCAGTCGGCCGGCGTGCTGCCGTCGGCCAGCACGAGGATTTCAGACGGGCCGGCGATCATGTCGATGCCGACCGTGCCGAAGACGCGCTTCTTGGCGCTGGCGACGTAAGCGTTGCCGGGGCCGGTGATCTTGTCGACCTTGGGCACGGTCTGCGTGCCGTAGGCCAGCGCGGCCACAGCCTGCGCGCCGCCGATGGTGAAGGCGCGGGTAACGCCGGCGACATAAGCGGCAGCCAGCACCAGCGCGTTCTTTTCGCCTTTGGGTGTGGGCACGACCATGATGATTTCGCCGACACCGGCCACGTGGGCAGGGATCGCATTCATCAACACCGACGACGGGTAAGCCGCCTTGCCGCCGGGCACATAGATGCCGACGCGGTCCAGCGGCGTGACCTTCTGGCCCAGCAGGGTGCCGTCTTCGTCGCGGTAGCTCCAGCTTTCGCCGCTGGCCTTCTTCTGGGCCTCGTGGTAGCTGCGCACGCGGCGTGCGGCGGCTTCGAGGGCATCGCGCTGGGCGGCCGGAATCGCGTCAAACGCGGCTTTCAGCTCGGCCTGGGTGAGCTCCAGCTGGCCCATCGAAGAGACATTGAGCCCGTCGAAGCGCGCCGTGTATTCCAGCACCGCCGCATCGCCGCGCTGCTGCACATCGGCCAGGATGTCGGCCACGCGCTGCTCGATGGCCGCGTCGGTGTCGGCGGACCAATGCAGCCTCGCCTTGAACTCAGCATCAAAAGTGGCTGTAGCCGTTGACAGACGTGCAGGTGCAGCTATTAATTTCATAGCATCAGGGTTTTGATGAGGAGGGCGAGATGGCGGCGGCCAGGTCGTCGATCAGCTTGCGGATGGGCGCCTGCTTGAGCTTGAGCGCCGTCTGGTTCACGACGAGATGCGAGCTGATGTCCATGATGCGCTCGACCTCCACCAGGTGATTGGCCTTGAGCGTGCTGCCGGTCGACACCAGGTCGACGATCGCGTCGGCCAGGCCCGTGAGCGGCGCCAGTTCCATGCTGCCGTAGAGTTTGATCAGGTCAACGTGCACGCCCTTGGTGGCGAAAAAATCGCGGGCAATCGCCACGTATTTGGTGGCCACTTTCAGGCGCGAGCCCTGGCGCACGGCGGCGGCGTAGTCAAAGCCTTCGCGCACCGCCACGCTGATGCGGCATTTGGCGATCTGCAAGTCGAGCGGCTGGTAGAGCCCCTGGCTGCCGGATTCGAGCAAGGTGTCTTTGCCGACCACGCCGAGATCGGCACCGCCGTATTGCACATAGGTCGGCACATCGGTAGCGCGCACCAGCACCACGCGCAGGCCAGGCTGGTTGGTGTCCAGGATCAGCTTGCGGGATTTTTCCGGGTCATCGAGCACCTCGATGCCGGCGCTTCGCAGCAGCGGCAGGATGTCGTCGAAGATGCGGCCTTTGGAGAGCGCTAAGGTGATCATGCTTTGACTCGCTCAATGTCGGCGCCGATGCCGCGCAGCTTGGCTTCCATCTGGTCGTAGCCGCGGTCCAGGTGGTAGATGCGGTCGACCAGTGTTTCGCCTTCGGCCACCAGGCCGGCGATCACCAGGCTGGCGGAGGCGCGCAAGTCCGTCGCCATCACGGTGGCGCCCGAGAGCTTTTCAACACCTTCCATGACGGCGATCTTGCCGTCGATCTGGATCTTGGCGCCCAGGCGCACCATTTCGTTGACGTGCATGAAACGGTTTTCAAAAATCGTCTCGGTCACCGTGCTGCTGCCCTGCGCGATGGCGTTGAGCGCCATGAACTGGGCCTGCATGTCGGTTGGGAAGCCGGGGTACTCCGTCGTGCGGAAGGATTGCGCCTTCATGCGGCCGCTGGCCTGGATACGGATGGAGTTTGCGTCCGCCGTCACCGTCGCGCCGGCCTCGCGCAGCTTGTCGATGACCGCGTCGAGGTGGTCGGCGCGGCCGTGCTTCAAGACCACGTCGCCGCCGGCGGCAGCCACCGCGCACAAAAAGGTGCCGGTCTCAATGCGGTCGGCCACCACCTGGTGGGTGCAGCCGTGCAGGCGGTCCACACCCTGGATGCGGATGCGGCGCGTGCCGTGGCCTTCAATCTTCGCGCCCATCTTGATGAGCATTTCGGCCAGGTCACCGATCTCGGGCTCTTGCGCGGCGTTTTCCAGGATCGTTTCGCCTTCGGCCAGGCTGGCGGCCATCAGGAAGTTTTCGGTGCCGGTCACCGTCACCATGTCGGTGGTGATGCTGGCGCCCTTCAGGCGCTTCTGCCCGGCCGGCAGCTTGGCGATCATGTAGCCGTGCTCGACCACGATCTCGGCGCCCATGGCTTGCAGGCCCTTGATGTGCTGGTCGACCGGACGCGAGCCGATGGCGCAACCGCCCGGCAGTGACACCGTGGCTTCGCCGAAGCGTGCCAGCAGCGGGCCCAGGGCCAATACAGAAGCGCGCATGGTCTTGACCAGCTCGTACGGTGCCTCGGGCGAGCTCAGGGGGCCGGCATTGATCACCACCGTGCTGGGCGTGGCCTCGCTGCGATCGGCCTCCACGCCCATGTTGCGGATCAGTTTGAGCATGGTGGACACGTCCTGCAGGCGCGGCACGTTCTGCAGCGTGACCGTGTCGGCGGTGAGCAGCGCGGCGCACAGCTCCGGCAGCGCAGCGTTCTTGGCGCCGGAGATTTCGACCGTGCCGGCCAGCGACTTGCCGCCCTTGATGAGTAGTTTGTCCATGTCGTTTTTCAGTTCGTGTTGTTGTTATTGTGGGTTGTTGGCCCACTCGGCCGGCGTATAGGTTTTCATCGACAGCGCATGCACCTCGTCGGTCTGCATGCGGCCGCCCAGCGTGGCATACACCTTCTGGTGGCGCTGGATCAGGCGCTGGCCTTCAAAGGCACTGGACACCACGGTGGCGTACCAGTGGCGGCCGTCGCCCGACAGCTCAATGTGTTCGCAGGGCAGGCCTGCGGCGATGATGGATTGGAGTTCTTCGCTGGTCATGTTCTAGTGTCTTATTTTGTAGCCGGTGCGCAGCATGTTGACGGCAACAGCACTGACCGTGAGCAAAGCGGCAGTGACGATACCCAGGCTCAGCCAGGGCGAGACGTCGCTGACGCCGAAAAATCCGTAACGGAAACCGTCAATCATGTAGAAAAACGGATTCAGGTGGCTGACCTTTTGCCAGAAAGGCGGCAGCGAGTGAATCGAATAGAACACACCGCTCAAAAAAGTCATCGGCATGATGACAAAGTTCTGGAAGGCCGCCATCTGGTCGAACTTTTCAGACCAGAGACCGGCGATCACGCCCAGCGCACCCAGCATGGCGGCGCCCAGCACGGCGAACAGGACAATCCACAGCGGCGCCACAAAAGCGGGCTGGCCGAAAAACACAGTCACGGCAAACACGCCCGCGCCCACCAGCAGGCCGCGCGCCACCGACGAGCCAACATACGCAAAGAACCAGTGCCAGTGCGACAGCGGCGTCAGCAGCACAAATACCAGGCTGCCCATGATCTTGCTCTGGATCAGCGACGACGAGCTGTTGGCAAATGCGTTCTGCAGCACGCTCATCATCACGAGGCCCGGAACCAGGAAGGCGGTGTAGCTGACCTGGTTGTAGACCTTGACCTGGTCTTGCAGCACATGACCGAAGATGAGCATGTAGAGCACGGCGGTGAGCACCGGCGCGCCGACGGTCTGGAAGCCGACCTTCCAGAATCGCAGGGTCTCTTTGTAGAGCAGGGTTTGCCAGCCACTCATGTTGCTACTTTCGCGAGATCGACCGTCAGAGGGGCTGCTTCAACGGCTGGTTTTTTGTTCATGACATCCAGGAAAACATCTTCCAGGTCGGCCTTGCGGATCTCCACGTCTTCCGCCACCAGCCCCGCCTCGCGGATCGCTGCGAGGTACTGCTCGATGTCGTTGGCGTTGTGCGCCGGAAACTGCACGATGCGCCCGGTGATGCGGGCCTGCGCGGCCAGGTGTGCGGGGAGTTCGCTGTCGATCTTGAAGCGCAGCACATTGGAAGACGCGGCCTTGAGCAGCTCGGACATTTGCGCCAGCGCCACCACCCGCCCCTGCTTAAGCATGGCGATGCGGCTGCACAGGGCCTCGGCTTCTTCGAGGTAGTGCGTGGTCAGCAGCACCGTGCTGCCCTGCTTGTTGAGTTTGGCGATGAACTGCCACAGCGTCTGGCGCAGCTCCACGTCGACACCGGCGGTCGGTTCGTCGAGCACGATGACCTGCGGTTTGTGCACCAGCGCCTGCGCGACCAGCACGCGCCGCTTCATGCCGCCCGAGAGCTGGCGCATGTTGGCATTGGCCTTGTCGGCCAGACCGAGGTTGACGAGCAGCTCGTCGATCCAGTCGTCGTTGTGCTTGATGCCGAAATAGCCGGACTGGATGCGAAGCGCCTCGCGCACAGTGAAAAAAGGGTCGAAGACCAGCTCTTGCGGCACGACGCCGAGCTTGCGTCGGGCGCTGGCGTAGTCGGCCAGCACATCGCTGCCGTGGACTTTGACGGTGCCGCTGCTGGCCCGCGACAGGCCGGCCAGGATGCTGATGAGGGAGGTTTTGCCGGCGCCGTTGGGGCCCAGCAGGCCAAAAAATTCGCCCTGCTGAATATCAAAACTGACATCGTCAAGCGCCTTGACGACGGGCCCCGTCTGGTTTCGCGTGGAGGAATAGGTTTTGGAGACGGACTGGAATGAGATCGCTGGCATGAGCCCGTCATTTTAAGGGCGGATGCTGTTTTTATCCGTCCCGCCGGCTGAATGCCCTGCGGCGAAGCCGCCCCGAGCGGCGAGTGCGCACTAAAAGGGCTTCAGACGGCCGGTGCGGCGGTGGCGGGAATCAACTCCGCCACGCCATAAAGGCCTGCCAGCTGGCGCAGGCGGGCCGGCAGGCCGCTTACTGAGAACGCTTTGCCGGCGGCCAGCGCTTCGCGCCGGCATTCGAGCAAGACCGCCAGCGCCGAGGAGTCGAACCCCTCGAGCGCGCCGGCGTCGGCCACCACCTCAGCCGGCTGGGCCAGCACGGCCTGCTTGAGGCCATGGGCGAACCCGGCGGCCTCGGCGTGCGTCAGGACGGAAGGAAGCGTGAGCACCGGAGGTCGGCCGTTCAGGGCTTCTTGGCAGCGGCTGCGCCGGCGCCGGTATTGGACTGGTTGCGTTGCACCAGCGAGGCGATCAAGCCATCGACGCCCTTGGCGTTGATTTCCTGCGCGAACTGGGTGCGGTAGGTTTCCACCAGCCAGACGCCCAGCACGTTCAGGTCATAGATCTTCCAGCCCGTGGTGGTTTTTTCCATGCGGTAGTCAAGCTGGACAGGATCGCCCCGGCCCAGGACTTCGGTGCGCACCACGACTTCGGTGTCGGCCGGTGCCGCACGCAGCGGCTTGACATTGACGCTTTGGTCGCTGACTTGCGCCAGTGCGCCGGAATAGGTGCGGATCAGCAGGGTCTTGAACTCGTCCTGCAGCTTCTTTTGCTGCTCGGGCGTGGCCTGGCGCCAGTTGCGGCCCACGGCCGAAGCCGTCATGCGGGTGAAGTTCACGTTGGGCATGATCTTGCTGTCGACGAGCGCCAGCACCTTGGTCAGGTCACCGGCCTTGACGGCTTTGTCGGTCTTTATGTTGTCCAGCACTTCGGCCGACACACGTTTGATCAGGGCGTCAGGCGCCTCGTCGGCGGCGCGCACGAAAGGCGCGGCGCCCATCAGTGCCAGGCTGAGGGTGGCGGTCAACAAATGGCCAAGCGTTCTACGTTTCATGATGTTCCTTCAATGGTGAAACATGCGGTTACGGGATCACGGCACCACTGGGTGTGCCTGCCGCGCCTGAAAACCGATGTTTCTGGGGAGATTTTGCGGGATTGTGTCCGGACAGCGGATGAAGTTATTCGGCAGTCTTGTAAATATTGCTGGAACAGCGCTTAAACAAGGCCTTATTTGGCCATGTTCAGGTTTGTTTCATCTTCTTACCTGGCAGCCGGCGCGGCGGGGGCAGGCTGCGCACCTTCAGGCAAGTCAAAGCGCTCTTCCTTTTCCGCCGGTGCGTTGCCGATCAGGCTGGCACGGCGCTGCTGGTAGATCTCGCGGGTGAAGCTGTATTTGTCCAGTGCCGCCTGGTCCAGCACATCGCCGGCGCCCAGCAGGTTGGCGCGGACATTGACCACGCGCAGCGTCGTCAGTGAATTGCGCACACGCACATTGCTGGCCTGGGTGACCAGGTCCATTTGCGAGTCCACCACCAGGCCGGCGGTGTCGCGCACGGTGGACGGGCCGAGCAAAGGCAGGACCAGGTAGGGGCCGGAGCCCACGCCCCACACACCCAGGGTCTGGCCGAAGTCTTCGGAATGCTTGGCAATCTTCATGTCGCTGGCCACGTCAAAAATGCCGCCCAGGCCCCAGAAGGTGTTGGTCGTGACGCGGAACAGGCTGTCGGCTGCGGCCTCACCCTTGCCCTGGAGCAGATTGTTGACGACCGCCCAGACGTCGGAGATGTTGCCGAAAAAGTTGGTGACACCGGTGCGCACCGGCTGGGGCGTGACGTCGCGGTAAGCGGTGGCCACCGGCTTGAGCACCGTGCGGTCCACACCTTCGTTGAAGCTGAACATGGCCCGGTTGAAAGGCTCCAGCGGATCGGCCGGATTGGCCCCTGGGCCGGAGGCGCATCCCTGCAGCAGCGCTATGGCCAGAACAGCGCCGGCCCACCCTGTTGATTTTTTCATCGTGTTGTTGCTTGTCATTTTTTTTCTGTGGTCGCTGGTGGCGGTGCAGACCCTGATCCGGAACTGCTGTCCGCCGCTTTACTGTATAAAAACTGGCTGATCAGATTCTCAAGCACCACGGCCGACTGCGTGTTTTTGGTCACGTCGCCCGCGGCAAAATTCTTTTCGTCCCCACCGGCCTCCACGCCGATGTACTGCTCGCCCAGCAAACCGCTGGTCAGGATTTTCAGGGAGCTGTCCTTGGGAAACACGTAGCGGCTTTCCATGGCCAGGTTGACGCTGGCCTGGTAGGCCTTGTCGTCGAAGGTGATGCTTTCCACCCGGCCGACCACCACGCCTGCGCTTTTAACAGCCGCGCGCGGCTTCAGGCCGCCGATATTGTCAAATTTCGCAACGATCCTGTAGGAGGTGTCGAAGTTCAGGCTGAGCAAATTGGCGGATTTGAGCGCCAGGAACAGGACAGCAGCCCCCCCGATCAGGACAAACAGGCCAACCCAGAGATCATTTTTGGAGCGTTGCATGGTTCTTCTTTCAGTGGCCCGAGAGGGCTGCCCTGCACCATCCATTCAAGGCAAACACTGGAATGGTGGATTTTCTCATGGGCGGATTAAAAATGTTTTAGGGTGGTTAAAGGCGGATAAAAGACACAAATCAAAGGCTGAACATCGATGCGGTCAGCAGGAAATCGAGCCCCAGCACGGCCAGCGAAGCCACAACGACGGTCCGGGTTGTGGCGCGCGAGACGCCCTCGGGCGTCGGCTGGGCCTCAAAACCCTGGTGCAAGGCCACAAAAGTCACCGTGACGCCGAAGACAAAACTCTTGATGACGCCGTTGCCCACGTCGCGCCAGACGTCCACACCGCCCTGCATCTGGCTCCAGAAGGAACCCGCGTCGATGCCGATCATGACCACGCCCACCAGCCAGCCGCCCATGATGCCGACGGCGCTGAACACCGCTGCCAGCAGCGGCATGGCGATGATGCCGCCCCAGAAGCGAGGCGCGAGGATGCGCCGCACCGGGTCAATTGCGGTCATTTCCATGTAACTGAGCACTTCGTCGCGCTTCATGATGCCGATTTCGGCCGTCAGGGCGGTGCCGGCACGGCCGGCAAACAGCAGAGCCGTGACGACAGGCCCGAGTTCGCGCACCAGGCTGAGCGCCACCAGCAAGCCCAGCGCGCTTTCAGAGCCGTAGCGCTGCAGCGTGTAGTAGCCCTGCAGGCCCAGCACAAAACCGACGAAGAGGCCCGACACCGCAATGATGGCGAGCGAATAGTTGCCCAGGAACAGGATCTGGTCCCTCACCAGCCCGAAACGGGCCAGCGCCGGTCCCGTCAGGGCCACCAATTTGGACATCAGGCGGGCGGCATAGCCGATTTCCGCCATCTGCCGGCGCACGGCAAAGCCGAGGTCGGACAGCAGGCGAACAGGGCTGTAGCGGCTCATGATTGCCCCTTGCGGGATGCGGGCTGGCTGCCGAAATCCGACAGGACTTCCGGCCCGGGGTAATGGAATTTCACAGGCCCCTCGGCGAGGCCGTTGACGAACTGGTGCACCAGCGGATCGGTCGAATTACGGACTTCATCCGGCGTGCCCTGCGCAGCGATGCTGCCGTTGGCCAGGATCACCACCTTGTCGGCGATGCGAAATGTCTCTTCGAGGTCATGCGACACCACGATGCTGGTGATGCCCAGCGTGTCATTGAGCTCGCGAATCAATTGGGCCGCAGTGCCCAGCGAAATCGGGTCCAGCCCGGCAAAAGGCTCGTCGTACATGATGAGTGCCGGGTCCAGGGCGATGGCCCGGGCCAGCGCCACACGCCGCGCCATGCCGCCGGACACCTCGCTGGGCATCAGGTCGCGCGCGCCGCGCAGGCCGACGGCATTGAGCTTCATCAACACGATGTCGCGGATCATGCGCTCGTCCAGTGCGGTGTGCTCGCGCAGCGGAAAGGCGACGTTGTCGAACACGCTCAGGTCGGTGAAGAGCGCGCCGAACTGGAACAGCATGCCCATGCGGCGTCGGGCGGCGTAGAGCTCTTTTTGCGCCAGCTTGCCGATGTCCTGCCCGTCAAACGTGACGGTGCCGCTGTTGGCTTTTTGCTGGCCGCCGATAAGGCGCAGCACCGTGGTCTTGCCGCCGCCGGAAGCGCCCATGAGCGCCGTGACCTTGCCGCGGGGAACAGACAGCGTGACCTGGTCGAGGATGACGCGGTCACCCGTGGAACCCGGGTAGGAAAAGGTCACATCCTTGAATTCAACCAGTGATGAAGCGGGGGTGTCGGCCATTGGGAAAGTGAGGGCCGGCAAGCGCGCCGGCGGAGCTAGGGGAATGCCCTAATGATACGGGGTTTGGCCCGTCTGCTCCCGGGAAGTAATACCGGCCAGTAATACTGCGATGTCTATTGGGCAGGCAAGTCGCTAAAGCCCATCAGGAATTCGTCGACGGCGCGCGCGGCCTGGCGGCCTTCGCGCACCTCAAGCGCAAGCTTGAGGTTTATTTAACCGCCCCTTGGGGCGATTTGCGAAGGCCGGGGCACAGCGTTAGCGAGGCAGGTCGCTGTAGCCCATCAAAAACTCGTCCACCGCACGCGCGGCCTGGCGGCCTTCGCGAATCGCCCATACCACCAGGCTCTGGCCGCGGCGGATATCGCCGGCAGCGAACACCTTGGGCACGTTGGTGGCGTAGCCGCCGGTGAAGTCGGTGCCGGCCTTGGCGTTGCCGCGGTTGTCTTTTTCGATGCCGAAGGCGTCCAGCACAGAGGCGACCGGCGAGACAAAGCCCATGGCCAGCAGCACCAGGTCGGCTTTGAGGGTTTGCTCGGAGCCGGGCACTTCGACCATCTTTCCGTCTTTCCATTCGACGCGAACGGTCTTCAGGCCCGCGACCTTGCCTTTTTCACCGATCAGTTCTTTGGTCGAGATGGCGAACTCGCGCTCGCAGCCTTCTTCATGGCTGGAAGAGGTGCGCAGCTTGATCGGCCAGTAAGGCCAGGTCATGGGGCGGTTTTCTTCTTCGGGCGGCTGGGGCATCAGCTCAAACTGGGTGACGCTGGCCGCGCCGTGGCGGTTGCTGGTGCCCACGCAGTCGGAGCCGGTATCGCCGCCGCCGATCACGATGACGTGCTTGCCGTCGGCGCGCAGCTGGCCTTTGACCTTGTCGCCGGCGTTGACCTTGTTTTGCTGGGGCAAAAATTCCATCGCAAAGTGCACGCCGTCCAGGTCGCGGCCGGGCACGGGCAAATCGCGCGACTGCTCGGCGCCGCCGGTCAGAATCACGGCGTCGAAGTCTTTTTGCAGTTGCTCGGGCGTGATGCTTTCCTTGGCCCAATTGGTGACCTTGGAGTCTTTGGGCAGGCTGCCCACCATCACGCCGGTGCGAAAGTTCACGCCTTCGGCTTTCATCTGGTCCACGCGGCGGTCGATATGGACTTTTTCCATCTTGAAGTCGGGAATGCCGTAGCGCAGCAGGCCGCCGACGCGGTCGTTCTTCTCAAACAGCGTCACCTCATGGCCGGCGCGCGCCAGCTGCTGGGCGGCAGCCATGCCGGCGGGGCCGGAGCCGACCACGGCCACTTTCTTGCCGGTCTTGTGCTTGGGCATCACGGGCTTGACCCAGCCTTCGGACCAGGCGCGGTCGATGATGGCGTGCTCGATGGACTTGATGCCGACGGCGTCGTCATTCACGTTCAGCGTGCAGGCGGCTTCGCAGGGCGCGGGGCAGATGCGGCCGGTGAACTCGGGGAAGTTGTTGGTGCTGTGCAGCGTGTCGATGGCGTTTTTCCAGTCGGCGCGGAACACCATGTCGTTGAAGTCGGGAATGATGTTGTTGACCGGGCAGCCGCTGTTGCAAAACGGCGTGCCGCAGTCCATGCAGCGCGCGGCCTGCTTGTTGGCCTGCGCGTCGTCCAGCCCGATGACAAATTCCTTGTAGTTCTTCAGGCGCTCCGGCACGGGCTTGTAGCCCTCCTCGATGCGCTCGTATTCCATGAAGCCGGTGATTTTTCCCATGATGAAGTCCTGTGCAATTCTTTAAGCTTTTTATGCCTCTAGCCCAATACCTGTCTGGGCATGTAGCTATAAATTCGATAGCAACCTGTGTGATGAGCGAAGGAGTGACGGCCTACTTGGCCGCCACCGCTTCCTGGTTGGTGGCGACCTGGGCCCGGGTGGTTTCGGTCGCGGCTTCCAGGCGGCGTTCCTTGCGCTCGATCAGGGCCTTCTTGTATTCGTTCGGGAAGACCTTCACAAACTTCAGGCGTGACTCGCTCCAGTTGTCGAGCAGCTCGCGCGCGCGCTTGCTGCCGGTCCAGCGGTTGTGGTCCTGCAAGAGGCGCTTAAGCAGCTCTTCATCGCTTTCGCCCGCATGCCATTCAGCCTTGTCATGGGTGTGCTGCTCGGCCGTGGTGACGATGCGGTCCATCGACACCATGGAGGTGTTGCAGCGCGTGGCAAACAACCCGTCTTCGTCGTACACGTACGCCACGCCGCCGCTCATGCCGGCTGCGAAGTTGCGGCCGGTCTTGCCCAGCACCGCGACGGTGCCGCCCGTCATGTATTCGCAGCCGTGGTCGCCCGTGCCTTCAACGACCGCGGTGGCGCCCGACAGGCGCACGGCAAAACGTTCGCCGGCCACGCCGCTGAAGAAGGCCTCACCGGTGGTCGCGCCGTAGAGCACGGTGTTGCCGACGATGGTGTTCTTCACCGCGTCACCGCGGAAATCGATGCTGGGGCGCACGACGATGCGGCCGCCCGACAGGCCCTTGCCGGTGTAGTCGTTGGCGTCACCGATCAGGTACATGGTGATGCCCTTGGCCAGGAAGGCGCCGAAAGACTGCCCGCCCGTGCCTTCGAGCTGGATGCGCAGCGTGTCGTCGGGCAGGCCTTGCGGGTGGTGGCGTGTCAGCTCGCCCGACAGCATGGCGCCGACGGTGCGGTTGACGTTGCGCGCCACTTCGATGAACTGGACTTTTTCACCCTTTTCAATCGCGGCTTTGGATTTTTCGATGAGGCGCACGTCCAGTGCTTTTTCGAGCGCGTGGTCCTGCTCCATCACGTGCAGGCGAGGCACGTCTGCGGGCACGTTGGGTTGGTAGAACAGGCGGCCAAAGTCAAGGCCGCTGGCCTTCCAGTGTTCAATGCCTTTTTGCGTGTCGAGCAGGTCGGCGCGGCCGATCAGGTCGTCAAACTTGCGCACGCCGAGCTGCGCCATCAGCTGGCGGGCTTCTTCAGCGACGAAGAAGAAGTAGTTGACGACGTGCTCGGGCTTGCCGCTGAATTTCTGGCGCAGCACCGGGTCTTGCGTGGCCACACCGACCGGGCAGGTGTTGAGGTGGCACTTGCGCATCATGATGCAGCCTTCCACGACCAGCGGCGCGGTGGCAAAACCGAACTCGTCGGCGCCCAGCAGCGCGCCGATGATCACGTCGCGGCCGGTTTTCATCTGGCCGTCGGCCTGCACGCGGATGCGGCCGCGCAGGCGGTTGAGCACCAAAGTCTGCTGCGTTTCAGCCAGGCCGATTTCCCAGGGCGAACCGGCATGCTTGATGGACGACCAGGGCGAGGCGCCCGTGCCGCCGTCATGGCCGGCGATCACCACGTGGTCGGACTTGGCCTTGGCCACGCCCGCGGCGATGGTGCCGACGCCGACTTCGCTGACCAGCTTGACGCTGATGCTGGCGCGCGGGTTCACGTTCTTCAAATCGTGGATCAGCTGGGCCAGGTCTTCAATCGAATAGATGTCGTGGTGCGGCGGCGGCGAGATCAAACCCACGCCGGGCACCGAGTAGCGCAACTGGCCGATGTATTCGCTGACCTTGCCGCCGGGCAGCTGGCCGCCTTCGCCGGGCTTGGCGCCCTGCGCCATCTTGATCTGGATCTGGTCGGCAGACACCAGGTATTCGGCCGTGACGCCGAAGCGGCCCGACGCGACCTGCTTGATGCGCGAACGCAGCGAGTCGCCGTCTTGCAGCGGCAAATCAACTTCGACCTGTTTCGGGCCGATCACGCTCTTGAGCGTTTCGCCCTTCTTGATCGGGATGCCTTTGAGCTCTTGCCGGTAACGGTTCGGGTCTTCACCGCCTTCGCCCGTGTTGCTCTTGCCGCCGATGCGGTTCATGGCCACGGCCAGGGTGGCGTGGGCCTCGGTGCTGATGGAGCCCAGCGACATTGCGCCGGTGGCAAAACGCTTGACGATCTCTTTGGCCGGCTCGACTTCGTCGATCGGGATGGCCTTGGACGGGTCGATCTTGAATTCAAACAAACCGCGCAGCGTCATGTGACGGCGGTTCTGGTCGTTGATGAGCTGGGCGTATTCCTTGTAGGTATTCCAGTTGTTGGAGCGCGTGGAATGCTGCAGCTTGGCGATTGCGTCGGGCGTCCACATGTGGTCTTCGCCGCGCACGCGCCAGGCGTATTCGCCGCCGGCGTCCAGCATGTTGGCCAGCACCGGGTCGTCGCTGAAAGCCGCGCGGTGCATGCGCAGCGCTTCTTCGGCGATCTCGAACACGCCCATGCCTTCGACCTGGCTGGCCGTGCCGGTGAAAAACTTGGCCACGGTGTCACGGTTCAGGCCGATGGCCTCGAACAGCTGCGCGCCGCAGTAGCTCATGTAAGTGGACACGCCCATCTTGGACATGATCTTGGACAGGCCCTTGCCGATGGCCTTGGTGTAGTTGTAGACGGCCTTGTCGGTGCTGAGGTCGCCCGGCAGGCCCTTGGACAACTCAGCCAGGGTTTCCATGGCGAGGTAGGGGTGCACGGCTTCGGCGCCGTAGCCGGCCAGCACGGCGAAGTGGTGCACTTCGCGGGCCGAGCCGGTTTCAACGACGAGGCCGGCGGTGGTGCGCAGGCCTTCTTTCACCAGGTGCTGGTGAATGGCCGACAGGGCCAGCAGGGCCGGGATGGCGACCTGCGTGGCACTGATGCCGCGGTCACTGACGATCAGGATGTTCTTGCCGTCCTTGATCGCGTCGACCGCCTCGGCGCACAGCGAGGCCAGCTTGGCCTCGACACCTTCGTGGCCCCAGGCCAGCGGGTAGGTGATGTCCAGGGTGTAGCTCTTGAACTTGCCCTGGGTGTGCGCCTCGATGTCGCGCAGCTTTTGCATGTCGGCCACGTTGAGCACGGGCTGGCTGACTTCCAGCCGCATCGGCGGGTTGACCTGGTTGATGTCCAGCAGGTTGGGCTTGGGGCCGATGAAGGACACCAGCGACATCACGATGGCTTCGCGGATCGGGTCGATGGGCGGGTTGGTCACTTGCGCGAACAACTGCTTGAAGTAGTTGTAGAGCGGCTTGTTCTTGTTGGACAGCACGGCCAGCGGGCTGTCGTTACCCATGGAGCCGGTGGCTTCTTCGCCGTTGGCGGCCATGGGGGACATCAGGAACTTGATGTCTTCCTGGGTGTAGCCGAAAGCCTGTTGCCTGTCTAGCAAAGCGATGTTCGAAGCGGCGGGCGCGGTGGCCGGCGCTGCCTTGGCCGCCTTGCCGGCCACGTCGTCCAGCTTGATGCGCAGGTTTTCAATCCACTGCTTGTAGGGCTTGCTGTGGGCCAGCGTGGCCTTGATTTCCTCGTCGTCGACCATGCGGCCTTGCTCGAGGTCGATCAGGAACATCTTGCCCGGCTGCAGGCGCCATTTGCGCACGATCTTGTGCTCAGGGATCGGCAGCACGCCCGATTCGGAGGCCATGATGACCAGGTCGTCATCGGTCACGCAGTAGCGCGACGGGCGCAGGCCGTTGCGGTCCAGCGTGGCGCCGATCTGGCGGCCGTCGGTGAAGACGATGGAGGCCGGGCCGTCCCAGGGCTCGAGCATGGCGGCATGGTATTCATAGAAGGCCTTGCGGCGCTCGTCCATGGTGGTGTGCTGCTCCCACGGCTCGGGGATCATCATCATCACGGCCTGGCTGATGGGGTAGCCGGCCATGGTCAGCAACTCCAGGCAGTTGTCGAAGGTCGCGGTGTCAGACTGGCTGGCAAAGCTGATCGGGTAGAGCTTTTGCAGGTCGGCGCCCAGCACCGGCGACGACATCACGCCTTCGCGGGCCTTCATCCAGTTGTAGTTGCCCTTGACGGTGTTGATTTCGCCGTTGTGCGCAACGTAGCGGTAAGGGTGGGCCAGCGGCCATTCGGGAAAGGTGTTGGTCGAGAAACGCTGGTGCACCAGGCCCAGCGCCGAGACGCAGCGCGGGTCGGTCAAATCACGGTAGTAGGTGCCCACCTGATCGGCCAGCAGCAGGCCCTTGTAGACCACCGTGCGGCTAGACATGCTGGGCACGTAATACTCTTTGCTGTGCGTCAGGCGCAGGTTCTGGATGGCGGCGCTGGCGGTTTTGCGGATCACGTACAGCTTGCGCTCCAGCGCGTCCTGCACGATGACGTCGTTGCCGCGGCCGATGAAGATCTGGCGCAGGATGGGTTCTTTTTCGCGCACGGTGGGCGACATCGGCATGTCGCGGTTGACCGGCACATCGCGCCAGCCCAGCAGCACCTGACCTTCGGCCTTGACGGCGCGCTCCAGCGCCTGCTCGCAAGCCAGGCGGGAGGCATGTTCTTTCGGCAAAAACACCATGCCGACGCCGTATTCACCGGGCGGCGGCAGCTGCACGCCCTGGCCGGCCATTTCTTCGCGGTAGAGCGCGTCAGGCAACTGGATCAGGATACCGGCGCCGTCGCCCATCAGCTTGTCAGCGCCCACTGCGCCCCGGTGGTCGAGATTTTCGAGGATCTTCAGGCCCTGCTGGACGATGGCATGGCTTTTGTGCCCCTTGATGTGGGCCACAAAACCGACGCCGCAGGCATCGTGTTCGTTCGCACCGGAGTACAAACCGTTTTCTTCAAAATGCTTGATTTCAGCAGCCGTGGTCATGGCATTTCCTCGTCAGGTGGGGATGACGGCGGTGCCGCGCAGCGCTTAAAAGGGCCTGGCAACGCTTCCATCCGCAAGGTTCATAATTTTTCGCAGGGAATGGGAGCATATTGCATTGCAACAACAATGCCAAGCGCTTTAAATGGGGTCAGATTCTAATTAAATGCCGATTGATTTAATCAACTTTAAATTGGGGACACATCAAATTTGATAGCAAAAAGTCTATGTGGAATGTGGGCTATAGGCCTTTTTCATCCTCATCTTTGGTACGTACAGGCCGACCCGGCTGGTTTTTGGTCATGCGGCGCTCCGTGTGCTTTTGCAGCTCCGCCACAAAACCTTCGCCACCCAAGGCCCAGCCGCTCAGCGCCGAGCGGGTCAGCTGGTCCTGCTGCTCCAGCGTGATGCCGGCACGCACCAGTTCGGCGTAGGCGGCCTCCCGCGCGAAGGGCGTGTTGCCCAGCGCCCAGACCAGCGGGTGCGGCGTCAGCAGGCTGTCGACGCGCAGGCCGGCGTAATGGCCGTGGCTGGACCACGGGTAGTCTTTGGCCTCGGCCACCTGCCCGGCGCGGACCGGGTTGAGGTCCATATAGGCCATGCACGCCAGCAGGTAGCGTTCGGCCTCGATGACGGTGGCGCGGTAACGCCCCTCCCACAAAGTGCCGGTGCGGCCATGGCTGTCGTTGAAATAGCGCACATAACGCCGCCCGGCGGCCTGCATCATCTGCGGCAGGCCATCGGCCGTGGAAGGTGTTGCGAGCAGGTGGAAATGGTTGTCCATCAGCACATAAGCATGCAGGGCAACACCGAATTTGCGGGCGCTTTCGTCCAGCAGCGCCAAAAACATCTGGTGGTCGGCCACTGATGAAAAGACGCTCTGGCGGTTATTGCCGCGCTGGATGATGTGGTGGGGAAAGCCTGGAAGCGTCAGGCGGGGAAGACGGGCCATGGGATGCAATGCCGGGAGTTTGCACCATGATATTTGAATCTGACCCTAATTTCTGACCGCTCTAAAGGCGAATCGCCGCAGCCCTGCCGGACCGCCTCCCGGCAGCGAAGACGCTCAGCGAACGACTTTGCCGTCGGGCGTGATGGTGACCAGGTCGATCACACGCACCGATTCGTATTTTTTGGGCCGCAAGTTGACGCGAAAGCCGCCCACGTCGTAGTCGGTCATGGTCTCAAACGCCTTTTGCAGGCCTGCCCTGTCGGGCTTGCCGCTGCCAGCCGCGCTGCGGCGCACGCCTTCGGCAAAAGTCCTGGCGGCGATATAGCCTTCGACGCTTTCGTAGCTGGGCGTCTGGTCGGTCTGGTTCAGCACGTCCAGGTATTCCTTGATGATGGGCGTGCCGGTGCTGCGCGGCGACGGCACCACCTGTGAAATCACCACGCCGCCGATCTCTTTGCCCAGCGCGCTGAACAGCGGATCGATCCCCACGACGGAAAAATTGAGGAACTGCCCGCCAAAGCCGGCCTGGCGCATCTTGCGGATGAAAGCCGCCGAGGAATTGAACAGGCTTACCTGGATGACGGCCTGGGGCTGCGCCTTCATGATCTGCGCCACGGCCGCATCGACCTTGTCGCTGTTGACCGGCGACAGTGCGCTGCCGACGATGGCCGGGCGTTTCAGGTCAATCAGCGCCTGGTTGACGGCGGCCAGGCCGGCCTTGCCCATGGCGTCGTCTTCGGCGAATACGGCGATGCGATCCTGGTTGAGCGTGGCGCAATGGCGGGCGATCTTGTAGGCCTCGTCGGCCAGCGCGGGACGCACATGGAACACGTTGGTGAGCGCGGGATCGTGCAGCGCGTCGGACGCGGCAAAAGGCGCGAAGAACAGGGTGCCGGACGCTTTTGCCGCAGCGAAGGCCGCGTCGCAACTGGCCGTGCCGGTGAAGCCGAACAGGGCATCGACGCCTTCGTCGATCAGTTGCTTGGCGTTGGCGGCCGCTTTGGCGGGGACGTAACCGTCATCGAGGGCCTTGACCTCGATCTTGTAACCGCCGGCGCCGTTTTTGGCATTGAGGGCGTCAAAGTAGATTTTTGCGCCGTTGAGGTAGGCAAGGCCAATCTGGTCTGCGGCGCCCGTCAGCGGCACCGATTGCCCGAGGACGATTTTTTTGCCGCCCTTGGCCTGGGCCCAGAGCGCGGGGCTTGCGACACTGACGCCGGCTGATACACCGCTGAGGATTAACTGACGCCGATTGAAGCCCATGACAACACCTTTAGAGATAAGAGACAGCCAAAGCAGGTTTGATGCCTGCAATGCAGCATGCGCTTACTGCCCGAAAAAATTGTGACGAATTGTGCGCAGATGGGAAGCGTAAGCCCTGCAGCGGCGAAAAGACAGCAGGGGAAATGCCAACACGTCATAAGCCTATGTCATAGCCTGTAGCCTTTCGACTACGTATTGCGCATGCGCTTTCTCGCCAATCGTGCTTTACACGCTTCTTTTCTTCTTATTGCCGCCCCCACGCCCAACAAACACTACCGCTGCGCCGCCTGCCTGGGCAGCAAACGGTGCAATACGACCGCCAGCAGCAACCCAAGCCCGGAACTCGCCGCGGTGACCCACCCCGTCCATTGCCAGCCGCCCGCCGCCGCGGCAACCCACGCCACCAGCGGAGGGCCGGCGAACTGGCCGAGCGCCGACCATTGCTGGATCCAGCCCACGGTGGTGGACACCGTGTCGGCGCTGGGGGCCAGGCGGATCGCCAGGCTGAAAAGGGTCGCGGGTATCAAGCCCCCCACCATGGAGAATGCCAGCACCGCCGCATACTGAAGCTCGGGGGGAACGTGTGCGGTAAAGGCCAGCAGGGTGCCGCCCGCCATGGCCGCAAAACCCGTGCAGAGCAGCGAAAGCGGCCGCACACCGCGGCCCAGGAGCCGGCCGGCGGCCACGTTGCCGACGATGTTGACGGCGGCGGCCAGCGCCGTGAGCCAGGCGACCGAGCTGCCGCCCACGCCCGCCTGCGCGTAGATCGAGGGGAGGAAGCCCACCACGGCAAGCCACTGACCTGAATACATGGCAAACGCCATCGCCATGAGCCACGCTGCGGGTGAACGCAAGGTCACGCTGACGAGCTGGAAGCCGTTGCGGTTCCCGGCCGCTTCCTGCCCAGGCAGCGGGCCGGGTTTCTTTTCGTCGGCGGGCACGCGCCACAGCAGCAGCAGCGCCAGCCCAGCGGCGAGCACGGCAAGCAGCCACCACAGGATTCGCCAGCCCCACTCCGGCGCAGCCCAGCTGATGACCTGCGGGCCCGCCAGCAAGGCCAGCGCAGCACCCAGCGGCATGTAAGCGCCCCAAACGCCCATCATGCGGCTGAGATTTTGCGGCGGTACCAATTGACGCACCAGGGCCGGCGCCGGCAAAACGACCCACAAGAATCCCAGCCCCTCGAGCACACGGGAGGCCAGCAAGCCGTGGACACCGGGGGCGCCGCCGCCCAGCGCGCTGGCGAGCGCCAGCACCAGCAGGCCGCCGACCATGCTGCGCCGCAGGCCCGTGCGCTGCACAGCCAGGCCGGTGACAAGCCCCAGCGTCATGCCCGCCAACTGCACCAGCGACAACAGGAAGCCGGCCTGCAACAGCGAAACGCCCAGCACCTGGCCGAGCACGGGCAAGGCGGGCGGCAGCTTGCCGACATGCAGTGCGGCCACCACGCCGGCGGCCATGACGCACCAGGCGGCGCGCGAGTCGGTGGCGGCAGTGGAGGCGCGCGTCACACCGGCGATCACACGGAAAAGGCGGCGCGCCCTTTCAGGCGCTCATGCTCTTTCGTGGCAAAGCGGTCCGTCATGCCGGCGATGTAGTCGGCCACCACCCGTTCGGGTTTGGCGCCCGCCGCGTGGGGTGCATCGATGCCGTCAAACCGGTCGATATGCGCCTGCGGCATCTGGGAGGGATCCGCCATATAGGCTTCGAACAGGTCGCGCACCACCTGCTTGGCCGCCTGCGTGGTTTCCGTCACTTTCGGGTGGCGGTACAGGTTTTGCAGCAAAAACCGCTTGAGTGCAGCCGACTGCAGCGCCATTTCTTCGGTGAAGCAAACCAGCGGGGCGTGAGAGCGAACATCGTCGACATTGGCCGGCGCAGCCGCGTGAATGGCGGCCGATGTCGCATCCATGACGTTGTAGACCTGCGCGCTGAGCATGCGCCGTATGGTCTCGAACAACAGCCGCCGCCCTTGCAGCCCGCGGTGGGCCAAGCGGGTTTCGCGGCAGTGCTGGGCGAACAGCTCCACGTCCTCCAGTTGCTCCAGGCTGAGCAGGCCCGAGCGCACGCCGTCGTCGATGTCGTGGGCGTTGTAGGCGATTTCGTCGGCGAGGTTGGCCAGTTGCGCTTCCAGCCCTGGCTGCTTCCACTGCGGGCCGTCAGGCGGTTGCTCGACAAACCGCCGGGCGACGCCGCCCGGCTCACGCGCCTCGATGTGACGCGCATTGCGCCGCGAGCAATGCTTGAGGATGCCTTCGCGCGTCTCGAAGGTGAGGTTCAGGCCGTTGTAGGCCGGGTAGCGCTCTTCCAGTGCATCCACCACACGAAGGCTTTGCAGGTTGTGCTCGAAACCCGCGCTCTCGGGATTGCAGGCCTTCAGGCAGGCATTGAGGGCGTCCTGCCCGGCATGGCCGAAAGGCGTGTGGCCCAGGTCATGCGCCAGGGCAATCGCCTCGACCAGGTCTTCGTTCAAGCCCAAGGTGCGTGCGATGGAGCGCCCGAGCTGCGCGACCTCCAGCGAATGGGTCAGGCGCGTGCGGAACAGGTCGCCTTCATGGTTGAGGAAGACCTGGGTTTTGTAGACCAGGCGGCGAAACGCCGTGGAATGCACGATACGGTCGCGATCGCGCTGGAACTCGGAGCGCGTCGGCGCCGCGATTTCGGCGTAACGCCGGCCGCGTGATTGCGCCGGGTCACAGGCATAAGGCTGCAGGGTCATGGTTTAAGCATAAAAAAGGCCTGTAGCCATTGCGCCATCTAGGGATACAGCTATTAAATTAATAGCAACCAATGGCCGGTGCCGCAAACCCGACGGGCACTCATGCGCAGCACAGGTCGATCACTTCGCGCACCAGGGCATCGGGCGCGGCGCGCACGGCGGCCTGGCCCGGGCCGTTTATCACGACAAAACGAATTTCGCCCGCCTCGGATTTTTTGTCGATGCGCATCAACTCCAGGTAGCGGCCGGCGTTGTCGCTGGCGGACAGCACCGGCGCCCTGATGGGCAGGCCGGCGCGCAGCACAAGCCGGGTCAGGCGTTCGACAAAAAACCGGTCGACCAGGCCAAGGCGTTCCGACAAATGCGCGGCCATGACCATGCCGCAACCCACGCCTTCGCCATGCAGCCATTCCCCGTAGCCCAGGCCGGACTCAATGGCATGGCCGAAGGTGTGGCCGAAGTTCAGGATGGCCCGCAGCCCCGATTCGCGCTCGTCCTGGCTCACGACACAGGCCTTGATCTCGCAGCTGCGGCGGATGGCATGGGCCATGGCCGCGGGCTCCCTGGCCAGCAGGTCTTCAAGATTGCCCTCGATCCACTCAAGAAATGCCATGTCGGCAATCGGGCCGTATTTGATGATCTCGGCCAGCCCGGCGCTCAATTCGCGGGTCGGCAATGTCGCCAGGGCGTCGAGGTCACACACCACCAGCAAGGGCTGGTAGAACGCACCGATCATGTTTTTGCCCAGAGGATGGTTGATCGCCGTCTTGCCGCCGACCGACGAATCCACCTGGGCCAGCAAGGTCGTGGGCACCTGCACAAACGGCACGCCGCGCATATAGCTGGCGGCGGCAAAACCCGCCATGTCACCCACCACACCGCCGCCCAGCGCAAAGAGCACCGTCTTACGGTCGCAGCCGTTGCCCAGCAGGGCATCAAAGATCAGCTGCAGCGTCGGCCAGTCCTTGTGCACTTCGCCGTCAGGCAATGTGACCAGCACCACCTTGTCATACCGCTGGCGCAGCGCTTCTGTCAGCTGCGCCGCATAAAGGGGCGCCACCGTCGTGTTCGACACCACCAGCGCGGTGGCGGCTTTGGGGATGTCCTTGTACGTCAGGCTGTTGCCAAGAAGCCCGCTGCCGATCGTGATGGGATAGCTGCGCTCGCCGAGGTCAATCTGGATTTGCGCCGCCGCAGGAGAAGAATTTGCTTGCATGGGGGAAGTGTAGAGGCTACTGCCGGCCCCGTGCAGCGGGGAGGATTCGCTGCGCTCAGGGCGAAGGCGCCACGCCCGCCAGCTCAAGCTGCATGAGGATCATGTTGACCAGGGTGGACACCGAAGGCCGGCCGGTTTCAATGACGAAGTGGGCGGTTTCCCGGTACAGGGGGTCGCGCGCGGCATAAAGATCCCTGAGCCGGGCCAGCGGATCGGCCACCTGAAGCAGGGGCCGGTTCTGGTCATGCCGTAAACGGCGGAACACCTCTTCGGGGATGGAGTGCAGGTAAACCACCTGCGCCCTTTCCCGAAGGTTTTGCCGGTTGGCGGGACGCAGCACCGTTCCGCCGCCGCTGGAAAGCACGCAGGAGGGGCCAGCAGTCAACTCATCAATGACAAGCTGCTCGATATCGCGGAATGCGTTTTCGCCTTCACGCTCAAAGAATTCACGAATGGAGCAGCCGATGCGTTGCTCGATCACCTGGTCCGAATCGACGAATCGCAGCCCCATCTTTCGGGCGAGATGCCTGCCGACGGTCGACTTGCCCGAACCGGGAAGACCCACACAGGCGATTCTCAAAGGGAGTGCATTCAATGGAGTCGGGAGACAGTCTGCCTCGGATAGCGTGAATAAAAGCGGACGAAAAACAGGCCAGCGTCAAAAACGGAACAGGCCCCAAAGGGCCCGCCACTACCTGCATTTTCTCACCAGGACGGCCGCCTCGCGGCGACACCGGCCTTGTTGCAAGACTTAACGCAACGCCGATCCGTTGGTCAGCATTTTTGGCGTGATGAACACCAGCAGCTCGGACTTGGTCGCGGAGCGTGTGGTCTGCTTGAAGAGATTGCCGACACCCGGCAGGTCGCCCAGGAACGGAACCTTGGTCACGTTGTCGCGGTCGTTCTGTTCAAAAATGCCGCCGATCACCACCGTTCCGCCGTTTTCCACGAGAACCTGCGTCTGGATGTGTTTGGTATCAATGGCAAAACCATTGGATGTTTCGCGACCCACGCTATCCTTGTTGACATCCACCTGGAGAATGATGTTGCCCTCAGGGGTGATTTGCGGGGTGACTTCAAGCTTCAGGTTGGCCTTGCGGAACGCGATGGAAGTCGCGCCGCTGGAGGTGGCCTGCTGATATGGAAGCTCGGTACCCTGCTCAATCAGCGCCTTCACCTGGTCCGCCGTAACTACCCGCGGGCTGGAGACAATCTTTGTCTTGCCGTCCGCCTCTGATGCGGAAATTTCAAGGTTCAGGAAGCGGGTTTTGGCAGCGTTGTACAAGGACACTGCGAACGTTGCCGCTGCAAAACCGTTCTGGCCCACAGCCGGCAGGCTCAAAAACTGTCCCGCAGTGGTGCCAGCCGTTGTGGCGCTGTATGTGCCGCCAAAAGACGAGTTGGTGTTCTGGTTAAAGGGTTGGCCGCCCAGACGCGCACCCAGCGACCGCCCGAATGAATCCGAAGCTTCGACAATCCGCGCTTCGATCAGCACCTGACGAACTGCCACGTCAAGCTTGGTGATCAGGTCTTGAACCTGCTCCAGCTTCGACGGGATATCGGTCACAAACAACTGGTTGGTACGCGACTCGGCAATGACGCTGCCGCGGTTGGACAGGATACGGGCGCTGGTGGGCCCGCTGCCGCCGGCGGTGATCTGCGTCGCAATATCGGCCGCCTTGGCGTAGTTGATCTGGAAGGATTGCGTACGAACAGCCTCTAGGCTCTGTATCGCGTTCCTGGACTCGAGATCAAGCTTGTCTTTCGCCGCCAGTTCATCCTTGGGTGCGATCACCAGCACATTGCCGTTTTTGCGCATACCCAGGCCCTTGGATTGCAAAATGATGTCCAGCGCCTGATCCCATGGGACGTCCTTCAACCTCAAAGTGACGCTGCCCGTCACGGAATCGGAAGTGACGATGTTGAAGTTGGTGAAATCGGCGATGACTTGCAGCAAAGAGCGAATCTCGATGTTCTGGAAATTCAGGGAGAGCTTTTCGCCGTTGTAGCCGGGCCCCTGGGTCAGCTTGGTCGGGTCCACTTTTTGCTGACGTACTTCCAGCACAAACTGGTTGTCGCTCTGGTAAGCGCTGTGCTCCCAGGAACCTTTGGGCTCCACCACCATGCGAACCTTGTCGCCGGTCTGGAATGTCGTCACAGTCTGCACGGGGGTGCCGAAATCAGCGACGTCAAGGCGGCGGCGCAAACCTTCCGGCAAAGCGGTTTTCAGGAATTCAACCACCAGGGTCTGGCCCTGCTGGCGGATATCAACACCCACTTCGTTGTTGGACAATCCGACGACAATGCGTCCGCTGCTGTCGTTGCCGCGGCGGAAATCGATGTCCTTGAGTGGCAGAACGTCGCGATTGCGGCTCTCCGCGAATACCTGCACCGGGGCTGTAGGCGAAGCGACAGATGCTGAAGCGTCCAGCGTGATCAACAAGGTCTTGCCTTGAATCTCGGCCTTGTAGGTTGAAGGCGCCTTCAGGTTAAGCACTACACGGGTACGCTCACCGGCCTGAACCACATTTGCCGAGCGCAGGTTCCCCACATTGAGTTCCACCGAAGACCGCCCCATGGCATTGCTCACGCCCGGGAAATCCAGGGCAATCCGTGCGGGCGCCTGAATACTGAAGCCGGTAGGAACGGTTGCCAGCGGCTCCGCCAGGTCAATCCGGATGATCTCGGTGCCCCCCTGAACCGAACCTGAGACGGACTGAATCGAGTTTTCAGCATTTGCGGCCATCGGCAGTGACGCCACCAGCACGGCTACGCCCAATGAAGCGCCGCGCAATACACGTTCAAGCAAACGCTTAAGGCCGCCTCCCGTACCTTCTGCCTCGAATGCCCATGTTTGCTTGTTCATTTTGATCCCTCTAAAAGCTGTAAAGTCGCCGTCCGCTCAATCCACTCTCCGGCGGCGTCTTGCACGATTTCACGCAGGGCAATGCTCGTTTCACCCACCTTCGTGATGCGGCCGTAGTTCTGCCCCAGATAGTTTCCCATTCGAACCTGGTAGACCAGGTTGTCGACCTTGACCAGTGCCACCGGCTGGCCGGCCTTGATCAGACTTCCCACCATGACAGTTGCATCCAGCGGATAGGCCTCCAGGGGCTCTTTGCGCCGGCTAAGCTCCGGCGCAATCAAGGCCGCATTGGATGTCGCCTGATTCGAGTCACGCTTGAGCGCCTGGGTCAGCTTCTGGTTGCTGAACGGCTCTATGGCGCCTTCCTGGGTATACGATTGCGGCGAGAATTTCGTGGGCTCAGGCAAAGGCTGAACCCGTGGCTTTGTCGCGTTGCGCTGCTCCGTCATCCACTGCTGCAACTCTTCCTGCTCGGATGAACCGCAGCCCACCAGCCCGGATGCAATCAGCATCACACCGATCCACCGCATCTTATTGTCGGACGTCATTTAGCGGCTCCTTTTGCTGGAGCGACTTTGCGCTGCGAAGCCACTTCTGCAGTGTCCAGATAACGGAAAGTCTTTGCGGTGGTATCCATCGTCAAATTGCCATCCCTGCCCGGGGTGATGGTCATATTGTTCAGCGTCACGATACGGGAGAGGTTTGCAATATCGGCCGCAAAAGCTCCGATGTCGTGGTAGCGGCCAGTCACGCGGACAGCAATAGGCAACTCTGCGTAATATTCCTTCACACTCACTTGGCCTGGGCGGAACAACTCAAACTGCAGACTGCGGCCCAGGCCAGCTTGATTGATATCGGAAAGAAGCGCATCCATTTCAGCTTTGCCTGGCAGCTGCTTTTCCAGCTGCGTAACATATTGCTGAACCTGTTCTCTCTGCTTCTTCAGCGCGTCAAGATTGACTGCTTGGACCAGCTTTTTCTTGTAATCCTCTTTCAGCTGAACTTCCTTGGCCTTCTCGTTCGTCAATTCTTCGTCCGAGGAGCTCAACCATAAGAACCAAAGCGCCACAACGACAAAAATGGTTACGACAACGCACAAAAGGTACCGGGGCAACGCCGGCCATGACGGTGGATCATTGGGATTAAGCCCCGAGAACTGGGTCTTCAAACTGCTTTGAAGCGCCGCAAAATCGATAGATGGTTTTGGAATTTTTGCCATGATCAGTATCGTTCAGCCCGTTTCAGATCTTCTTGGCAGGAGCCGAGGCGATTGCAGCGGGCACAGCCGCCTGCAAGGCGGGCACCGCCGATTGCACGACAGGCGCTGATGCCGAACCGACAGCTGCAGAGCTCACAACTTTCGGATCAGTCGCACGCTTCACACCTATGCGCATGGAGAAATTAGACACCCGCCGCTGATCACGTGGGCTGAGCGCCACCGTTCCCGCGGTGATCTCTATCAATTGAGGCTGTGTGAGCCAAACACTGTTGTTGGATAGATTTCGCAGCAACTCGGAAACCCGTTCATTGGATTGCGCTACACCTGTGATCAAGACAGTCTGGTTGTCCTGCCTCATGGAACTGATATAAACGCCATCGGGAAGCTGCTTGACCAGCTCGCTCAACAGATATACCGGCATGTTGCGGTTGCCCTGCAGATCTTCCACCGCGTTCTGGCGCGCCCTCAGCGCAGCGATTTCCGCCTGCAGGGTGGCAATGTCCTTGATCTGGCCTTCCAGACGGGTAATTTCTGTCTTGAGGAAATTGTTTTTGCCTCGCTGGGTTTCAATCTGGGCGAGGTACCACGAGTACACCGCGCCGCAAATCAGGCCGCCTATCAATGCGGCGATGCCCAGGGCTGCAAAAAATACCTCACGCCGGCGCTTGCGCGCAGCTTCGCGGTGCGGGAGCAGATTGACCAGAATCACTGCAGGAACCTCCGCAAAGCCAGACCACAGGAGGTCAGGTAAGACGATGCCTCACGGCGCATTTTCTTTTCCCGCACGCTGTCCCCTAGCTCCATTCCTTCAAAAGGATTGGCCAGAAGGCAGGCAAATGAGGTCTGCTGCGTAACGGAGTCGGTCAGGCCGGGCAATGCGGACGAGCCGCCGGCCAGCATCACGTAGTCCACCTTGTTATGCGGTGTACTGGTGAAAAAGAACTGGAGCGCACGACCGATTTCCTGCGCCATGCTTTCGACAAACGGCTTCAGGACGCCCGACGCATAGTCTTCCGGCAACTCGCCGCTGCGCTTTTTGCTTTCCGCCTCTTCGGGGGAAAAACCGTACTGGCGAACAATCAGCTGCGTCAGTTGCGCGCCGCCGAAGGCCTGGTCGCGCTCGTAGAGCACATCGTCATTCTTGATGACCTGCATGCTGGTGGTCAAAGCGCCCACCTCAAACAGGGCGACCATGGTGTCCACGCCCTTGTTGGGCAGGTTTTCGATCAGGCGGGCTGTGGCAAGGCGCGAGGCATACGACTCGACATCGACCACGATGGGCTTGAGCCCGGCGGCTTCTGCCAGGCCCTCCCGATCCTGCACTTTTTCCTTGCGCGAAGCGGCAATCAGCACTTCCACGTCACCGCTGGAGGTCGGGCTCGGCCCCACCACGCAGAAGTCAAGGCTGACTTCGTCCAGGGAGAAGGGAATGTACTGGTTGGCTTCCGACTCCACCTGGAGTTCGAGTTCGGCATCCGTCATGCCGCCCGGCAGGATGATTTTTTTGGTGATGACCGCCGATGCGGGCAGCGCCATGGCCACGTTTTTGGTGCGGGTTCCGCTTTTTTTGACCAAACGTCGCACGGCTTCGGCGACTTCGTCGAATTTCTCGACATTGCCGTCGGTGATCCAGCCGCGCTCCAGGGGTTCGATCGCGCAGCGATCGAGCACCAGGTTCCCGGCCTTGTCACGGCTCAACTCCACCAGCTTGACGCTGGACGAACTGATATCCAAACCCAGCAAAGCGGGTTGTTGGCGGTTGAATAACGATCCCAGAGAGATCAAGGCAGTCCCCAAATGACGGCTAATATGTAGCCCTGCATACTTAAGAAATCACTTGAATAGTAGCAGTAAGCTCTTTGTGCAGTAAGGATTTTTCCTGTTTTGGATGCCCGGAACGTTGTCAAAAGCAGACGGTCTTGCCAGGCCGCCAGAGGCAGGGGTTCCCCAAAACGATGTCTGTAAACGTAAAAGTATGGTGCTGGCGCTGACACGCCGCCTTCCTGGCTTTTCGGGATTTTTATAATAGTGACGCGACTTTACGATTGCCTACATGCCCTCCAAGCCCACATCTCCTGATTCAAACCCCGACCCGGTCAAGCAAGGTCCTGCCAGGTCCTTCCTGCCGGGCTGGCTGGTCAAGCTCTTTTTGTGGAGCGGGGGCCTGCTGCTGGCGGGCGCCGTCGCCATCCTGCTGTTTGTGGCCGTCGCCCTGTCGGTCGCCTACCCCAACCTCCCGGACATCTCCGACTTGTCGGACTACCGGCCCAAGCTTCCGCTGCGCGTTTATTCCGCCGACGGCGTGGTGATCGGCGAATTCGGGGAAGAGCGCCGCAGCCTGACCCCCATAAACGACATCCCCCAGGTCATGAAGGATGCCGTGCTCGCCATCGAGGACGCCCGCTTCTTCCAGCATGGCGGGGTGGACTACCTGGGTGTGATCCGGGCAGGACTTGCGAACGTTGGCCGCGCCAAAGCGCAGGGCGCGTCCACCATCACCATGCAGGTGGCCCGCAACGTCTACCTGTCGGCGGAAAAAAGCTATACCCGCAAGATCTATGAGATTTTGCTGACCTTCAAGCTGGAGCACCTGCTGACCAAGGACCAGATCCTTGAGATCTATATGAACCAGATTTTCCTGGGCAACCGGGCTTACGGGTTTGCGGCCGCTTCGGAGGCCTATTTCGGCAAGCCTCTCAAGAACATCTCCATCGCTGAAGCCGCCATGCTGGCCGGCTTGCCCAAGGCCCCTTCGGCCTACAACCCCATCATCAACCCCAAGCGCGCCCGCGCCCGCCAGCTCTACATCATTGAGCGCATGGAAGAAAACGGCTTCATCACGGCCGAACAGGCCAAATCGGCCAAGGAAGAGCCCCTGAAGGTCAGGACAGGCCCGGATGCGGGCCGGGTTCATGCTGAATATGTGGCCGAAACCGTGCGCCAGCTGGTCTACAACCAGTATGGGGATGAGACCTACACCCGTGGCCTGAACGTTTACACCACCCTGCGCGCCACCGACCAGACCGTCGCCTACAAGGCCTTGCGCAAGGGCATCATGGATTACGAGCGCCGCCAGATTTACCGCGGCCCCGAGAAATTCATCGACCTGCCCGTCAACCCGCAGGAAACCGAAGACGCGATCGACGACGCCCTGACCGACAACCCGGACAACGGCGACGTCATGTCGGCCGTGGTGCTGGAGGCCAATCCCAAACGAATCCTGGCGATGCGCCAGAACAGCGAAACGGTGGAAATCACCGGCGACGGCCTGAAGCCCGCCCAATCGGGCCTGGCCGACAAGGCCGGCCCCAATATCAAGATCCGCCGCGGCGCCCTGATCCGTGTCGCGAAGACACCGAAGAACACCTGGGAAATCACCCAGTTACCTGAAGTGGAAGGCGCTTTTGTGGCGCTGGACCCGCGTGACGGCTCCATCCGCGCCTTGGTGGGCGGCTTTGACTTCGAAAAGAACAAGTTCAACCACGTAACCCAGGCCTGGCGCCAGCCGGGCTCCAGCTTCAAGCCCTTTATCTACTCGGCAGCGCTTGAAAAGGGTTTCACCCCGGCCACCGTGGTCAACGACGCGCCCCTGTTCTTTGATGCCGGCGTGACCGGCGGCCAGCCCTGGGAGCCGAAAAACTACGACGGCACTTTCGACGGCCCGATGAGCCTGCGGACCGGCCTGAAGAAGTCCAAGAACATGATCTCCATCCGTATCCTGCAAGCGATAGGCGCGCCTTACGCCCAGGATTGGGTCACGCATTTCGGCTTTGAAGCGGAAAAGCACCCCGCCTACCTGACGATGGCGCTGGGCGCCGGCTCGGTCACACCGATGCAGATGGCCACCGCCTATTCGGTGTTTGCCAACGGCGGCTACCGCGTCAATCCCTACCTGATCACCAAAATCACCGACCAGCGCGGCAAAGTGTTGCTGGAAACCAAGCCGCCCGTGCTGGACGAGTCCATCCGGGGCATTGACGCACGCAATGCCTTCATCATGGACAGCCTGCTGCAGGAAGTGGCGCGCTCCGGCACGGCTGCGAGGGCGCAGGCCACGCTCAAGCGCCCTGACCTTTTCGGCAAGACCGGCACGACCAACGACTCCATCGACACCTGGTTTGTGGGCTTCCAGCCCACGCTGACCGCAGCGGTCTGGATGGGTTACGACACGCCGAAAAAACTGGGCGACCGCGAAACCGGCGGCGGCCTGAGCCTGCCGATCTGGATCAACTATATGGAATATGCCCTCAAAGGCGTGCCGGTGACCGAATACCCGGCGCCCGAAGGCGTGGTGAATGTGGGCGGCGAGTGGTACTACAGCGAATACGCCCGGGGCTCCGGCGTCAGCACGGTCGGCATCCAGCAGGACCCGGCCGCAGCCAATGCCGGCCAGCCCGCCAACCCGGCCGCGCCGCCGGGCGGGGCTATCCAGGTGCTGCCGCCTTCGGACGAGAAAAAACGCATCCTGGATTTGTTCAAGAACTGACGCACTGACGCGAATCCGCATCAACCAGCAAAAAGGAAAAAGGGCTCTCTCGGAGCCCTTTTTTTGGTTTCGCTTCGGCCTGGAGGCCCCAGCGCCTCAAGCCGGCTTGAACACCAGCGGCCGGCCCGCCTGCTCGCTGGCATAACGCGACAAATTGGCGAAGAACTCGCTGGAATCCTTGGTGTCGGCCCAGCGCCCGCCGCTGAACTTGTAGTGAAACCCGCCGGCCTTGGCCGCCATCCAGATTTCCTGCAGCGGTTTTTGCAGGTTGATGATGATCTGGCTGCGGTTTGAAAAAGTCAGCGTGATCATGCCGCCGGTCCGCTGGTTGTCGATGTCCGCGTCGGTTTCATCATTGATCCGGTCGCAGGCCGTCTCCACCGCCTTGAGCGCGCTCTCGGCCAGATCCTGGTATTCGATGTCCGTCATTACAATCCCATCATGGTTTCTTCAGCTCAAATTTTAGGCCGCGTCCGTAATCCGGCCTTGCGGCATGGCCTTGCTGCGCTTGTGGTCGGCGCCGCCTTGCTGGCCGGCTGCGGGCAAAAAGGCCCGCTTTACCATCCAGTGCCGCCCAAAATTCCCGGGGTGACGCCTTCGGCCCCGCCCGCACCCTACACCGCCCTTCCCGAAGCGCCGCCTGCGGCAGTGGCGCCGGCCCTGCCGGCTTCTGCCCCCCGCCCGTAAGGCTTGCGCTCCTGGCGTTGCGAAGCTTCAGGCCATGTCCCGCCTGAACCTTCAAATCCAAGGCGAAGGCAGACAGTCACCTTGAATCGGTCATGGCGCGCAGCCTGCACGCTCTTTAAGATACCCCGAACAACACGCACGGTTAAAAGCCTTTATTACCCATGACCCGCCCATTCCTTCCCGGCCACCCCCATTTCGCCTACCGAGAGGGTGAGCTGTTCGTTGAAAACGTCCGCTTGCACGACCTCGCCGCCACGCATGGCACGCCGCTCTTTGTTTACTCCAAAGCGGCCATGCTGTCGGCGCTCGCCGCTTACCAGCGCGGTTTTGAAGGGCGCCACGCGCAAATCTGCTACGCCATGAAGGCCAACTCATCGCTGGGCGTGCTGCAGGTGTTTGCGCGCGCCGGCTGCGGGTTTGACATCGTCTCGGGTGGGGAACTCAGCCGCGTGCTGGCCGCGGGCGGTGAGGCCGCCAAGATCATCTTCTCGGGCGTGGGCAAAACCCGCGCCGAAATGCGCCAGGCCCTGGCGGCCGGCATCGGCTGCTTTAACGTCGAAAGCGAAGCCGAACTGGACGTGCTTTCGGAAGTGGCGCTGGCCATGAAACTGCGCGCGCCTGTCAGCATCCGCGTCAACCCGAATGTGGACCCCAAGACGCATCCCTATATTTCCACCGGCCTCAAGGACAACAAGTTCGGCGTGGCGCATGAAGACGCCCTGCGCCTCTACCGGCACGCGGCATCGCTCCAGGGCCTGCGGGTGGTCGGCATCGATTGCCACATCGGCTCGCAAATCACCGACACCACGCCTTACCTGGATGCCATGGACCGGGTGCTCGACCTGGTGGCGGCGATTGAAGGCGCGGGCATTCCCCTGGAACACATCGACTTCGGCGGCGGCCTGGGCATCAACTACAACAACGACACCCCGCCTGAAGCAGACGCCCTGTGGCACCAGCTGCTGGCCAAGCTGGACGCGCGCGGCTACGGCGGCAAAAAACTGATGATCGAGCCCGGCCGTTCGCTGGTCGGCAATGCCGGCGTGTGCCTGACCGAAGTGCTGTACGTCAAGCCCGGTGAGCACAAGAATTTCTGCATCATCGATGCGGCCATGAACGACCTGCCCCGGCCCGCCATGTACCAGGCGTTTCACGCCATCGTGCCGCTTTCATCGCCCAAAGATGATGCGGAGAAAGTCACCTATGACGTGGTCGGCCCGGTCTGCGAAAGCGGCGACTGGGTTGGCCGCGACCGCGCCTTGTCAGTGGCGGCGGGCGACCAATTGGCGGTGATGTCGGCGGGCGCGTATTGCATGAGCATGGCCAGCAACTACAACACCCGCGGCCGCGCGGCTGAATTGCTGGTTGACGGGGACAAAGTGCACCTGATCCGCCAGCGGGAAACCGTGGACGACCAGACCCGCCAGGAACGGCTGGTCGCCGGCTAAACGCCGGTTGCTATCATTACGATAGCGTATTGCGTACACCGTACGCGGGCTGCAGCCTCTTTTTCCTTAAAAACTGCTGCACGCGCCAGCCCAGCAGCGCGGCGATGATCCCGGCGTAGACAAATACTTCCGCAAAGTTGTTCTTGCCGGCGCGCATCCAGAAGAAGTGCAGCAGCCCCAACCCGGCAATCAGGTAGACCAGCTTGTGCAGCCACTGCCAGCGTTTGGCGCCCATGGCCTTGATGGCGGCGTTGAACGACGTCGCCGCCAAAGGCGTCAGGAGGACAAAGGCCGAGAACCCCACCAGGATGAACGGCCGCTTGGCGATGTCTTTCGCGATATCGGAAAAATCAAAACCCATGTCAAACCAGCTGTAGCTCAGCAGGTGGATGACGACATAAAAATACGTGAACAGCCCCAGCATGCGCCGAAAGCGCGCCAGTGCCGGCGTACCGGTGATGACCCGCAGCGGCGTGACCGCCAGCACGATGCAAAGGAAACGCAGCGTCCAGTCGCCGGTCGCGCGTATCAATGCTTCGGCGGGATTGGCGCCCAGCTGGTTGGTAAAGGCGCCGTAGAAAAGCCAGGCAAACGGCAGCAGGCACAGCAAGAACACCACCGGTTTGGCTGCCGGGTGCAGCAACCATTTTTGCCGGCTCGCCAGAAGAGAACTCATCAAAAGTTCTTCTTGAGGTCCATGCCTGCGTACAACTGGCCCACCTGGGCTTCATAGCCGTTGAACATCAGCGTCTTGCGCTTCTTGGCAAAGAGGCCGTCTTCGCCGATGCGGCGCTCGGTGGCCTGGCTCCAGCGCGGGTGGTCGACGTCCGGGTTCACGTTGGAATAAAAGCCGTATTCCTGCGCCGCGGCCTTGTTCCAGGCAGTGCGCGGCTCTTTGTCGGTAAAGCGGATTTTCACAATGCTCTTGCCGCTCTTGAAGCCGTACTTCCAGGGCAGCACCATGCGCACCGGCGCGCCGTTCTGGTTGGGCAGCACTTCACCGTACATGCCAAAGGTCAACAGGGCCAGCGGGTGCATGGCTTCGTCCATGCGCAGCGCTTCCACATAAGGCCAGTCGAGCACGCGCGAACCCACAAACGGCATGGTCTTGGGGTCGGCCAGGGTGATGAACTCGACGTATTTGGCGTTGCCCAGCGGCTCGACCTTCTTGATGAGCTCCGACAGCGAATACCCCACCCACGGGATCACCATGGACCAACCCTCGACGCAGCGCATGCGGTAGATGCGTTCTTCCTGCGGGCTGAGCTTGAGCAGGTCTTCGAGCGTGAAGGTTTTGGGCTGCTTGACCAGGCCTTCGACGGCCACCGACCAGGGCTTGGTCACCAGCGTGTGGGCATTTTTGGCCGGGTCGGCCTTGTCGGTGCCGAACTCGTAGAAGTTGTTGTAGGTCGAGGCGTCTTTGTAGTCGGTGACCTTTTCCATGGTCACCGCACCGGCCACGGCCGATTTGCCGCCCGCCAGCGTTGCCAGCTTGCCGGGCTTTTGTACCGTTTGCGCCATCGCCTGCCGTCCGGCCCAGCCCGCCATGGCGGCGCCCGCCGCGCCCGTGGCCATGAGTTTGATCAGGTCGCGGCGGCCCTGGTAAATGCCTTGCGGGGTGATTTCGCTGGGAACGGGGTGGTCGAAGCCGCTGGCGTGGGTCTTGATGAGCATGAGAGGTCCTTGATATCCGTTAAGGGGTTAGTCTGAATACGCCGCAGCTTCTTACAGGGATTCAACCTGGCAGGCGAACAAGCAAGTTAACCCACCTTACAAGGACTCGCTGCCGGCTACAAGGTTCCGTAGCTGTGCAGGCCCGACAGGAACATGTTGACACCCAGGAAGGCAAATGTGGTGACCGCCAGCCCCACCAGCGCCCACCAGGCCGCCACGGTGCCGCGCAGGCCCTTCATCAGCCGCATGTGCAGCCAGGCCGCGTAGTTGAGCCAGACAATCAGCGCCCAGGTTTCCTTGGGGTCCCAGCTCCAGTAGCCGCCCCAGGCTTCAGCCGCCCACAGGGCGCCCAGCACCGTGGCGATGGTGAAAAAGGCAAAGCCGACGGCAATGGACTTGTACATCACATCGTCCAGCACCTCAAAGCTGGGCAGGCGCGAAGCGATGCGCTTGCGGCCGAGCAGGATGCCGGCGGCGATCAGCCCGGACACGGCGAGGTACCCGACCCAGTAGTAACTGCCGCCCACTTCGGCCGGCGACTTGCTGCGAAACACGATGGGCACAAAACACAGCACCACGCCCAGCAGCCACAGCGGCGTGAGCCGGTGCCAGCGGGTTTCGTCGGCCTGCTGCTTGATGAGGTAAGACAGCGACACCATGGCGGCCAGCGAGAACATGCCGTAGCCGATGAAGTTGGCCGGCACATGCAGCTTCATCCACCAGCTTTTGAGCGCAGGCACCAGCGGCTGGATTTCATGGGCTTCGCGGACCACCGTGTACCAGAGCAAAAAGCCGACCGCGGCGCTGACCACCAGCATCACAAAAGCGCCCAGCGCGCGGGTGTTGTACTGCGATTCAAAGTAGAGGTAGAAAGCCGCTGTCATCCAGCAAAACAGCACAAACACTTCATAGAGGTTGCTGACCGGGATGTGCCCGACGTCAGCGCCGATCAGGTAGCTTTCGTACCAGCGCACCAGCGTGCCGATCAGCGCCATGCCGACGGCGACCCAGGCGATTTTGGAGCCCAGTGATTCCAGCGTGCTGCTCTGGCCTTTGGCAAACATGCCCAGCCAGTAAAAAATCGTGCTCATGAAAAACAGCACGCTCATCCACAAGATCGCCGACTGGCTGGAGAGGAAGTACTTGAGCCAGAACACCTGCTCGGAGCGCGCCAGGCTGCCCGCGCCGTCGACCTGGTAAGACGCGATGGCCAGCAGCGCGAAGGCGCTCACCACCACCATCAGCACACGCAGCGGCCGCCAGAACCAGCCCATCGCGATGGCCGACGGAATGGCCGCCAGCAGGATGCCTTTTTCATAGACGTCCATGAACGCGCCGTAGCGGAAGAAGGCGTACAAAAGGCCGCCGGTGACCAGCGCGGCAAACACCCAGTCCAGCACATTGCGCCGGGCGAAGTAGCCTTCGTTCAGGCTGAGCGTGGTGTCGCCACCGGCTTTGAGGGTGGTGGTGTTGACCGCCGTGTTGTTGATCGTGGAGGTATTCATAAAGGCGCCTGCAACAGTTTCGTTTTCAACATCTCGAACTCCTTGTCCCCGTCCATGGTCTTGCGGTTGGTGGACAAGGCCATGGTGGCGTGGCTATGTGCCGGGTCTTCGGCCGATTCTGTCACTGAAGCGCCCTCAGCGGGAGCCCCGTGTGCCGAGGCGCCGCGCGGTGCCAGCCAGACCCAGACGCGGCGCTCACGCACATACAGCATGGCGAACACGCCCAAAATCAGGAAGGCGCAACCCAGGTAGACGATGGTCTTGCCCGGCGCGCGCGCCACCTGGAACACGCTGGCCTGCACCTGCGTGAAATCCTTCAGCTCAAACGCCATCGGGGCCGGGTAGAAATGGGCGTCCGACAGGCTCAGCACCATTTGCGACATAAAGCCCAGCGTCTTGTCGTCCTGGCCGAGCGGCTTGAGGCCTGCCTGCTCGCGCGTCATCTGGGCCAGCTCAAACAGCACGCCGTTGAGGATGCGCACCAGCACTTCGCCGGCGCGGCTGCGTTCGGCTTCGGGCACGTTGGCTTCCATGAAGTCGGAAATCGCTTGCAGGCCTGCGGTTTTCACACCGGCCGGTGTAGCGTCGGCGGCGCTGCCGGCGAACAAGGCCAGCGCACGTGAAGCCGAAGCGGCCAGTTGCTGCGCCAATTCGGGCCGGTCGCGGCCGATGGCCTGGCTGGCATAGCGCCTGACGGCCAGCTCACGCTGTGCCGGATTGGCCAGCGCCGCGCGCAGGCGCAAAAAGGTGTCCATGCTGCCTTCCGGGTCGACCGGAATGCGCAGGTACTGGAAAGGCGCAGACGGTGTCTCACGCACGCCCAGCAGGTAGACAGCGGGGGCGTTTTCGTTCTGGTCGGTCTTGACCGGCAGCATGTAGTTGTGGAATTCGCGGGCCTGCCCGGCCGCGTCGCGCAGCTTGTAGCTCACGCTGGGCCCGACGTTGCGCAGCTCTTTTTGCGTCACGGTCTTGTTGGCCGCGCCCAGGCGTGTGTCGATGGCCTGGTGAAGGTCGACCTTGCGCACGTCAGCGCCTGAGCCCATGCTGCCGCCCGAGGCGAAGTTCTCGACGTTGATGACACGCAGCGCGGTGTATTCGAGTGTGAGTTTTTCGGCGCCCTCGCCTTGCCCGTTGGTCAGCTGGCTGGTGCCGCCAATCGTGCCCTGGATTTCAAACGGCTTGCTGGCCGCCGCCATGGGAATCGCCTTGAGCGTGACGCTGGAGCCGCCGTCGTCAAAGCTGGACTGGTAGATCTCGATGCCGCGGTGGCTGGCCGGGTGGTTCACTTCAACACGGGCCGGGATTTTCTCGCCGGTTTCCTTGTCGTGAATGATGATGTCGCTGGCAAAGAGCTTGGGCATGCCGGTGGAGTAGTACTCCACGATGAATTTCTTGAGCTCGATGGAAAACGGCAGCTCCTGCAGCAGCACGCCGCCGGGCTGGTTCAGGATGGCCGTGCCCGATTGCGTGCCCTCGGCCACCAGCAGGTTGGCGCGAAAGGTCGGGTTACGGTCGCTCAGGCGGTGCTGCACCGGCACATCGGCAATCAGCCCGCCGCCGGAATAGATGGACTTGTCGTTCAGCCACATCTGCGCACGCACGACCATGTCGCCGTCGAGCAGGCCGCCTATGCACACCAGCACGATGGCGCTGTGCGCAGCGATATAGCCGAGCTTGTTGGCCGCACCCTTCTTGGCCGCCACCATCCAGCCGCCGCCCCCGGCTGTCTGGCGCTGCTGCAGCTTGACCTTCCAGCCGCTTTGCACCAGCGTCTGGCCGATGCGGCACGCGGCCGCTTCGGGGGATTCGGCCAGTGCGGCCTCAGCGCGATGGCCGAAGGCCTTGAGGCTTTGCTCACGAACGTTTTCCTTGAGCTGGTTCAGGTCCGCGAAAATTTTGGGGGCGTTTCGTGCAATGCAGAGCGACGTGGAGATCACCAGGAAGGCCAGGATCAGCAAAAACCACCAGGCGCTGTAAACCGTGTTGAGGCTGAGCAGGCTGAACACCTGCGCCCAGAACGGGCCGAACTGGTTCACGTAATTGGCCAGCGGCTCGGCCTGCTTGAGCACGGTGCCGATGATGGAGGCGATGCAGATCACCGTCAGCAGCGAGATCGAAAACCGCATGGACGACAGCAGTTCCACCGACGCCCGCAGACTGCGGGAGCCCCAATTGACCTTCATACCCTGGGTGGAAACTGTCATGCTTGGATTGCTGGAGTGGAAGCTGGGGCCAGCTCAGGAAAGCCGGCGGCGCGCACGGGAAAAAGAAAAAAGGCGGGCTTTCATCAGAAAGACCCGCCTTGGTGTGATTGGTTTTGGAGGCTTGGGTTCAATACTGCAGGGCTTCTGCGTGTACTTTCAGCAAAAAAACCTGCCTCCCGGCAGGCTTGTGGCCTAGCGAAGGCCGGCAATGTAATCGGCCAGCGCGCGGATTTCGCGGTCATTGAGTTTGGCGGCGACCTGGCTCATCGGGATGCTGTTCTTGCGGCCACCGTCGCGGAAGGCCGTCAGCTGCGCAGCCGTGTAGGCCGCATGCTGGCCGCCCAGGCGGGGGTATTGCGAAGGAATGCCGGCGCCGGTCGGGCTGTGGCAGCCTGCGCAGGCGGCGATCTGGCGGTCCTGCACGCCGCCGCGGTAAATGCGCTCGCCCAGGGAAACCAGTTCCTTGTCTTTGGCGAAGCCGGGTTTGGCCTTGTTGGCCGTGACCCAGTAAGCGATGTTTTTCATGTCTTCGTCGGACAGCGCCGAAGCAAAGCCCTGCATGACGGCGTTCTTGCGCTTGCCGGACTTGAACTCCTGCAGCTGCTTGACGATGTATTCAGGGTGCTGCTGCGCCAGCTTGGGATTCTCGGGGGAGCCCGAGTTTCCGTCGGCGCCGTGGCAGGCCACGCACACGGCGGCGAAGCTGGCACCGCCCTTGACGAGGTCTGGCTTGGCGACCTTGGCTGGCGCTGCTGCTGCGGGGGCAGATGCGGCACCGTGCGCGGGTGCGGCTTCGCCGGCGGCAAACGACGACATGGCAGGCACGGCCAACAGGGCGGCCAGGAGGGAAGTAACGAACAGCTTCATATCGGGGGTTTTAATTGGTTGGCGCACAAAACTTATAACTTTCTGATTTTACAATGGCTTCAGGGCATCCCCGATTATTCGGGTCTTGCCGCGGCAACCGGCCGCCGGCGCCACTGGGGTTCAAGCACCCTCCAAGCCCCGCCTGCAGGGGCATTTGCTCCCTTCCACGCAAGCCCGTGGCGCACAACCGACCTTCAGGGACCGCCCGACCAATGACCTCAGCCTCCACACCCAAGCCCAAACTGCCCGCAGCCGCACCTGGCGCACCTGATCCCAAGATCGCCATGGGCTGGCTGCACACGGCCAAGTTCCTGACCACGGCGCCTGAGCTCATGCACCTGCCGCGTATCGACGTGCCTGAAATCGCCTTTGTGGGCCGCTCCAATGCGGGCAAGTCCACCTGCATCAACACCCTGACGCAGCAGCACAGGCTGGCGTTTGCCTCCAAAACGCCGGGCCGCACGCAAAGCATCAACCTCTTCAGCCTGGGCAAGCAGGGCGTGACCGACGCGGTGCTGGCCGATTTGCCGGGCTACGGCTACGCGGCCGTGCCCAAGGAAGCCAAATACCGCTGGCAAAAAGTAATGGGCAATTATTTGCAGACGCGTGACAACCTCAAGGCGGTGGTGCTGCTGTGCGACCCTCGCCTGGGCCTCACCGAGCTGGACGAAATCCTGCTCGACGTGATCCGGCCCCGGGTGGAAGAAGGCCTGAAGTTTCTGGTGCTGCTGACCAAGTCGGACAAGCTCAACAAGACCGAAGCCGCCAAGGCGCTGTCCATTGTGCGACTGCAGGCCGGCGGCGGAGACGTCAAACTGTTTTCTTCGCTGAAGCGCCGCGGCGTCGAGGAAGTCGCCCAGCATTTGTGGGACTGGGCGCATCCGCAGGAAAAACCGGCCAAGGCGGCCAAGGCGATTGAAGCCGAGCCGGAAGCCAACGACTGAGCGGGCTCATCCGGGTGCGGGCGGGGCCGCCCAGGTTTATGAACAAAAACCGGCCCCAGCCCAATCAGTACATGGGCAAGCCGCTATCAAAAGCGTAGCACCATGATTAAAACCAGTTTGCAGCCCCTGCCCCACGGCATCACGCTGTCATGCCGCAGCAGCGGTGCCAAAGGCCGGCCGGTGTTGATGTTCCTGCACGGCTTCCCCGAAGCTGCTTTTGTGTGGGACGGCCTGCTCGAACATTTCGCCCAGCCTGAAAACGGCGGCTATCGCTGCATCGCGCCCAACCTGCGCGGCTTTGAACAATCCAGCGCGCCGGCCGAGGCCGCGGCCTACCGGCCCAAACACCTGGTGCAGGACATCGCCGCGCTGATTGCGCTGGAAGGCGGCCCGCTCGAATGTTTGATCGCGCATGACTGGGGCGGCGCCGTGGCCTGGAACCTGGCGGCCGGCCAGCCGGCGTTGACGAAAAAGCTGGCGATCATCAACTCGCCGCACCCGGGCACTTTTTTGCGCGAACTGCAGCACTCGACCGAACAACAGGCCGCCAGCGCCTACATGAATTTTTTGATCCGGCCGGACGCCGAAGCCCTGCTGGCCGAAGACGACTTTCGCCGCCTGTGGGAGTTTTTTACCAAGATGGGCGCGGCCGACGGCCCCCACGCCTGGCTGACGGACGCCGTGCGGGAACAATACCGCGCCATCTGGCGCCAGGGCCTGACGGGCCCCTGCAACTACTACCGCGCCTCGCCGCTGCGCCCGCCGCGGCCCGGGCCTCCGCACAACGACCCGGCCGCGGCCGGCGTGACGATTCCGCGCGAGATGCTGGAGGTGAAGCTGCCCACGCTGGTGCTGTGGGCCATGGACGACATCGCGCTGCCGGCTTCTTTGCTCGATGGATTGGGTGATTACGTGCCGCGCATGGACCTGCGCCGGATTGAAGGCGCGACGCACTGGATCGTGCATGAGCAGCCTGCCCTGGTGGCCGCGCACCTGCAGCGCTTTTTGCGCTGAGCGCTATCAAATAGATAGCAATATCCCAAGACAGGGATTGGGCTGGATGCCTATTTTCTTAAATTTCCCGCAACCCCGCGACCGCGCTTCAATAGAGCGAAGGCTCACCTTCAGGCCGGGTCTTGAAGCGCTTGTGCACCCAGTAGTACTGCGCCGGCATGGTGTTGATGTAGTCCTCCAGCCGCGCGTTCATCAGCGCGGTATCGGCCACCGCGTCGTCGGTCGGAAAGTCCGTCCAGGCCGGCAGCACCTGCACCTCGTAACCGGTGGGCGTGATGCGCGGCAGCAGCGGCAAGACCTTGGCGCGGCCCAGTCTGGCAAAGCGCGACAGTGACGGCACGGTTGCCGTCGGCAGGCCATAAAAAGGCACAAACACCGAGTCATCCGGGCCGAAATCCATGTCGGGCAGCAAATACAGCGGCTGGCCTTCACGCAGCGCCGCCACGATGGGCTTGACGCCGGCCGCGCGGCCAAACAGCCGCAGGTTGCCGAAACGCCGCCGGCCGCGCAGGATCCAGCGGTCGATTAGCTTGTTGGACTGGTCGGTGTAAATGGTGGTTGACGGCCGCGGCATCTGCAGCGCCACACCGGCCCAGGCCGCGTCCAGACCGAAGAAGTGCGGCAAAAAAATCAGCGTGGGCGCATTGCCCTGCAGCTCTTGCAGAGCACCCGTCACCTGCACGCGCCGCTGCACCCAGGCCTTGGGCGCATGCCACAGCCAGGCGCGGTCCAGCCAGGCCTGGGCGAAGTAAACAAAGGTCTGCACCGTGAGCTTGCGCCGCGCATCGGCTGACAGTTCAGGAAAGCACAGCGCAAAGTTGGCGCCGACCACACGCCGGCGCGAGCCCACCACCGCATACAACACCCAGCCGAGCACCACGCCCAGGCCGCGCGTCACGGAAAGCGGCACCAGCGCCAGCACCTGCATGAACGCAATGCCGCCGCGGGTCACAAGCCGGCTGGCCATCTGTCGAACGGTCTTCAAAGGGAGGCTTCCTTGCGTGGTGTCTTGTAGCGGGCGTAGCCCCAGAGGTACTGGCCCGGCTGGCTCAGCACGATGGCTTCAATCGCCCGGTTGATCGCCGTCACGCGCTGCAGCAGGTCGGCTCCAGCCTTGCCGGAATCGGCAGGCTGCACGCCTTCTACCGCCGGCCAGATCTTGAGGAAATAACCTTTGCCGTGCGCGAGGCGCTCGCAGCTCACCGGCAGCAGCACCGCCCCGCTTTGCAGCGCCAGCCGCGCCGCCAGCGTCATGGTGTAAGCCGGTTTGCCGAAGAACGGCGCCCACACACCCAAACCCTCGGGCGGCACCTGGTCGGTCAGCAGCGCCACGGCCTGGTTGGCCTTGAGGGTTTTGTGCATCAGGCGGATGCCGGCCAGGGAAGCCGGCACGACGGTGAGGTGGGCGCGGTCGCGGGCCAGGCGTTCCAGCCGGGCCAGCCAGGCCTTGCGCGCGGGCCGGTAGATGGCGGTGATGGGGCCGTAAAGCTCGGCCAGCGCCTGCGGGCCCAGCTCAAAACTGCCGCAGTGGGGGCCGAAAAAAATCACGCCACGGCCCTGCGCAAAAGCGCTCTCGGCATGGGTCTGGCCTTCCACCCGCACATTGCCCAGGCACGACTCATCGGCCGGCCGCATCCAGAGCTTGGGCAGCTCGGCGATAAAACGCCCGGCTTCGGCAATCGCCGGCCGGGCCACCTCAAACGGCAGGCCGGCTTGCGCCACATGCGCCCGGAACTGCGCGCGGTAGCGCGGGCTCAGGGCCCACACCAGCCAGCCCAGCGCGCCGCCCGCCGCATGCAGGGCAGCCAGCGGCCAGAGGGCGAGGAAACGGAACAACCAGAGCATCAGACAGGTGAAAGGGGTATTGAAGGGCCAATCCGGCCCCCGGAGGACCGTCTTATAATCGGGGCTGTCGCCGAGTTACTGAACAACTTGCAGGGCGACATTAAACCAAACTGCTAAAGCGTTCGCCGAAGCATTCCAGCCGGCAACGCGCCGACAAACTTCATGGAGTGTACGCAATGGCGAACGATTTTCTCTTTACATCCGAATCCGTCTCTGAAGGCCATCCCGACAAGGTCGCGGACCAGATTTCCGACGCGATTCTCGACGCGATCTTCAAGCAGGACCCGCGCAGCCGCGTCGCCGCCGAAACCCTGACCAACACCGGCCTGGTCGTGCTGGCCGGCGAAATCACCACCAACGCGCATGTCGACTACATCCAGGTCGCACGCGACACCATCAAGCGCATCGGCTACGACAACACCGACTACGGCATCGACTACAAGGGCTGCGCCGTCATGGTCTGCTACGACAAGCAGTCCAACGACATCGCCCAGGGCGTGGACCACGCCTCCGACGACCACCTGAACATCGGCGCCGGCGACCAGGGCCTGATGTTCGGTTACGCCTGCGACGAAACGCCCGACCTGATGCCCGCGCCCATTTATTACGCGCACCGCCTCGTCGAGCGCCAGGCCCAGCTACGCAAGGACGGCCGCCTGCCTTTCCTGCGCCCCGACGCCAAGAGCCAGGTCACGATGCGTTATGTCGACGGCAAGCCGCACAGCATCGACACCGTGGTGCTGTCGACCCAGCACAGCCCCGACCAGAGCGAAACCGCCCACAAGATGAAGGCCTCGTTCAACGAAGCCATCATTGAAGAAATCATCAAACCCGTGCTGCCCAAAGAGTGGCTCAAGGACACGCGCTACCTGATCAACCCGACCGGCCGCTTTGTCATCGGCGGCCCGCAAGGCGATTGCGGCCTGACCGGCCGCAAGATCATCGTCGACACCTACGGCGGCGCCTGCCCGCACGGCGGCGGCGCCTTCAGCGGCAAAGACCCCAGCAAGGTGGACCGCTCGGCCGCCTACGCCGCCCGCTACGTGGCCAAGAACATCGTCGCCGCAGGCCTGGCTCGCCAGTGCCAGATCCAGGTGGCCTACGCCATCGGCGTTGCCAAGCCGATGAATGTGACCGTGTACACCGAAGGCACCGGCGTGATCTCCGACGAAAAACTCTCGGCACTCGTGCAGGAGCACTTCGACCTGCGCCCCAAGGGCATCATCCAGATGCTGGACCTGCTGCGCCCCATCTACGAAAAAACCGCGGCCTACGGCCACTTCGGCCGCGATGAGCCGGAGTTCACGTGGGAGCGGACTGATAAAGCTCAAGCGCTGCGTGCAGCGGCGGGTCTGTAAGGACCGCGGAGCGAAGCTCCTCTTGCGCTTTGGGGAACGCTCATATTGCGCAGCAATGTGATGCGGTCACCATAAAGCTGCAGCCCTTAAGGCTGCAGCCGGCCTGTAAGGCCGCCGCGCATCGCGCGGTTCGGTTCTTCAGCGCAGGCTAACGTCGCATCGCGAAGTTAAGGGCCAAAGGCCCGGTGCCGAAGCTAACGTGGAGCCCGCCCAAGCGCAACGTCCTACACCGCAGCCCGCAAAACACCTGCAACACAAAGCCACCTTCGGGTGGCTTTTTTCATGCGTGTTTTCAGAGGCGGCCACTACAATTTTGGGCAAGTATCCGTCCGGGCGGCAGCGCCGTTTTTCGTCAACTTTCACGAAAGCCCCCATGCCACGCACTCCTCCCAAAATGGCCGTCAATATCGCCGCCGCATTGTTCGCGGTGTTCGCCCTGATCGGCATCAGCGAGCTGGCCTATGACAAATCCGTGGACGCGATGGATGACATCGCGCAGGCCCATGCGGCGCGCAGCCACGTCCAGCGGCTGCTGCGCGACGTGCTGGACGCTGAAAGCGGCCACCGGGGCTATCTGCTGTCGGACAACACGGCCTACCTGGAACCCTACAAGGCAGCCGTTGCGGATATCGGCCAGACGCAGGACCAGCTTCGGGAGCTGTACGTCCTCAAGCCCGGCCAGATCGGCACGCTGGCGCGGCTGGGGCGTACGGTTCAGCGCAAGCTGGCGGAAATGGATTTGTCCATCCGCATGAAAAACGAGGGCAAAGACGACGCCTGGCGCTTTGTATTGAATACCGAGGTGGGCAAGGAGCAGATGGACGCCATACGCACTTTTGCCGGCCAGCTGGTCGAGGAAAGCGACCAGCAGACCAGCGCCGGCTATGCCGAGGTTCGCCGCTCACTGTTTCTGTCGCGCCTGGGCATCACGCTGGTCGCGGCTGTCGCCTTTGCGGCTTTCTGGCTCTACCTGCGCCAGACCGCCGCCCTGAACCTGGCAGGCCAGCGCCAGCAACTCGCCCTGCAGTCCGAGCGCGACCTGCTGGACATCCAGGTCCGGGAGCGAACTGCCCGACTGACTGAACTGGCCACGCACCTGCAGCAGATACGGGAAGAAGAGCGGGCCCACCTGGCGCGCGAGCTGCACGACGAGCTGGGCGCGCTGCTCACGGCCGCCAAGCTGGACGTGGCGCGCATCAAAGCCAAAGTAGCCGGCGACCCTGGCGACCTGCCCTCGCGCATCGACCACCTGACCGAAACCCTGAACAGCGGCATTGCGCTGAAGCGGCGGATCATCGAAGACCTTCGCCCTTCGACGCTGTCCAACCTGGGCCTGGTGCCGACGCTGGAGATCCTGACGCGGGAGTTCGGCCAGCGCTCGGGCCTGGACATCACGGTCAACCTCGAGCCGGCCGAGCTGGACGAGACCATACAGCTGACGGTCTACCGCCTGATCCAGGAGGCGCTGACCAACATCGCCAAATACGCCGAGGCAAGCAACGTGGAAATCAACCTGCTGGCTTACAAGGACCACATCACCGTGTCGGTCCGCGACGACGGCAAGGGGTTTGATCCGAAAACGGTGCAAATCTCGGCCCACGGCCTGCAGGGCATGCGCCACCGGGTGGAGGCCTCGGGCGGCCGGCTGGACATCACGACGGACGGCGGCACCACCATCATGGCGACGCTGCCCTTGGCCGTCCTGCGCAAGGCAATTTCGCACGCTTGAAGCTAGCCGCCGTCGCGGCCGGGTCAACCGCGGGTGTAAGGGGTTTTTTCGACGTGCGGGGTATTGCCCAATTCTTCTGAAGGGGCGTTGTCGGGTTTGGGCTGCGCAATGGTTTTGTTCGTGCCCTCTTTGCCGTATTCCTCGGCAGAGGCCGGGTCCGGCCTTGCGGCGGGGGTTTCGGCCGGCTTTTTCTTTCGGTTGTTTGCGTCGCTCCCGGGATCAACAGGGTGTCTGGAACTCATCGTGTGTCCTTGCTGGTCTTGCTGGTCTTGCTGGTTCTAGGGTGCAGACGGCGCTGGACGTCAGGTGACAAAGCTGCTGGTGTCCGGGGCAGCCAATGCGGACGCAGGCGCCGGGCGCACGGCCGCCATCGAACCCCATGCGGGACGCGGCTCAGTGGCGCTCTTGCCCGCCACAATAAATGGCCAGGCGCTGCGGGACTTTGCCGTTTCTGCAGCAGGTTCACGGGCAGGCCGGGCAGGTCGGGCGTGCGGCTCGTGCATGGGAAAGATGTCGAGGAACATGGTGGCGCCGGTATGGCTTTGAGTAGCTGGGTTTTGACTTTAGGGGTGCGCCCATCCGCCCGCCGTCAGCGGGATAGGAAATGTGTGTAGGACAAGCCTGAATCAGGCCGCCATGCGCAGGATTGCACTTTCCATCGTCAGGCCACCAGGCAAGACATCAGGCTCTCGTAATCCACCGGCTTGACCAGGTGGTGGTTAAACCCTGCCTGGGCGGCCAGGGTTTTGTCGGTCGACTGCCCCCAGCCCGTCAGCGCGACGAGCACCATTTTGTCGCTGTGGGGCTGCTGCCGCATCAGGCGGGCCGCGTCATAGCCGTTCATGCCGGGCATGCCGATGTCCATGACAACCACGTCCGGCGTGCCGGCCTGGGCGGCGGCCACGGCGGCGACACCGTCATACGCGGTGGTCACGGCAAACCCGTCCATTCCCAACAAGGCCGCCAGGGTGTTGGCAGCGTCCACGTTGTCGTCGACGATCAGGATTTTTTTGGCGTTGCCTTGCAAGGCGGGGGCGGCCACGGGCACGGGCAATTCCAATGCAGGCGGCACTGCCTGCAGCACCACCGGCAGCGTCAGCACAAACTCGCTTCCGCGGCCCAGGCCTTCGCTGGTGGCGTGGATGGTGCCGCCGTGCATCCCGGCAAACTGCCTGGCCAGGCTGAGGCCGATGCCCAGGCCGGTCGGCGCCTCGCCCGGCACGGGCGTCTGCACAAACAGGTCAAAAATCTTCGCCAGCGAGGCCGGCTCCAGGCCGATGCCGTTGTCGGTGACGCGGAACGTCACGACAGGGCCCTCCACTTCCGCGCGCAACACAATGTGCCCGCCCGGGGGGGTGAACTTGGCCGCGTTGACCAGCAGGTTGGCCACGCTTTGCACCAGGCGCGCGTGATCGGCGTCGAGCAGATAGGGCGTGTCCGGCTCCTGCACCTCCAGCCGGTGCTGCTTGCTCTCCATGGCAGAGCCGGAGATCTCCACCGCATGGTTGACCACCGACTGCAGCGTGATCTCCCCTTTTTTCAGCGTGACCTTGCCGCTGGTGATACGCGCCACATCCAGCAGGTCATCGACCAGGCGCGTCAGGTGGCTGACCTGGCGGTCCACCACGTTGCGCACCTGCGTGATCTGGCCCGACTCCGGGTAAAGGTGCTTGAGGATGCCCATGGACGTGCGGATGGGCGCCAGCGGGTTGCGCAGTTCATGGGCCAGCGTGGCGAGGAATTCATCCTTGCGCTTGTCGGCATCGCGAACCTGGTATTGCCGCTCACGCGCCCGTACGGCCGAGCGTGTGGCGGTAATGAGCGCAATGGTGCGCACCGGCCGCTCCACCAGCGTCACATTGCCCAGGTGCTCCACAGCACGCTGCACATCCAGCGAATCGGCGCCGCTGCGCGTCAGCAGCAGGATGGGGATGTCCGACCAGGTCGGTTGGGTGGCGACGTATTCGGCCAGGGGCCGCATGCCGCTGCCGCTGACGACCTCTTCCACCAGCAGCACGGCGCCCGCGCCCAGCGGCAGTTGCTGCATGAGTTCGTCGCTGTTGGCGCACACGATGCTGTGGATGCCGACCGACTGCAGCACTTTGGCGGTCAGCGCCCCATCCCGCCCCGTGGGCGCACAAATGACGATTCGCCGCTCCACCTATTTCACTCCGCGGGAGGCATTGAGTTCGGGATCACTGCCGACATAGACAGGCACTCCCGTCAGGATGCCGCGGAAGCCGCGCAGCGGGGCGCCGACGTGAATGCCGTTGCGGGACATGGAAAACTCGCGGATGGTGCGCTCGTGCAGGCTGCCGCGCTTTTTGAACACCGACACGGCCTGCTTGACCTCGCCGTCGTGCTCGAAGTAACGCAGCATGAGCACGTTGTCGGCCAGGTAACTGGCATCCACCGTGGTGGACATCTGGCCGCCCAGCATGCCCTGCTGCACGCCGATCAGTATGGTCACCACACCGCGCTGGCCCAGGTAGGTCAGCAATTCGTGCAAATGGGTGGTCAGGAAACGCTCGTCCGGCATGGCGTTGAGGTAGCCGTTGATGCTGTCGATGACGACGACTTTGCAGCCGCGGTCGGCCGCCTGGCACACCACGGAGGTGAACTCGCCTGGAGACAGCTCGGCCGGGTCGATCTGCTGGATGCTCAGCGTGCCGCGTTCGTAAGGCTCTCGGATTTTCATGCCCAGGCCGTCGGCTCGGTTCAGCAGGTTGTTGGCGGCTTCTTCGAACAGGAACATGGCGCTGGACTGCCCGCGCGCTGCGGCGGCCGTGACGAACTGGGCCGCCAGCGAGGACTTGCCGGTGCCGGGCGGCCCGGCGATGAGCGTGCTGGTGCCTTCTTCCAGGCCGCCGCCCAGCAGCGCGTCAAGCTCCGTGAGGCCGCTTTTGAGCTGATCGCGTTTTTCCATGACCCGTGACTCGGCTGCCACCAGGCGCGGGTACACCGAGAGGCCGCCGTACTGGATGTCGTAGTCATGCATGCCGCCGCGAAAGGCGATGCCGCGGTACTTCACCACGCGCACGCGCCGGCGTTCGGCGCCGTAGTCCTTCACGGACTGGTCCAGCGTGATCACGCCGTGGGCGATGGAGCGCACCTGAAGGTCAATGCCGGCGGCCGTGCGGTCGTCCAGCAGCATGACGGTGCAGGAACGGCTGGCGAAGAACTGCTTGAGCGCCAGCACCTGGCGGCGGTAGCGCAGCGGCGTGTCGGCCAGCAATTGCAGCTCCGAGAGCGAGTCGATCACCACGCGGGTCGGTTTTCGCTCTTCAATCACCGACAGGATCATTTGTGTGGTGGTGCCCATTTCCACCTCTGAGGGGTGGAACATGGTGTATTCCGCTTCGGGCGTCAGCAGGTTTTCCGACGGAAGGACCTCATGAATGTGGATGCCTTCCATATCCCAGCCGTGGGATTCGGCGACCCCGGCCAGCTCCGTCGCCGTTTCGGCCAGTGTGATGTAGACGACGGACTCGCCTAGTCGGGCGCCCTCGACCAGGAATTGAAGGCCGGTGGTGGTCTTTCCGGTGCCTGGCTCACCTTCGATGAGGTAGATGCGGTCTTTTATGAGGCCGCCGCCCAGGATGTTGTCCAGGCCTGAAATGCCGGTGGAAAGGAAAACAGGTTCGGTTGAGGTCTTTAATGTCATGGTTACAGGGATGCGGGTTGTGAGCCAACATGGCCGGGAAAGAACAATCCGCAACACCCGTTTAAGAACAAAGCGGCTTGTAACACCTGAATAAATAGTAGCCAGCACACCCCAAAAACCCTGGTTTGAGTCGCCTAAGCTATGCGTAGGACAAGGCCCTGTCCAAAAGTACAAAACCCTCCGATCGAACGGTTTTGACAGGTTTTGATGCCCGCCAACGTCGGGTGCGCCCCAACCCTCCAGACCACCGGGAACCGTTAAAACAGCGACTTTCAGTCAAGCCGCCTTGAAAACAGGCCTGATTGCCTCTATGATTAGCACTCGATGGTATTGAGTGCTAACAACGCACCCCACCACCAAAGTTAACAGGCACCCACTTCTGTATGGGTGCTTTTTGATTCCCAAAACCATTGTTCTCAAACAAGGAGCTCTCATGAAACTTCGTCCTTTGCACGACCGCGTGATCGTCAAACGCGTGGAAAACGAAACCAAAACCGCTTCCGGCATCGTCATCCCTGACAGCGCCGCTGAAAAGCCTGACCAAGGCGAAGTGCTGGCCGTTGGCCCAGGCAAGAAGAACGACAAGGGCGAAGTCAGCCCCGTGGGCGTGAAAGTCGGCGACCGCGTGCTGTTCGGCAAATACAGCGGCCAGACCGTCAAGGTCGACGGCGACGAACTGCTCGTCATGAAAGAAGAAGACCTGTTTGCAGTGGTCGAGAAGTAATTCCCGTACCGCTATTAATTTGATAGCTGCTAGCGCATATCCCTATTGAGCTGGCAGGCGATTTCATCCATAAACTTTAAGGAATCTGCATCATGGCAGCAAAAGACGTAATTTTCGGCGGCGAAGCCCGCGCACGCATGGTCGAGGGTGTGAACATCCTGGCCAACGCCGTCAAGGTAACCCTGGGCCCCAAAGGCCGTAACGTGGTTCTGGAGCGCTCGTTCGGCGCCCCCACGGTGACCAAGGACGGTGTGTCCGTCGCCAAGGAAATCGAACTGAAGGACAAGCTGCAGAACATGGGCGCGCAGATGGTCAAGGAAGTCGCTTCCAAGACCTCCGACAACGCCGGTGACGGCACCACCACCGCCACCGTTCTGGCTCAAGCCATCGTCCGCGAAGGCATGAAGTACGTGGCCGCCGGCATGAACCCGATGGACCTCAAGCGCGGTATCGACAAGGCCGTGCTGGCCCTGACCGAAGAGCTGAAGAAGGCTTCCAAGCCCACCACGACCTCCAAAGAAATCGCCCAGGTCGGCTCCATCTCCGCCAACTCCGACGAATCCATCGGCAAGATCATTGCTGACGCCATGGACAAGGTCGGTAAAGAAGGCGTGATCACCGTGGAAGACGGCAAGTCCCTGCAAAACGAGCTCGACGTCGTCGAAGGCATGCAGTTCGACCGCGGCTACCTCTCCCCTTACTTCATCAACAACCCTGAAAAGCAGTCCGCACTGCTGGACAACCCCTTTGTTCTGCTCTACGACAAGAAGATCAGCAACATCCGTGACCTGCTGCCTACCCTGGAGCAAGTCGCCAAGGCCGGCCGTCCGCTGCTGATCATTGCCGAAGAAGTCGAGGGCGAAGCCCTGGCAACGCTGGTCGTGAACACCCTGCGCGGCATCCTGAAGGTTGTGGCCGTGAAGGCACCTGGCTTCGGCGACCGCCGCAAGGCCATGCTGGAAGACATCGCCACCCTGACCGGCGGCAAGGTCATCGCTGAAGAAGTCGGCATGTCGCTCGAAAAAGTGACGCTGGCTGACCTCGGCCAGGCCAAGCGCATCGAAGTGGGCAAGGAAAACACCATCATCATCGACGGCTCCGGCGCCGCTGCCGACATCGAAGCACGCGTCAAGCAAGTGCGCGTCCAGATCGAAGAAGCGACCAGCGACTACGACCGTGAAAAACTGCAAGAGCGCGTGGCCAAGCTGGCCGGCGGTGTTGCCGTGATCAAGGTCGGCGCTGCCACCGAAGTCGAAATGAAGGAAAAGAAGGCCCGCGTGGAAGACGCACTGCACGCCACCCGCGCTGCCGTGGAAGAAGGCATTGTGGCCGGCGGCGGCGTGGCCCTGCTGCGCGCCAAGCAAGCGGCTGGCAAGATCGCCGGTGACAATCCTGACCAGGACGCCGGCATCAAGCTGGTGCTGCGCGCCATCGAAGCCCCCCTGCGCGAAATCGTTTACAACGCAGGCGGCGAAGCCTCTGTGGTGGTGAACGCGGTTCTGGCCGGCAAGGGCAACTACGGCTTCAATGCCGCCAACGACACCTACGGCGACATGATCGAAATGGGTATCCTGGATCCTACGAAGGTCACCCGCACCGCACTGCAGAACGCAGCCTCCGTCGCATCCCTGATGCTGACGACCGAAGCCATGATTGCTGAAGCCCCCAAGGAAGAAGCAGCCGGCGGCGGCGGCATGCCAGGCGGCATGGGTGGTATGGGCGGCATGGGCGACATGGGCATGTAATCAGGCCTTTGGCGCGGCCCGGAACTCCGGGCTCCCAACAAAAAAACCCGCAGGGCGCAAGCCCTGCGGGTTTTTTCATGGGCGCCAGAAACCTGAAGCTCAGGCAGCGGCAGGCTCCTTGTCGTACTGGTTGCTGCCTTCGGCCGAGGGCTGCACAAACCAGTAGATCAGCACCAGAATGCCGATCACGGTCAGGGAGATCAGTTGCCACCAGCCGCTTTTGCCGATGTCGTGCAGGCGGCGGGAGCCTACAGCCAGCGCGGGCAGCAGCAAGGCCAGGCTGACCAGTGAGCTGACCATGTCGCCCAGGAAGGACGCCACGAGGGACACCAGGATCTGGAACAGAAAGAACCACCAGAACTCAGGGCGGGCGGCGCGGCCCGAAAAATCGACATATTTACCCAGGCAAACGGAAATGGCTTGGCCGAAATTCATGTTTTTACTCCTCCTCAGGATTCAGACGGGGCGGATTCCCCGCGCCATGATAATGCGCCGGCCCTGCCAAAGCTACCGGGGACTCCAAAAGCACGCAGCGCCCCAGCATGGCAAAAGCTAAAAGAATGCGTTACTGTGCGCCCGGGCCTTGCCTAAAAACCACACTGCGAAGCGATCAGCGCCTCAAGCCACCTCAGCACCGACGCTTGTCGCTAATATAAAGCCGCTATGACAACTTCAAAACAACACTGCGTTGCGGCGGTACTCATCACCCTGAGCACCCAGGCGCTTGCGCAACAGGCCGGCACCTGGGCTATCTCGGCCGGCGTCACGCGCATCGCGCCCTCGGTAGACAGCGGCAGCCTCTCGGCGCCCACGGGCGGTGGCGTGATCGCCGATGCGAAGGTCGACGTCGCCAGCGACACCCGGCTGACGGCCGCGGTGAGCTACATGGTCACCGACCATATCAATCTTCATTTGCCGCTGGGCCTGGGTTTCAAGCACGACGTTTACGGTGCGGGCGTTCTGGCCGGCGTGGGCAAGGTGGCGGACACCCGGGCCTTGCCGATCACACTGGTCGCCCAATACCGCTTCCTGGAGGCCAACGCGCGGTTTCGCCCTTATGTGGGTGCCGGCTTTACCTATGTGCGGTTCAACAAGGAACGCGGCAGCACCACGCTGACAGCGCTCACCAACCCCGGCGGGCCGCCTACCGGTGTTTCCTTCCAGTCCAAACTGGCACCCACATTGCAGGTAGGCGGCGTGCTGAACCTGAACGCGAAATGGTTTCTGGAAGGCAGCTATGCCAAGACATTTTTGAAAACCCGCGGCACGCTGAGCACCGGCCAGACGATTGATGTCGGGCTGGACCCCGACTGCTTCACCCTGCACCTGGGCTACAGGTTCTGACAAAGTGACCGCCGGAGCCTGCCGACGCGTCGCTACTTGCGAGCGACAGCCGAAGCCGGCACTAACTTCAGCGGCCCGTAAAAGGCCTGCAGCTGGCCTTCGTTCTTTTCACCTTCGGTAAACACCGCAAAGCTCAACAAGGCGCCCGGGTCTTCCCCAAAGGCCTGGCGGTAGTCGGCGCGGATGTCGCGCTCGTAGCTGCGCCATTCGTTGTAGCCATGGTCGCCCGAGTCGACGACGATCTTGCGGATGCGGTCGGTGCGGTCGTTGACGATGACCTCACCGGGCTGGTTGACGCGCGACCACGAATACACCAGCGTGGCAAACGGCATCTCTTCGCCGGTCAGCAGGCGGCTCAGCTCCGACAGCATGGCGTTTTTCATGGACAGTCGCGAGCGGTCCCCTTCAAACGCGAGCACTACCCGCACCGGCACATCGTCGAGTTGCGGCAGCGCAAGGTTGGCGCCGGCGCCGGCGTTGGGCACATTCCAGGAAAAGCGCACCAGGCCGAGCTGGTCGGGCTCGATGCGGTGGCGATGGCGCAGGATGCTGCCGGAGGCCTCGGCTTTTGCGAGCACCGCGTCGCGGCCTTCGTGGCGCACATAGCTGTAGCTGGCCGGCTGCTTGCCGGGCACGCGGAAGATTTCCCACTTGAGGTCGTCGGGCTTGAGTTCTTCGGCTTTGGGCGGCGCCGACATCTCGGCCCAGGCGGTGCCGGTCACCCCTTCGGCGCTCCCCAGGGTGCCGCCCTGGCTGACCGGTTCCTCGATGTCGTCGTCTTCATCAGCGGGCGGGCGCGTTGCACAGCCGCTGATCAGGGCGAAGGCAACAAGCGCCGCAGCGACGATTGAAAAACGGGGGAACACGCGGGGAAACGGAACGGGTGAAGCCATGATGCGAAGTCATCGAAGAATCGGCGAAGCTGCAAGTTGACCACGCAAGCGCGCGGCCCGCTATGGAAAAACGCACACTTTCGCGTGAATCAGCCGGCCATTTTGCGCAGCAGGCCAGCCGTCGAGCCGTCCAGGCCGCAGACGTCGCCACTCTTCAGGCGCGGCTCGATGTCTTTGGCCAGCACCTTGCCGAGCTCCACGCCCCACTGGTCAAAGCTGTTGATGCCCCAGATCGCGCCACTCACAAAGACGCGGTGCTCCTGCAGCGCAATCAACGCCCCCAGGCTGGCGGGGGTGAGCTGCTCAAGCAGCAAAAAGGTGCTAGGCCGGTTGCCGGAAAAATGTTTGTGGCCACCCACATCTTCCTTACCCTTCATCAACGCTTGCGCCTGCGCCAGCGCATTGGCCAGCAGCTTGTCGTGATGGCCGGCCAGGCTGTGCCCGGCTTTCTTGACGGCAACAAACTCCACTGGCACGACCGACGTACCCTGGTGCAGCATCTGGAAGTAGGCATGCTGGCCGTTGGTGCCGGGCTCGCCCCACAACACGGGCGAGGTGCCAAAGGGCAAAGGCCGGCCATCGGCGTCCACGCGCTTGCCGTTGCTTTCCATCTCAAGCTGCTGCAGGTAGGCCGGCAGGCGCCGCAGGGCGCTGCTGTAAGGCGCAATGCTGCGGCTGCCAAAGCCGTAAAAGTTGCGGTACCAGACATCCAGCAGGCCCAGCCGCACCGGCAAGTTGACGGCAAGTGGCGCGGTGCGGAAATGCTCGTCCATGGCGTGCGCGCCGGCCAGCAGTTCACGAAAGCCCCTGGCGCCTATGGCAATGGCCAACGGCAGGCCGATGGCCGACCAGAGCGAATAGCGCCCGCCCACCCAGTCCCAGAAACCGAATGTCGTCTTGATGCCGAATTCATTGGCGGCCGCCACGTTGGTGGTGAGCGCCGCGAAATGACGGCCCACATCCGTGCCGCCTTCGGCCTCAAACCAGCGGCGCGCCGAATGCGCATTGGTCATGGTCTCGGTGGTGGTGAAGGTTTTGGACGCGATCAGGAACAGCGTGCTGTGCGGCTTGAGCCCCTTGAGCACGCCGGCCAGCTCGCTGCCGTCGACGTTGGAGACAAAGTGAACGCGCTTGCCGGTGGTGGCAAATTCGTCGAGCGCCAGCACCGCCATCTGCGGGCCCAGGTCTGAGCCGCCTATGCCGATGTTGACGATGTCGGTGATGGCGGCGTCGGCGCGCACCTGCCCGGCGTAGGCCAGCATGGCGTCCAGGGTTTCATGCACCTGGGAAAGTTTGCTTGCTATGGTTTCAGGAGCGCCATCCCCAGTCGCCGCCTTGGCTGCAGCCGGATTTCGCAATAAAACATGCAGCACGGCGCGCTGCTCGGTGTTGTTGATCAACTCGCCGGAAAACATCGCGTCGCGGTGCTGCTCAAGCTGGCATTGCACGGCCAGGTCCAGCAGCAGCGCCTGGCTGGTGGTGTCGACCAGGTTTTTAGACAGGTCGGCAAAGACGTGGGGCGCGTCCTGGCTGAAGCGGGCAAAGCGGTCTGGATCTGCGGCAAAGGCTTCGCGCAGGTCGAAGGTTTTGCCATGGGCATTGAAGCAGCTTTGCAGCGCCGCCCAGGCCGGGGTTTCGTCGCAGCGGAGTCTGGCCATGAGACTCAGACCGCCAGCATCAGCTGTTCAAGCTTCACCGCATCGGCCGCGAAAGCGCGAATGCCTTCGGCCAGCTTTTCGGTCGCCATGGCGTCTTCATTCAGCGCATAACGGAAGCCCGCTTCGTCGAAGTTCACGGCTGGCAAATCCAGCGCGGCGGCAGCCTTGGCGTCGAGCGCACGTGAGAGCGGCGCATCGGACGCCGCCAGCTGCGCCAGCAGCTCGGGGCTGATGGTCAGCAGGTCGCAGCCGGCCAGCGCGGTGATCTGGCCGACGTTGCGAAAACTCGCGCCCATCACCTCGGTGGCGATGCCGAAGTGTTTGTAGTGGTTGTAGATCTCGCGCACCGACTTCACGCCGGGGTCATTGGCGCCGGCCATGGCGGCCTCATCCCAGGCGGCGCCGGCGGATTTTTTGTACCAGTCGTAGATGCGGCCCACAAAGGGCGAAATCAGCTGCACCTTGGCCTGGCCACACGCCACTGCCTGGGCAAACGAGAACAGCAGCGTGAGGTTGGTGTGGATGCCGCGCTGCTCAAGCTTTTCGGCTGCCTGGATGCCTTCCCAGGTGGCGGCGACCTTGATCAGCACGCGGTCGATGTGGATGCCTTCGGCCTGGTAGAGCTCGACGATGCGTTCGCCGCGCGTGTAGGTGGCGTTGGCGTCAAAACTCAGTCGGGCGTCGACTTCAGTCGAAACGCGGCCCGGGATGATGGAGAGGATTTCGCAGCCGAAGCGCACCAGCAGGCGGTCCATGATCTCGTCGAGCTGGCGGCCCTTGAAGCGGCCTACCGTGTCTTTCAGCAGAGGCTGGTAGTCGGGCTTTTGCACCGCCTTGAGGATCAGCGACGGGTTGGTGGTGGCGTCCTGCGGCTTGAACTGCCCCAGTTGCTTGAAGTCGCCGGTGTCGGCAACCACGGTGGTGAACTGTTTCAGGGCGTCGAGTTGGGTCATGTCAGATGCGAAGAACGCGAAAGTTGTCCGGATGAAACACCTTGGAGGCCCCTGGATGCCGCATCTCACGGGCCCGGGGCCGAGTTACCATTATGCCAATAGAATATGAAACTTAATTACCAAGACACTTTTTTACCATGAGTTTTGACCTCATCCTGTTTGGCGGCACCGGCGACCTGGCGTGGCGCAAGATCATGCCGGCGCTGTTCCAGGCGTTCCGCCACGGCTCACTGCCCGAGGGCGGGCGCATTGTGGGCGTGGCGCGCGACGACCTCTCCGACGACCAGTACCGCGCGCTCATCAAGTCACGGTTTGACAACGTGGAGCTGGCCAAGCGTCCGAGCGAGGAAGAGTTCTCGCGCTTCGCGGCGATGCTGGGTTATTTGCGCATGGATTTGTCCAACCCGGCCGACTATGCGGCGCTGGCGGCCAAGCTGCAGCAGCGGCCCGCTGATGTGGTGGTGATGTATGTGGCGACGGCGCCCAGCCTGTTCACCGTCGTGTGCGAGCAGATCGCCGCCGCCGGCCTGAACGGCCCGCAAACCCGCGTGGTGCTTGAAAAACCGCTGGGCCACGACCTGGCCTCCAACCGCGCGATCAACAAGACGGTGCGCAGCGTGCTCAGCGAGCAGCAGATCTTTCGCATCGACCACTACCTGGGCAAGCCCTCGGTGCAAAACCTGTTTGCGCTGCGCTTTGGCAACTCGCTGTTTGAGCCGCTGTGGCGCCGCGAGACGATTGCCAACATCCAGATCACGATTGCCGAAGACCTGGGCGTGGAAAAGCGCGGTGCGTTTTACGACAGCACCGGCGCGCTGCGCGACATGGTGCAAAACCACGCACTGCAGCTGCTGTGCGCCATCGGCATGGAGCCGCCCATCAACTCACACGCCGACGCCATCCGCGACGAAAAACTCAAGGTGCTGCGCTCGCTGAAAGCCTGGACGCCCGAGACGCTGAGCCAGCACGTGGTGCGCGGCCAGTACGCGGCCGGCAACATCGACGGCGAGGCCGTGCCCGGCTACCGCGACGAAAAAGGTGTGAACCCCGACAGCACCACCGAAACCTTTGTCGCGCTGCGCACCGAAATCGCCAACTGGCGCTGGGCCGGCGTGCCGTTTTACATACGCACCGGCAAGCGCCTGGCCGGCCGCGACGCGCACATCGAAGTCAACTTCCGGCCCGCGCCGCATGCGATTTTTAAAACCGGGCTCAGCGGTTCCAACGTGGCCAACCGGCTGGTCATCAACCTGCAGCCCAAGGACGGCCTGGAGTTGCACCTGCTGGCGCAGGGCGCCGACCAGCGCACGGGCGGGCGCGGCACGCCTTCGCTGGCGCCGGTGCAGCTGGACCTGGACTTCGACAAACGCTTCGGCTCCGAACGCGTGGGCGCTTATGAACGGCTGCTGCTGGACGTGATCGACGGGCGGCTGAATCTTTTTGTGCGCAGCGACGAGCAGGAAGAAGCCTGGCGCTGGGTCGAGCCCATCCTGGACAGCTGGAGCAGCCAGGCCAGCGCGCCGCGGCCTTATGCGGCCGGCACGTGGGGGCCGAGCGCGGCCAGCGCGATGATCGCAAGAGACGGCTACTGCTGGAGTGAGGAATGCTAGCCCCCACACCTTTCCCAAGTTGCCGGTCTTTCAGATACCAGTCCGAGCCGCGGAACCGGCTTTGCCGGGCCGCAGGCGGGGCGGCCCCCTCGGGGGGCAGGGAGTTACACGTAGTGAACGACCGTGGGGGCCACTTCCATGCTTGATCGAATTAAAGCCTCGTTACCTTCGCTGGCGCCAGCAGAGCAACGCGTCGGCCGCCTGGTCCTGTCCGATCCCCGTGCATTTGCCAACTTGCCGATCACCGAGCTGGCGAGCCGGTCGCATGTGAGCAAACCGACCGTGGTGCGGTTTTGCCGCAGCATGGGTTATGACGGCCTGTCCGATTTCAAGCTCAAGCTGGCGGGCAGCGTGAGTGAGGGCGTGCCCTTTATCCACCGCAGCGTGGACGCCGACGACAAGACCGGCGACGTGATGGTCAAGGTGATCGACAACACCGTGGCGGCGTTTTTGAAGTACCGAAACGACGCGAGTTCGGTCGCTATTGAGCGGGCTGCCGACGCGCTGCTGAACACCTACAACACCGGCAAACGCATTGAGTTTTTCGGCGTGGGCAACTCGGGCATCGTGGCGCAGGACGCGCAGCACAAGTTCTTCCGGCTGGGCATTACCAGCATTGCCTACAGCGACGGCCACATGCAGGTGATGAGTGCGTCCTTGCTGGGCCCAGGCGACTGCGTGGTGGTGATTTCCAACTCGGGCCGCACACGCGATTTGATGGACGCCTGCGACATTGCCCGCAAGAACGGCGCGACCACCATCGTGATCACGGTCACCGGCTCGCCGCTGGCCGCGGCCGGCAACATCCACCTGGCGGCCGACCACCCCGAAGGTTATGACCGCTACAGCCCCATGGTGTCGCGCCTCATGCATTTGATGATCATCGACATCCTGGCCACCTGCGTGGCGCTGCGCATCGGCGTCAAGCTGCAGCCGCTGCTCAAGGAAATGAAAAACAACCTGCGCAACAAACGTTATGCCTGAGACGGTGGCGCCTCAGCTTCAATCGTCAGGTTTTTAAGCAAAATCGGGCTCCAGCCCAATCACCGCCTTGGTGATACGCTATTAAATCAATAGCAGATAGCTTATGCGGCCAGCGGCAGCGAGCGCTCCACAATCCCCGCAAACAACGCAGAGCCGAGCGGCAAAACGCTGTCATTGAAGTCATAGCAGCTGTTGTGCAGGAAGCGGCTGCCCACGCCGCCGACCGTGCCGCCCTTGCCGTCGGGCAATTGTTCGCCCTGGCCCAGGCGCAGGTAGGCGCCGGGTTTGACCCTGAGCATGAAGGAAAAATCTTCCGAGCCCATGCTGGGTTCGAGGTTGCGCACCACGTTTTCCGCGCCCACAAGCTGGTCGGCCACGGCGGTGGCCAGCGTGTATTCGGCCGGTGAATTGATGGTGGCGGGGTAAATGCGTTCATACTTCACAGTCGCAGTGGCGCCGAAGCCCTGAGCCACCGCCGCGCACAACTCCTTGAGGCGCCGCTCGACAAGGTCTTGCACATCGGGCCTGAAGGTGCGCACCGTACCCACCAGCGTGGCGGTTTCGGGCACCACGCTCATGGCGCCGAGCTCACCCGCGCGTACGGCGCAGATGCTGATCACCGCGTTGTCCATGGCCTTCACGTTGCGCGACACAATGCTTTGCACGGCGGTAATGATGTGAGCGGCCACCAGCACCGGGTCCACCGTCAGGTAAGCATGCGCGCCGTGGCCGCCCTTGCCGGTCACTTCAATGGTGATGCGGTCGGCCGCGGCCATCATGGGCCCGGGATTGATGCCGATGGTGCCGGGCCGCATCGCGGGCCAGTTGTGCATGGCGTAAATGGCCTGCACCGGAAAGCGCTCGAACAGCCCGTCCTTGATCATCGCGTCGGCCCCGCCGCGGCCTTCTTCTGCGGGCTGGAAGACCAGCACCGCGTCGCCGGCAAAGTTGCGCGTCTCGGCCAGGTAACGTGCGGCGCCCACCAGCATGGTGGTGTGGCCGTCGTGGCCGCAGCCGTGCATCAGCCCGGTCTTGGACGACTTCCAGCCGAACTCGTTGTGCTCCGTCATGGGCAATGCATCCATGTCGGCCCGCAGGCCCACCATGGGCCTGACGCCGCTCGTACCGACGGGTTTGCCGGGCTGCTGGCCTTTGATGACGGCCACCACGCCGGTCTTGCCCACACCGGTGTGCACTTCATCGACACCGCACAGCTTGAGCGCATGCACCACGCGGCTGGAGGTGTAGACCTCTTCAAAGCCGAGCTCAGGGTGCGCGTGCAGGTCGCGCCGGAAGGCTGTCAGTTCGGGGTGGTATTGCGCGATCTGTGCGAAAGCACGGCCGCTGGCGCGCAGCGGGGCCGGGTGGCCCTGGCTTGCGGCGTCTGCTGCTGCTGCCGCGGTTTCGTTGGACGGATGGCCTGGAAGGCTCGAAAGGCTTGGGGTGGTGGCCGCAGCACGCATGTCAATGAAATCCTGGGTTCGACTGATTGAAATACTAGTCTTGAAGGAATGGCGGTGCAAATTCAGGGACTTGCGAATCCAACCCCGACATAGCCGACACGGCGGTCATTGACGGCGCGGCTGAAGTCGCCAGCACATCGCGCGGCTTTTTCACCAGGCTGAGGGGGCCGTACCAGGCCTTGGCTTGCTGCCGCGTGTTGTCGGAGTCGGTCATGATGGCAATGCCGACGAGCGCACCGGGCGCTTCGCCAAATGCTTTTTCATAGTCGGCACGAACATCACGTTCGTAGTCGAGCCAGCGGCCCAGCCGGGCGGGGCCGGACTCAATGACGACCTTGCGAATGCGGTCGGTGCGTGTGTTGATGATCACGCTTTCAGGCGCGCTGTGCGAGCCCCACACATACATGAGGGTGGCATACGGCAAAGGCTCCCCCGTCAACGCCAGTGCCAGCTCGGACAGCATGGCGTTCTTTGCGGAAAATTTGGTGCGATCGCCGTCAAAGGCGAGCACCACGCGCACCGGTGAGTCGTCGCTGTCGCGCTGGGTCATGTCGGCGCCGGGGATCATCTTGGGCACCTTCCAGGAGAAGCTGAGCTGGCCCAGGTTCGCCGGCTCCACGCGAAGGTTCTGCCGCAACATGCTGGCGGAACTGTCGGACTCGCTCAGAACGGCATCGCGCCCGTCAAGCCGCACGGCGCGATAGTGCGTCGATTTTTTTCCGGGAAATGCGCAGTGCAGCCACTTCACCATCGCTGCGTTTTTATTTCGATCTGGATTCAGGTCCGAGTTCGGGTTTAAATTTTCCGGCGACGCCGAAGTCCAGTGCACATCCAGGTTGTCAGTGGGTGCGGAAGTCTCTATGCCCGCACAGGCCGTAAGCACGGTCACGCAAGCGACAAGCGCTAACGGGCGGAGTAAACGCACAGAAAAATGAGATGGAGACAGCGTCATGAAAAAAACAGCCAAAGCCCGGTGGGAAACATTACTTGAGTGCGCCCTGCAGGCAGAAGGACAAATCAGGGATGCCATATCCCTAACGCAGCGCACACAGGAAAGGTTTCAGAAATCCGGTGAATTTCACACGTATTCAAGTCATAAAAAAAGCCGCCTCGGGTTACCCCGGGGCGGCTTTTGATTCTTCATAAGAAACTGGCGTTAAGCCAGCTTCAAATTAGAACGTGTGGCGCAGGCCAACAGCGAAGGTCGTGGTGCGACCAATGTTGGAGCCAGCAGGAGCTGCAGCCACAACCTTGTCGAAGCCCTTGGTGCTCAGCACGCCGGTGTACAGCGTGGAGCGCTTGCTCAGGGAGTACAGAGCCTGGATACCGTAGCCGGTAGCCTTGCCCAGATCGTCACCCTTGGATTGTGCGTAACCTGCGCTCAGGGTGGTAGCACCGAGAGGAATAGCAGCGGTCAAGCTCCATTCTTTCTGAGCTGCCAAGGAACCCGTGCCGCCACCGATCAGGGTCACAGCGTCTTTGTACTTGGCACGGTTGAAACCAGCACCAACCTTAACCACGCCGAAGTCGTACGTAGCGCCGATCAGCGAGTTTTCCAGAGCTGGCTTGCCAGTAGCGGTCACAGTGTTGACAGCTGCTTCAGACTGGTAGCCGCCCAGGACAACCAGAGGACCATTTGCGTACTGCAGGTTTGCAGAAACGGTCTTGCTGGCGTTGTTGGCCGTGGTCTTGTCTTCGCCGAACGAGTACATGAACGAACCGGTGAAGCCACCGAAGTTAGGGGTGTTGTACTTCACGCTGTTGTTGAAACGCGTGTTGTAACCAACCCAGCTACGGCCTTCACGTTGCAGCAGGGTCAGGCCTGCAGCAGCGGTTGGCAGAATCGCGCCGGAAGCTTGCTGAACGAACTGGCCAGTGGAGGCAGCTGCGCCGTTGTTCACGTTGGATGGGTCGAAAAGCGTACCAGCCATCGTGCTGTGGCTGTTGGCCACGTCGTCGTAGGAGCTGGAGTTGCGACCGATGGTCAAGGTGCCCCAACCGCTGGAGAAACCGACGTTGGCGCGACGGCCAAACAGCAGGCCGCCTTGAGCGGAAGAACCTGCGTCGAGGTTGATACCGCTTTCGAGGTTACCGATAACAGCCAGGCCGCCACCGAGGTCTTCGCTGAAGCGAATGCCCCAACGCGAACCGTTCAGGCCGCCGGAGTCAATTTTGGTCTGGGTAACGCTCTGGATCGTACCGGCTTGTGCACCAGCACCTGCCACGTTGGTTTTGAAGCTACCGAAGTTAGCGTCGAGCAAGCCGTAGATGGTCACGGTCGACTGAGCTTGTGCTGCACCAGCCATCGCGCCGAGTGCGGCCAAAGCGATAAGGGTCTTTTTCATTGAGAGTTTCTCCAAGGTTAAACATAGGGCTCCGGCACGGGGGCTACTTCGGACTTGCGTCTTCGTGGCTCCACCAGAGACCCGGGCCAACCCCCTTTCGGGAAGTTGGGTCTATTGCACCAGACTGGGCTTCAATTCGCAAAGGAATGCCCGAAAAAACAGCCAACCCGTTGTAGTCAAACCACAAAACAGGCGATGCACGTGGAAAAGAAACAACGCCCGCAAAAACAAGGAGCTCCCGCTTGCTGAAATCCGGCTTTGTGGGCCCGATTTCAGCCGATTCCATAAAAAAAAGCCGCTTCGTGAAGCGGCTTTTTTCGAACCCGCACAAGGCGGGTTTAACAGCGGTTCAGATCAACCCCGGATTAGAACGTGTGGCGAATGCCAACGCCGTAGGTGCTGGTCTTGCGCTCGGTAGCGCCGCCGGTTTCCTTGGCCGTTTGAATGCCAGCGTACAGGTTCGAACGCTTGGACAGCGCATAGAGGGCTGCCACACCGTAGCCGGTGCGCTTCAGGTCAGGAGCGCCGGCCAGCAGCGTGCTCTTGGAGCGGGCATAGCCGCCGGACAGCGTCAGAGCGCTGGAGACAGGGAAGTCCAGACCGATCTGGTATTCCTTGCTCTTGTCTGCTGCCACGCCGGTGATAGGGGTGGTGCCGTTCTTCACGTTACCGTAAGCGCCGAGCAGCTTGACCACGCCGAAGTCATAGGAGCCGTTCAGCTGCGTGTACTTGATCGCAGTGGCGTTGCCATTGGCTTTTTCGCTCTGGTAAGCCAAGGAAGCACCGATGGGGCCGTTGGCGTAGGCAACGTTGAAACCAACGATTTTGCCGGCGCTGACAGCGGCGGTCTTGTTTTCACCGAAGCTGTACATGGCAGCAGCGCTGAAACCACCGACGTTAGGGGTCTCGTAGTACACCGAGTTGCCTGGACGGTCCTGGTAGCTGTTGCTGGCCCACACGCTGGTGGAAGGTGCAAACAGGAGCGAGTCGAAGTTGGCGGAACCGGAGCCCTTGACCATGTCGTAAGGGGTCCACATTTTGCCGAGCTTCAGCTCACCAAAGCCGCCGGAAAAGCCAACCCAGGCCTGACGGCCGAAGACAGCGGTGGACGTCGCATTCGTGAAGGGGTTGGTGTAGTTGTTGGCAGCGCCGGTGCTGGGGTCAAAGCCGGCTTCCAGCAGGAAGTTGGCTTTCAGGCCGCCACCGAGGTCTTCCGAACCCTTCAGGCCGAAACGGCTGGTCTGCAGGCCGCCGCCGCTAGCGGAGAAAGGGTGGGGAACGTTCACGCCGGTCTGGCTGATGTTGTTGTCCTTCACGTTACCGATCCAGGCGTCGACAAGGCCGTAGATGGTGACGGTGGACTGCGCAGAAGCCACGCCGGAAACGGCCAGCACTGCCAGGGCAACTAGGCTTTTCTTCATCATTAAAAATCTCCAAAAAGGTGGGAAAACAAGTTATGGAACTCTTTTTTAAGGGCCCTCTGGTTTGGCCCTTGGGGGCGATTTAACCAAGCCGTCACAAATCACAGGACGCCCTTATCGCTCCATTAGCAACTTTCATACCCAAGTGTTGGCGACTAACGACAGCCCCTCCTGTCCAACCTTCGCGCGACCGTGATTTCGTGTGCTTGAGGCCTTTGTTCGGGCGAATGTCTTTTTTTGGTGCATGCGGACCACACCCAAATGGCGCGTTTTGGACGTAGATGCATCGTCTTGGTGAAAACGATCCCCGCAATAACTCATGTTTTTCATCCATCGCCCTGAGTGCGGCAACAAAAAACCGCCGACTGCGTGCATCCGCCGGCGAATCTGCGGCTTGGCGCCGGCGGGATGTGGCTCGCTTACCACGCAGGGTGAAAAATAGAGATGAAGCCCTAGGCAAGGTTTGCCCGCCACCAAACTGCATTCAAACCGCTCTTCGCCGAGGCAGCCACGCCATCGCACCAGAGGGAGCGCCAGGCAAATGCGGGGCTTTCACGGTGATTTTCAGTGCGCTGCGCCACGGGCAAAAACCTCGGGTTTTCCCCTGTCGCAAAAGTGATACCCCCGGTAGTGGCACTCTTTACGGGTCACAGCATCACCATTAATCTTCCCTTCACAGAGATGGCCTGCAGGGTAAAGACAGGCGTCAAGATTCCTGTTTATAGCGTTTCGTTTATTAATTAAAACTCCTGGAGACTCCATGAAAAAACTGACCCTCGTTGCAACTGCGATCATGGGACTTTTGTCCGCCTCGGCCGCCATGGCGCAAAGCACCGTGACCGTCTACGGCGTTCTTGACGGCGGCTACAACCGTGTGACCGGCCTGAAGCAAGGCACCGTCAACCAGCTCGCCAGCGGCATCATCGAAGGCTCCAGGTTCGGTCTTCGCGGCACGGAAGACATCGGCGGCGGCTACAAGGCCATCTTCACCCTTGAAAACCGCTTCGAACTCGACACCGGCTCCGTCACCAACCGCGCTCCTTCGGGCGGCCAGTTGCCTGACCGCCTGGCGCAAGCCAACCTGTTGCTGCCCACCGTGAACGGCGTGCCTTTCGCGTTGCTGCCCGCGCTTACCCGCGGCACCCTGCAAACCGCGCTGAACGTTGCAGCCTACGGCAATGCAGCAGGCACCCCCAGCACCGCTGCGGGCCTGGGCTCCAGCATCGGCGTGAACACCGCCGGCAACCTGTTTGACCGCCAGGCTTTCGCCGGCCTGATCACGCCGTTCGGTGCTTTCACACTGGGCCGCCAGTACACGCCGGCCTACATCATTGGCGCTTCGTTCGACGCTTCGCAGACCGAGTCCAGCCTCGCGGCCGGCCAGGTGGCCAGCTTCCCGCCAGCGTTTGACATTCGCCTGAGCAATACCATCCAGTACGGTATCAAGCTGGAAGGCCTGACCGCCGCCCTGATGTACGGCGCGGGTGAAGTCGCAGGCGCCGGCAATTCGGCAGGCCGTTTTTACGGCGCGATGGCCATGTACAAGGCCGACGGCTGGGGCGTTGGTATTGGCCATAATGCACGCAACAACGAACTGGGCCAGAAATCCCTGACCAACAACGTGATTGGCGCTTCTGTGGACATCGGCCCTGGCGCTCTGTATGGCCAGTTTGCCACCGTGAAAGATGAAAACCCCACCGGTTTGTCCGGCGTTTCCGCTGCCCTGATCGCGGCCAACGCGGCCCTCGCACCAGTTGCCCCGACGATCCAGGCTGGCCTGATCAACGGCCTGAAGCAGGATGCCAACCTGATGCACGTCGGTTATCGCCTGAACAGCGGTGTCCACACCGTGGTGGTGGCATACAGCCGCTACGACGACAAGAAAGCTGCCAACAACGATACGTCGTCCTACGGCGTTCGTTACAGCTACGCCTTGTCCAAGCGCACCAGCCTGAATGCTGTGCTGACCCGCTTCAGCAACAAGAACCAGGCCCAGGCTGCTCCTGGCGGCAATGGCTTCCTCGGTGGCGTGACCTCTGACGCCGGCGTCGGTTCCACCAACCTGGCACTGGGCATTCGCCACACGTTCTGATGACAACTGGCCCCGGATTCATTCCGGGCCTTCCGTCAAAAGCCTCCTTACGGGGGCTTTTTTCATGGGCGTTCCCTTGCTGCAGGTCCGGCGCTAACATGGGGCCATGACCACCGCACTCGACACCGCGCTGAACGCCGCCGACGGCGCATTGCGCACCCTCTTTGCCACCCCGCACGCCAGCCGGCCGTGCCCGACCGTGCCCAGTGAAAAAACCGAGCTCGCCCTGCAGGACAAGGCGTTGTCAGGCGCACTGATGCGGGTCAACCACGTGGGAGAGGTCTGCGCGCAGGCCCTGTACGCGGCCCAGGCGCTGGGCACCCGTGACCCGGTGCTGCGCGAGCATTTCCTGCAGGCCAGCCGCGAAGAAGGCGACCACCTGGCCTGGACCAAAGCCCGGCTGGACGAGCTGGGCGCCCGCCCTTCCCTGCTCAATCCGCTCTGGTATGCCGGCGCCTTCGGCCTGGGGCTGGTGGCCAGCCGCCTGGGCGACCGCCTGAGCCTGGGTTTTGTCGTCGAGACGGAGCGCCAGGTCGAGCAGCACCTGGCCGGCCACCTCGAGCGCCTGCCCCAGGGTGACCACGAGTCGCGCGCCATCGTGGCGCAAATGAAAGACGACGAAGCCCTGCACGCACGCGAGGCCGAGCAGGCCGGAGCGCTGCAGCTGCCTGCGCCCGTCAAGGCCCTCATGCGCTCGGCGGCGCGCGTCATGACGACGACGGCGCATTACCTCTGAAGCCTGCAACGCCGGTGAAGCTGGTGGAGCCCGAACCGGGCTGCAGATCAATCTGCTATCGAATTAATAGCTAAAAGCCCATTATCCATATGGGCTAGGGGCCAAAAATACCTTAAACCTCGATCACCTCAAAAGTCGTGGTGATCTCTGCGGTTTTCGCCAGCATGATGGTCGCCGAGCAGTATTTGTCGTGGCTCATGTTGATGGCGCGCTCGACCACGCCGACAGCCAGGTTGCGCCCCGTCACCACAAAATGCATATGGATCTTGGTGAAGACTTTCGGGTCCACGGGCGCCCTTTCGGCGCTCAGCTTTACCGAGCAGGTCCGCACATCCTGGCGGCCGCGCTTGAGGATCAGCACCACGTCGTAGGCTGTGCAGCCACCGGCGCCTGCCAGCACCGTTTCCATGGGCCTGGGCGCCAGGTTGGCGCCGCCGTTCTCCGGTTTGTCCGCATCGGGTGCGCCGTCCATCATCAGCGTGTGGCCGCTGCCGGTTTCGGCCAGAAAACTCATGCTGGAGGGAGACCCTGTCGTGGCACCGTTGCCTGTCCAGCTCACCGTGCATTCCATAAACTTCACTCCTTATGCATAAAATTAATAACTAAAACCGTGAAAAATGTCGAATTCTCGCCACAGAATATTGTGCAGCGCAACATCACCACGCTATACTGAAATCATCGCACCAATCAGATGCCTTCCGCATCGCAAGGTATTGGTTGCACCGGTTGTCTCCTCCACCTCCTCTAAGGGTGGATTTACAGGCCCAGACTGCAAAGTCTGGGCCTTTTTTCTTGCCCCACTATGATGTCAGGCTGCGAGAAAAACATGCCAACACCGACCCAACCCGCCCCACGCCGCCCCCAACCCGCCGCATCCAAGCCTTCCGGCAAACCGCTGCAGCCCGCCGACTACCTGAAAAAGATTTTGACGGCACGGGTTTACGACGTGGCGGTGGAATCCAACCTCGAACCCGCCAAAAACCTGGGCCTGCGCCTGAAGAACACGGTGCTGCTCAAGCGTGAAGACCAGCAGCCGGTGTTCAGCTTCAAGCTGCGCGGCGCCTACAACAAGATGGCGCACCTGAGCCCGGCCCAGCTCAAGAAAGGCGTGATCTGCGCCTCGGCCGGCAACCACGCCCAGGGCGTCGCCCTCAGTGCGCAAAAGCTCGGCACGCGCGCCGTCATCGTCATGCCTACCACCACGCCGCAGCTCAAGGTCGACGCCGTGCGCGCCTGGGGCGGCGAGGTCGTGCTGCACGGCGACAGCTATTCAGACGCCTACGGCCACGCCGTGGAGCTCGAGAAAAAAAAGGGCCTGACCTTTGTGCACCCGTTCGACGATCCCGATGTCATCGCCGGGCAGGGCACGATCGCGATGGAAATCCTCATGCAGCTGCAAACCCTGGGCTCCAGCCGGCTGGATGCGGTGTTTGTGGCCATCGGCGGCGGCGGGCTCATCTCCGGCGTGGCCAACTACATCAAGGCCGTGCGGCCCGAGATCAAGGTCATCGGCGTGCAGATGAACGACTCCGACGCGATGATGCAGTCGGTCACCGCCAACAAACGCGTGACCCTGAGCGACGTCGGCCTTTTTGCCGACGGCACCGCCGTCAAGCTGGTGGGTGAAGAAACCTTCCGCATCAGCCGCGAGCTTGTCGATGAATTCATCACCGTCGACACCGACGCGGTCTGCGCCGCCATCAAGGATATTTTTGTCGACACACGCAGCATCGTCGAGCCCTCCGGCGCGATGGCCGTGGCCGCCATCAAGCAATACGTGGCCAGCCACAAGACCAAGGGCGAAACCTACGCCGCCATTTTGTGCGGCGCCAACATGAATTTTGACCGCCTGCGCTTTGTCGCCGAGCGCGCCGAAGTCGGCGAAGAGCGCGAAGCCCTGTTCGCCGTGACGATCCCTGAAGAACGCGGCAGCTTCCGGCGTTTTTGCGAAGTGATCGGCGACCTGCCCGGCGGCCCACGCAGCGTGACCGAGTTCAACTACCGCATCAACGACGACGCCAAAGCCCATGTCTTTGTGGGCCTGACGACTTCCGCCAAGGGCGAGAGCAGCAAGATCGCGGCGAATTTTTCACGCCACGGTTTCAAGGCGCTGGACCTGACACACGACGAGCTCGCCAAGGAACACATCCGCCACATGGTGGGCGGGCACAGCGCGTTGTCCAAAGACGAGCGCTTGCTGCGCTTTATCTTCCCTGAGCGCCCCGGCGCGCTGATGAAGTTTCTCTCCAACATGCGGCCGGGCTGGAACATCAGCCTCTTCCATTACCGCAACCAGGGCGCCGACTACGGCCGCATCCTGGTGGGCCTGCAGGTGCCCAAGGCCGACAACAAGGCCTTCAAGGAATTCCTCGACACGCTGGGCTACCCGCACGTGGAAGAAACCGAGAACCCTGTCTACCGCCTCTTCCTGCAAAGCTGACTGCAAAGCTGAGCCGCCCCACACGCCATGAGCCCGCAGGCCGCAGCCCCATCCACACCCGCTCTGGCCAACACCTCGGTGTGCCCACGCTGCGGCGCCGGCCTGCGCTGCGGGATGGTGGCGGGCGATGCGGAGTGCTGGTGCGTCAAGCTGCCGCACGTCATGCCGGTGCCCTCCGAAAGAACCTTGCAACCGGAAGGCAGCGCACTGTCGTGCTTTTGCCCCGCCTGCCTGAAACAAATCACCGATGAACGCACCCGACTTTCCGCCAACCCACCTGCCCGCGATTGAGCGCACCGCCAACGCCTCGCTCGAGGCAAAGCTGCGGCACAAGATCGACCACAAGACCAAGCCGCTGGGCGCGCTGGGCCGTCTTGAAAGCCTGGCGCTGCAGCTGGGCCTGATCCAGCAGAGCGACACCGTCACGCTGCGCGAGCCGCAAATGGTGGTGTTCGCCGCCGACCACGGCATTGCCGACGAAGGCGTGTCGGCCTTTCCGCAGGCCGTCACGGTGCAGATGGTGGGCAACATGCTGGCCGGCGGCGCCGCCATCAATGTATTTGCGCGCCAGCATGGTTTTGTATTGCAGGTGGCTGACGCCGGTGTGGCCGCTGACTTGCCCGTACACCCACAACTGCTGCAGCGCAAGATCGCACACGGCACCCGCAACATCGCCAACGAAGCCGCCATGACGCCCGCACAAGCGCAAGCCGCACTGCAGGCCGGCATGGACATCGTGCAAAACCTGCCCGGCAACGTGGTGGCCTTCGGCGAAATGGGCATTGCCAACACCTCCGCCGCGGCGCTGCTGTTTGCGCGCCTGGCGGGCGTCAGCATTGACGACGCCACCGGCCGCGGCACCGGCCTGGATGACGTGCAGCTCGCGCACAAGCGCCGGGTGCTCGCCGCCGCGCTGGTCCGCCATGCCGGCGCGACGCAGCCGCTGGATGTGCTGGCCGCGCTGGGCGGATTTGAGATCGCCATGATGGCTGGGGCCATGCTGCAGGCTGCGAGTGAGCGCCGCGTCGTGCTGGTCGACGGCTTTATCGCCGGCGCGGCCGCGCTGATGGCGCGCGCGCTGGCACCTGCCGTGCAGGACTACCTGGTGTTTTGCCACCAGGGCAATGAACACGGCCACCGCCTGCTGTTGGCCCACCTCAAAGCGCAGCCGCTGCTGGCGCTGGATCTTCGCTTGGGCGAAGGCACGGGCGCGCTGCTGGCCTGGCCGCTGGTGCAGTCGGCGGCCGGTTTCCTCAACGAGATGGCCAGCTTTGAATCCGCCGGTGTGAGCGGCAAAGAAGGCACGTAAGTCACGTGGACGCCGCATGACCGCCATCACCCAGTTTGTGCGCGAGTACCTGCTCGCCGTGCAGTTCTTCACCCGCATCCCCGTCACCGGGCGGCTGGCCGAATGGGTGGGCTACAGCCCCGAGCTGCTGCGCGCCAGCGCCGGGCACTTTCCGGGGGTGGGCATCCTGGCCGGCGCTGTGGCGGCTGCAACCTATGCGCTGTTCCAGGCCATGCTGCCCGACACCACCTACACGCCGCTGGTGGCCGCAGCGTTTTCCACCGCTGCTACCGTGCTGCTCACGGGCGGCTTTCATGAAGACGGCCTGGCCGACGTGGCCGACGGCCTGGGCGGCAGCTACGACAGGGACCGCGCGCTGCAGATCATGAAAGACTCGCGCGTCGGGGCCTTCGGCGCCATGGCGCTGGTGCTGGCCGTGCTGTGCAAGGTCTCGCTGCTGGCCATCCTCGGCTCGGTGGAAGGCTTGCCGACCGGCTGGGGCGAATGGGAAGAGGCCCCCTTTGCCACCTGGTATGTGTGCGCCGCGCTGATGACCGGCCATGTCGTCTCACGCGGCCTGCCGCTGCTGCTGATTTATTTGCTGCCGCATGTGGGCGACACCGCGTCATCCAAATCCAAGCCGCTGGCCGACCAGATCGCGCCGGGCAGCTTGTGGGTTGGATTCGCCTGGTGCCTGGGCGTTCTGGCCCTGGCCACGCTGGCGCTCGACGCCCTGAACCTGGTCGTCGCCTGCAGCTTTGCCATGCTGGCGCTGCTATGGATGGGCAGGCTCTTCAAGCGACGGCTTCAAGGCTTTACCGGCGACTGCCTGGGCGCCACACAACAGGTTTGTGAAATCGCGTTCTACCTGGGCCTCGCCATCAGCCTATGACCGCCATCAAGCCATGAAACTCTGGCTGGTCCGCCATGCAACGCCTTTGGTTGAACCCGGCATGTGCTACGGCCGGCAAGACATGGCGGCCGACCATGACGCAACCGCTGAATGCGCCCGGGCGCTGGCTGAAATACTCCCCGCCGGCGTCCGCATCATCAGTTCCCCGCTACAAAGATGTGAGCAGCTGGCCAAGGCGCTGTGCGGGCTACAGCCCGATTTGGCTTATAAAACCGACCCACGCCTGCAGGAGATGGACTTCGGCAGTTGGGAAGGCCGCGCCTGGCAGGACATCGCGCCCGCCGATCTGCAAGCCTGGACTGACAGCTTTGCGCACCATGCGGTCGGTGGCCACGGCGAGAGCACCCTGCAGGTGATGGCGCGTGTGGCCTCGGCCTTTGATGAACTGCAAGGCCCTGGCGACACGCTGTGGATCACGCATGCCGGTGTCATACGCGCTACGGAACTGATTGCACGCGGCCAGCGTCAGATCACCAGGGCTGACGAGTGGCCGATTAGCGCACCCGCATACGGACAATGGTGCAAACTGGAGCTTTTATGAACATCCCCGTCGGATGCTCGCTTCGCGTAGCACCTTCCCCCCTTGCAGGGGGCGACGCTTGCGGCCTGGCAAAGCCAGTTCCGCGGCGTCTGCTGGTGTGTTGCCGCGCCCGAGCGATCAGCGTGAAGAAGCAATATCCCCAAGCGACCTGACAACAAAAAGGCATCAAACAATGGCAGCAACTCTGGATGGTCAGCTCGTGGTGGCGATCTCGTCACGCGCGCTGTTTGACTTTGAAGAAGAAAACCAGGTTTTTGAAACCGGCATGACGGCCGAGCCGCCGCCCGGCACCAAAAAGGATGCGGCCTACATGAAGCTGCAGCTCGAACGCCTGGACGTTCCGGCCAAGCCCGGCGTGGCGTTCTCACTCGTCAAGAAATTGCTGGCGTTTAACGAAGCGCCCGAAAGCGCGGGCGAGGCTGCCAGCCCGGCCGCGCCCGCGCAGCGCGTCGAAGTCGTGATCCTCTCGCGCAACGACCCTGTCTCGGGCATGCGGGTGTTCCGCTCGGCCCAGCACTACGGCCTGAACATCCAGCGCGGTACCTTCAACCGCGGCGAAGCGCCCTGGCGCTACCTCAAGCCGCTGCACGCCAACCTGTTTTTGTCGGCCCACCTCAGCGATGTGCGCGACGCCCTGCTGGCGGGCGTGCCGGCAGCACAGGTCTACCCGCATTCGGTGCGGGCCAGCGATGCGCACCCCAACGAAGTACGCATCGCCTTTGACGGCGACGCGGTGCTGTTCTCCGACGAGGCCGAGCGCGTCTTCCAGGCCGAGGGCCTGTCAGCCTTCCAGGCGCACGAGCGCGACAAGGCCACACAGCCGCTGCTGGCCGGGCCGTTCAAGCCTTTGCTGGAAGCCTTGCACCGCCTGCAGCAGGTCGGCACCTCGCGCATGCGCATACGCACGGCGCTGGTCACGGCGCGCAGCGCGCCCGCGCATGAACGCGCCATCCGCACGCTGATGGACTGGAACATCGAGGTTGATGAAGCCATGTTCCTCGGCGGCCTGGCCAAAGGCGAATTCCTGCGCGAGTTCGAGCCCGACTTCTTCTTTGACGACCAGACCGGCCACGTGAGTTCCGCCGCGGAGCATGTGCCTTCGGGCCATGTGGCCAGTGGTGTTTCGAATCAACTGTCCTGAACCCCACAACAACAAAGCGCACGCCATGACTGAAACAAGCACAACTCCCCCCTCCGGCCTGCTCGCAAAGTTCAGCGCCTTCAAGCTCTTTTGCTCGCGCGTCTGGGCCTTGTCGGCGCCCTACTTCAGGTCGGAAGACAAATGGAAGGCCCGCGGCATGCTGCTGGCCATCGTGCTGCTGAACCTGGCGGCGGTTTACATGCTGGTGCAGCTCAACGACTGGAACCGCGTCTTCTACGACGCCCTGCAGAACAAGGACCAGCCCGTCTTCTGGACACAGCTGGGCCGCTTCACCTACCTGGCTTTTGCTTTCATCATCATCGCGGTATACCGCTTCTACCTCACGCAGCTGCTGGAAGTGCGCTGGCGCGCGTGGATGACGGCGCACTACCTGCAGCGCTGGCTGTCTGGCAACGCGTTTTACAAACTGGAGCTGGCGCGCTTTTCAGCGGCCAGCAACAGCGCCCACGGTGAGACCGGCAGCGTCAACACGCCGGACAACCCGGACCAGCGCATTCAGGAAGACATCAACCTTTTCACCACCTACAGCATTTCACTGAGCATGGGCCTTCTGAACGCGGTGGTCACGCTGGTCAGTTTTGTCGGCATTTTGTGGACGCTCTCGGGCGCCTTTGCCTTCACCCTGGGCGGCACCAGCTACAGCATCCCCGGTTTTATGGTCTGGATGGCGGTGCTCTACTGCGCCGTCGGCAGCATCATCACGCACTACATCGGCCGCCCGCAGATCAGGCTCAACTTCCTGCAGCAACGCTATGAGGCCGACTTCCGGCACCACATGGTGCGCGTGCGCGAGTACAGCGAATCCATCGCACTCGACAAGGGCGAATCGGTGGAGCGCGTTCAGCTCGACACCCGCTTTTCAGCCGTGCTCGGCAACTACCTCACGCTCATCAAGAAGCAGAAAAACCTGGTCTGGTTCACCAACTTCTTCGGCCAGGCCGCCGTCGTGTTTCCCTTTATCGTGGCGGCGCCGCGTTTCTTCAGCGGCGCCATCCAGCTCGGCGAGTTGATCCAGATCTCGTCGGCCTTCGGCCGCGTGCAGGACTCCTTGAGCTGGCTGGTCGACAACTACTCCAGCCTGGCCGCCTGGCGCGCCACGACGGACCGCCTGACCAGTTTTGAAGACCATATTGCGGCTGTAGCCCAGGAGGGGCAAGCACAAGCAGCTATTAATTCGATAGCAAACACGGCCAACCCGCTGGCCGGCGCAGACACCCTGGCGGCCGGCGGCCTGAGCCTGAACCTGCCCACGGGCGCCACGCTGGTCAGTGGCGTCTCGCTGCGCGCCGGCCCCGGCGAGAGCATTCTGGTCAAAGGCCCGTCGGGCAGCGGCAAGTCCACCCTGTTCCGCGCCCTCGCCGGCATCTGGCCCTTTGCCAAAGGCCAGACGCAGCTGCCGCAGGATGTGATGTTCATTCCGCAGCGCCCCTACTTCCCTGACGGCAGCCTGCGCGACGCGTTGGCCTACCCGCAGCCCGCCACGCAGTACAGCGACGATGCGCTCAAGCAGGCATTGACCGACGCACTGCTGCCCCAATTGACGGGCAGGCTGGACGACAAGGACGCCTGGAGCCAGAAGCTTTCAGGCGGCGAACAACAGCGCCTGGCGATTGCCCGCGTGCTGCTGAAAAAACCCACCTGGATTTTTGCCGACGAGGCGACCAGCGCGCTGGACGAAGCCGCCGAGAAAACCCTGTACGAAAAGCTGCTCGCGCACGTCAAGGCCATGCACGGCAGCATCGTCTCCATCGCCCACCGGCCCAACGTGGCCGCGTTTCACGGCAAGGTGTGGGCGTTTGAAAAGCAGCCCGAGGGCGCGCCGGCGCTGTACAGCCTGGCCGAAAGTGCACGTCCCCAAGAACGCTGAAGACACCCTGAATGCCCGAAGAAGCCAGCCCGTCCCCGCCGCCGCCCAGCACGGCCGACCTCGCCGCCTGGGCGCCCATCCGGCGCCCGGTGTTCCGCATGCTGTGGAGCACCTGGCTGGTCGCCAACATCTGCATGTGGATGAACGACGTGGCGGCCGCGTGGATGATGACCTCGATGACCACCTCGCCCCTCTGGGTGGCGCTGGTGCAAACGGCCTCTACCCTTCCGGTGTTTTTGCTGGGCCTGCCTAGCGGCGCGCTGGCCGACATCCTGGACCGCCGGCGCTACTTCATCATGACGCAGTTCTGGGTGGCCGGCGTGGCCACACTGCTGTGCATCGCCGTGATCGCCGACGTGATGACGCCCGCACTGCTGCTGGCGCTCACTTTCGCCAACGGCGTGGGCCTGGCGATGCGCTGGCCGGTGTTCTCGGCCATCGTGCCGGAACTGGTGCCGCGCGTGCAGCTGCCGGCGGCGCTGGCGCTCAACGGTGTGTCCATGAATGCCTCGCGCATCGTCGGCCCGCTGGTGGCGGGCGCGCTGATCGCCGGCGCCGGCACCGAATACGTGTTCGTGCTCAACGCGGTGCTGTCGGTGATCTCCGGCTTTGTCATCATGCGCTGGCGGCGCGACCACGCGCCCAGCCCGCTCGGGCGCGAGCGACTGGTCAGCGCCATGCGTGTCGGCCTGCAGTACGTCGGCCAGTCGGCGCGCCTGCGTGCGGTGCTGCTGCGCATCTCCATCTTCTTTTTCCACTCCACCGCCTTGCTGGCGATGCTGCCGCTGGTGGCGCGCGGCCTGCACGGCGGCGGCGGGGACGCCGGCACCTTCACGCTGCTGCTGGCCTCCATGGGCGCGGGCGCCATCGTCGCCGCGCTCAACCTGCCGCGCCTGCGCCAGATGATGCCGCGCGACGTGCTGGTGATGCGTGCCACGCTGCTGCAGTCGGCTTCCATGGCCGTCATGGCCTTTGCGCCCAATGTGTATGTGGCGGTGCCGGCCATGGTGCTCAACGGCATGGCCTGGATCACCTGCGCCAATTCGCTGAGCGTGTCGGCCCAGCTGGCGTTGCCCGACTGGGTGCGCGCGCGCGGCATGTCGATGTACCAGATGGCCATCATGGGCGCCAGCGCCGCGGGCGCCGCCATCTGGGGCCATGCGGCCACGCTCACGAGCGTGCCCACCGGCTTGCTCATGGCCGCAGCCAGCGGCGCGGTGGTCATGCTGGTGGCGCAATATGTGGTGTCCGACCTCAGCATCGAGGAAGACCTGACGCCCTCACGCGAATTCAAGGCCCCGGTGACCGACGCACCGCCCGGCGCAGGCCGCGTGGTGGTGATGATTCACTACCAGATCGACCCGGCGCGCGCCGACGGTTTTCGCGCCGTGATGCAGGAAAGCCGCCGCAGCCGCCTGCGCCAGGGCGCGCTCGAATGGGAGCTGTTGCGCGACGTGAACAAGCCCGGCCACTACATCGAGCAGATCATTGACGAGTCATGGACGGAACACCTGCGCCGCTTTGACCGTGTGACGGCCAGCGATGTGTCGTTGCGGGAGCGCAAGCTCGGATTTCACCTCGGCGAGGAGCCGCCATTAGTCACTCGCAGCGTGGTCGAGGCACCCGGCCGAAGCTAGCAGCATTTTTTCAACCCCCACCACGGAGAACCCTGTGATTGCAGCCACACCCCCAGCCCCGTATTACGCGGTTATCTTCACCTCATTGCGCACCGAAGGCGACAACGGTTACGGCGAGATGGCCGACCGCATGGTCGAGCTTGCCGCAAAACAGCCGGGTTTTCTGGGAGTCGAATCAGCCCGCGAGGGCGTGGGTATTACCGTGAGCTACTGGCAAGATCTGGCGTCCATCAAGGCCTGGAAGATGAATGCAGAGCATCTGGTGGCACAGCAAACCGGGCGCAGCGACTGGTACACGCAGTACAAAACCAGAATCGCGAAGGTCGAGCGCGATTATGGTTTCGACAGCCCGTCTGCATAGCCTGCATACCCGCGCGCGCGCAGCTCGCAAGCCGGGCACGTCCCACACCCATAGCCCCAGGCATGCCGGTGCACCCGGTCACCCAGGTAGCAGGTATGCGTGTGCTCCACGATCAGGTTCACCAGCGCCTCGCCGCCATGGGGAACGCCTGATTTTTCACCGACCTCATGCGCCAGCCGCCAGGTGTCGGCCTTGTCTATCCACATCAGCGGGGTTTCAATCAAAAAGCGCTTGTCCATGCCCAGCGACAGCGCCAGTTGCATGGCCTTCATGGTGTCGTCGCGGCAATCGGGGTAGCCCGAAAAATCGGTTTCACATACGCCGGTCACCAGCACCTGCAAATCACGCCGGTACGCCAGCGCGGCGGCCAGCGTGAGGAAGAGCAGGTTGCGCCCAGGCACAAAGGTATTGGGCAGGCCTGAGCTTTCCATCTTGAAGGCCACGTCGCGCGTGAGCGAGGTGTCGCTGACCTGGCCCAGCACCGCCAGGTCGAGCAAATGGTCTTCGCCGATCTTGTGCGCCCACTGCGGAAACTGCGCCTTGATTTCGCGCAGCACATTCAGGCGTGCATCCAGCTCGACCTTGTGGCGCTGGCCGTAGTCAAAGGCGACGGTTTCGACGCGTTCGTATTTGGACAGCGCCTGCGCCAGGCAGGTGGTCGAATCCTGGCCGCCGGAGAATAAAACGAGAGCGGAAGTGTGCATGGGCTGAACCTTCAACAGCCCTTAAAGAAGGCCGCGCTTGGCCAGGCTTTTCATCAGCGCCGAAATGCCGAAGGTCCACGGCGCGGCCTTGTCGGAGGTGGTGACGCGGTTCACCAGGCTGCCCAGTTGCGGCGTGGCCACCGTTACGATGTCGCCCACCACATGGGTAAAGCCCTGGCCGGGGCCGTGGCGGTCTTGTGTGGGCGCAAACATGGTGCCGAGGAACAGCATGAAGCCGTCGGGGTACTGGTGGTTGTCGCCAATGGCCTGGGCCACCAGGTCCAGCGGGTCGCGGCTGATCTTGCTGAGGGAGCTTCCACCCTTCATCTCAAAACCCTCGGGGCCGGTCACGGTGATGCTCAGGTCGCTCTTGCGCACATCGTCGATGGTGAAGTGCTCATCCAGCAGGCGGATGAAAGGGCCGATGGCGCAGGAAGCGTTGTTGTCCTTGGCCTTGCCCAGCAGCAGTGCGCTGCGGCCTTCAAAGTCGCGCAGGTTGACGTCGTTGCCCAGTGCGGCGCCCACCGTCTCGCCGCGCGAGTTCACGGCCAGCACGATCTCCGGCTCGGGGTTGTTCCAGTCGCTGCCCGGGTGTATGCCCACTTCGGCGCCGGTGCCGACCGCGCTCATGGGCTGACTCTTGGTAAAAATTTCGGCGTCGGGGCCGATGCCCACTTCCAGGTACTGCGACCACATGCCCTGCGCGATCAGCACGTCTTTCAGTTTGGCGGCTTCGGGTGAGCCCGGCTTGATCTTGCCCAGGTTCTCGCCGATCACCGCGACCACGGCCTTGCGCGCGTCTTCAGCCTTGCTGGCATCGCCGCCCGCCTGCTCTTCGATCACACGCTCCAGCATCGATTCGACAAAGGTCACGCCAGAAGCTTTCAGCGCCTGCAGGTCGCACGGCGCGAGCAGCCAGGGCAGCTTGGTGTCTTGCGCATCCGCCGCAGAATTGGCCAGCACCTCGGCCGTGCCAGCCAGGCGCGGCAACGAAGGCAAGGCGGCACGAACGGCCTTGGCCACACCGGGCAATTCCAGCAACTGGCTGGCAGTGGGCGCCACGGCGGACAGGTCAAACACGCCCTCGGGGCGCACCAGCGCCAGCACGGGGCCGGTGCCTTCCACCCACACACGGCCGACCAGCAAGGCGTTGGCGGCATCAACAGGCAGGGCGGCGGCAAGGCTGAGGTTTTTATTCATGGGTCTGGAAGGGGTTGGGAAGGGGTTGGGAAGGAGTTACAGAAGGGCGGGACCGCCGAAACGGTGAAGCCGCCAATACTACAGGGGGAGCCCATACCCCACAAATTCATCAACAAAATAGGCCTCCAGCCCAATCGGCTGCCGGGTCACCAGCTATTGAATTCATAGCAGAACCGGATGCCCGGCCGGTCAGCCCGAGCTTCCCCCCGGTGCCACGCAAGCAGATACGGATATATAGGGCAGGAAAGGTCCGAAACCGGCGGGCAGTTTTTGCCCGGCTTGCTAAGCTGTGCGGCCCGATTCCAATCCAGCCATCACAACGGAGCCGCCATGCAAACCCAACACCACCAACAGTTCGCCCAACTCCACCAGGCGCCGAACGCCATCCTGCTGCTGCCCAATGCCTGGGACGCGGCCAGCGCCAAAATTTTTGAGGCCTCCGGCGCCAGGGCCGTGGCCACCAGCAGTGCGTCGCTCGCCTGGGCCTGCGGTTATGCCGACGGCGGCGCCTTGCCGCCCGACGAGCTGCTGGACGCCGTCGCCCGCATCACCCGCGTCCTGCGCGTGCCGCTGACGGTCGACATGGAAGACGGCTACAGCGACAGCCCCGCCGAGGTGGGCCGCCTGGCCGCCGAGCTGGTCGCCGTGGGTGCGGCAGGTATCAACCTCGAAGACGGCAGCGGCGCCCCGGACTTGCTGGCCGACAAGATCAAGGCGATACGCAGCGCCCTCAAAGGCGCGCCGCTGTTTATCAATGCCCGCACCGACGTCTACCTGCGCAAGCTCAAGGTCGAGGGCACACCGGCCCAGGCCAGTGTCGAACGGCTGAAGCTCTACCAGCAAGCCGGTGCCGACGGCGCCTTTGTGCCCGGCCTCACGGCCCTGCCCGAGGTGACGGAAATCACCGCCGCCATCAGCCTGCCGCTGAACGTGATGGCCATGCCCGGGTTGCCTCCCATCGGCGCGCTGCAGGCTGCTGGTGCGCGCCGGGTCAGCGTCGGGCCGGCGCCCTTCCAGGTGGCGTATGAGCACGCCCGCACCAGCGTCGAGGCTTTGCTCAAACAGGACCTGGCGCCGCTGCTGGGGGACAAGCTGGACTACTCCGCGATGAACACCTTGCTGAGCTCACCACGCTGAAGCACAAAATCAATTTACAAGCAAAATTGGCCTCCAGCCCTTTATCCATCTGCACAAGTAGCTATTAAAAACATAGCAAAAATCGCCTGGACCCCTTTGCGGGTCAGGCGATTTTTTGTTTTCTTCCCCGTTTTTTTGGTCTTTTTTGGGTGGCCGCGTCACAAACGCAAACGCTGGATCGTCAATACGGTGTGACACCCAACTTTTGAACACCTTTAAAGGAAACACCATGAGCACCGCTACTGCCACCTCTGCCACCTCTGCCAACACCGCCCCCGTCCGCATCGACCTGGCCATTCCTGAAGTCCTCCCCACCCTGCTCAAGGTCAGTGAAACCATCGCCGCCCAGGGCCTGGACAAAAAGCTCCAGCACCTGGTGCACCTGCGTGCCTCGCAGATCAACGGCTGCGCCTTCTGCGTGAAGATGCACCTGCGCGAAGCCCGTGAAGACGGCGAAACGCAAGACAGGCTGGACCGCCTCGTCGTCTGGGCCCACGTCAACGACTTCAGCGAAGCCGAGAAAGCCGCACTGGCCTGGACGGAAGCCCTGACCACACTCGACCACAAGACCGACTACGCCAGCCTGCGCGGCCGCCTGCGTGCCTCATTCACCGACAAGGAAATCGGTACGCTGACCGCTAACATCGGCATGATCAACCTCTGGAACCGCATCCAGGTCTCGGCACACTGAGCAAGCGTCAGATCAAGGTTTACGCATCATGACAAGCATCAACCCCACCGCCGTGTTTGAAGAAAGGCGCAGGCACCTGTTCGGCTTGGCCTACCGCATCCTCGGCTCGCGGGCCGATGCCGAAGACGCCGTGCAGGACGTCTTCATCAAATGGCTGGCCGCCGACCACGCCAGCATCGCCACACCCGCTGCCTGGCTCACCGCCATCTGCACGCGGCATTGCATCGACATGCTGCGCGACGCCCAGCGCAGCCGGGTCGACTATGTCGGCACCTGGCTGCCCGAACCCATCCACACGCAGACGGAAGACACGCCCGAAACGCATGCGCTGCTGGCCTCGTCGCTGAGCATGGCGTTTTTGCTGCTGCTCGAACGCCTCACGCCCAAAGAGCGCGCGGCTTACTTGCTGCACGAGATTTTTGAAACGCCGTACGCCGAAGTGGCCGAAATGCTGGACATGGAAGAAGCCGCCTGCCGCAAGCTGGTGTCACGCGCCAGCACCAACATCGCCCAGGGCAAGGTGCGGCACGTGACGGCGCCCAAGGTGCAGGACGACCTGCTCATCGCCTTTCGCGAAGCCATCACCGCCGGCAGCACCGAGGCGCTGGCGAGTTTGCTCTCAGACGACATCGCCGTGTGCGCCGACAGCGGCGGCAAGGTCGCATCTTTCGAAGGCGTGGTGCGGGGCTTGGGCAGCGTGCTCACCCTCATCTCCACGCAACTGGCACGCTACTGGGCCGCTTACGAATGGGTGCCCTGCGAGATCAACGGCGGCCGTGCCATCCAGCTGCGCACCAGCACCGGCGAGATCGCCGCCGCCATCACTTTTGCCTACAACGACGAAGGTAAGGCCACCAACATCTACGTCATGCGCAACCCCGACAAGCTCGACGGGCTGGCCTTCGGGCCTGAGGCACTGGCGTGAAAAAGCCGGCGCACCCACAAAGGATGCACCGGCTTAAATGGATGTCTTGATTACTTGCGCGAACGAAGCGCGTCCACACTCCACGCACCGCCGCCCGCTGCGGCAAAGAACAAAAACACAAAGCAGAACAACACAGCCGACTCGCCGCCGTTCAGCATAGGGGCCGCCACAAAGCCCTTGGACGCATGGCCGATGAAATAGGCAAACGCCAACAAGCCCGACAACACAAACGCCACAGGGCGCGTGAACAAACCGATCAACAGCAGCAAACCGCCAACCACTTCAAGAATCCCGGCAAACCCAACCAGCGACACCACCTGCAGGTTGTCGAAATACGCCACATGAGGAAACCCAAACAGCTTGGCCGTGCCATGCTGAATCAACAAATAAGCAGAAACAATGCGAAGCACCGACAAGGCGCGTGAAGTCAGTTGAGCGTTTTGGGCAAAAGCCATGGGGGTCCCTCCGTTGAAAGGGAGTCTGAGGGGCTCGGCCTGGAAAAGTTCAATCCAACCAGGCCACTACCGGCTTACAGCCACCGCGTCCCGCAAACACTGCGCCAACTCCCCGACCACCGGCAACGCCTGCCTCTTCCCCCGATGCAGCACCCCAATCTCCCGATAGAACGTCTCCTCCCCCAACGAAATCGCCCGCACCGAGGGCGGCATCGGCAGGTAGGCCTCGACCATGGGCACCAGCGCTACGCCCAGGCCTTCCGACACCATGTTCATCAGGCCGGCGATCTCGTCGAGCTCGACGGCTTCCTGCACGGTGATGTTGGCGTCGCGCAGGAAGCGTGACACCAGACGGCCGCCGAAGGAGGTGCGTTCGTACCTGAGGAAGGGATGCGAGGCCAGGATCTTGCGCCAGTCGCGGCCTTTGACGCTTTCGGGCACCAGCAGCATGAAGGGTTCTGAGACGAGGGCTTGCCAAGCCATCTCGGGCAGGATGCCGAAGGGTGGGCGGATCATGATGGCGGCGTCGATCTCGCCTGCGTCAAGTTGGTCCATCAATCGCATGGAAACGCCGGGGACGATGTTCAGGCGCAGCTTGGGGTGTTTGCGGCGCATGGCGGCCAGGGCTTTGGGCAGCAGGGCCGATTGCGCGGAGGCGATGGCGCCTATACGCAGCGTGCCGGCGACGTCAACGCCTGCGGGCGGCTCGCCCAGCTTGTCGTAGAGGGCGACGATTTCTTCGGCGCGCGCCAGCGTCTGGCTGCCGTGGGCATTGAGCACTGCGGCGCGGCGGGTGCGGTCAAACAGTTCAAAGCCCAGGGACTCTTCGAGCCGTTTGATCTGGCTGCTGACGGCCGATTGGGTGAGGCCTATGCGTTCGCCCGCGGCGGAGAAGCTCCCGTCTCTCACCACGGCAATAAAGGTTTTCAGTTCGGTGATCAAAACGGATTCATCAATTCATCGATATTGTTGTTACTCAGATTCAATATATATCGTTTTTCAGAATCTCACAAACCACCTAAAGTTCAGGCTTCTTTCTGCAGATTCACCCCTCGAGGACCCACGATGACCACGGCCACCACCCCCCAAGCCACCATGCCCCCTTTCCACCTCGCCTTCCCGGTGCACGACCTGGCTGCAGCGCGCAAGTTTTATGGTGAGTTGCTCGGGTGTTCGGAAGGACGCAGCTCACCGGAGTGGGTGGACTTCAACTTCTACGGCCACCAGATCGTCGCCCACCTGGCGCCGGACGAATGCGGCCACAAAGAGACCAGCGCGGTTGACGGGCACAACGTGCCGGTGCGCCACTTCGGCGCCATTCTGTCGCTGGAGCAATGGGACACGCTGGCCGCGCGGCTGAAAGCGGGCGGGACCAAGTTTGTGATCGAGCCCTATGTGCGCTTCAAGGGCGAGCCCGGCGAGCAGGCGACGATGTTCTTTCTGGATCCCTCGGGCAACGCGATCGAGTTCAAGGCTTTTGCGTCGCTGGACAACCTCTTTGCCAAGTAAGGCAAAAGGAATAACAAGAGAAACAGGAGCGGGCGCCAGGCCCGCTTTTTTATGCCCGAAAGGCGGTGGTGGCGACAACTGACGACGCGCCAAGCCAGCCTCCTACAGTACGACCGGCCCTGCCCCGGGATGCTGGCGGTTTACCTCGCCACTCTCACACAAAGGCAGAAGCCATGGAAAGTCCCACCGATGCACTCACCATCTCACGGCGGGGTATTCTGATCGCCAGTGCCGCCTCAGCGGCGGTGACCACCATGCCATCAGACGCCTCCGCCGCCCCTTCTTCACCGCTCGCCGCACCCGGCTCCGTACCGCAAGCCCGCGTAACGATTGAAGTCAACGGCACGGCGCACACGCTGGAGCTGGACACGCGCACGACGCTGCTCGATGCCTTGCGTGAGCACCTGCACCTGACGGGCACCAAGAAGGGTTGCGACCACGGCCAGTGCGGCGCCTGCACGGTGTTGCTTGATGGGCAACGGATCAACTCCTGCCTCACGCTGGCCGTGATGCACGAAGGCAGCAAGGTCACCACCGTCGAAGGCCTGGGGACGCTGCAGCGCATGCACCCGATGCAGGCAGCTTTTGTCAAACACGACGGCTACCAGTGCGGCTACTGCACGCCGGGGCAAATCTGCTCGGCCGTCGGCGCGCTCGATGAAATCCGCCGGGGTATCCCGAGCCATGTCAGCGCCGACATCACCGCGCGCCCGCTGCTCTCGCCCGACGAACTTCGCGAGCGCATGAGCGGCAACATCTGCCGCTGCGGCGCCTACTCCAACATCGTGGAAGCGATCACCGAAGCCGCGGGGGTGCAGGCATGAAACCCTTTACCTACGAACGCGCCACCTCGCCGGCGCAAGCCGCCGCGGCGGTGGCGCGCAACCCGGCGGCCAAGTTCATCGCCGGCGGCACCAACCTGCTGGACCTGATGAAGCTGCAGATCGAAGCGCCTGCACACCTGGTCGATGTGAACGGCCTGGCGCTGGACAAGATCGAGGCCACGGCCGAGGGCGGCCTGCGTGTGGGCGCGATGGTGCGCAACACGGCGCTCGCCTCTGACGAGCGCGTGCGGCGCGACTACGGCGTGCTGTCACGCGCGCTGCTCGCCGGTGCCTCAGGCCAGTTGCGCAACAAGGCGACCACCGCGGGCAACCTGCTGCAGCGCACGCGTTGCTCTTATTTCTACGACACCGACCAGCCCTGCAACAAGCGCCAGCCGGGCAGCGGCTGCAGCGCCCTGGGCGGCGTGACGCGGCAGCACGGCATCATCGGCACCAGCCAGTCCTGCATTGCCACCCACCCGAGCGACATGGCGGTTGCCATGCGGGTATTGGACGCCGCGGTCGAAACCGTGCGGCCCGACGGGCGCACGCGCGTCATCCCGATTGCCGACTTTCACCGGCTGCCGGGCAACACGCCGCACATCGAGACCAATCTCGAACCGGGTGAGTTGATCACCGCCGTGACGCTGCCACGCCCTGTTGGCGGCGCCCATATCTACCGCAAGGTGCGCGACCGTGCCTCGTATGCCTTTGCGCTCGTCTCCGTGGCCGCCATCGTGCAGCGCGACGGATCGGGCAAGGTCGCACTGGGCGGCGTGGCGCACAAACCCTGGCGCGTGGAAGCCGCGGAGGCCGCGATGCCGCAAGGCGCGCGGGCGCTGACGCTTGGCTTGATGGCCGGCGCGCAAGTCACCCCTGACAACGCATTCAAACTGCCACTGGTGGAGCGAACCATCGCCGCCGCGCTGGCCCAGGCGAGGAGCGCATCGTGAAGTTCGACACCCCCGCCATCACCAACCCGATTGACCAGCTCAAGGTCATCGGCCAACCCGTCGACCGCATTGACGGCCCGCTGAAAACCACCGGCACCGCACCCTACGCCTACGAACGCCACGACGCCGCGCCCGACGCGGCTTACGGTTATGTCGTCGGCGCCGGCATTGCCAAGGGCCGCATCGCGTCCATGGATGTGCGCGCGGCCCGCACCTCGCCGGGCGTGATCGCCATCGTCACGGCAGACAACGCCGGCAAGCTTGCCAAGGGCAGCATGAACACCGCCAAACTGCTGGGCGGGCCGGAGATCGACCACTACCACCAGGCCGTGGCGCTGGTGGTGGCCAACACCTTCGAGCAGGCGCGCGCCGCCGCGCAGCTGGTGCGCATCACCTACCTGAGCACGCCGGGCAAGTTCAGCCTGGCCTCTGAAAAAGACGGCGCACCGCTGGCCAAGGAGTCCGACTTTGCCGGGCCGCCCGAAACGAAGGTAGGCGATTTCGCCGGCGCCTTCGCCGCAGCGCCTGTGCAGCTGGACGCCACCTACACCACCCCCGACCAGTCGCACGCGATGATGGAGCCGCATGCCTCCACCGCCGCGTGGACGGGCGACAAGCTCACGGTGTGGACGGCCAACCAGATGATCGACTGGGGCGTGGGCGACCTGGCCAAGACGCTGGGCATCCCGAAGGCCAATGTCAGGCTGGTCTCGCCCTTTATTGGCGGCGGCTTTGGCGGCAAGCTTTTTTTGCGTGCCGATGTGCTGCTCGCGGCGCTGGGCGCGCGCGCGGTGGGGCGGCCCGTCAAGGTCGCACTGCAGCGGCCGCTGATGATGAACAACACCACCCACCGGCCGGCCACCATCCAGCGCATACGGCTGGGGGCGGGGCGTGACGGCAAGCTCACCGCCATCGGCCATGACGGCTGGTCAGGCGACCTGCCCGGCGGCGGGCCCGAGACCGCGGTGAACCAGACGCGCCTGCTGTACGCCGGCGCCAACCGCCTCACCAGCACGCGGCTGGCCGTGCTGGACCTGCCCGAAGGCAATGCGATGCGCGCGCCGGGCGAAGCACCCGGCATGATGGCGCTGGAAATCGCGATGGACGAGATGGCCGAAAAGCTCGGGCTGGACCCGGTCGAGTTCCGCATCCTGAATGACACGCAGGTCGACCCTGAAAAACCCGAACGCGCCTTCTCGCAGCGCCAGCTGATCCAGTGCCTGAGAACCGGCGCGCAAACCTTTGGCTGGAGCCGGCGCATCGCCCAACCCGCCCAATTGCGCGAAGGCCGCTGGCTGATCGGCATGGGCGTGGCCTCCGCGTTTCGCAACAACATCACGATGAAGTCCGCTGCGCGCGTGCGGCTGGACAACACCGGCCTCGTCACCGTCGAGACCGACATGACCGATATCGGCACCGGCACCTACACCGTCATTGCGCAGACCGCCGCTGAAGTCATGGGCGTGCCGCTGCAAAAAGTGTTTGTGCGGCTGGGCGACTCCGCGTTTCCGGTGTCGGCCGGCTCCGGCGGGCAATGGGGTGCCAACAGTTCCACCTCGGGCGTGTACGCGGCCTGCATGAAGCTGCGCGAAGCGGTTGCCCAGAAACTGGGCATGGCGCCGGGCGATGCCGCCTTCTCTGACGGCATGGTCAGTGCGGGCGGTCGCAGTGTGCCGCTGGCGGACGCTGCCGGCGCCGCCGGGCTGGTGGTTGAAGACACCATCGAGTTCGGCGACCTGGGCAAAAAATTTCAGCAGTCGACCTTCGGTGCGCACTTTGTGGAAGTCGGCGTGGACCTCTACACCGGCGAGATCCGCGTGCGGCGCATGCTGGCGGTTTGCGCCGCGGGCCGCATCCTCAACCCCAAGAGTGCGCGCAGCCAGGTGATTGGCGCGATGACCATGGGCGTGGGCGCGGCACTGATGGAAGAACTCGCCGTCGACAAACGCCATGGCTTTTTTGTGAACCACGACCTGGCCGGCTATGAAGTGCCGGTGCATGCCGACATTCCGCACCAGGACGTCATCTTCCTGGACGAGACCGACCCGACCTCTTCACCGATGAAGGCCAAGGGCGTCGGTGAGCTGGGCATCTGCGGCGTCGGCGCCGCCGTGGCCAACGCGGTTTACAACGCCACCGGTGCGCGTGTGCGGGAGTACCCGATCACGCTGGACAAGCTGCTGGAGAAACTGCCGGCCGTCGTTTGAGGGGTGAGCTTGCCTGGCCAGCCCCTCAATTGCTATCAAATTAATAGCGATATACCAAGGTACCGTCTGGACTAGAGGGCGATTTGGCTCATAAATCCCGGCAGTTGCCCATCGGGCCGCCAAAGCTGCGTCATGGATGTTGCGATTGGCTTCGCCGTTGCGTCTGAATAGCTGGCGTCAAAGTTGGTGGAGACTACGCAGGCCTTCGAGCCATCAGGCTATTAGTGATCATGGACATTGCGCTCATCCTGTTCGGCGGTCATTCGGCGGCGCGACCACGGCAAAAAGTGCATGAAAAATTTTCCGGAATGATGCGCCTGCCTGGCGTTTCTGAATTTGATCTATTGGTATTAGATTTGTTAACGCTCAACCCTTACAAACGGGAGGATTTCTACAAATAGCACTTACAAAGTTTTCTTTTTATGATCATTGGCACAGAGGGTCTGTCCGCCGCGGAAGTGGGACTGCTGCGAACCATTCTGAAGCTCAGCACGCAGCTGACGGCTGATTGGACTGTGAGCGAAAACGGTTCGTGCCATATTCTCCTGACAACGCACGCCACCGTCGCGCAGCGGGCGCCCGCCGGCAACTTCGTCGTGCCCGTCGTGCGGCGCGGTGAAGGCCAGGGTGGCGAATGCCTTGAGCGGCCTTTCCGCGCGGAAGATTTTGTGGGGCTGCTGCAGCGTATTGGGCCCACACTTATCAAGGCGGATGCGAGTCGTAAGCGCCCGCACGAAGCGATGACGCCGCCCATCGCGCGGCGCGGCCGCCTCAAGCGCTGGCCACCGGCGCAACTGATGGGCGCCAGCCGCGAACGCATCCAGCTGGCGACGATGTTGTCTCGTCGCCCCCGGTCAGCGCGTGAACTGAGCGCAATGGCGGGCTACCCCGAATCGGCCTGCAGCGCCTTCATGCAGGAACTGGACCGTCTCAACCTGCTGAGTTGGGAACCCGATGACCAGGCACCAACGGCCATTGTTGCCGCGGCCCCGGTCACCCATACGCCCGCGCCTGAACGCCAGGACGCCCGATCCCACGGTTTGCTCAGCAGCATCCGCCGCCGCCTGGGCTTGAGCTGGAACAGCCGGAGCGCCGAATGAGGGAATACAAAATCGTTTTCACCGGCACCATGGGCGCCGGCAAAACCACGGCCATTGCCGCCATCAGCGAGACGCCCCCGGTGGTCACCGACGTGGCGAACAACGACGCCTCGCTCGCCAAAGCCAAAACCACGGTGGGGCTGGACTTCGGGCAACTGACGCTGGACACCGGCGACCGGCTGCGACTCTTCGGCACGCCGGGGCAGGCGCGTTTTGACTTCATGTGGCGCATCCTGGCGCAAAACGCGCTCGGCATCATCATCCTGGTCGACAACGCCCGGCCCGATCCCCTGGCCGACCTCGACGCCTACCTCACGGGTTTTGCCGAAGTGCTGGCGCACACGCCCTGCACGGTGGGCGTAGGGCGGATGGACACCCACACACACCCTGACCTGGACGCATTTTCAGCGCGGCTCGCAGCGCACGGGCTGGTGCTGCCGGTGCTGGCGGTCGATGTGCGCCGGCGCGAAGAGGTGGCCTTGCTCATCGACACCCTGCTGTCCCAGCTGGAATCCTCAATAACGGAAAACGAAACCTGATGATCGTGAATGAACAACTGCGCAGCGTGGCCCAAGCGCAGGCGCGCAAAACCCTGGAAGAAATCAATGGCGTGGTGGCCGTGGTGATCGCCACGGCCGACGGCTTCGACATCGCAAGCGCGGTGACGTGCGACATCGACCCGGTGCGTGTGGCCGCGCTGGCGAGCTCCATTTCGGCCATCGGCTCCGTGGTGTCGCAAGAGGCGCGCCTGGGCAAAAACCGCAGCGTCACCATCAATACGGACGCAGGTTTTGCCTTCCTCAGTGCGGTCAACCGCGCGGACCTGGAACTCGTGGTCAACGTCATCGCCAACGAGCACGCCATCCTCGGGCAGGTCGCATGGCACTGCGGCGAATGCGTCAAGGCGCTGGAGGCGGCGTGAACAAGCAGGAGGTTTCGGCAGAACTGGCGAGCATGGCCGAAACGCCGGGTGTTAGCGCCTGCGCGCTGGTCGATTCAGCCACGGGCATGGTGTACCTGTCTGCCGGCAAGCACCCGCAGATCGACGCGATCGCCGAATCGGCGAGCGACTACTGGCGCATGTACGCGCGCAACGGCACCCCGCTTGCCGCACTCGGGCCGCTGCAGGCGATCTCGATGATCCACCGGGACGGCGTACTGAGCCTGATGCCGTGCGGCGAAGGCATCGTGATGGCGACGCTGTCCAGGCGCATGGAGCTGGATCTGGGCGCCTGGCACCGCAGGGTCGGCCAGTTAGGGCGCCTGGCCGGCAAGCGATAAATCAACGGGCGCGGGGACGGTGGCGCGCATGCCAATCCCGTATCCATTTGCATGTCATGCGCGCAAGGACCCACAAGAATGTCATCTATCAAGCTATCTCTCGACGAACTTCTCACCCTGGACGGCGCGCTGTGCGCCGCACTCGTCGATTCCTCCAGCGGCATGATGCTGGGCTTCGCCGGCGCCGGCGTGGACCTGGAAGTGGCCGCCGCCGGCAACACCGAGGTGATGCGCGCCAAGCTCAAGACCATGCGCTCGCTGGGCCTGAACGACGTGATCGAAGACATCCTCATCACGCTGGGCAAGCAATACCACCTGATCCGCCCGCTCTCGCGCAAGGAAGGCGTTTTTATCTATTACGTGCTGGACAAGGCCAAGTCCAACCTGGCGATCGCCCGGCGCAAGATGCAGGACATCGAAAAAAACCTGACGTTTTAAGCCCGCAGTGTTAAGGGCAAGGCGTGTACGGGCATCGCCCGCGCTCGCCGCGCCCGTTTCCGTACCCTCTGCCGTTTGCTATCAGATTAATAGCTATTAGCCTATACGCACATTGGACTAGAGGCCAATTTTATTCATAAGCTTCACCGCAAGCCGGCCTTCACAGCTGCGAGTTGAGCAGCGAGGCCAGCTTCTCGCTGAACTTTTCGCCAAGCGGCCGGTTTTGCCATTCCTGCAAGGTCACGCGGCGGGACTTCTGCAAATCCTGCTCAAACACCTCGGTCTGGCGCGCCGCGAAGGCCGCGTCATAGATATTCAGGTTGGCTTCGTCGTTGAGCCTGAAGGAGCGGGCGTCAAAGTTGGTCGAGCCGACGGAAACCATCAGGCCGTCAACGATCATGACCTTGCAGTGGTACATGCTGGGCTGGAACTCATGGATCTCGACGCCGGCCTCCAGCAGGCTGCCCCAGGTCGCGCGTGACGCGGCGCGCACGGTTTCGGTGTCGATGATGTCGCCGGGCGTGATGAGGCGAACGCGTACACCGCGGCGCACGGCATCCAGCAGGATTTCAATGCTCACCTCATCGGGCACAAAGTAGGCCATCGAGAGGTCAATCGTTTTGGCGGCGGCCGTCAGGGCCAGGTGGTACATCAGCTCGACGTTTTCACTGCCGCTGGTGGGCGAGCTCGAAAACATCTGCGCCAGGCTGTTGCCCGCTGGCTTGATCTCCGGAAAGTAGGGCTCGCCATGCAGCACCTGGCCGCTCACCTTGAGCCAGTTGTCCAAAAAGGTGGACTGCATCTGCGCCACCACCGGCCCTTCGACGCGGTAGTGCGAGTCACGCCAGTGCTCAGCGTCCTGCCCGTTGCCCGTCCATTTGGGGGCGATGCCCACGCCGCCGGTAAAGCCGACCTTGCCGTCCACCACCAGCAGCTTGCGATGCGTGCGGTTGTTGAGTTTGGCCAGGGTGTACCAGGCGGGTTTGTGGAACTTGCGGATGTCGACACCCGCGTCCGCCATCTCCTTGAGCAGGTCGTCGTCCATCTTGGCGCTGCCCACCCAGTCCAGAAGGATATGGACCTTGACGCCGGCCTTGGCCCGTTCAGACAAGGCATCGGCAAACTGCTTGCCGATATCGCCCGACCAGTAGATATAGGTTTCAAATGTGATGGTTTGGGTGGCCGCCTTGATCGCACCCAGCATGGCCGGAAAGATCTGGTCGCCGTTGAGCAGCTCCGCCGCCTGGTTGCCGCCCACAATGCCCGGGCCCAGCAGGCTGCCCATGGCGCGGTGAAACTGCGGGTCGGCCACGCTGTAGTGGCGTGTCAGCTGCTGCCTCACCTTTTTCTCTCCGACTGAAACATTGAGTGCCAGCAAGACCGCGGCCAGCGCCGCGATAAACGTCAGGATGCCTGTCAGCCAGGGGTGCGCGCGGGTTGTCATGGAAGGCGATTGTGCGCACCACCCCGTGCTTGCCGGGTAGGAGCACACGCCAACACGCTGAAGCCAGCGGGCTTGAGGTGGCAGAAGACATCACCGGGCGAGGCAGCTCAGCGCGCCTTTTTCATCTTCACGGAGTTGCAGCCGGTAGCGGATCGCCAGAGATGCTTAAAGCCTAAAGCACTGTGTGATTAATGTCACAAAAATGATGAGCATACTTACGATTTCATTGAAATTTAGGCAGCCTGAACTATATTTATTGCAAACCAAATATTACAAACGACAGATATTTCTGTTTATTTGGTACTTATAAAGTAGTCTTTTATGATCATCGGCGTTGAAGGTTTATCTGCTGCGGAAGTGGGTTTGCTACGGACCATTCTGAAGCTCAGCACCCAGTTGGTGATGGACTGGAGCTTGAGCGAAGAAGGTCCCTGCGACGTGTTGCTGACGGCGTCTACCCTCGAACCTGAGCGGGTCCATGCCGGCCCGCCGGCCCAGATCGTCGTGCCCATCGTGCGGCGCGGTGAAGCCAACGGCCGCGAGTGCCTTGAGCGGCCCTTCAGGGCGGAGGATTTTGTGGCCCTGCTGGGGCGCGTGGGGCCGGCACTGAAACCTGCACCCGTTGTTGCACCGCGCCGCAGTGAAGCGGCCACGGTGCCTTCAGACAGGCGCGGCCGCCTCAAGCGCTGGCCGCCTTCTTACCTGGTGGGCTCCAGCCGCGAGCGGATCCAGCTGGCGACGCTGCTGTCGCGGCGGTCCCGTTCTGCGCGTGAACTGAGCGCGGCCGCCGGGTATCCCGAGTCGGCATGCGGCGCCTTCATGCTGGAGCTTGAAAAGCATGACCTGCTGAGCTGGGAGATCGCCGAGGCGGCATCAGGACACCCGCGGCAAGCGGCCGCCGCGTCCGCCCCGAGGGGTGCGGCCCAGGCCCATGGCGCGCCCGGTCTGCTCAGCAGCATCCGCCGCCGCCTGGGCTTGAGCCGCAACAGCCGGAGCGCCTGATGAGGGAATACAAAATCGTTTTCACCGGCACCATGGGCGCCGGCAAGACCACCGCGATCGCGGCCATCAGCGAAACACCGCCCGTCGTGACCGACGTGGCCAACAACGACACCTCGCTCGCCAAGGCGAAGACAACGGTGGGGCTGGACTTCGGGCAGCTGACGCTGGATACCGGAGACAGGCTGCGCCTCTTCGGAACGCCCGGCCAGGCGCGCTTTGATTTCATGTGGCGCATCCTGGCGCAGAACGCGCTGGGCATCATCATCCTGGTCGACAACTCCAGGCCCGACCCGCTGGCCGACCTCGACGCCTACCTCACAGGCTTTGCCGACGTGCTGGCGCACACGCCCTGCACCGTCGGCGTCGGAAGAATGGACACGCATGCAGAACCCAACCTGGACGCCTATTCGGCCCGGCTGGAGCAGCACGGGCTGGTGCTGCCCGTACTGCCTGTCGATGTGCGCCAGCGCGAGGACGTGGCGCTGCTGATCGACACCTTGCTGTCGCAAATGGAATCCTTGACCGGGAATGAAACAACATGACGATGGTGAATGAGACGGTCCGCAGCGCGGCCGAAGAACAGGCACGCAGGATGCTGGAAGAAGTGAGCGGCGTGGTCGCCGTGGTAGTGGCCACCACCGACGGCTTCGACATCGCCAGCGCCGTGACGCGCGAAATCGACCCGGTGCGTGTAGCCGCGCTGGCCAGCTCGATCTCGGCCATCGGGGCCGTGGTGTCGCAAGAGGCCCGGCTGGGCCGCAGCCGCAGCGTCACCATCAACACGGATGCAGGCTTTGCTTTTCTGAGCGCCGTCAACCGCACGGATGTGGACCTGGTGGTGAACGTCATCGCGAATGAGCACGCCATCCTCGGGCAGGTTGCCTGGCGCGCGGGCGAATTTGCCAGGGCACTGGAGGCCGCGTGAACACCCAGCACATCGCGGCTGAACTGGAGAACATGGCCCTGACGCCAGGCGTCAACGCCTGCGCGCTGGTGGATTCGGCCACCGGCATGGTGTACCTGTCCGCCGGCAAGCACCCGCAGATCGACGCCATCGCCGAGGCGGCGAGCGACTATTGGCGCATGCATGAACGCAGCGGCAGCCCTTTCTCAAAACTCGGGCCGCTGCAGGCCATCTCGATGATCCACCAGGGCGGCGTGCTCAGCCTGATGCCGTGCGGCAAGGGCATTGTGATGGCCACGCTGTCGGCGCGAATGGCGCTGGACACGGGAGACTGGTTCCGCAAGGTCGGCGAACTCGGCCGAATGATCGGCAGATGAATTCAACGGGCACGGGAATGGTGGCGCGCATGCCTTTCCCGTATCCCTTTAAAGAACATGCGCGCCAGGACTTACAAAAAAATGTCAACCATCAAGCAATCTCTCGACGAACTTCTGACCCTTGACGGCGCACTGTGCGCCGCAGTCGTCGACTCCTCCAGCGGCATGATGCTGGGTTCCGCCGGCACCGGGGTAGACCTGGAAGTAGCCGCCGCCGGCAACACGGAAGTGATGCGCGCCAAGCTCAAGACCATGCGCTCACTGGGCCTGAACGACGTGATCGAGGACATCCTCATCACCCTGGGCAAGCAATACCACCTGATCCGCCCGCTCTCACGCAGGGAAGGCGTCTTCATCTATTACGTGCTGGACAAGGCCAAGTCCAACCTGGCCATCGCCCGGCGCAAGATGCAGGACATCGAGAAAGACCTGACGTTCTAATCAAGGCCGTCGTTTGAAGGCAAGGCGCGCATGGGCATCGCTCCCGTGCACGCCGCTGCAGTTTTCGTGCAATTCTTTCATTGCTATTAAATTGGTAGCTATCAGCCCATACACATAATGGGCTTGAGTGTTGAGTTCCGTCGAAATCTGACCCACTTAGCGCAGTAATTTCCATCCAAAACTGACCCACGTAGGCACTACTCCGCTTGTTTTAAAAGCAGAGGGAATTCAGGAGTGATAGACGTGGCGACATTGAATGTCATCAGACGTTGGGCACTGCGCGATCAGGTGTCCATCCGCGAGATCTCAAGGCGTACGGGCCTGGCTCGCAACACAGTGAAGAAGTACCTGCGCTCAGAGGAAACCGAGCCCAGCTACGAAAGACGGGTTAGCTCAAACAAGCTCGATCCCTACGCCGAGAAGCTGGCCACCTGGCCAGGAATCGAGGCAACAAAATCGCGGAAACAGCGGCGCACTTTGAGGCAGATCCACACACTCAGCCCGAAAAGGAGAAGATCAAGAACTTATCCACATCGTGAGCACCTTCTGCTCACAAAGAGTGTGGGTCAAGATTCGATGGAAAACTCGGGTCAGACTTCAGCGGAATTCAACACTTGACCGGATCACTATCGGCCTTGCCTGCTGAGCAATGAGTCAAATAGCAGGCCGCATCGGCCAGCTTCTGTTCGCGCTCTGCGTGGCCTTTTGCCAATTCCTTGATCTTGGCCTTTTCGCTTTCGTGCAGCAGCGCTGACGCTGCCCGTCACGGGCGTGCCGTGGCAGAACGGCGGGATGCACAGGCTCAGCCCGAAGCCGGAAAAACCCGACGCACTGGTTTGGGTGTTTTGCTGTCTTGCTAAACACAACGACTGAAGGCCAAGCGTAAAGCGTCTCCGACAACAGCTTCGGAACTATTTGCCGGAATGAATACATTCTCAATGCCATCATCTTTTTCCCGACCCCAACCTTCCAGCTTCTGATGGCGCATTGGGCATATCTCCATCGTTCCATCAGCTACGTTCACCGTGATGGTGCAACACGCCATTTTCTTAAAGAGTGCGTTCCTGGATTTGTAGCCATGTTTGGTTATGAGCGCTTGAACCCAAGCTTCATAAGACTGCTGGTTTTTTCTATAGTCGAAGAAATCGTCCAGCTCTGCCAAAGTCAAGAATCGGCTATGCAACAACGCATCCAGTAGAGCCGAACCCAATGAGTTTGCATCTGCATTCGGATCAAGTGTGTGTTGCTTACCGTTTTCGTCGCGACTACTCCCTCGATACCCCGAATATGTTTCGATGAGATAGAAATCGCCGTTGAATAAAGCCGAAGCCCATTTTTTTTCTGTGACGTCGTTCATGCTAGTTCACCGCGGTTATGACAACTTTGATACCCATATTTTTTCCATACTGAATTGCCAGCCCATACAGGTATTGGGCTGGAGGCCAATTTTGCTTATAAACCGGGCAGCTCGGCCTCAAAGCGATCCAGCTCTTCAGCGATCGTTCCGCGGCTGTCGAAATCCCGCTGCGCCTGGCCGTACCAGTACTCGGCATTGCCCAGGTCGCCCTCTTCAATATGCAGGATGCCGTGCAGCCAGGCGCCCAGCAGCGATTCATCACTCTGCACAACAACGTGCGCCTCGTTCCAGCGCCCCGCGCGCATGTGGGCCAGGGCTTGGCGAAGATCGGCCATGGGCTGCTCCTTGAATTGCTTTGGATTGCTTTGGATTGCTTTGGATTGAATCAAACCAGATGGAATTGAATATATCGCCTGCGGCACGGCCCGTTGCGCCAGGGGATTTAGCCCGAGGAGTCGTGCCGGCAGGCATGACTTAAAGTGTGAGCCATGAACCTCCCTGCACCGCCGGCACCTATCCGTCACCTGGTGATTGTTTTGGGAGACCAGCTCGATCAGGCCTCGTCAGCCCTTGAAGATTTTGACGTTGGCCAGGATGTCGTCTGGATGGCGGAAGTGGAGGCGGAATCCACCCATGTGTGGTCTTCCAGGCAACGCATTGCCTTGTTCCTGAGCGCCATGCGGCATTTCGCGCAATGGTTGAGCTCACAGGCTTATGCGGTCAGCTACACCGGGCTGGACGACCTAGGCAACCTGGGCGCGCTGGATCTTGAACTGGCCCACGCCATTGACCGCCTGCAACCGCAGGCCTTGGTCATGTGCGCACCTGGCGACTGGCGGGTACTTCAGCTCATCAAGTCTGTCGCGTCCACAAAAAAGTTGCCCCTGGCACTGCGCGATGACCGGCATTTTTTCAGCACGGTGCGGGAGTTTGCCGCGCATGCCGCCCAACGCAAGCAGCTTCGCCTCGAATACTGGTACCGGGAGCTGCGGCAAAAGCACGGCATTCTGATGCAGGGCGATAAACCCCTCGGTGACCAGTGGAACTTTGATGCGGACAACCGCAAATCCTTTGGCAAGGCGGGGCCGCCGCAGCTCACCCCACCTACCCGCTTTGCCCCCGACGCAACCACGCGGGAGGTGATGGCGCTGGTCAACCGAAAATTCTCCGGCCACCCCGGCAAGCTTGAAGCGTTTGGCTGGCCCGTGACACGGGAAGAAGCGCTGGTCGCCCTGCGGGAGTTCATCGCCCAGCGCCTGCCCCTCTTCGGAGACTACGAAGACGCCATGTGGTCGGGCGAGGCCTGGCTCTATCACTCGCACCTGAGCAGCGCGCTGAACCTCAAGCTGCTGGGCGCCAGGGAAGTGGTGGCGGCTGCAGAAGAGGCTTTGCGCCTCGGCCTGGCGCCTCTTGCAGCGGTGGAAGGTTTTATCCGGCAGATACTGGGCTGGCGCGAATACGTGCGCGGCATCTACTGGACGCAGATGCCCGGCTATCTTGAGAGAAATGCACTGGGTGCGCAGCGTGCGCTCCCCGGTTGGTACTGGACGGGCGAAACCAGCATGGCCTGTCTGCGCGACGTGATCACCCAGACGCTGGAGCACGGCTACGCGCACCATATCCAGCGATTGATGGTGGCCGGCCTCTATGCCCTGCTGCTGGGGGTGGACCCGAAAGCAGTTCACGGCTGGTACCTCAGCGTCTATGTGGATGCTGTGGAATGGGTGGAGCTGCCGAACACGCTGGGCATGAGCCAGTTTGGCGACGGCGGCCTGATGGCGAGCAAGCCGTATGTGGCAAGCGGCAAATACATTCAGCGCATGAGCAACTACTGCAAAGGCTGCCAATACGACCCGGCCGAATCCACCGGCCCCAAAGCCTGCCCGTACACCACGCTGTATTGGGACTTTTTGATGCGGCATGAAAAGCTGCTCGAGAAAAACCAGCGCATGGCCATGCAGCTGAAGAACCTGTCCCGGATGGATGCCACGGCCAGGCAAGCCATCCAGGAGGCGGCCGACCATCACCGGCAGGCCAATTTGCGACCCGGCAACTGATACGGGCCCGATTGAATCGAAACAATTAGCTGCGTGGCACATTGCGCTGCGCTGCAGAGCCGCGGTGCAGGGCCGGAGCGCGTGCGATGCTTTCAGGCTTGCCACCGGCAGGCGCATGCTGCGCCATCAACTCAGCGATCCACTCAATGAACACCCGCAGCTTGGCGCTGACGTGCCGGTTCAGCGGAAAGGCCTCTACGGCTTGTAGTTCGAAATCAAGGTGATTGCGAAGCTGCCCGCAGGCCTGTGCAGGCGGGCGGGCAAACCGCCGCCGAATTGCTAGACCAGCTGCAAAACCTGCGATAGCGGGCGCCGCGGTTTTTGCGGCCAGTTTTCAGGTGCGGCAACACCCACCGCGACCAGCAGCGCGGGGACTTCTTCCGCCGCCAGCCCGAACTCGCGCGACACCGCTTCGGCATCAAAACCGATCATGGGCGCCGAACCCAGGCCCATGGCCTGCGCCGCATACATCAGCGTGCCGGCGCCCAGGGCCGCAGAGCGGATCGCCTCGTCGCGCTGGCGCTGCGGTTGCTCGAAGTACAGGCTTGCGGCAGCGCCTTGCCAGCCGGGCACCATCGCCGCGGGCATGAATCCGGCGTCCACAGACGGTGCGAGCCTGTCCGGCAAGGTCTGGGCGTTGGGCAACTGGCCGCACACAATAAAAGTGACCGCGGCGTCCGTCACCTTGGCCTGGTCCCATGCGAGCTTACGCAGCCGCGCCTTGGCCTCGGCCGTGCGCACGGCAATGAATCGCCAGTTCTGCAGGTTGAAGGAGGTCGGCGCCTTGGTGGCCAGGCGGATGAGCTCCTGGATCTGCGCGTCGTCGATGCTTTGCGATGCATCGAACAGATTGGTGGTGCGGCGCTCTTCGATGGCCTGGATAAAGCTGGAGGGGTTGAAGGGGTGAGTCATGGCTATTCCTTTTTTGGACGAAAGAATCCCCGCCTTGCCGGTCGCGGCAAGGCTCAAGGATGGACGGATGGATGAATGCGGCGGGCTGCCGCGAGCGGGTGGACCGGGGGCTAGACCACGGTGTCCACAACACCGCCGTCGACCCGAAGCGCTGCGCCCGTCGTAGCGGACGCCTGCTCGGAGCTGGCGTAGAGGATCATGTTGGCCACTTCCTCGACACGGGCCGCGCGCCGGATGATGGAAGAGCTTCTGTGGGTGTTGACGAAATCGGCCGCGACCTTCTCAAGGCTCTGGCCGGTGCGCTCCACATCGGCCTTGAGCATGTCGGCCACGCCCTCGGAAAGTGTGGGGCCGGGCAGCACGGCATTGACCGTGACGCCTGTTCCGGCCAGGCGTTTGGCCAGGCCGCGCGACACCGCCAGCTGGGCGGTTTTGGTGAAACCGTAATGGATCATGTCTGCGGGAATGTTGACGCCCGACTCCGACGAGATAAAAACAATCCGCCCCCAGCCGCGCCGCGCCATGCCGGGCCCATAGGCCCTGGACAGCTGCACGCCCGACATGACGTTGACCTCAAAGAACCGCCGCCATTCGCTGTTGGGCGTTTCGAAAAAGTCCTGCGGCCCGAATATGCCGAGGTTGTTGATCAGGATGTCGAAGTCCGGGTACTGGGTCACCAGCCGCGCGCAGGCCGCTTCATCGCTCAGGTCGCCGGCAAAACCCTCGACCTTGCCCGCTGCTCCGCCCAGTTGTGCGATGGCGGCGGCCACGCTCTTGTCGCTGCGCCCGTTGATGACGACATTCGCCCCTGCCGCCAGAAAGCCTTTGGCAGTGGCAAAGCCGATGCCGCTGGTTGAGCCGGTAATCAGAACCCGGCGTCCCGTGAAGTCGATGATCATGAAAGCTCCTTGCGCGTGTTCCTGTGATGGGCTCTACTGTGAATCATTTGCCGTTCATTGATAATCGCCTCGATATCAAATTCACTATTCGATAAATTCGAAAGATGAGACACGACGCATGGACCGGATCGACGCACTGAGGATGTTCATGGAAACCGCGGAAGCCGGAAGCTTTTCGCAGGTGGCGCGGCAACGCGCGATTGCCACCTCCACCGTCACGCTGGCGATCAACCAGCTGGAAGAGGAGGTTGGTGCGCGGCTGATGGTCCGCTCCACCCGGCGCCTGGTTTTCACGCATGAGGGCGAAAGGCTGCTGGCCGACGCGCGCCGCCTGGTGTCCGACTGGGACGCCGCCATGTCGGGGCTGCGGCAGGAAGGGCCGCTGACCGGGCCGATCCGCGTGACCGCCTCGCATGACTTTGGCCGCTCGAAACTGCGCGCCTGCCTGGACGCGTTTCAGGCCGGCCATCCCGGCATTCACATCAGCCTGATGCTGAACGACAGCAACCTGGACCTGATGGACGAGCAGATCGACCTGGCGCTGCGCAACGGGCCCCTGCCCGACTCCAGCCTGCGTGCCCGCCTGCTGCTGCGAAACGAACGGCTGGTGTGCGCCTCACCCGCCTACTGGGCCCGGGCCGGAAAGCCTGTGCACCCCAAAGACCTGGCCGACCACAACTGCCTGGTGCTGGCGCGGCCGGGGGCGCCCCTGGTCGCCTGGCCGTTTCGCGAGGGTTCGAAGCCCTTCAGCATCAAGGTCTCCGGCGACCGGCAGGTGGATGACGGCAGCATCCTGCGTGACTGGGCGTTGGCCGGCGTCGGCATCGCCTTCAAGAACCGCCTGGACATCCAGCATGAGCTGCAGGCCGGCACGCTGGAGACGGCGCTCGAAAACTATGTGGTGGGGCCCAGCGACCTCTATGCGGTGCACCCCGGCGGCCTGCCCAGCCGGCGTGTTCTGGCGTTGGTGGATTTTCTGGCGCAATCGCTGGCGGATCCGGGCTGACTTCGGCCGTTATCGGGCCTCCGCAGCCATTTCGAGGCCGGGCTTCGACACCTCCAGGGTGGCGAGCACCGTCTCCCGGACCGCGGCCAGTTGCTCATCGTTCAGGAACGCCGTTCCCTGCACCGGAAAAAACTGCAAGGACTTCAGCCCTACGCAGCCCAAGGCAGCCGTCAGGTAAGGCGTCAGGAAGTCGGGCTGGTTGGCGCGCGCACCGGTGAATGAGCCGCCGGAGGCGATGCCGACGTACACCGGCTTGTCTTGCAGCAGGCCGATCTTCTCGCCGGTGGCGGACATGCCGATGGTGCGGCCTACCCGCAGGAGCTGGTCGATCCAGGCCTTGAACACCGAAGGCACGGTGAAGTTGTTCATCGGGGTGCCGATGACCAGCACATCGGCGGCCTCCACTTCCCGGATCAAGGTTTCCGACAGGCGCATGGCTCCTTTCGCTTCTCCGGCAGATAGCGTCGCCGGCGACGAAAGCGCCCAGGCGTAGTCGGCCTCCGGGTGGGCAATGGGCTCGCGGCCCAGGTCACGGTGCGTGACATGTGCATCAGGGTCCATGGCCAGAAGCCGCTCAACGAGGGCTGCCGAAAGTTTCCGGCTTTGTGACTCAGCCCTCGGGCTGCAGTCGATACGCAAAATTTTCATACCAGCTTCTCCAGCCCCTTATTGCCGCATGCCGATGGCCAGGCGGTTGAAGCCGCTCATCAGGGCAATGGCAAAACACAGGTCGGATATTTCGACCTCGCTGAAAAGCGCCTTGAGCGGCTCATAGTCTTCATCCGGCGCATGCGTCTTGTCCACATGGGTCAGTGATTCCGTCCACGCCAGTGCGGCACGTTCGCGCTCGCTGAAATGATCCGACACACGCCAGCCGGCCAGGCTGTCCAGCTTGGCGTCCGCCATGCCGCCGGCGCGCAGCGCTTTCGAATGCATCTCCAGGCAAAAGGAGCAGCCATTGATCTGCGACATGCGCAGCCAGGCCAGCTCGATCAGCTGCTTGCCGAGGGGGCTGCTTTCGAGGGCCTTTTTGGTGGCGCCCAAGCCTTGGTAGGCTGCGGGAGAAAGGGTGTGATAAGGCAAACGTTTGGGCATGCTCATAAAAATCTCCAGTCAAATTCAGTCAAAAAATAAAACGCGGTTTATGTGGTCTGTGTGTTCTGTGTGTTCTGTGTGGTTTATGTGGCCTGCAACGCCTGGCGGAAATGCATTCCCACGGCCAGCAGGCCCTGGCGGAAATAAAAGCGCTGGCCCAGCGCGTTTGCCAGCCCGGTGTCGAGAACAAGGTTGGCGCAGCCTTGCTGCAGCGCCTCTTCGCGCACAGCCTCGATCAAGGCAGCGCCCAGGCCGCAGCGGCGGGCTTCGGCAGTCGCCACCAGGTCGTCGACATACAGAAAGCGCCCGTAGATCAGGTTCTCCTGGAGGCGGTAGCCGGCCAGGCCCTTGACCTCGCCGCCTTGCCAGCCGGCCAGCAGGCGATAGCCCTGTGCGGCCTGGCGGCGTACCTGCGCGGCAAATGCGGTTGCGTCAGTGAGGTGCGGACGCAGCTCGCGCATGACGTTGAAACTGGCCTGATAGTCCTGGTCGCCGTCGATCAGGCGCAATTGAAAAGTGCTCATGTGAATCCTTGTCGAACTTCCTTGTCGAACCTTCTTGGTCAACAGGCTTCACTGTAGGAAAATAATGTCCTATGGCATAGGTGCAAGAATTGACTAGATTCATGGGACATCTACAACACCGGAGACATCGCTGATGGACTTGCAGGACCTCCAACCCAGCCGCGAGCAGGACGCTGCGATCTATTTGCAGCTGTACCGCCGTTTCCGCGAGTCGATCGCCAGTGGCAAGCTGCGCCCCGGGGACCGCGTACCCTCCGTGCGCAGCCTTGCCAGCGAGCTGAACCTGGCACGGGGCACGGTCGAAAAGGCCTACCAGATCCTGGTGAGCGAAGGTTATTTCGTCGCCAACGGCGCTGCGGGAACCGTCGTCTCCCCGCGGCTGGGAAACCTGGCGGAGCCGGGCCGCGCCAAGGCGCCTGCGCTGCCTGCCGGCGCATCCACCCGCGAGCTGGACAAGGCCGGCAAGGTCCTGCCGTTTCAAATGGGCTTTCCGGCACTGGATGCGTTTCCGCGAAAGGTCTGGGCCCGCCTGGCCGGGCGCAGCCTGCGCACGCTGGAGACCGCGACGATGAGCTATCCGGATCCCTCCGGCTACGGGCCTTTGCGGCGCGCCATTGCCACCTACCTGGGCATCTCGCGCGGCATCACCTGTTCGCACGAGCAGGTCTTCGTCACCGCGGGCTACCGGGGCGCGCTCGAACTCGTGCGCCACGCGCTGCTGCAAGCGGGAGACGTAGGCTGGTACGAAGACCCGGGCTACATCCTCGCGCGGCAGTTCCTCGAACATTCCGGCCTGCGCCTGGAGCCGGTGCCTGTCGATGACGAAGGCTTGAACGTGCGTGCCGGCCAGCAACGCGCCGCCGATGCGCGCTTTGTAGTGGTGACGCCCACGCACCAAAGCCCGATGGGCTCTGCGCTGTCGCTGCCGCGGCGGCTGGAGTTGCTGGACTGGGCGCGGCGCAGCCAGGCCTGGATCATCGAAGACGACTACGACAGCGAGTTCCGCTACCACGGCCGGCCCTTGCCCGCACTCAAAAGCCTGGACCGTGATGGGCGGGTGGTCTACACCGGCACCTTCAGCAAGGTGCTGTTCCCGGGTTTGCGGCTGGCCTACCTGGTGGTGCCTGCGTCGCAGCTCGGCAAGTTCAGGGAGGCGGTGAATTACCTTCCCGGTCCCGGCTCCATATTGCCGCAGGCCATGGTGGCCAGCTTTATGGAACAGGGCCACTTTGCGCGGCATCTCAGCAAGATGCGAACCCTCTATGCAGAGCGGCGCGCTTACCTGGTGGAGGCACTGACGGCGACGCTCGGCGACGACCTGCATGTCCAGCACCAGGCGGGCGGCATCCAGGTGCTGACCTACCTCAACAAGCGCCACAGCGACAAAGCCGTGACAGCAGCCGCTGAAGCCAAAGGCCTGGCCGTCCAGGCATTGAGCGACTGGCGGATGCGCAAGTCATCGCAGGGTGGCTTGCTCATGGGCTTTGCCAACTTCGCGACGCCCGAACAAGCCGCGGCAGCGGTGCGGCGGCTCAAAGCGGTCATGGCCAGGCCCTGAGGCTGCCAGGGCAACGCGCCACATCCAGGCCTCTACGCGGCTACGCGGCTACGCGGCTACGCGGACCACCACCTTGCCGCTGTGGCGGCCCTGCAGCAGGTCCGACAGCACGGCGGGCGCATTCAGGAGGCCGTCCACCAAATGCTCCTGCGCCTTGACCTGCCCGCTGTTGACCCATTCATCCATTTCGCGGCGGAACCCGTCAAAGCGCTCGCCGTAGTGGTCAAGAATGATGAATCCCTGAACCCGCACACGCTTTTGCAGGATGGCGGCCAGGAAATGCGGCAACTGATTGGCGCCGGGTGAGTCTGCCGTGTCGTTGTAGTGCGCGACAAAGCCGCACACCGGCATGCGGGCGCCGATATTGAAAAGCGGAAGGACTGCCGACAACACATCACCGCCGACGTTTTCAAAGTACACGTCGATGCCCGCGGGGCACGCGGCCGCAAGCTGCGCCGCAAACATCGGCCCGTGCCGGTCAACGCAGGCATCAAAGCCCAGCTCGTCAACCGCTTGCCGGCACTTGCCGGCGCCGCCGGCGATGCCCACCACGCGGGCGCCTTTGCGTTTTGCGATCTGGCCGACCATGGCGCCCACCGCACCGGTGGCCGCGGCGACCACCACTGTTTCACCCGCCTTGGGCTGGCCGATGTCGAGCAGGCCGACATGCGCCGTGAAGCCCGGCATGCCGAGCGCGCCCAGCGCCAGCGACGGACGGGCCATGTTGCCGATGGCCTGCAGGCCGCTCCCATCGCTCACTGCGTAGTCCTGCCAGCCGGTGTTGGCGAGTACGAGATCACCCGCACGATAGGCGTGATGCTTTGAGTCGACGACACGGCTGACGGCGCCGCCCGGCATGGTGCCGCCCAGCGGAACGGGCGGTGCGTACCCGGGCCCGATTTCGTCCATCAGGTTGCGCATATACGGATCCAGCGACAGGAAAAGCGTTTGCAGCAGCACCTGGCCTTCGCCTGCGCGGGGCACGGGCTCCGTCACAAGATGGAAGTCGGACGCAACAGGCAGGCCGCGCGGGTGCGCTGCCAATGTGATGCGCCGGTTGGTGTTGACGTGGCTGTTCATGGAAGGGTTTGGAGGGGTCATGATGGCCTTCGCTCCTCAGCCGCGGCCCGAGGGCCCGCGCCGCCATGCCAGCAGGCCGCCCAGGGCCACGGCCACCAATGCAAATGCAGGAGCGCCCAGCGCGCCCGTCCAGTCGACCATGAGGCCGCCGGCGATGGCGCCCGTGGCAATGGCGATCTGGAACGCGGCCACCAGCAAGCCGCCTGCGGCCTCGGCCTGGTCGGGTGCGGCGCGCACGATCCAGGTCTGGAAGCCGACCGGGAATGCGCCGAACGCAAATCCCCATAGCGTCACAGCCACGGCCGCGACCACGGTGGAGCCGCCGCCCATGAGCAGTGCCGCCGCAAGCGCTGCAATCATGGCGCTGCCGGCAACGATGGCGTAGCGTTCACTGCGCTCCGCCAGCCATCCCCCCGCGAAGTTGCCGAAGAAGCCGCCAATGCCGTAGCCCAGCAGCACGGCAGAAATCGACGCCACGGAAAGTTTTGTCACGTCTTCCAGCACGGGCCGGATGTAGGTGAAGCCCGCGAAGTGGCCGCAAATTACCAGCAGCACCGCCAGCAGCGCAATGCGCACCGGCCCGCGCGTGAGCAGCTCGCGCAGGCCATTCAGGCTGGCCTGGTCGCGCGGCGGCAAGGCCGGCAACGCGACCAGTTGCACCACAAAGGCCAGCAAGCCGACAGCGCCTGCCGCGACAAACGCGCTGCGCCATCCCCATAAGTCGCCCATCCACGCGCCGATGGGCGCCGCGCAGACGGTGGCAATGGAGACGCCGGTTAACACCAGCGACATCGCGCGCGGGAACAAGCGCTCAGGCACCAGGCGCATGGTCAGTGCCGCCGCCATCGACCAGAACCCCCCGAGCGCGATGCCGAGCACCACACGCGCAAACAGCAGCACCGTGAGCGTGGCGGCTGTCGCCGCCAGCAGGTTGGACACAAGCAGAAGGGCCGTGAGTGCCAGCAGCACCCGCTTGCGGTCGAAGCGCGCCGTCAACAGCGGGATGCTCGGCGCGGCCACCGCACCGACCAATGCCGTGGCCGTGACGGCCTGACCCGCAGCGCCTGCCGTGACGTGGAGATCGGCCGCCATGGCCGTCAGCAGGCTGGCCGGCAGGAACTCCGCCGTGACCAGGCCAAACACACCGAGGGACAGTGAAGCGACCGCCGCCCAGCGAGCGGCCGCCTCGCCGGGCGGGTCGTTGGATGGGTTTACGCCTGCGGCCAGCGGATCCAGGCAAACAGAAGAGCAAGTAGATGACATGAAATGTGAAGCCTTGTTGGGGACAGGGTTGCCAGCTTAGGCCTAGCATCGACAGCTTTCCATGGCGAAAGAGCCGAAATGCTTGACGATTCCTCCAGAACTTTCACGCCCGTCGTTCAGCCGCCTCTGGCCGGAGGCGGCCTTCCCGCCGCGGGGCCCGACCCGCTCACCCAAATCCTGCTGGGCTTGCGCCTGGAAGGCGTCGAGTACGGCCGCTGCCTGATGCATGCGCCATGGGCCATTTCCTTTGCCGCGCAACCCTCCGCAAGGTTTCATTTTTTTGCCGGCGGGGATGGCTGGATGCACACACCGCAGTCCGGGTGGATGGAACTGAAGGCCGGTGATGCGGTGCTGCTGCCGCGCGGCACGGCCCACACCCTGGCCAGTTCGCCCGAGGTGCCGCCGGTAGCCCTCGCAACCTTTGAACGTGAGCGAATTGCAGACGATATTTATCTGTTGCGCGACGGAGCGCCCGCAGCACAAACACCGTCCCACGTCATGTTCTGCGGCAGCATGAAGTTCAACCTCGATCCCCTGCACCCCTTGCTCACCATGATGCCGGAGGTGATCCGTGCCGGCGACCTGGCCCAGCGCGACCCCGGCGTGCCCATGCTGCTCGATGCGATGGAGCGTGAAGCCTCGCTGAACCGCATCGGCGCCTGCGGCATCCTGGCCCGCATGGCCGACGTGCTCGCCGCGAGCATCATCCGCGCCTGGGTGGAATGCGCCTGCAGCAACTCGACCGGCTGGATCACGGCACTGCGTTCACCCGGCGTCGGCAAGGTGCTGGCCGCCATTCACGCATCGCCCGAGCAGGACTGGAGCGTGCCCGAGCTGGCAAACATCATGGGCGCATCGCGATCCAGTTTTGCCCAGGCCTTCAAGGAGTCGGTGGGCGAAAGCCCGGCCCGGTACGTCGCCCGCGTCCGCATGTTCCAGGCCCGCAGCTGGATTGCGCAGGACGGCATGCGCGTGACCACCGCCGCCGACCGGCTGGGTTTTGATTCCGAGGCTTCGTTCAGCCGGGCATTCAAGCGGGTGATTGGGCATCCGCCCAGCAAGGCGCGCAGCGCGATGTGAAGTCTTGCAGCGCTGACTGCCACGCAGGCTACTTTGCCGCCGCGCGAGCAGCTTCAGCCTTGCGCTTGGCTTCGTCAGCCTTTTGTTGAAGCTCCTGGGCTTCTTTCTCCGCTTCCTTGGCCTTGGCTTCTTTGTCGGAGTTGGTGCCGCCAGCCAGCGCATTGCCGGCCATGGTGCCGGCAACTGCACCCACGGCGACTGCGCCCATCGTGCCCATCAAGCCGGGTCCCCGGGCAGTGGGCGCAGCCGCAGCGGCCGGGGCTGCAGTGACGGCGGGCGCGGCAGCTGGCGCCGGCGCCTTTGCCGCTACGGGAGCGGCCGGGGCATTGCCGGCCCGGGCAGCCGGCATGGTTCTGCCGCCACTTCCCATCCGCTTGGCAAATGCAAGCGAAGGGACGGCCAGCGAAGCGATGGTCAGAGCGATCACAGAGGTGGTGGTGCGAAAAGAAGTGTTCACGAAGTTTCCTAAAGAAAAAAATTAAACAGGGGGGCGTCATAGCTGCCCGGCCGGGTCTTTGCTTCAATCGAAGATTTCACTGAGCCATGATTTGGGCTTGCGCCTGCCATAGCCGGTGTTGTGCCGGTAGTCCGAATCCTGAAAGTCGGGACGCCGCGCGGGTTGCTGGTAGGCCGGCTGCGGTGCCGGTGCGGCGGCCACGTCGCGCGCTATGAGCTTGTCCAGCTCACCGCGGTCCAGCCACACACCGCGGCATTGGGGGCAGTAATCAATTTCAACGCCTTGGCGTTCCGTCATGACCAGGGTGACGTCGTTGCAATGGGGACATTTCATGGGGTTCTCCTTGAATTAGTCGTTGTTGCCGCCAAAGCCGAAGAGGCTCAGCAGGCTGGTAAAAAGATTGAACAGCGAAACGAAGAGGCTTACCGTGGCCAGGACGTAATTGGTCTCGCCGCCGTTGACGATGCGGCTGGTTTCAAACAGGATCATTCCCGCCGAGAGCAACGCCACCACGGCCGACACGGCCAGCGCCAGTGCCGGCATCTGCAGGAACATCGCCGCCAGTCCCGCGAGAATCGCGATCACCATGCCGGCGAACAGGAAACCGCCCATGAAGCTGAAGTCGCGCCGTGTGGCCAATACCCAGCCGGACAAGGCCAGGAACGTCACGCCCGTCGTACCCAGCGCCAGTGCAATGGCCTGCGCTCCGCCCGGCAGGGCCAAATGCATCGCCAGCAAAGGGCCAAGCGTGTAGCCCATGAAGCCGGTGAGCGCGAAAACCGCCGGGACGGCCCAGCCGCTGTTCTGCACTTTATGGATGAGGAACAGCAAGCCGAAATATCCGGCGAGCGTAATGACCAACCCGGGGGCCGGCAGCTTGAGGAAGACACTCAACGCGGCCATCGCGGCGCTGAACAGCAAGGTCATGGAGAGCAGGGCGTAGGTGTTACGCAGCACCCTGTGCTTCGCAATGCCGGCGCCCCAGCCGGAGCCGGCGGTGTGGGATGGGAAAACCAATGGTCGATTCATGGTGTGCCTTTCTTGAATCGCAGAACATCTGCGGAGCCATACAGAATAGGGTTTCCATACACAAATAAAAAGCAGACAATTGTTGATCTACCATCCCGTAAAAACTGACCATGAGCCTCGCCTTCAACTACCGGCACCTGTACTACTTCTGGGTCGTTGCGAAGGAAGGCGGCATGTCGCATGCTGCAGCGCGGCTGGACATGGCGGTCCAGACCATCAGCGCCCAGGTGCGCGAACTTGAGCGGGACCTGGGATGCCAGCTCCTCAAACCTGCCGGGCGGGGCCTGGCGCTGACCGAAGCCGGAGACATTGCGCTGCGGCAGGCCGAGCAGATCTTCCAGCTGGGCGAGGCGCTACCTGAATTGGTGCGTAGCGCCGCCAAGGCCAAATCGGTTCGGTTGACGGTTGGCATTGCGGACGGCCTGCCCAAGCTGGTGGTGCAGCGCCTGCTTCAGCCGGTGCTGGGCACGCCCGACCTGAGGCTCATATGCCACGAAGGTGAAATGGCCGACCTCCTGGCCGACCTGGCCATGCACAGGCTGGATGTTGTGCTGTCCGATCACCCCGCACCGTTCAATCCCCATCTGAAGGTGCACAACCATTCCCTGGGCACTTCAGGCATGGGGTGGTATGCATCGCAGCGCTGGTGGAAGCTGGCTCAAAAAGACTTCCCCGCGTCATTGAGCAAGGTGCCTGTATTGCTGCCGACTTCACACTCCACCGTGCGCGGGCCGCTGGATCAGTGGTTGACCCAGCACGGGCTGCGGCCGCGCGTTGTTGGAGAGTTTGAAGACAGCGCCCTGCTGGAAACATTCGGCGGCAGTGGGCTGGGCGTTTTCCCAGCGGCGCTGTCAGTACAGGATGACCTCATGAAACGTCATCAGGTCAGGTTGCTGGGCCCTTGCGACGGTGTCGATGAGAACTACTACGCCATCAGCACAGAGCGCAAAGTAAAACACCTTGTGGTCCAGCAACTGTTCATTCCGCGCTGATGAGGTGAGCGCACCACAGGCCGGCGCGAGAAAGAACTACCCCAACAAGGCGCGGCCAACCCGGGAGTTCGATTCGCGGCCAAGCGCCTGGCTGATAAACCGGCCAGCCTCGGCAATTTTGCGCAGGTCGATGCCGGTTTCGTAGCCCATGCCGTGCAGGAGATAGATGACGTCCTCCGTTGCAACATTCCCGGACGCTCCCGCCGCGTAAGGACAGCCGCCCAGGCCGGCCACAGAACTGTCAAACACCCGAACACCCATCTCCAGCGAAGCCGCAATGTTCGCGATCGCCATGCCGTAGGTGTCGTGAAAATGCCCGGCCAGCCGACTGACAGGCACACGCCGGGCGCTTGCCTCCAGCATGGCGCGGACTTCGCGCGGCGTGCCGCGGCCTATGGTGTCCCCCAGCGATATCTCGTGGCAGCCCAACTCGTGCAGCAGCAACGCGACCCCGGCGACCTGTTCCGGATCGACCCGGCCTTCGTAAGGGCAACCCAGTACGCACGATACGTAGCCGCGCACCTTGATGTGGTGCGCGCGGGCCGTTTCCACTACCGACCGGAAACGCTCCAGGCTTTCGCGAATGGTGCAATTGATATTGCGGCGGGAGAACTGTTCCGACGCAGACGCAAAGACAGCGACCTCTTCGCATCCCGCTTCTATCGCTGACTCCAGTCCTTGCAGGTTCGGGGTCAGTGCGCTGTAATGAACGCCCGCCAGGCGCGGCAGGCGCTTCATCAAATCAGCGCTTCCGGCCATCTGCGGAACCCACTTCGCAGACACGAAGGAGGCCGACTCAATATGCCGGACACCGGCGTCCGCCAGGCGGGCAATCAATTCCAGCCGTGTCTCGAGATCAACGTTGACCGCTTCATTTTGCAACCCGTCGCGCGGCCCCACCTCAACGATCTTGATATGTTCCTTCACGCAAATTCCCCGTTCACCGCAGCACCGCGTCCATCATCTTCTGCATAAAACGTCAATGCTTGCCCAGGTAGGCTTCGCGCACAGCCGGGTCGTCCAGCATGGCGCGCGCATTGCCTGAGGACGTGAATTCCCCCGTCTTGAGTACATAAGCCCGGTCGGCGACCTTGAGCGCCTGGTTGGCCATCTGTTCGACCAGCAGGATCGTCACGCCGCTTTGCTTGAGCGTGCGGATCACGGCAAAGATTTCCTTCACGATGAGCGGCGCCAGCCCGAGCGAAGGCTCATCGAGCAACAACAGGCGCGGCCTGGCCATCAATGCGCGCGCAATCGCCAGCATCTGCTGCTCGCCGCCGCTCAGCGTGCCGGCCAGTTGCTGCTGGCGCTCACGCAAACGGGGGAACGTGGTGAACTGCGACGCAATGTCCTGCTCAATCCCCGGGTCAGACGCCTTGCGCAGGTAGGCGCCCAGCAGCAGGTTGTCGCGCACGCTCTGGTCGGCAAATACCTGCCGGCCTTCGGGCGACTGCGAGATGCCCAGTGCCACGCGTTGATGGGCCGGCAGGCGGGTGATGTCCTGCCCTTCAAATTCGATGCTGCCTGCGCTGGCGGGCTCCAGGCCCGAAATCGCTTTCATCAGCGTGCTCTTTCCAGCGCCGTTGCCCCCGATGATGGTGACGACTTCGCCGGCCTTCACTTCCAGGCTCACGCCCTTCAGGGCCTCAATCGCGCCGTAACGAACGGCCAGGTTTTTGATATGCAGCATGGTCGGCTCAGGCGGGTTGAAGAGGGGATGCGGGCGGCGCCACGTCGTCGCCGTCATCCACGCCCAGGTAAGCGGCAATCACGCGCGGGTTGCCCTGCACGTCAGCGGGTGCGCCCTCGGCGATCTTGGCGCCGTAGTCCAGCACCAGCACATGGTCGGACACCTCCATCACCAGGTCCATGTGGTGTTCGATCAGCAGCACCGTCATGCCCTTGTCCCTGATGCGGCCGATCAGGTGTGTCAGGTCTCGCGTTTCCTGCGGATTCAGGCCTGCCGCGGGTTCGTCGAGCAGCAGCAGCCGCGGATGCGTGGCGAGTGCGCGCGCCAGCTCCAGGCGGCGCTGCAAGCCATAGGGCAGGCTGCCCGCTTCATCGCCGGTGCGGTCCAGCAAATCCACAAAACCGAGCAGGCGCACGGCCTCGTCGCGCGCCTCCCGTTCTTCCCTTCGGGCTGCCGGCAAGCCCAGCAGGCTTGGCCAGAAACCGACTTTCAGGTGCGGATGCAGGCCGGCGAGCACGTTGTCCAGCACGCTCATGTGCGGAAACAGCTTGAGGTTCTGAAAGGTGCGGCCGATGCCGAGTGCGCAGACGGCACTGGAGCGGCTGTGCGTGATGTCCGCATTGCAGAACTCGATACGGCCGCGGTCGGCCGGAATGACCCCCGAGAGGATGTTGAGGAGCGTCGTCTTTCCCGCACCGTTGGGCCCGATGAGCGCATGCACGTGGCCGGGCCGCAGTTCCAGGCTGACGTCGTTCGTGGGCACGACGCCGCCATAGGCCTTGTACAAACCTTCCGCGCGCAGCATCACCGCGGATTCGTCGCGCACGGCGGCAAATTTCGGTTGCCATTCGCCTTGCACAGCCGGCAGCGCAGCCGCCGCCGAAAGCCGTGGCCAAAGCCTGCGCACCGCCTTTGACAGCGCACCCGCCAGGCCCTGGGGCATGGCGTACAGGGCGAACAACAGCAAGGCGCCGTAAGTGAAATGCTGCAGATGCGGCCAGCGCGCCAGGAAGGCGTCGAGCAAGGTCAACACCACCGCGCCTAGCACCGGCCCGTACCACGAGGGGCCACCGAACAGCACGATGAGCAGCAGGAAGATCGACAGATTGAAGGTGATGAAGTCCGAATTGATGTACTGGTTCTGCTGCGCCAGCAAGGCGCCGGCCAGACCGCAGGTCACCGCGCTGATGACAAACGCCAGCACCTTCATCCGGTAGACATTGATGCCCACGCTTTCGGCAGCCACTTCGGCCGCCTGCACGGCCTGGAAAGCCCGGCCGTACTTGCCCGACAGCAGCGTGCGCAGCAGCAGGTGCGCGGCAAATGCGAAGGCCAGCACCAGCCAGGCCCATTCGCGCGTGCCCAGCGCCTGCCCGCCGAAAGTCGGCGGCACCACCCCGTAAATGCCCTGCTGGCCGCCAAATACTTCTTGCCATTCAGTGACGACCTTCTCGACCACGATGCCGAAGCCGATGGTGACCATGGCCAGTGAAGGCCCCTTGACGCGCAGCGACGGCAAGGCGATCAGCACACCAAAAAGACCCGCGACAGCACCCGATGCAGCCAGGGCAAGCCATGGGTTCCAGCCGCCCTTGGTGGTCAGCAGCGCCACGGTGTAGGCGCCTGCGGCAAACAGGCCTGCATGGCCGAGCGACTTCTGCCCGGTCCAGCCGACCAGCACATTCAGGCCGCAGGCCGCCAGGTAGTAGAGACCCGCCGTAAAAATAATCTTGAGGTAGAACTCGTTGGTGAGGAAGGCCGGCACGGCCGCAGCCAGGACGGCGGCAACGACGATGCCAATGGTGTGGGGACGCACGCTCATACCTTCTCAAACGGCTTCTGGCCGAACAGGCCTTCGGGCTTGATAACCAGCACCAGGATGATGAGCGCGAAGATGGTGATCTCCCGCATCTCCGCGCGCCAAAGCCCCACCAGCGCCTCAACGCATCCGAGTAAAAAACCGCCGGCAATGCAGCCGCGCGGGCTGGTGAGGCCGCCGACGATGGCCGCAGAAAAGGCCTTCAGCGCGATGGAAAGCCCCATGAAGACCGAAGCCGTGGTGATGGGGGCAATCAGCAGGCCCGCCAGCCCCGCAAGGCCGGAAGACACGACAAACGCCAGCACCACGATGGCCGCCACATTGATGCCCATGAGCGCGGCCGCCTGCCGGTTGGCCGCCACCGCCCGCACGGCCTTGCCGATACGGGTGCGGCGCAGTACATGGTCCAGCGCGAGCATGACCACGGCTGTGACGGCCAGCACGAGGATTTCCTGCGGCCGGATGCCCGCCCCGCCGATGCGGATGACTGTCTCGCCAAGCGGCGACGGCATGGCCATGGAGCCTGGGCCCCAGATGGCCAGCGCGGTGTTCTGCAAGATGATGCCAAATCCGATGGTGCTCATGACCCACGACATTCCGGCCGAACCGAAGAAAGGCCGCACCGCCGTGAAATACAGGATGACCCCCAGAACCCCCAACACCGCCAACGACACCACCAGCGCCATGCCGTAGCTGAGCAGGTTGACGTCGGCACTGGTCAGCACGCCGGTCTGGCTCTTGCCGGAAATCAGCAGCAGCGTGCCCACTGCCACCAGCGAGCCCGCCACCAGGAATTCGCCCTGGCCGAAGTTCAGCGTCTTGGTCGTGGTGTGCGTGATGCTGAAGCCCAGCGCCACGAGGGCGTAGATGCCGCCAAGCGCCAGGCCGCTGAGCAATGCCTGCAGCAAATTAATCATCCGATATGTCTCCTGTGGCGCCTGTCAGGGCGGGTGGCGGCTGGCCAGCGAGTCAGCTGAGCCGGGGCCTATTTTTTGAGGTCAGCAGGCGTCATGGCCTTCGTGATGGCATCGCTGTAGGAAGTGACCCTGCCGTCTTTCCAGCGCGCCAGGTTGAAGTCGGACACCGACAGCGCGTCGTGCTCGGTCTTGTTAAAGGGCTTTTTGTACAGCTTGATGATGCCCTGCGTATCGGGCACGCCGGCGTCCAGCGTCGAGGCGACTTTTGCGCCATCCGTCGTGCCGGCCTGCTTGATGGCGGCGGCCAGCAGGATGGTGGCATCGTAAGACTGGGCAGCGGCCACAAAGGTCGGCATCTGCGGGTAACGCTCACGCACGCGGGCAGCCAATGCCACGGCGCGCGGGTTGCTGTCTTCCGCAGTCGATGTGGCAAAAATGATGTGCTCGGAGAGCTTCTTGCCGGCAATGTTCAGCAGCGGCGTGCTCATGTTGCCCCAGGTGCCAAGCGTGGTCGGGAAGTAGTTGATTTTTTCCATGCTGCGCAGCAACTGCGCATTGGCATCGGCCAGGCCGTACACGATGACAGTGTCGGCGCCAGAGTCGCGGATCTTCGCGAGCTGCGAGGTCATGTCGGTGTCCTTGGGGCCGAATTTTTCAACCGCCACCGGTTGCTGGCCGTGCAGGGCCAGCACCTCGGTCAGGTCCTTCACGCCTTGCTGCCCGAAACCGGTGGAGTCCGCGATGAAAGCGATCTTTTTGTTTTTGGTGGCTTTCACGGCGTAAGCCAGCAGCAACGCGACCTGTTCGCGGTCGACCATCGAGATGCGGTAGATGTAGTTCTGTGGCTCGTTGGCGTAGCGGCGTGTGATGTCCGTGGCAGTGGCCACGGGCACGATGACGGGAATCTTCTTTTGCTGCGGCAGGTGCAGCCAGGCCAGCGCGTTGCCGGAATTGGCGGGGCCGAGGACGGCGACGACTTTTTCGCTGTCGATCAGTTCGGTCATGTTCTGGATGGACTTGGGCGGCGCACCCGTGTCGTCGCGGATCACGCCGACCAGCTTGCGGCCGAGCACGCCACCGGCCTTGTTGATGTCTTCGATCGCAAGGTCAAAGCCGTGGCGCGCGGCAATGCCGAGCTCGGCCACCGCGGTGCCGGACTGGTCGGCATTGAAGCCGACCTTGATGTCCTGCGCGCGCGCAGGCGCGGCGATCACACAGGCGGCTGCAAGCGCGGCCGCCAGCAGGGAAAGGGGTTTGGATGGAATCCAGTGCTTGAACATGATGCTTGTCTCCTAATTGAATTATTGATGCAATGAAGCGCTGACACGAACGGGGAAAAATTGAATGCGGAGCCGTCAGGCCCGGAGCTCCTCCAGCAGCTGGACGGCGCGGTCGGTGCGGACATCGTGTTCGCTGGCCATGCGCCTGGCGATCTTGTCGATCTCGTCGCCGGTGGCGCCGGCCACCAGTGCGATGTTGCGGGCGTGCAGGGCCATGTGCCCGCGCTGTATGCCTTCGGTGGCAAGCGCCCGCAACGCACCCATGTTTTGCGCCAGGCCCACCGCCACAGCGACCTCGGCCAGTTCCTGGGCAGTTTCCACCTTCATGATCTTCAGCGAAAGTTGTGCGAGCGGATGTGTCTTGGTGGCGCCCCCGACAAGACCCACGGGCATGGGCATCTCGATCGTGCCGACGAGCGCGCCGGAGCGGTCTTTTTCCCAGGTGGTCAGCGACGTGTAGTTTCCGCTGCGGCAAGCCCAGGCATGGGCGCCCGCCTCGACCGCGCGCCAGTCATTGCCGGTGGCGACGATGACGGGATCGATGCCGTTCATGATGCCTTTGTTATGGGTGGCGGCCCGGTAAGGATCAATGGCCGCCAGCGTATAGGCGTCGAGGATGCCCTCGATCACATCGGCGCCCGCGCGCTCTTTGGTGGTCAACGCCTCAGGTGTCACACGCAGGCGCGCCCGGGCCAGCCGCAAATCGGCCAGGTTGGAGAGGATACGCAGCCGGACCGTGCCGCCGGTGATTTTTTCAACCAGCGGCGAGACCGACTCGGCCATGGTGTTGACGGTGTTGGCGCCCATGGCGTCGCGCACGTTCACGATGAGGTGCATCACCACCATGGGGCCGCGCGGCGTGTCGGGGAAAACATGCACCTCGATGTCGCGGCAACCGCCGCCCAGGCCAATCAGCACCTTGTCGCGGCTGTTGGCAAGCTCGAGTATCTCGGCGCGCCGCTTGAGCAAAGCCTGGCGCGCACCATACGGATCGGTGGTGCCCAGCACCTGGACCTGCGCGCGCATCAGGGGTTCGCTGCTGGAGGTTTCGAAACCGCCGCATTCACGCACCAGCTTGGCCATGAACGATGCGGCAGCCACCACCGAGGGCTCCTCGACCACCATGGGCACCAGCACGTCCTTGCCGTTGATCGTGAAGTTGCCGGCCACGCCAAAGGGCAGTTCAAAAGTGCCGACGACGTTCTCAATCATGCCGTTGGCCCGGTCCACGCTCAAGGCGCCGGGTTGGGCCAATAACGCCAGGTCGGCCTCGCTGAGGCCAGCGGCGCGCCCGACATGGGCCATCCGCTCAGAAGGGCTCAAGGCACGGAAGTTGGGAAGACGGGAATCAACAGTCATGAATCTTTCCTGGGCAGGTCTGTTAGTACGGTTGGGGACACTGTAGGCAGTCTGTACCAGCAAATAAAGGTACAGTTTGACGGGACAGCGGGCCTGGCCAACCCCGGACAGGCGGCCGCAGCGATAGTTGCCCCATACCTTTTTTGTCGTGCCGATATGCCCAAAGCCAAAGAGAAACCCCAACCCACCACCATCGCCGGCGCGCTAGCGGCCTCGCTCGAAAGGCAGATCGCCGAAGGCGCCTTCAAGGCCGGCGAAAAGCTGCCTTCACTGCGCGAGCTGGCCGAGCTGCACGGCTACGCGAAGAACACCGTGGTGGCGGCGTTCGAGCTGCTGGTGGCGCGCGGCATCGTCGAGCCGCGGCGCGGCTCGGGCTACTACGTGCTGGATGCGCCGGCGCCCAAAGCGGCGGAGGAAGAAGCCGGCTCTTTGGGCCGGGCCATGGACATCGTCTGGCTGATGCGGGAGCAACTGAAGTGGGAAGCCGACCAGCTCAGCGTGGGCGACGGCTTTCCGCCCGTCGAATGGCTGGCCGGCGCGCGCCTGGACAAGTTTCACCACAAGGTCGTGCGCACCGGCCTGGGTGCCCTCTTTCGCTACGGCAGCCGCTTCGGCTATGAGCCGCTGCGCCAGCACCTGGTGCGCAAGCTGGCAGACCTGGGTATTGGCGCCGAAGCGCGGCAAATCGTGTTGACGCACGGCGCCAACGAGGCCATGGACATCGTCATCCGCTACTTTGTGCCGCCCGGCGGCACGGTGCTGGCCGACGACCCAGGCTACTACCCGCTGTTCGGCAAGCTCAAGCTGGCCAGCGCTCGCATCGTCGGCGTGCCGCGCCTGGCCGACGGCCCGGACCTGGATGCGCTGGAGCAGTTGCTCATCACACATCGGCCGCGGCTGTTCTTCACCCAGTCGGTGGGGCACAACCCCACGGGCTCGGACATCAGCGCGGCCAAGGCTTTTCGTGTGCTGCAACTTGCAGAGAAATACGACCTGCTGCTCGTGGAAAACGACCCGCTTGCCGATTTCAAGCCCATGTCCATGCCGCGCCTTTCCGCGCTGGACCAGCTCAACCGCACGATCTATATCGGCAGTTTTTCGAAATCGTTTTCTGCAGCGCTGCGCGTTGGATTTATCGCCTGCGGCGCCGACCTGGCCAGCGACCTGGCCGACCTGAAGGCCCTGATTCACGTCAGCAGTTCGGAATACTGCGAACGCACGGTGGACATCATCCTCAGCGAAGGCCACTACCAGCGCCACCTGGCCCGGCTGCGCGACCGCATCACCGAGGCCACTGCCAAAGCTGTGCGACTCTTCGAAGGCGTAGGCGGTGAAATTTTCGCCAAGCCGCCGCAGACGCTCTATCTCTGGGCGGCCCTGCCGGGTGTGCCCGACTCGCTCAAACTCGCCCAGGAAATGCTCAAGGAAAAAATCGTGTCGGCGCCAGGCAAAGTGTTTTGCGTCGACTCCTCCGAGAGCTCACGCTGGTCACGCTTTAACGTGGGCGCCGTCGCAGATCCGCGGTTCGCCAAAGCCTTGCGCCTGGTTCTACGCAGGCTGGATGAGGCGGGCTGAGTGACCTCACTCGACGGTCACAGACTTCGTCAGGTTGCGGGGGAGAGGCCTGTGTGGCCGCATAACTCCGCTGCGCGAAGTGAGCGTCCCCCAAACCTCGCAGTGCGCTTCGCGCACCGTGACCGTCATTCGACGGTCACGCTCTTTGCAAGATTGCGGGGTTTGTCCACATCCGTCCCCCGCGCCACGGCCGTGTGATACGCCAGCAACTGCAGCGGCACCACGTGCAGCAGCGGGCTCAGCGCGCCGTAGTGTTCAGGCATGCGAATGACGTGCAAGCCTTCGCCGTTTTCGATGTGGCTGTCGGCGTCTGCCAGCACATAGAGCACGCCGCCGCGGGCGCGGACTTCTTGCATGTTGCTTTTGAGTTTTTCGAGCAGCGTGTCGTTGGGGGCGACGCAGACGACGGGCATTTCGCTGGTGACCAAAGCCAGGGGGCCGTGTTTGAGTTCACCTGCGGGGTAGGCCTCTGCGTGGATGTAGCTGATCTCTTTGAGCTTGAGGGCGCCTTCCAAAGCAATCGGGTAGTGCAGGCCGCGGCCGAGGAAGAGTGCGTTTTCCATTTTGGCAAAGTCTTCGGCCCAGCTGATGACTTGCGGCTCGAGCGCGAGCACGGCTTGCAGGGCGGCCGGCAGGTGGCGCATGGCTTTCAAGTGGCTGGCTTCTTCTTCGTCGCTGAGTTTGCCTTTGCTTTGGGCCAGGGCGAGGGTGAGCAGGAAGAGGCCTGCGAGCTGGGTGGTGAAGGCCTTGGTCGATGCCACGCCAATCTCCACACCGGCGCGGGTGATGTAGGCGAGCTTGCATTCGCGCACCATGGCGGACGTTGACACGTTGCAGATGGTGAGGGTTTGCGTCATGCCCAGGCTTTGCGCGTGGCGCAGGGCCGCCAGCGTGTCTGCCGTCTCACCGCTTTGGGTGATGGTGACGACGAGTGATTTCGGATTCGGCACCGAGGTGCGGTAACGGTATTCGCTGGCGACTTCGACTTGTGTCGGGATGCCGGCAATCGACTCGAGCCAGTATTTGGCGGCGCAGCCGCTGTAGTAGCTGGTGCCGCAGGCGAGGATGAGGACGGAGTCGACGTCTTTGAAGACGCGGAAGGCTTGGTCGCCAAAGAGCTCGGGGACGATGCCTTCAACGCCTTCGAGCGTGTCGGCGATGGCGCGGGGCTGCTCAAAAATTTCTTTTTGCATGTAGTGGCGATAGGGGCCCAGCTCTGCCGCGCCGCTGTGGGCGTGCACGGTTTTGACGTCGCGCTGCGCGGGCTTGCCGTCTTTGCCGACGATCCAGTATTTGCCGAGCTGGATGTCGACCATGTCGCCTTCTTCGAGGTAGACGATCTGGTCGGTCACGCCGGCCAGGGCCATCGCGTCGCTGGCGAGGAAGTTCTCGGTCTTGTCTTTGCCCACACCCAGGATCAGCGGCGAGCCGGCGCGTGCGCCGACGACGCGGTGCGGCTCGTCTTTGCAGAAGGCGGCGATGGCATAGGCGCCGTGCAGTTGCGCCACGGTGGCTTTCAGGGCTTCAAACAAGTCGCCGTCGTACAGGCTGTCCATCAGGTGCACGATGACTTCGGTGTCGGTCTGGCTGTCGAAGACATAGCCTTTGGCTTTGAGGCCGGCGCGCAGCTCTTCGTAGTTTTCGATGATGCCGTTGTGCACCAGTGCGACCTTGCCGGGCCTGGTTTGCGAGGCGGCGCCGCTGCCGTGGCTGAAATGCGGGTGGGCGTTGTGCACGGCCGGCGCGCCGTGGGTGGCCCAGCGGGTGTGGGCGATGCCGGTGCCGCCTTCGAGCTTGTCATTCGTGACCTGCTCTTGCAGCTCGGCCACGCGCGAGGTGCTGCGCGCGCGCTTCAGGCCGCCGGCGTACACCGCGACGCCGCAGGAGTCATAACCGCGGTACTCCAGCCGCTGCAGGCCCTGCACCAGGATGGGAACAATATTTCGTGTCGAAACGGAAGCAACGATGCCGCACATGGAAGGTCTCCTGAAAGAATCAATGTATGGATGCTACGGACTTGATGCTTTCTTATGTGATTGATTTTTTCCTGATTTCGGAATTTAATTTCATAAATCTCTATTGATTGAATTTACTTTCATTTATAGTAGTTTTATGGAACAAATCACCATAGACGAGACAGACCTCAAGCTGCTCGACAGCCTGCAAACGGATGCTTCACTGAGCAACCAGGACCTGGCAGAGCGCGCCCACATCTCGCCGCCGACCTGCCTGCGCCGCGTCAAACGGCTGCGCGATGCGGGGCTGGTGGAGCGCGAAATCGCTGTGCTGAGCACCGACAAGCTGGCTGCCATCACCGGCCACGGGCTGACGGCGCTGGTCGAGATCACGCTGGAGCGCCAAGGCGCCGAGCAGCAGGAGGCGTTTGAAGTGCGGGTGGTGCAGGACGACGCCGTGCAGCAGTGCTACCGCGTCTCACCGGGACCGGACTTCATGCTGGTGGTGCATGTGGCCGACATGCCGCGCTACCTGGCGCTGGCGCAGCGGCTGTTTACCAGCGATGCGAATGTGCGCAACGTGAAGGCCTTCTTCAGTACCAGGCGCGCAAAATTTGAGCCAAAAGTGCTTCTAGCCCAATAAGCGTCTGGGCTAGCCGCTCCTGAATTAATAGCAAACCGGCTACTGGGCCGGCGGCTGCCGGGTCTGCTTCATCAACACCCAGGCCATGGCGCCCAGCGCCAGCGCACCCAGCAGCAGGATGCCCCACAGCACCAGCGTGCGCGTGGGGATGCCGTCGCCCGGCGCCTGGGCAGCGACCAGCGGGCCGCCCACGCCGGCGCTGCCGCCGGTAGCGTCTGCCTTGGACACATCGGCCTTCGCCAAAGGCAGCGCGTTTTCCTGCGCAGCTTTGTAGCCCGGAATCAGACTGGCCATGGGCAGGAAGGCGCCCGCAGCACCGGCCGGCCCCGCCAGCCCCGCCGCCAAGGTGAAGGGGCCCTGCCCGCTGGCCAGAAAGACGAGTTGCGCGGGCTCAAACTGCAGCGCGATGTCGGGCGCAGACGCAAAGCCCGGCGTCTTGGCATCGGCCTCGATCTTCACCTCGCGCACCGAGGCGCCCTGCAACTCAACCGGGCCGCTGGTTTGTTCTTTGCCTGCGGTGGTGAGCCGGTAAACCACCGCCGTGGCCAGCAAGGTCCAAGGCTGGTTGCGGTCGTTGCGGCCCAGCACGCGCAGGGGCACCAGCACATTGCTTTCCTTCGGCGTGATCTTCAGCGCGGCGACAGGCGTGGCAAAGGGCAAGGCAAAGCTCAACTCGCGCGGGCCGGCCATTGCAGGGGCGGCCATGGTGGCATTGACGCGCTCGCGCGTGGCAGTGTTGCGCGATGTGACCAGCGTGGCGCCGCGCAGCGTGACGGCGGCGTCGCCCCAGGTGATGCGCAAATAGTGGTCTTTCAGCTCGGCCATCGACAGCGCCAGGCTGCTGTCGCCCAGGCTGGCGGCGGGCGCCGACGCATCGGCGCGAAACAGCACCGTGTCGGCGACGGCGCGCCAGCTCTTCAAGTCTTTGCTGGCCTGCACATTGAAGGTGACGGGCTGGCCCACCGGCAAATCGGCGTCGAGCGTCAGGCGCACCGCGGGAACGTTGACGGCGCGCGCGTCGAGCAGCGCGCCCAGCACCTTTTGCTGCGATGCCGGGCCTGCTGTGGTGCCGCCGCCGGTGTTCAGCTGCACCACGCGCCGGCCCTGGCGCTCTTCAATGCGCAGCGACAGACCCTCGAGCCCGGCAGCGGTGGATGTGGCGGAGCCGAGGATGGGATACGCCTGCAGCTTGACCTGCTGCTCTTCGGCGGAATTGACCGTCGGCACCTGCGCCAGCGCCATGGGCACGGGCTGGCCCGCCGCGTTGAAGAGGCGCAAATCTGCATAGCCCGCGCTTTGCAGGCGCACCAGCGCCTCGGCCGGCAGCAGCAGACGCTGCAGCGGCGCATCAGGCGCGGCCGTCACCGGGATGCGGATGGCGTACGACCTGGCGTTGGCCGCGTCGGGCGCATCCGCGGCAAGCACCATCAGCGGAGCCGTCAATCCGGCCGACAGGGCGAGCCCCAAAAATGGCAGCTTCAATTTCATCACTGGGCCTCTTTCAGTTCAAGAGCATCGGGCGGCGCGGCATCGACTGCAGCGCTGGGCGCCTTGGGCGGCAGCGGCGCAAAGTAGCCCACCACCAGCATCAAAATGCCCACGGCGATGAACGCGACGATGCGTTCGGCGCCGCCGGCGTTCGACAGATCAATCAAGAGCAGCTTCACAACAACCAGGCCCAGCAGGCCCGCGCCCACCAGCCACAGCGGCCGCTGCACACGGCGGTGCGCCAGCACCATCAGCGTGAGCGCCAGCAGCGTCCACAAGATGGCATAACCGGTTTGCACGACAAAACTTTCAAAGAGCGCGTCGGCGTCCCAGCGCACGCCGAAGAAGTGGTGCGCCACGCGCAGCCACACGGTGTTGACGGCAACAAACACCAGCAGCGCCAGCGACACCAGCGCATTGCGGCCGGTGACCCAACCCGCGTTGCCGGGCGGCGGCGCGGCCGTGACCAGAACGCGGCGCCAGAACACCAGCGCGCCCAGCGCGAGCGCTAGCGTCAGGTCGGTCGGGTTGAGCAGCGGGATGTACGGCAGCGGCGCGGTGCGGCCCGACGAGGTGACCGACGCGGCCAGCGCGCCCCAGAACACCAGCACCGCCAGCGGCAGGGCCGCATACCAGTAATAAGCCTGGGCATGCGGGTTGAGCGGCCACTTCGCGCCCTGGCGCAAGGCCGCGCTGTTGGCGCGCCCGGCCCACACGGCCAGCAGCATCAGCACCGCGATGGCGCTGACCAGCAAGACCACACCGGCCCACGAGGTGCGCCAGAGCTCGGCCTTGCCGATGCCCGACCACAGGCAGTCGGCCAGCAGGAAGGTGACCAGCCACGCGCTGGCCGCATGCAGGAAACCATAGGGTGACTGGCCGGACGCACCCGCCAGCGCCTGGCGGTCAGACTGCCGCAGCATCCAGTAATGCAGCACCAGCACCACCGGCCACACAGCCCACGCCGGCATGGCCAGCACGCGGTAGCCCGCGCCCACCTGCACCACAAAGCCCAGCGCCAGCACCCCCACGGTGATGCGCGCGGGCCAGGTGGCCACAGCCCACTGCTTCTTCAGGCCCAGCAGCATGGACAAGGCCGCGCTGGCCACCACCGCCAGCATCATCAGCAGGCCGGTCGTGCGGTCGCTAAAGACCTGCTGCGGCATCTCGTCGGCCTGCAGCGCGGGCACACGGCGGCTGATTTCGAGCAACCAGGCCAGGCACCAGAAGAAAAAGCCGTAGAGGTACACAGGCGCGCTGAGCTGCGACTCCACACCGGCATAGGCCTTGGCCCACGACGACTCGCTGTGCGGCAGGGGCTTGCGCAGCCACCACGCCAGTTGCAGCGCCGGCAGCGCGATCAGCATGGCGCCGATAAAGGCCGGGTTGCCGAAAGGAATCGCCGAGATCGGGCTGCCCAGCGCGCCCCCGTCATCCATCCCGCCCAGAAAAGCCATCGCCGCCACGCCCTGCAGCAACAGGCCAAACGCGCGCGGCATCCAGCGCGCCTGCCGCATGCCGACCCAGAATGCGCCCGCGCCTTCCAGCGCCCAGACGACCGAGGTCCATTTCGCATCGAGCGCCAGCGGCACCGCCAGCGTGGCAAAGCCCACACCCACGGCGATAAAACATTCAATCAGCAGGCGGTAGCTGGCCAGCCCGCGGCGCACCAGCACCGTCGCCGTCAGCAGGTAAAGCGCGGCAAAGCCCAGCGCCGACAACGCGGTCCCCAACTCCATGCCCTGCACCAGCCCGGCCTGCAGGCCGAAGCCGGCCAGCGGCGTGCCGAACACCAGCATGGTGTCGACCGCGTTGCCCAGCTTGGTCGGCGTGTTGCGCGCATACAGGATGGCGGTGAACAGGTAGATCAGCACTAAGCCGATGAGGAAAGGCTGGGCGCTGGCGTAGTGCTCAGGCGCGTACTTGAGCACGCCCCAGGCAGTGGCCACGCCGAAGGTGGCGATAAAACCCACCACGTTCAGGATGCGCCACGAGCGCTTGTACGCGATGAAAAGAATGGCGAGGTTGAGCACCGTGTAGTAGCTGAAGAGCCCCACATGGCTGCCCTGCCCCGTCGACAGCAGCAGCGGCACGGCAAAGCCGCCGGCAAACGCGGCGACGGCCAGCGCGCGCGAGTTTTGCAGCAGCGCCAGCGCGCAACTGAGCGCGCACACGATGATCATCAGCGCGAAGGACGGCAGCGGATCCAGCAGGCCGTAGAGGCGAAACGCCGCGAACACCGTGAGGTACATCACCGCCACGCCAGCGCCTTGCAGCGCCAGCGCAAAGCCAGGTTTGTCATGGCGCTTGCGAAAGCCCACGGCCAGCAGCGCGATGGCTGCCGCGCCGATGGCGGCCAGGCGAAACTCGACCGGCAAGAGGCCTGCCGACGCGGCGTAGCGCGCCAGGAAAGACAGGCCGATAAACAGAATCACCAGGCCCACGCGCACGATGGTGTTGCCGCCCAGGAACCAGTTCTGCGCCGCCGTGAGGGCCTGCTCGATGGCGTTGGGCTGCGCGGGTGCGGGCCGTGTGACGGACTTGGGTGCTGCGGCCACGGAGGCCGGGGCAGACTGCGCTGCCGGCGGGAGCTCACTGGCCCAGGCGGCTTCGTTGTCTGCCGCGGTCACGGGCAGCGGGGGCGGCGCCGTGGTTGCTGTCGTTGTGGGGGTCGTTGTGGGGGTCGTTGTGGTGGATGACGGTGCAGCAGCCTGCGGGCTGGTGTCTTCAAAGTCCTTGAAGCCGCCGTCGTCTTCGACTTCGGCAACTTGCTTGGCAGCGGCGGCAGCCGGCGCCGGCGCCGTGGCGGCCTGCGGTCGGAGTTTTTTCTGCGCGGCCGCTACTTCAGACCGCACCACCCAGCGCAGTGAGAACCCGGCAAAGAAGCCGAGGACGGCGCCCAGGAAAACACCAAAGTCACCATAGCCCGGCCACATCGAGCCCAGGACTGCACCCCAAACAATACCCCAGATGATCATGACCCAGCCTCCCTCTTGTTGCCATGCCGCGAAGATGCTACGCCGGCTTATGGTTGGCTGATGGTACTTGATGGAGGACCGACGAAACCCCGGGGGCTCGCCGCGGCAAACGACGACGGCGGTGTTGAAAATTTATAAGAAAAAGGCCTGCAGCCCAATCACCACCTTGGCCTTCAGCTACCAAATCAATAGCAAGCCAATAACAAACCGTTGCCGGCTCCAGCCACCGGCCGGATCAAACCCCGCTTCAGGCCTTGGGCAGCGTGGCCTTGAGCACGCGGGCGAAGTTGCCGAAGGCGACTTTCTCGATCGTTGCCGCATCCAGCTTCTGGCCTTCGAGCAATTGCACCACCTCGCGCACGTGGCTGTAGTCATTCGTGGTCCAGTCGTCGCCCACACCGGCGATGTCAGTGCCCAGGGCCACGTGGTCGGCGCCAATCATGCCGACCAGCCTGGCCAACTCACGCGCATAGCCGGCACGGTCTTGCAGGCCGACCTTCCAGCCGAAGGCATTGGCCGGCTGGCGCAGGCCCAGGCCCCAAAGGCCAACCACGCCGCCGCCCGCGGCGATCTTTTTGGCCTGCGCAACCGACAGGCGCCGCATCAGGTAGCCATATTGGTCGCGGTATTCCCCTGCGTCACTGTCGACCCAGCCGTGCGACCAGATCATGGGTTTGGTTGCGGTCTCAAACGCATGCTCCAGCGCCTGCGTACTGCAGTGCGCCAGGTCAACCAGAATGCCTTGCGCTTCGCACGCCTTGATCACATCGCGGCCCAGCGGAGAAAGCCCCTTGTGCACCGGCGATGCCGTGGAGAAATCACCAATCGGGTTGCGGATGTAGTGCACAAGCTGCAGCTGGCGCAGCCCCATGTCAAAGGCCTTCTTGAGCGGGGCGAGGTCGGTGCTGATGAACTCTGCCGATTCACTGGCCAGCAGCACCGAATGCTTGCCGCCCAGGGCGGCATCCACGTCGGCGCCGGTACGCACGATGGCCAGCTGGTTCTGCTCGGCATAGGTCACCATGCCGCTCAGGGTTTTTTCAAAGAAGGCCGAGAGTTCGGCGGGTGTGGGCTCGCTCTTCTGGACGATGCCCTTGGGGCCGTAAGCCAGCCAGAGCGCGTCGCCCACCACGGCCCAGGACACCAGGGTGGCGCCATGGGTTTTCATTTCGGTGGCCAGGTCGGCAGGCGAGCGCGTGCGGCCCACGATGCCCAGGTGCGAATGCATGTCGGCGATGGGAACGCGGGCGGGCGCCTGCGCGAAGCCCGCCAGCGGCATGAACGCGGCCGCTGCGCCCATGCCCGCGAGGCGGCCCAGCAATGCGCGGCGATCCTGAAAAGCCTTGGACATATCCCTCATGCTCGCTCTCCTCTTGATGTTGTGAATGATTGTGAAGTAGCGGCGCACCGACGCGAACAGGGTTTGCCCGCGATGGGCGCCGCGTCAACATTTATATGAAATAGGGCTCCAGCCCTTTATTCACCTTGGCATTCAGCTATCAAATCGATAGCAACTGAGAGGCCACAGAATCAGACTTGGGCCGCTGTGGCACGAGCCCGCGCGCCCGCCTTGCCTGCGGCGCCCACGCGCGCCCCGGCCTGCTCACGTGCCAGCTCCCAGAAGGCGCGCGCCAGCGGCGAGAGTCTGGCCACATCCAGGCAGGCCAGGCCCACTGTGCGCGGCTGCGTCGGCAAGAGCGGCCGGTAGACCACACCCTGCGGCGCATCGGGCAAGGCCAGGCGCGCCGCCACCGACACCGCCAGCCCCTGTTGCACAAACTGCAGGATGGAGATGATTTGCGTGAAGTGGTACAGCACCTTGGGCAGCGCGATGTTTTTTTGCAGGATGGGCACGATGACAGGGCCGCAACCGGCCTCGGTCAGCACGAAGTCCAGCCCCGTGAGCGCGCTGACGGGCACGGCCTTGAGCCTGGCCAGGGCGTGGTCCGCCGGCAGGATGGCGACAAATTCGTCCTGCACCAGCGGCAACACTTCAAAGCGCTCGTCGGGCACCACCACGAAGCCGAGCTCGACACGCTTTGACAGCAACCAGCCGTCGATCACTTCGTCGCTTTCTTCTTCAATGCGCACCTGCGCCCCGGGGTGGCGCTGTTTGAAAGCGGCCAGCAGCGGCGGCAGCAGATTGACGGTAGACGTCGGGCCGAAGGAGCCGATGCGCAGTGTGCCGGTCTTCAGCTCTTTGGCGTCGCCCAGCTCTTGCGTCATGGTGGCGGCCAGCGCCGTCATCTCGCGCGCGCGCAGCAGCAGGCGCTCGCCGGCGTCGGTCATGGTCACGCCGGAGGCATCGCGCTGCGCGAGCTTGACGCCGAACTGCGTCTCCAGTGCGCGCAAGGCGTGGCTGACGGCGGACTGGGTGGTGCCCAGCCGCATGGCCGCGCGCGAAAAGCTGCGGCATTCGTCCAGGGTGATCAGCACTTCGAGTTGGGCCAGGGTCATGATGCGTGAATACCTGCGAGTGAATGCCTATGAGCAAATGCTTATGAGTGAATGCCCATGAGTGAATGCTCATTTGATAGTGAGTTACTTAACAACTAATCTCATGCATGAATTTACCCGATTGACCGCTTTTTCACCATCCCATCCCATGACCGCTGCCGCCGCCTCTGCCGCTACCCCCTCCACCACCGCCACGCCGTCGCTGCTGGGCATCTACCTGCGCCTGACCTGCGTGCCCATGCTCTGGGGCGGCACTTTTATCGCCGGGCGCGTCATCTCGGCGCATTTGCCGCCGGCCACGGCCGGCTTCGTCCGCTTTGTGTTTGCCACGCTGGCCCTGCTGGCGGCGCTGCATTTCACCGAAGGCCTGCGCGCCCTCACGACGCTCACGCGGCGCCAGCTGCTGGGCACGATGGCGCTGGGCGCCACCGGCATCCTGATGTACAACCTGCTGTTTTTCACCGCCCTGTCGGTGCTGCCGGCCGGGCGCACCTCGCTCATCATTGCCCTGAACCCGGTCGTCACGCTGCTGCTGGCTGCGGCGCTGATGGGTGAGCGGATGTCGCCGGTGCGCTGGTTGGGTGTGGCGCTGGCGCTGCTGGGTGTGTGGGTGGTGGTGACACGCGGCGACCTGTCGCAGATCGCGCAATCGGTCGGCAAAGGGGAGCTGGCGATGTTCGGCGCGGTGTGCGCGTGGGCGGTCTACACGCTGCTCGGCCGCAAGCTGCTGCAGGGCCTGTCGCCTGTGCTGGCCACGCTGTGGGCGGCGATCTGGGGCACGCTGTTTTTGGGTTTGCTGGCCCTGCGCGACATTTCGCAGGTGCATGCCGCCTCGTTCACGCTCGAGGTGTGGGCGGGGCTGGTGTTCCTCGGTGTGTTGGGCACGGCCGTGGCGTTTGTCTGGTACTACGAGGGGATACGCCAGCTGGGTGCGGCTAGGACTGTGGTGTTCAACAACCTGGTGCCGATTTTCGGGGTGTTGTTGGGGTGGTTGATCCTGGGCGAGCCTTTGACTGTCAGCCTGCTGGCCGGTGGAGGCCTGGCGATATTCGGGGTGTTTCTGGTTAATCGCGTCAAGTGAGCCGGGCGGTTTCATGCCGGCAGCCGCCGGCATGAAACGCCATGGATTGCCTACTTGCGCAGCTCGGGCGATTCGGCCAGCGCCTGGATCAGCTTGGCGAGGGCCTCATTCGAGGCGCGTACCGCGGCCAGCGAAAAATTGGCCTTGAACTCGTCAAACGTCGCAGCGCCGTTGCCAGTCACGGTGACGGTTTGAACCGCCTTGCCGTTCGCATCCGTGATGTCGCAGACCAGCTTCACACTGAACTGCGTCGGCGGCCAGGTGAAAGCGCCGTCGGAATAGGAGGTTGTCGTGACCTCCGGCGTGATGAGCAATGCCACGCCGCCGGCCTGCAGGGCTGCCAGGTCTTTGGGGTTCTGCACCTTGGTCACGCTGGTGAAGACTTCGGACAAGGCCTTGTAGAAACCCGGTTCGATGTCGCGGTAAGGGAAATACCGCACTTTGTCCCCGCCACCGCCCGGCGTGGTGACTTCCAGCGCCCGCAGGGCGTCCGGCATGTGGTAACCCGCTCTTTTGTTGATGACCTTGGCGTTGGCCGGAGCTGCCAGCGCTGCAAGATCGGGATTCATGTTGATGGGATGCGCGCAGCCAAACAGGGCAACGCAGGCAAGCGCCGAGACGGCATAGCCGATAAAACGGTTCATGGTCGATGTCTCCGTTTACTTGCGGATGGCTTTGATGAAGTCAGGATCGGTGACAAGCGCACCGACCAGCGACTGCACCATCAAGGGGTAGTTGTTGGCCGCCAGCGGAATGGCCACGGCGCCGGCGAAAGAGCTTTCCCATTTGCGCTCAACCTGCTTGACCTTGTCAAAGCGCACCTGCCCGTTGGCCGTGACGACAAAGCGGGCCTCGATCTGCCCGGCATTGGTGCTGATGCCTCCGGCATCGATGTTGTTCTTGAGCAGCGTGCCGCTGATTTCAACGCCCGATTGCGGGTTGTGCAGCTTGGCCAGCTCCAGCTCCTGGCGCAGCGCGGCAGCGATGTAGTCGCCGTAATTGCTGCCGACCGGTGACGTCATGGTGTTGGCGCGAAGGCTGAGCGAAGCAGCGCCCGGCATGCCGGCCGTCACACCGATCGCGCCCGTCTTCACCGCAGTCGCACCTTCAATCTTCTTGAGCGCTTCGACGTTGTCTATCGAAGGCGCATAGTTGGGCGCCGGGCCGGCGCAGCCCACCAGAAACGCAGACACAGCAATACCCGAGAACAGGACGGCACGCCTGAGCAGTTGAAACATGGGAGACCCCTCGTTGATTTATTTGTTGAAGTAAACGGCACCCATTGCAGGCACCGCCGACGCCATGTTACGTCATGTAACCGGGAAGCAGCACCGGTACTAATCCCGTATTCGGGCGTAAGGTTGCCGATCCGTTCCCGCATCCGATCCCGATCCTGATTGCCCCTTCTGGATGCGCCGAGGAGCGGAGGGCCAGACGGATCAGGGCAAAAACTTGTTTGAGCCGAAGGCGAGTTGTTTTTGACCCCGGCTGGACCGAGCACCGCAGGTTGCACGCAGCGAAGCGGAGGGACGCAGCCAGCAGGGTCGCCTTTCTTTTGCTTACTTTACTTTTGGCGAAGCAAAAGAAAAGTGAGTTGCTGCCGGGCACCCCCCGGCCAGCAGCACTTAGCAAAAAGCACATCGCCGGAGCGCCACCAGGCTTCGATACGCCGTCAGGCGTACCCTGTCCTGAGCCTGTCGAAGGGTCAGCCCGAACGGAGGGGGAGAAGGCTTCGACAGGCTCAGCCCGAACGGGTGCGGGGTGCGGGGTGCGGGGTGCCGTATCCGGGCACGGGAAAGGAGAACCTAGCCCTTCGCAACCTTCACAGGCCGGGTCCAATTCGTCAAACTGATCTGCTTGCCCCGCGCCACACTCAACGCCCCAGGCGGCGTGCTCTTCGTAATCGTGGAGCCCCCACCAACAGTCCCGCCGGCACCAATCGTGACAGGCGCCACCAGCACACAGTTGCTGCCGATGTGCACATCGGCCTCAATCACCGTGCGGTGTTTGTTGGCGCCGTCGTAATTGGCGGTGATACTGCCCGCGCCGTAGTTGACGCGCTCGCCCACCGTGGCGTCGCCCAGGTAAGCCAGGTGGTTGGCCTTGGCGCCTTTGGCGAGCGTGGCGTTTTTGACTTCGACAAAATTGCCGATGTGCACTTCGGCGCCCAGTTGCGCGCCGGGCCGCAGGCGGGCAAAGGGGCCGATCAGCGCGCCCTCGCCGACCTGCACGCCGAGCTTTTCACCGTCGATGTGGGTGAAGGCGTGGATCACCGCGCCGGCGGCAATCGTGCAGTTGGCGATCACGCAGTTGGCGCCAATGCGCACGCCGTCGCCCAGGCTCACCGTGCCTTCAAACACGCAGTTCACATCGATCTCGACATCCTGGCCGCAATTGAGCGTGCCGCGCACATCCAGCCGCGCCGGGTCGGCCAGGCGCACGCCCTGCTCCATCAGGGCGACGGCGCCGCGGCTTTGGTGCACGCGCTCCAGCTCGGCCAGTTGCACCGGGCTGTTCACGCCGGCCACCTGGGCGGCGTCGGTGATCTGGTGGGCCACCACGGCCACGCCGTCGGCCACTGCAAACTTCACGATGTCGGTGAGGTAGTACTCGCCTTGCGCGTTCTTGTTGTCCAGCCGGGACAGCCAGGCGCGCAAGAGGCGCGTGGGCACGGCCATGATGCCGCTGTAGATCTCGCGGATTTCGCGCTGGGCGGCGCTGGCGTCCTTGTGCTCGACGATGGCGCGCACCTGGGCCGAGGCTTCGGTGCCTGCGCGCACGATGCGGCCGTAACCGGTGGGGTCGGCCATGGTGAGGGTGAGCAGCGCCAGGCGCTGGCCGTCGCACTGGGCGATCAGGGCCTCAAGCGTGGCGGGCTGGGTCAGCGGCACGTCGCCCGAGAGCACCAGCGTGACGCCGTCGTCGGCCAGCAGCGGCAGCGCCTGCTGCACGGCATGGCCGGTGCCCAGCTGCGGCTCCTGCCGCGCGAACTTCAGGTCCAGTTTTGAATCTGAAAGCGCTGCCGCCTGCGTAAAGCCTGTGCAGGCGGCCTCGACAGCTTCTGCGCCGTGGCCGGTGATGACAACTGCCTTGCGTGCCGACACGGACGCGGCGCATTCGATGACATGCGCCAGCAAAGCCTTCCCGCCCAGGCGGTGCAGGACTTTGGGTAAGCTGCTCTTCATCCGCGTGCCTTTGCCCGCGGCCATGATGACGACATCAATTGGGGTTGCCATGAAATTTCCTCTGAATCTTGGGATGTTGACGCGTCCGCCGGCTGCCGGGGCAGCAGCGGGACGCTGCACCCGGATTATCGGCGTGCTGGGCGTCCTGGCGCTGGCCGTGGCGCTGCAAGGCTGCAGCGTCATGAAAATCGCCTACAACCAGGCGCCCGAACTGGCCTACTGGCACCTGGACGGCCACTTCGACTTCACCGATGCGCAAACCCTGCAGGTCAAGGCCGACCTGGCCAAACTGCAGGCATGGCACCGGCAGACGCAGCTGCCGGCCTATATCGAGACGCTGCAAAAACTGCGGCAGCAAATACCGGCAGACATGGACGCCGCCGGCGCCTGCGCGCTGTATGCGGACGTGCGCAGCAAGCTGATCGCGGTGACGAACCGCGCCGAGCCGGCGGTGGTGGCCCTGGTCGGAACACTCAACGCCGACCAGCTGGTGAAACTGCAAACCCGCTTTGCCAAAGGCAATGCCGAGTACCGCGAAGACTTTCTGGACGGCAGCCGCAAGGCGCGGCGCGACAAGCGCTACAAGCAGGCGGTCTCGCGCGCCGAAATGCTGTACGGCAGCCTGGACCACAAACAGCTGGCGGTGATCGCGCACCGGATCGACAACTCGCACTTCAGCGCGCCGGTGTCGTATGAGGAAAAGCTGCGGCGCCAGCAGGACGCCCTGCAAACCCTGCGCCCTTTGGTAGCGGGCCAGGCGGCGCCGGAGAAAACTCAGGCCGCGATGAAGGGACTATTGGAACGCACGCTCAATTCACCCGACCCGGCCTACCGCGCCTACATGGACAAGCTCACTCAGGACGCGTGCAGCGGCTTTGCCGAACTGCACAACAGCACCACGCCGGCGCAACGCAGCAAAGCGGTTGAAACCCTTTTGCGGTATGAGCAGGACTTCAAGACCCTGCACCTGCAGAAGTCTTGATAAGGTCTTGATAAGTCCTGATGCCTGGCGCTTAGTACCCGATGTACCGGGTGTACCGGGCGTTTATTTACCCGGCGCTTTGGAGTGTGACTTGCCCTCTTCCTCGGCCTTCTTCATCTCTGCAGCCTGCGCCGCTGAATCGGGCCTGGCGGCTTTGGCGTCCGACTCGACGTCGGCATTCTTCAGGTAGGACTTGATGTTGTCCTGGTAGTCGCGGGTGCCTTCGTAGCTGCCCTCGCCCATCTGGCCGGCGGGGCGGTCAGACGGTTGCGATGGCTGCGAGGACTGCGATTTGCGCGGCTGGAACTCGCGCGATCCGCTGCTTTGCTGTTGCTGGCGGTCGGCGAAACGTCGGGGTTGCTGCTGCAGGCGCGAGCGGTTGGCGGTGTCCATGTGGGAGTCTCCTTGGATGTCCTGGTGTCGTGTTCTGGTGTCCGGACTTTCATTCCCGCATCAAGGAATAAAAAAGAAAATCCGGAACAGGAAAGCACCTTAAAGGCCCATCCGCAGCCGCCGTGTCATCCGCCCCAAAGCCTTGCTGTCGGCGACCGCCTACACGCCGCTTACAACAGTGGCACTTGCGGTGGCGGCGTGTCGTAAAAGTCGGCAATGCGCTCCAGCGCGCGGGTGTTGAGCAGCCGCAGCTTGCCGTTTTCGATCTCGTGCAGGCCCAGCTGGCGCAGGCGCCGCAGCGTCTTGTTGGTGTGCACCAGCGACAGCCCCAGCGCATCGGCAATGTGTTGCTGGTTGATGGGAAACTCGATCAGGCCGCCCTCGGCCATACCCACACGGTCCAGCCGCCGGAACAGGTGCATCAGCAGCATGGCCACGCGCTCGGTGGCGTTGCGCCGCCCTGCCGTGAGCAGGTGGTCGTCCACCATGCCTTCTTCACGCGCCCCCATCCAGGTGACGTCATAACCCAGGCTGGGGTGGTTGCGAAACAACTCCCACAGCCCTTCGCGCGGAAACACGCACAGGCTCACGTCCGTCACCGCCTCGATGCCGTGCATGGCGCCGTCGGCGAACTTTTGCTGCAGACCGATAAAGTCGCCCGGCAGCAAAAAATTGAGGATCTGCCGGCGGCCGTCGCTCAGTGTCTTGTAGCGAAACGCCCACCCTGAATACAGCGTGAAGAGTTTTCCGTTGGGTTTTTGCTCATGCAGTATGGTGGTGCCGGCGTTGACTTGCGAGATGCCGTTGCGAAAAGCTTCGATGAATTGGAGTTCTTCCGCTTTCACCGGCATGAAAGCGCCGGTCTTGCGTAAGCCGCAGGCATTACACCGCGGTGGGCAGATAGCTGATGTTGGCGTCGGTATGCTCATGGAGGGAACATCTTAGGCGCATTTGCCTGTGTCTTTTGACATTGTGTAGCGAGTCCGGGGCACTTACATTTGAAGCACATGAACAAAATAAGCACGACTCTGTACGAAATCCTTTACGTCAGCACGCTGGCGCCCGAAGCGCCTTTGAGCGTGATCGGAGACATTGCAGCCAAGGCCCGCCTGGCCAATGCCGAGTGTGGCATTACCGGCCTGTTGATCTTTGATGGCATGCGCTTTTGCCAGCAACTGGAAGGTGGCCAAAAGCAGGTGCTGGCGCTGCTGGAGCGCATCCGGCAGGACACCCGCCATATCAATATGCAGATCCTGCACCACGGCGAGCTGGCGCTGCGGCGCTTTCGCAACTTCAGCCTGGGCTATTGCACCATGGAAGAGGACGACGTGCTGGAGCGCATGGAACAACTGGACGGGCAAGCCGCCCTGGATGCGTTTACCGGGCTGCTGGCCAAGCTGGACCTGGACGCCTGAGCCTGCCGGGTTCAGCCCTGCAGCGCGGCCCACATTTCCTTGTCGCGTTCGGCCGTCCAGATGCGCGGGTTCTTGATTCCGCTGGCCTCGTCAAACGCGCGGCTCACATCAAAGGGCAGGCAGTGCTCGTAAATAAACACATGGCCGAAAACCGGGTCCATGCTTTTGCGGGTGTGGTCCATCGCGGCCTTGAGGTCCATGCCGGCGGCGGCGGCTTCCTTGCCGGCCTTGTACAGCGTCTCGACCCAGCGTTTTGTATAGTCCAGCGCCTTGTTGACATTGGCCGCGCCCTTCATGGCCTCACCGCGGCCGGGCACGATGGCTTCGGCTTTCAGCGCGCGCAGGGCCTCCAGCGTCGCGGGCCACTCTTCCAGCTGGGCGTCGCCGGTGTAGACGCCGGCTTCGTACTCGACCAGGTCGCCTGAGAACAGCACTTTTTCTTCTTCGATCCACGCAATCGTGTCGCCGCGCGTGTGGCCGGGGCCCGGGTGCCAGACCTGCACTTTCACGCCGCCCAGGTCCAGCACCAGCTTGCCGGGCACCTCGCCTTTCACCGGGTTGCCGCCATCGATCACCAAAGTCGGCCAGGTCAGGCCCGGCACGCTTTCGGCGTTGCGGAACAGGCGCGGAAAGCGCTCCATCTCGCTTTGCATGTCCTGCGCGCCGCGCTCCACGATCAGCTCATAGGTGCCGCGGCTGGCAATCACTTCGGTTGCGCCCTCGGCCACGTAAGCGCTGGCGCCCAGCACGCGCACCGCGTGGTAGTGCGTCAGCAGCACGTACTTGATGGGCTTGTCGCTCACGGTGCGGATTCGGGCGATCAAATCCTGCGCCATGGCGGGCGTGGCGGTGGCGTCGCTCACCATGATGAATTTGTCGCCGATGATCACGCCGGAATTCGGGTCACCCTCGGCCGTGTAGGCCCAGCAATGCGCGCTGAGCTGCTCGAAGGTGATGGTTTTGTCCGTGAGGTCGGACTGCGAGGCAAAGGCTTTGGACATCGGGGCTTCCTGTTGTGGGCGCGGCGAAGCAAAAGCCGCCGGTATGCGGGGATTTTACTTAAACGTAACTCGTTACGGATAGTTGAACCGCAAAACCCGGCCGTGCGCTTGTGATCGGCGTAGCGCTATAAATTTAATAGCGCATAGCCCATACCCTGCCTGGGCTGGAGGCCAATTTGATTGATAAATGCGGCTAGCGGCCGGCGCCGCCGAGCCAGGCGGCTGCGCGCTGCGCCAGCGCTTGCAGCGGCGCGTCGCCGTCCAGTGTCAGCACCCCGGCCTCGGCCGAGGGATCCTGCAGCGCCTCAAACTGGCTGGCCACCAGGCTGGGCGGGTAGAAGTGGCCGGGCCGCACCGACACGCGCCGCAGGGACTCTGCCTGGCTGATGGCCAGGTGCACAAACTGCAGGCCCGGCGCGGCGTCGCGCAGGCTGCTGCGGTAAGCCGCCTTGAGCGCCGAGCAGGTCAGCACCACGCCGTCCGGGTGGCGCGCCAGTTCGGCGCCCAGCTGCCGCAGCCAGTCGGCACGGTCTTCATCGGCCAGGGGGATGCCCTGCTGCATCTTGCGGATGTTGCCGGGCGGGTGGAAGTCGTCGCCTTCAATCAGCGGCAGCGCCAGCTGGTCGGCGATCAAGCGCCCGACCGCCGATTTGCCGCAGCCGGCCACGCCCATCACCACCACGCGCACGGGCGATGGCGTGGAAGGAACACCGGAGGCGGCAGGGGACAGGGTCGGCGAAACAGGGGGCATCCGCAAATTATCGCGGGCAAAGGCCTGCCGCCGCCGATTTGATGCGCTTTTGCTATCGTGGCGGCATGGCTTCATCCAACGCACCCCACCACGATTTTGCGATGTACTGCTGCGAGCTTTTGTCAGGCGTGGGGCCGTGCACCGCCAAACGCATGTTCGGCGGCTGGGGCATCAGCACCTCAGGCCTGACACTGGCCCTGGTGGCCGACCTGGGCGGCGGCGACAAGCTGTGGCTCAAGGCCGACGCGGACACGCGCGGGCTCTATGAAGCCCAGGGCTGCGAACGCTTCACCTATGAGATCACCCGCAACGGCGTGGCGGCGCCGCACAGCCTCAACTACTACACGGCGCCCGAGGAAGCGATGGAGTCGCCCGCGGTGATGCTGCCGTGGGCGCGTGTGGCGCTGGACTGCGCGCTGAAGGCGCGGGCAGCCAAAGCGGCGAAAACACCCAAAGCGCCCAAGGTGAAAAAAAAAGCGCCGGCCGCCAAAACGGCCAAGCCAGCCAAAACCGCCAAACCCCGCAGCCGCCCATAAAAAAACCCGCAGCCTTTGCAGACTGCGGGTGAACGGTTTTCCCGGAGTAAAAAACTATTGGCTGGGTGGCCGGCTGCGATGCTGATTCAGCTCACCAGGTTGGACATGGCCAGCACGTTGTAGCTTCGCGGCTGGGCCTGGTTGTCCTTGTAGGTGTCAAAGTCGTGGCCGGTGACGTGGGGCCGGGCGCGGGCGGTGACGAACACCAGGGCGATGGGGGTCAGCACCGCTTCAGCAGCGGCAGCCGCGCCCATCACCAGCCCGCGGGCCAGGCGGCCCAGGGCGCCGGCGGCCAGGCCGAAGGCGGCGCGCAGGTCCACCAGGGGCTGCATGACGCCGGCGCGCCAGCCCGAAGGCTCTTTCATCTCGGTCACTTCGGCGCAGGCCGTTGCCGGCTCCCAGCTGAAATACGCGGAAGCAGCGTGACCAGCGCTGAAGGACTCCATCACCAGCGACTCACCCGCCCGCAGCGAAAGGCTTTCGCCCCGGCCGAGGAAGTGGTCGCCGGCGCGGACATGGATGTCCTGGCTGGCAAAGTCGAAGGTGGCCCAGACCCGGCCATGCGCAATTCGCAACACACCGGCCTGCGAGGCACGCAGCGTCAGCGCCCGGCCCGCGCCCAGTTTCCAGAAGCCCGCCAGGCCGGCCACGTGGCCGTTGGTGGCGTCTGAAGCCTGTTGCAAGAATCGATCTCCTGAGGGGTGAGCTGCGTGGTCCATGGTGGTTCTCCTGAAAGGGCATGAAGTGAGTGATGAGGGTTGAATCATCTCGCTGCGGGCTTGCACAGTCCAATGAAATCGCGGTAAGCTATTGATTCCATAATCGCATTAATCAATCAGGCCCGAATTGCCCTAATTGCGTCTTTTCAGCCCCACACTGTCATGCTCCATTCACAAACCCACCTCCGCTCCCGGCCCATTTCTGCCGGCCAGCTGCGGGCCTTTGAGGCCGTCGCCCGCCACCTCAACTTCCGCGCCGCCTCGGAAGAACTGGCCCTCACCCAGTCGGCCGTGAGCCGCCAGATCCAGGGCCTGGAAGAAGACGTGGGCGTGAGCCTGTTTCACCGCCACACCCGCGCGGTAGAGCTCACCAACGCCGGCGGCATCCTGCTGCGGGCGGTCACGCCCTCGCTGGAGCGCATCGACAACGCCGTGCGGCAGATCCGCCAGAGCGCGGGGCGCAAAAGCGTCTCGCTCACCACCTTTGCCTCATTTGCGTCGATGTGGCTGATCCCGCGGCTGGAGGGTTTCCAGCGCGACAACCCCGATATCGACATCCGGATTGATGCGTCGGACGTGGCGGTGGATCTGGACATTTCGGACCTGGACCTGGCGCTGCGCTACGCGCCGGCCAGCGCCATGCCGCCGGGTGCCATACGCCTGTTCGGCGAGCAGATCACGCCGGTGATCAGCCCCTGGCTGCTCAAAAGCGGGCCCAGGCTGAAAAAGCCGGACGACCTGGCGCAGTTCACGCTGATCGAGGCGGGCGACGCCCACCACACCCACCTGGAGTGGCTGACCTGGCGCCGCTGGCTCGAACTGCACGCCAGCCCCAAGCTGGAAGCCAAACGCTGGCTGTACTTCAATTACGCCTACCAGATGGTGCAGGCCACGCTGACAGGCCAGGGCGTGGTGCTGGCCCGGCTGCCGCTAATCGCTGAAAGCCTGGCCTCAGGCGACCTGGTGGAGCCGCTGACGCAGATGCGCATGGAGTCGCCCATGAGTTACTGGCTGATCGTCGGCCCGCGCAACGTGGCCCGGCCGGAGGTGATTGCGTTTTGCGACTGGCTCAAGAGCCAGGCGGCGCTGACGCGGGAGGCGATTGGGGATGGGCCGGATCCGGATACGGTCGACTCTTTGGATTGATTGAACCTCCGGCCCTGGTAATTCCCCGTTCGCCCTGAGCCTGTCGACGGGCTTAATTCACGCACGGCTTCGACAGGCTCAGCCCGAACGGCAGGGATGGAAAAACCGCTAAAAGCTCAGGCCGCCCCGCGTTTGAGCAAACGGCCGGCACGCGCCTGAACCTTGGCATTCGCCGCATCGGCATTGCCGGCCACATACGCCAGCTCGCCATTCACAAACACCTTCTCGATGCCTTCCGACAAGGCGATCGGGTCTTCATACGTCGCCACGTCGCGCACACGCGCCGGGTCCAGCACCACCACGTCGGCGTGCCAGCCGGGCTGCAGCTGGCCGCGCTGGTGCAGGCGGAAGTTGCGGGCCGACATGCCGGTCATCTTGTAGATGGCGGTTTCGAGGGAGAAGAGTTTTTGCTCGCGCCAGTAGCGTGCCAGCACGCGCGGGAAAGCGCCCCACAGGCGCGGGTGCGGGTGCTGGTCGTGCGGCAGGCCGTCGGAGCCGATCATGGTCAGCGGGTGCGCGATGACACGTTTGACGTCATCCTCGTGCATCTGGAAGTAGCAGGCGCCGCCCGGTTGCAGGCGGCGGCAGGCTTCTTTCTGATCGACGCCCCACTCGCCGGCGATGGAGGCCAGCGTGCGGCCTGTCATCTCGGGGTGCGGGGTAGACCAGCTCACGAGCACGTCGATCACGCCGTCGACCAGGTCTTCACGCAGCACGGTGGAGCCGGCCACGTAGGGGTAGACGTCCATGGCCACGGACTGGCGTGCGGCCAGCGATTCGATCAGCGGCAGTGTTTGTTGTGTGCGGCCCCAGTTGGCAGGCCCGGCGCATTTGTGGTGCGACACGATGAGCGGCACTCCGGCGCTGAAGGCGGAGTCGCCGGCTTCGTGCAGGGCTTCGATGATGTTGGCCATCTCGTCGCGCAGGTGCGTGCTGTAAACGCCGCCAAAGCGCGACACCACGCGGGCCAGGCGCACCACCTCTTCAGCGGGCGCGGCAAAGGCGGGTTCGTAAAACAGGCCGGAAGACATGCCGGCGGCGCCGCTTTCCATGCACTTTTCCAGCAGCGCGCACATGGCGTCGACTTCCGCCGGCGTGGCCGCGCGGGTCAGGTCGTCCATGCAGGCAAAACGCAAGGTGGTGTGGCCGATCAGCACGGCGACATTGACGGCCGGCTGCGCGGCCATCACCGCGCGCTCATACGCATCGACAGAATCAAAACGGAAGGAGTCGGCGCCCAGCAGGTTCAGCGGCGGCTCGGGTTGCTTGACCACAAAGGGTGCGAGCGAGATACCGCAATTGCCCGTGACCACGGTGGTGATGCCTTGCGACACCTTGGGCAGCATTTCGGGGTGGTTGAGCACGATGGCGTCGTCATGCGTGTGCACATCGACAAAACCCGGCGTGATGGCCAGGCCCGTGCAGTCCACACGCGTCACATCGCTTTGCGCCATGGCCCCGGGCAGCTTTCCCCACAGACCCGGCCCCACGGCGGCAATGCGGTCACCTGCCAGCAACACATCGCCTATAAATCCGGCATTGCCCGTTCCATCAATCACCAAGCCGTTTTCCAGCAGCGTCGCACGCGTCATTTGATCTTGCTTTCGTTCACGGCCGTCACGGTGTCCCAGTCGAGTTTTGGATAGTGGCGCATGTCCACGCCGCGGGTGCTGAGCACATCGCGCACGCCGCCCAGGCGTTTGACGGCCCGGTCGCCCAGGCGCTGGGCCACCAGCACGGTCAGGATTTCGATCACGGTCAAATGCACCAGGTAGGCCTCGGTGCCCACATGCATCACAGGATCGTCGGGCACATGGATGCCCAGCACGATGTCGGCGCGTTTGGCGAGTTCGGTGCCCTGCTGGGTCAGTGCAATCACGGTGGCGCCTTGCGACTGCGCGACCTCGACGGCCTCGAGCAGCGAGGGCATGCCGCCCACGTGGGAGATCGCAAACACCACGCCTTGCGGGCTGATGGTGGCGGCTGAGACCAGTTGCAGGTGAATGTCCAGGTAGGCATTCGACACCAGGCCAAGCCTGAAGAGCCGCGCCTGCATGTCCGAGGCCATGAAGCTGGACGTGACGCCCACGCTGTAGCAGTCGATGCGGGTGGCGCGTGCGATGGCGTTGGCCGCGGCTTCCACGGCCTCGATGTTCAGCTGGGCCTGCACACCGCTCACGGCAGTGGCGGCGCCCTTGATGACTTTGGAGATGACTTCTTCGGTGTCGTCGTGCAGCTGCACGCGGCGGTGCAGCGGCGAGCCGCTGACGGCCATTTCCTGCGCCAGCGCGAGCTTGAACTCGCGCAGGCCGGGGTAACCCAGGTCGCGGCAGGTGCGCATGATGGTGGGCACCGAGCTGCCCGCGCGCTGCGCGAGTTGCTCAAAACTTTCGTCCAGCACGCGCTGGGGGTCCTGCAGGATCAACTCCAGCACGCTGCGCCGCGAGGTCGGCGCGGTGGCAATGGTGTCGGCAATTTTGGCAAGAACTTGAGAGGTCATGAGTGCTTAGGGCCTGTTACTACCAACAAATGAATCCGCTTAAAAACAGGTGACGAGTGCATCACACACACCGTAGTTGTCATCCACCACCGGCATCCAGCGCCATTTGTCGAAAGTGGTGCAGGGATGGGAAATACCCAGCGCCACCAGGTCGCCGACCTTGAGCGCCGCATGCGCCGGGCCTTCGCCACGCAGGTAGGCGTGCTGGTCGTTGAGCGCCGTGATCTTCCAGTCGGCCGGCACGGCCACCGGCGCGGCGCCGGGTGCATTCACGGTCGACAGCGGGATGGGCAGCTCCAGGTCGTAAGACAGGTCACGCCGGCCCACGGCCAGGATGGCCAGGCCGGGCTCGGGGCAGGACTGCACCGTAGCCCAGACCTCGATGGCGGGTTTGAGGCCGTCGCTGTCGTGCAGGCGGCTGTTGACGGCGCTGACCAGGCGCTTGTAGTTGCCGTGGTCATGCGTGATGTAGCAACCCGAACGCAGCAGGCCACGCACCGGTTTCGACAGTTTGGGCGTGAGCCAGCCGCTCACCAGGTCAAAGATGGCCGAGCCGCCGGCCGTCATCAGGACTTCGTCGCTGTCGAACAGGCCTTGCTGGTCACAGGCCAGTGCGATGCCGCAGACACGTTGCATCAGCGTGTCGGCATAGGCCTTGTCGTTGTCAGAATTGCCGGTAGCGCCCTGCCCTTCATAAGTCTCGATGCCCATCAGGCGGCAGGCCGGGCTGGCGTGGATGGCGGAGGCCAGCGCCATCGCATCGGCATCGGTGCGCACACCGGTGCGTGCGCCCATCACGCCGATTTCCATCAGCACTTCAAAGGGTGAGACCCCTTGCGCGGCATTCGCTTTCGCCCAGGTTTCGATCAATGCGAGCTGTGCCTTTGAATCCACGAGGAAGACGATGCGCAGGCCGGGATACTCGCGCAGCATGCCCTGGATGCCGGCCAGGTCGACCGCATTGACCACCTGGTTGGCGATGATGAGGCGTTTCGCACCGGCGGTGATGCCCGCGCGCATCTGCGCGACGGTGGCGAAGGTCAGGCCCCAGGCGCCCTCGTCCAGCTGGCGCTGCAGCAATTGCGGCGACATGGTGGTCTTGCCGTGCGGCGCCATGTCCACGCCCTGGCCCTTGGCAAAGCGCTGCATCCAGCCGAGGTTGTGTTTCATGGCCGACTGCTTGACGATGGCCAGCGGCAGCGGCAAATCGCCCTTGAGCACGTTCCAGCCCTGCTTGCCCATGTCGGAGCGGCGCACCGGCGCGCTGTTGTGCGGAAAGCCCTTGTAGCTGCGGTCAATCTGCGGGTCGAGAAGGTCTTGCAAGGTGGTCATAAAGTGAATCTGATTATCAGGCGGCCATCAGCACGGGCACCGCGAGGTCATCGCGGATGCAGGCCTTGAAACGGCCCTGGCCCATGTCACGCAACTCGGGGCGCGTGGTGGAGCAGGCCTCGATGGCATGCGGGCAACGGGTGCGGAACACGCAGCCCGAGGGCGGGTTGACGGGGCTGGGGATGTCGCCCTTGAGCGCAATGCGTTCGCTCTTGTGCTCCGGGTCGGGCTTGGGCGAGGCAGCCAGCAGGGCTTGCGTATAAGGGTGCAGCGGCCGGGCGAAGAGCTCGGCCGTGGGCGCGACTTCCATCACGCGGCCCAGGTACAGCACCACCACGCGGTCGCACAGGTACTCGACCACGTCAAGATCGTGCGAGATAAACAGCATGGTCAGCGAGAGGCGGTCACGCAGGTCGCACAGCAGGTTGACCACCTGCGCCTGGATGGACACGTCGAGCGCCGACAGCGGCTCGTCGGCTACGATGAACTCGGGCTCCACCGCCAGGGCGCGTGCGACACCGATGCGCTGGCGCTGGCCGCCGGAAAATTCGTGCGGGTAGCGGCTGGCATGTTCGGCGCGCAGGCCGACCAGCTCCAGCAGCTCGGCGATGCGTTCTTCGCGCGCCGCCTTGCCTTTGGCCAGGCCGTGCACCTGCAGCGCTTCGCCGAGGATGTCCTTGACCCGCATCTTGGGGTTCAGGCTGGCATACGGGTCCTGAAAAATCATCTGCAGCTTGCTGCGCAGCGCACGCATGCGGCTGCTGGAGGCCGTGCCCAGGTCTTCACCGCGGTAGAGCACCTGGCCCGAGGTCGCTTCGATCAGGCGCAGCAGGGTACGGCCAATCGTGCTTTTGCCGGAGCCGGACTCACCGACCAGGCCCAGGGTTTCGCCGGGCTGGATGCTGAAGGACACGTCGTCCACCGCACGCACCGGTTTCGCCGTCGCGCCGAAATAACGCTGGAGGTTTTTGACCTCAATCAAAGGGGCGCTCATACGGTCTCCACCGTGGCAGTAGCTGTTTCTTCCACGCGAATGCAGCGCGCGGCACGGGTGGGGCCCGCCGCCAGCAGCGCGGGCATGGCGTCGCGGCAAGGCGGAATCGCCAGGTCGCAGCGCGGCTCAAACGCGCAGCCCGGCGGCGGCGCCAGCGGGCTGGAGACCTGGCCGCGAATCGCATACAGGCGGCGCTTGGCGCCGGTCTGGCCGCTGGCGAGTTCGCGCTTGCGCTGCTGCGCCGGCAGGCAGGCCAGCAGGCCTTGTGTGTAGGGGTGGCGCGGCTGGGCAAAGAGTTCGCGCACAGGCGCGGCTTCCACAATGCGGCCGGCGTACATCACGGCCACATCGTCGGCGTGGTGGGCCACCACACCCAGGTTGTGCGTGATGAACAAAATGCTCATGCCGGTCTCGGCCTGCAGCCGGCGCATCAGCTCCAGGATTTGCGCCTGGATGGTCACGTCGAGTGCGGTGGTCGGCTCGTCGGCGATCAGCAGCGTGGGGTTGCAGGCCATGGCCAAGGCAATCATCACGCGCTGGCGCATGCCGCCTGAGAGCTGGTGCGGGTATTCGTTCAGGCGCTGCTTCGCGGCCGGGATCTCGACCAGCTCCAGCATGCGCAACGCGTGGGCCAGCGCGGCCTTGCGGTCCAGCCCCATGTGCAGGCGCACCGACTCGGCGATCTGCTCGCCCACGGTGAACACCGGGTTCAGGCTGGTCATGGGCTCCTGGAAGATCATCGCGATTTCGTTGCCGCGTATGCGCCGCATCTCGGCTTCGGGCAATGACAGCAAGTCAACTGTCTGGCCGGCCCGGTTGGTGAACATCGCCTCGCCGCTGACCTGGGTGGAAGCGGTGCGCGACAGCAGGCGCATCAGCGTAAGGCTGGTGACCGACTTGCCGGAGCCGGACTCGCCGACCAGCGCGGTGGTCTTGCCGGGGCGGATGCTGAAGCTCACGTCGGCGACCGAGCGGATCAGGCCTTCGTCGGTGTCGAAGAAGGTGCTCAGGTGGCGCACGTCGAGGCGTGTACCAGCTGGCGTTGGAAGAGGTGTGGGGGAATTCATGGAGTCGTTCTTTGGATGGACTACTTACATCGACTTCTTAAGTCGAGGGTCCAGCAGGTCGCGCACGCCGTCGCCCAGCAGCTGCAGCGACAGCGCCGTCAGGATGATGGCCAGGCCGGGGAACAGCACGATCCACAGCGCCTCATGCGCATACTGCTGGCTGCCCGCGACCATGGTGCCCCAGGTCGGGATTTCGGGCGGCACGCCGACGCCGAGGAAAGACAGCGCGGCCTCGGCCAGGATGGCATAGGCAAAGATGAAGGACGCCTGCACCAGGATGGGCGACATCAAATTGGGCAGGATGTGGCGCAGCAGGATGCGGCCGGTGGAGACACCGACGGCGCGCGCGGCTTCGACAAACAGCAGCTCGCGCACCACCAGCGTGGAAGCGCGCACCACACGGGCCACACGCGGCGTGTAGACCAGCACCAGCGCAAACACCACATTGAGCATGGACGGGCCCAGGATGGCGACCAGCGCGATCGCCAGCAGGATGTCGGGGAAGGACATCATCGCGTCGACCACACGCATGATGGGTGCGTCGAGCCGGCGGAAGAAGCCGGCGACAAGGCCAAACAAGGTGCCCAGCGCGATGGAGCCGATCGCCGTCAGCGCGGCAATCGTCAGCGAATAACGCGCGCCGAACGCGATGCGCGCAAACAGGTCGCGGCCCAATTCGTCCGTGCCCAGCAGGTGCTTGGCGGTGGGCGCAGAAAGGCGCTCGCGCACCGCCGTGTCGTTGGGGTCGTAGCCGCTGACCACATTGGCCAGCAATGCGACGGCCACCACGATCAGCAGGCAGATGCCCGCCGCCAGCACGATGCGGCGGCGGAAGAGTTTTTTCAGCGTGAGGGGGATCTTCATAACTTAGTACTTCACGCGCGGATCAACCAGCATGTAGAGAAGGTCGGTCAGGAAATTGATCACCACATAAATCATGGCGATCACGAGCAGCGCGCCCTGGATGACGGGGTAGTCGCGGCGCAGCACGGCGCTCACCACCAGATTGCCGACGCCGGGCAGGCCGAACACGGTTTCGGTCACCACAGCGCCGCCGATCATGAGCGCGACCGTCAGGCCCAACACGGTGACGATGGGAACCAGCGCATTGCGCAGGGCGTGCTTGAGCACCACCACGTTTTCCGACAGGCCCTTGGCGCGGGCGGTGCGCACATAGTCTTCACCCAGCACGTCGAGCATGGAGGCGCGCGTGAAGCGGATGATGAGCGCGGAATTCAAAACGCCCAGCACTACCGACGGCAGCACCAGGTAGTGCATGCGCTCGACCAGCGTGGCACCCGGGTCACCATACCCCGAGACCGGGAACCAGCCCATGGAGACCGCAAAGATCTGCATCAGCACCAGGCCGAACCAGAAGCTCGGGATGCTGGCGCCCAGCATGGCAAAGCCGGTAAAGACCTGGTCGATGAACTTGCCGCGAAACACCGCCGACACGATGCCGCAGGGCACGCCGATCACCGCCGCAATCAACACCGACAGCAACGCGAGCAGCGTGGTGGGCTCGGCCCGCTCCCACAGTGCTTGCGTCACCGGACGCTGCAAAAAGATCGACTGGCCCAGGTTGCCGTGAGACAGCTCTTTGAGCCAGTAACCGAACTGCACCGGCAGCGGCTTGTCGAGCCCGTAGAGCTTTTGCGCGCTGGCAATGTCCTCGGCCGTGGCCTGGTCGCCCAGCAACACCGCAATCGGGTCGCCCGACGCGGCGCGTGTGAGGACAAAGACGATGACGGCGACCAGCGCCATCACCACCAGCATGCCCATGACTCTTGACAACAAATAGCGGGTCATGACCTTGTTCTATTAAAGAGGAGAAGCGAAACAAAAACCAGTGGAGCCGCGGAACCGGCTTTGCCGGGCCGCAGGCGGACGGCCCCCTGAGGGGGCAGCGTATTACACGAAGCCGAAGGTGAAGTGAAAAGCGTGGGGGCTCATTTATTTCAGGCCTGCGTTCCAGAAGAACGGCCAGGTGGACGGTACATAGCCTTGCAGCGCCGGCGACTTGGCCGACAGGCTGTTGAACTTGCCGACGTTGATATACGGCACTTCGTCGTACACCACCTGCTGCACCGCACCCCAGAGGGCGCCGCGCTTGGCGGGGTTGGTTTCCTGGTTCAGCGCAGCCAGCGTGGACTGCTTGGCCGGAGACGACCACCAGCCCGGTGCACCGTCGCCCAGTTGCGGCGGCGACAGCATCGGCTCAGGGAACTGGCCGGAATGGGTGATGTAGATGTCCCACAGCTTGGAGTCGCCGCGGCGCTGCACCAGCGTTGCCCAGTCGACCACATTGAGCTCGGCCTTGAAGCCGGCGCGCTTGAGCTGCTCGGCCATGATCAGGGCCATGTTGTAGTGGAAGTCGTACTGGCGGCTGGTCAGGATGCGGATGGTCTCGCCCTTGTACCCTGCGGCGCCGGCCTGGCCCTTGGCCTTGGCGGCATCGCGCTCGTTGTACAGGTTGGAGCCTGCGGTGGAATAGAAGGGCGTGCCTTTGGGGAAGTGGTTGGCTTCCGCGATGAAGAAACGCGTGTCGCCGAAACCGGCGGCCATCATTTCACCTTCGCCAAAGCTGGTCTGCACCGCCTTGCGCAGCGGCTGCGAGGCCATCACGCCTTCCTTGGTGTTGAACACGAAGTAAGGAAAGCCGAAAGACGGCGTCAGGATGGGCACGGTCTTGCCGCCGGATTTTTCGAGGCGGCCCAGCGCTTCGGTGGGCAGCAGGTCGGCAAAGTGGTACTGGCCGGCCAGCGAGCCTTCAACACGCGTGTTGGCGTTGGGCACGGGGATGAAGCGCAGCTCTTCGGCAATCGCGACCTTCTTGCCGCCGTAGCCGCTGGCGGCTTCCTTGCGGGCCGAGTACTGGTCGAACTTGGTCAGCAGCACATACTGGTCGGGGCGGCGCTCCTTGAACTTGTAGGGGCCGGTGCCGACGAATTCTTTGAGCGGCGTGGCAATCGCTTCCTTGGCCATGATGGCGGCCATGCCGGACGGCAGCGCCAGCTGCGGCAGCAGCGGCGCGTAAGGGGCCTTGAGGGCGATCTCAACGCCGTTGGCGCCGCTGGCCGTCAGGCTGTCGATTTCCTTGGCCAGGGCCTTGCCGCGCGGCGAGACTTCCATCCAGCGTTTCAGGCTGAGTACCACGTCTTCGGAATTGAGCTCGCGGCCGTTGTGCAGCATGACGCCCTTGCGCAGGGTGATGCTGTAGCGCTTGCCGTCGGCCGAGATTTTCGGCAGGCTTTCGGCCAGCATGGGAATCATTTTCCAGTTGGCGTCGAAGGTGTAGAGCGGCTCGTACACGTGCTGCATGATGGTCGCCGTCAGGTCGGCGGTGGTGGCCATCGGGTCCAGCGTGGCGGGCTCGGCGATCATCGCCAGGTTAAGCGCCGATTTGGACAATGCCTGGGACTGTGCGGTCATCGGCAGCAGGGCCGAACCACTCGCCACCAGGGCCAACGCAACCGCCGTGCGACGGCTGATCAAGAACTTCTGCAGCATGCCGATCTCCTTAAAAGTGAAAGTAATTTTCAACTTGCAAAGAATATGCCACCAAAAAATACCTAGAAATTGGTATAAACCCTAGGAAATGACCCTAGAAACTGAAAATATATTTCAGATTAGGGTTTATGCTGCATGGCTTTGGGGCGTTGCGCCCCGCCGGCTTCGGCCATTTGCACCACCTTGGTGGTATGGATGCCGCGCCCTTTGTTGTTGTTGTTTGTTGACCGCCCGCCGCTGCGCACGGCAACTGCCCATTGTTTACCTAATAAGGAGTCTTCGCAATGTCCGCCCTCGAATACCTCGGCAACCCGCCCATCGCCTCCGACCACCAGCCCCGCCCCTTTTCGCCCGCTGTGCGCGCAGGTGACTTTGTGTATGTCTCCGGCCAGGTGCCGGCCGATGAAAAAGGCGAGATCGTGCACGGCGGCATTGAAGTGCAGACCCGCCAGGTGATGAAGAACATCCAGACCGCCCTGGCGCTGGCCGGCTGCACGCTGGACGATGTCTGCAAGACGACGGTGTGGCTGCAGGACGCACGCGACTTCGGCAGCTTTAACCGGGTGTATATGAGCTACTTCACCGGCGGCAAGCCTGCGCGGTCGACGACGGAGGCGCGCTTGATGGTGGATGCGCGGGTTGAGATTGATGTGGTGGCTTACAAGCCCAAGGGCTGAGGGTTCGAAGCCCTGTCTTCTTCCTTGGAGCTGAGCCTGTCGAAGCGTTTTTGTTGTGGGGCGCTGAGGTGTTTTGAATTCCGGGGCCGGGGGTTGCCGCCGGGCAACCCCCGGCCAGCAAGACCAAGAAAAAAGCCCGACCACCAAACCCCACATTCGCTATCAATTCAGTAGCTATCACCCAAGGCGACACTTGGGCTAGAGGCCAATTTCACTATGAAACCAGGCAGAGGCGCACCCCCTCAAGGCAAATCCTTGTAAGGCTCAGGCTGCGACGCATCCCGCGGCCCCACCGTGCCCAGGCGGGCCTTCAGCGACTGCGGCTGCCCTGTCAGGATGGCCGCGTAGTTGGTGGTGTTGGACAGCACTTTTTTCACATAGTCGCGCGTTTCGCTGAAGGGCACGTTCTCGGCCCAGATGGCGGCGTCCAGCACCGGGCCGTTGCGCCAGGTGCGGGGGCGGCCGGGGCCGGCGTTGTAGGCGGCTGCGGCCATGGGCATGGAGCCGTTGAGGTCGTCCAGCGCCAGCTTGAGGTACGCCGTGCCGATGGCGATGTTGGTGTCGCGGTCGTTGAGCTGGTCTTGCGTGAAGCCTTCCAGCCCGATTTTTTTGGCTGTCCAGCGGGCCGTGGCCGGCATGACCTGCATCAGGCCCGAGGCGCCCACGCCGGAGCGGGCGTCCATGATGAAGCGGCTTTCCTGGCGGATCAGGCCGTAGACATAGGCGGGATCCAGGTTGATGGTTTTGCTGCGCTGCGTGACGGCCTCGCGAAACGGCATCGGAAAGCGCTGGTCGAAGTCCATCTCGCCCTTGGTGCGTTCGCTGGTGTTGATGCAGCGGTCCCAGATCTGGCGGTCACAGGCGAACTGGGCGGCGGCCAGCAGTTCGCGGTCGGCCATGCCGCCGCGCTTGTGCAGGTTGGTGGTGTAGTTCCATTCGCGCGTGCCTTCGGGCCTGAGGCCGATCGCGATGGCGTAGGCGGCGCGGTTCAGGCCCGGGTTCAGGCGTGCGGCTTCTTTTTCTTCGGCCGTCAGCGCTGCGGGTTTGGCCGGCACGGTGATCTTCTGGCCGGTTTCTTCGAGCGCGAGCTGCTCGTAAAAACCGCGCACCGAGGCAATCGACTGCATCAGCGCCAGGGCTTCGGCGCGCTGCGGCGCGATGGTGATGCCGGTGCTGATGGTTTGCGTCACGCCGGGTGTGGCGGGCACGACGATGGGGGTTTTGGGTGCGGCGTCCGGCGGCGCGGTGGCCAGCAGCGCGCGCGCTTTCCAGTAGGTCCAGGTCGGGTCCTTGCGCGCGTCTTCGCTCATGGCGTTGACGGCCGACAGCACCTGCGCCCAGTTGGGCTGGGCGCCGGCGCGCAATGCGGCGCGGGTCTTCCAGGCCAGCATGTCGTCGGAAAGGTCGCTGTCTTTGGTGACCTTGGCAAAGTACTGCAGCGCGTCGCCTGCGGGCACCGTGCCCAGCCTGGTGGCGGCTTGCCGGCCGATGGCGCCCCACACCCAGTTGCGCTCTTCGGTGTTCAGCTGCATGCCCCATTTGTTCTCGAGCTGGAAGGCCGCGCCTTCGATGTCGGAGATCGCCATCTTGATCAGCGCCAGCGTGATGATCTCGCGGCGCGCCTTGCTGATGGCCAGGTGTTTGCCGGCGAGGAACTTGATCGGGCTGGCGTTGAGGTCGTTCACCATGCCCACGGCGTCGGGTGCGACGATCTGCACCGCATCGCGCGCGGCGCGTGGGCGGTTGGCCTCGGTGGCCAGCCGGGCCTTGATCCAGATATCTTGCGGCGTGAGGTTTTTGGCGCCCATCAGCCGCTCGGCGGCGGCGGTGCAGCCGTCGTCGGCCTCGCGCTGTGCATACCAGTTCTTTTTGACTTCGTCCGAGAGGCGCGCATCGATGGCCGGGTTCTTCAGGTGCTCGACCAGGATGGCGTAGCAGCGCACTTCCTTGTCGTCGTTCATGCGGTAGTTGGGGTATTCGGCGGCAAAGCCGGCCCAGTCGCGACGCTGGCCCAGCAGCAGCAGCCAGTCGTTGCGCAGGCGGTCTTCCTGGTAGGTGCCGGCGTAGCGGCTGAAAAAATCCTGGACCTCTTGCGGGCCGGCCTCGCCCAGCCGGGCCTTGAGCTCCCAGTAAGCAGCCCAGGGCTCCAGCGCATGGCCCCTGGCCTGCGGCAGCAATTGCGCCATGCGGGCCTTGTCGCCGCGTTTGGAGGCCTTGTTCATCTCGACGATCACGTTGTCGGCGGCGCTGTTGTTGCCGCCGGAAGAAGCGGTCTGCGCCAGCGCCGGCGCTGTCAGGGCCAGGCACGCCAAGGCGCCAAGAAGGGAAGGCCGCGCGGTCGCACGCATGGAACCGGTAAGAAATTTGTATAGCATCGGGACATTATGGACAAATTAAGCACCCGCAAGGCACTGGTTGAAGCTCGCCTGAACATGCCCGACCGCCTGGAGCGCGCCGACATGCTTCAACGTGTGATGCGCATCTGGCTGGTAGGTTCCAAACACGAGGTGATTGGCGCCTATTGGCCCATCAAGGGCGAGTTTGATCCGCTGCCCGCGCTCTACCGCTGGCAGGAGGACGCCATCCTCAGCCAGGATTCATCATCAAATCCGGCGCTAGCCCAGGTGGAGTCTGCACAGTTAGCTACAGAAAGCATAGCAGCGAGGTCGCCGCGCAAGATCGGCTTGCCGGTGGTCAACAAGCTGCACAAGACCCTGACCTTCCACGCCTGGTACCCCGGCTGCCCGATGGAAGAAGACGCCTACGGCATCCCCAAACCCAAGGACACGGAAGTCATCGTGCCGACCCTGCTGTTTGTGCCCTGCGTGGGTTACGGGCCGGGCGGTTACCGGCTGGGCTATGGCGGCGGTTTTTATGACCGCACGCTGGCCACGCTGCAGCCACGGCCCTTTACCGTGGGCCTGGGCTACACCCATGGGTGGTTGCCCGACATGGAGCCCGAGCCGCACGACATTCCGCTGGATGCCATCCTCAATGACAAGGGTGTGGTTTGGCCGGTGTGAGGTGACCTTGCTTTGTGAGGTTGGTTCTTGCTCCGGCCTGGCTGTGCCTGTGCATAGAACCGCAGCGTGCTATCAATTCAGGAGCTAACAACCAGGGAACCACTTGGGCTGGTGGCCAAAAACACCAACAAACCTCAACTCACCAACGCCAAAGCCCCAAAGTCCCCCACCTTCTCTCCCAGCCCCGCAGCCACCACCTCAACCCCCTCAGTGAGCGCCGGAAACTTGCCGCGCAGTTGCGCCTGCAGGCGCGGCAGCAAAAAGTCGCGGTTGTTCCAGAACACGCCCCCGCCCATGCTGAAGCGCTGCAGGTCCAGCGTCGCAACCAGGTTGTAGAGGCCGCGGCCCATCACCCGGCAGAGTTCGTCGACGATAGCCAGCGCGGCGGCATCGCCGGCGCGTGCGGCGGTGAAGAGTGCGGTGGCGCCGGCATATCCCTGTCCGGCAAAACGCCGCTCGATCGCATTGCCGGCCACCAGCGCTTCCAGGTCGCCGACATTGCCGCAGCCGCACAGCGTGTCGTCGCTGTCGCTCACAAACGTGTGCCCCGCGTGGCCGGCGTTGCCGTGTTTGCCGCGCAGGATGTTTCCGTCCACGCACAGGCCAAAGCCGATGCCGGTGCTCCAGGTCACATAAGCACAGCTGTCAACGCCCTGCAGCGCGCCCCAGCGGCGTTCGGCCTGCAAGGCGCCTACGCCGTCGTTTTCGAGGAGAACATTGGCAAACCGCTGGCGCAGCGGGGCTTCCAGCGGCACGCTGACCCAGTCGTTAGGCAGGCCGCGCGCCGGGCCGGCCATGCCGCCGCAAATATTCGGGTTGGACACTTCGATCATGCCGCCCGCCACGACAAAGGGGCCGCAAGACGACACGCCGACCGCCTCGATGTCCTGCTCGCGAATGCCGGCGGCCTCGCAGGCCTGGCCCAGCATGCGCAGCACCTGTTGCGCCACGGTGCCCGGCGGGCCGGCCTTTTCGGTGGGCTCGCTGCGGCGCGATTGCAGCGCAGACATGGCCTGCGCCAGGCTCATTTGCGGGCCGGCGTCCACCAGGCTGACGGCGATCTTGGTGCCTCCCAGGTCGACGCAGGCTTTCATCGGTATGGCACCTTTTTAATTCAGATGAGTTGAGAGATCAGGCTGGCAATAAAGCTCAGCAAAATCGTGGTGGTGAGCGGGATGAACCAGTCGCGCCCGAAAAGGCGAAAGCGAAAGTCCCCCGGCAGCTTGCCAAAGCCCAGCTTGTGCAGCAGCGGGCTGAACCAGCTGATAAGCATCAGGGCCAAAAAGATGACGATGAACCAGCGGATCATCAGAACAGTTTAGAGGGTATGCATGCGGTCGCCCGCCTTGAAGCCCATAGGCTCCCACACAGCGGTGTCTTTGGCGCCGAACGCAATCACCTTGAACAGCTCGCCCATCTCGTGCTCGGCAATGAGTTTTTGCACCATCACGCGCTGCTCCAGCGGCGCGCCTTCCATCCCGTCGACCAGGCCGCAATTGAGCAGAAACCGCCCCTGGCTGGTGTAGCCCAGCACTTGCAACCCGGCTTGCTGGCCGGCCAGGGCGATGCCGGTGAAGTTGACGTGGGCGGTGATGTCCTTGCTGCCGACGTCGGCCAGCGCGTCGGCGTCGGCCAGGTGGCCGCGGTGGCACATCACCGTGCCCATGCTGCGCTGGGGGTGGTAGTACTCGTGCTCCGGAAAGCCGTAGTCGAGCAGGAACACGGCGCCGGCTTCGAGCCGGTCGGCCAGCGTGGCGACAAAACCTTCAGCCTGCGGGTGGATTTCGGTGAGGTAATCGTGCGTACCCTCTACCTCGAACGGGGGGCGCAAGTCGGTGCGCTGGTCGGCGTAGAGAAAGCCGCCTTCGTGCATCACCACGCCGCGTTCATGCCACACGCCCGCCAAACGCGACAGCAGTTTGACCGGCATCGCGTCGAGCACCTCGTTGCCCAGCACCACGCCGCTCATCTTCGCCGGCAGCTCCGTCGCCCATTGCACCTTGCTGCCATAAGCGGCCAGGCGCTCGCGCTGGCGTGCCTGCAGGCTGCCCGACAAATCGACGATGGTGTAGCGCTGCAGCTTCTCACCCAGTGTCTCCAGCACCTGCAGCGCCAGCGCGCCGGAGCCGGCGCCGAACTCCCAGATTTCGGCCGTGCCGGTGGCCTCCAGGGCCTGGGCGGCCTGGCGGGCCAGCGTCTGGCCGAATCTGGGGGAGAGCTCGGGCGCCGTCACAAAATCGCTGCCGGTGCCGGGCATCAGGCCGAATTTGCGCGAGTCGTTGGCGTAGTAACCCAGGCCGGGGGTGTAAAGGGCCAGCGCCATGAAGGCGTCAAAGCCCAGCCAGCCGCCGGCGGCCTCAATGGCTTGGGTGATGTGCCTTGCAAGAGCGGTGTGTAAATTGGGGGGGGTGGCCATCGGGGTCATATCGGGGCGTGTGTCAGCGCCTGCAATTGTCGGCGATAGCCCCGCCCCTTCTTTCAGCCCATCCAGCCCAACGCAGGCCTGCGCCCCTGCCTTACTGCGGCCCAGCTGCGTCCGGCCCCCGGAAGCGCTGCGCCTGCACTTGCAGCCAGCTGCGAAAGAACTCCAGCTGAGGCTCCCCCGCCTTCTCTTCAGGGTAAGAGAAATAGTAGGCGCCTTCTTCGCGCAGCGAGATGTCGGAGACGATGCGCAGCCTGCCCTCCAGCAGGTCTGCGGCCACCATGAACCGGGGCACCAGCGCCACACCCAAGCCCGCGCAGGCGGCCTCAATCGCCATCAGCTGCATGTCAAAGCGCGGACCCTTGAGCATGTTCAAACCCTCGACCCCGGCGCTTTCAGCCCAGTCTCGCCAGGAATCCAGTCGCGTGACGAGATGCAGCAAACGCTCTTGTGCGATCCGCTCGGGTGTCCAGGGCGCGGGGTCCTGCAGCAGCCGGCCTCCGACAACGGCGATCAACTCCCGATCAAACAGGAAATCCGAACGCGCACCAGGCCAACTCGCCGCGCCGTAGAAAAGGGCACCGTCGAAAGTCGTCCCGCGGAACAAGAAGCGGTTGTTGCGTGCGCTGATGCTCATCGTCAGCTTCGGGTGGCTTTCGTAGAAATCAGGCAGACGGGGAATCAGCCACAGCTTGCACACCGTGGGGCACACCGCGATTTCCAGCGCACCACCTTCACCCTCATTGGTCATCACGTCCAGGGTATCTCTTTCCAGACGCTCAAGGACCTTGCCCACATCGCGCGCGTAAGCCACACCGGCCTGGGTGAGCGACAGCCGCTTCTTGACGCGAAGAAAGAGCTGTACCTCCAGCTGGCTTTCGAGTTGGGAAATCTGGCGTGAAATGGCGCTTTCCGTGAGCGACAGCTCGTCTGCGGCGCGCGTCACGCTTGCATGGCGGGCGGTCGCGTCAAATGCCATCAGCGCACCCATGCTGGGTATTCGTCTACGCATTGGAGGATCCCTCTAAAACAAGATAGCCATTTAGCAATCTTATAGGGGAACCGAGATTTGTATATAAAACGTAACAGGGATTCTGGGGCACCCGTGGATACACGCCAAGCCTCAAAGGCCCCTGACAACGGGCCCTGCGGGGGTGGCCGGTAAAATGGGCGGATTGGCCGTCGCGGTCATTGGGGGTCATGTGTGTCAGCGCCTGCAATTGGCGGCGCTACACCCGGGCCCGTCCTCCCCTCCTTTCAGCCCACCTACCCCAGCAATGCCTGCAGCTCCGTCATCACCGCAACCCGTTGTCCTCGTGACCGGCGCCTCCCGGCGGCTGGGGCGTGACATCGCGCTGGCGCTTGCCACCGGCGGCTGGCGGGTGGCGGTGCATTACCGCGGCTCCGAGGCCGACGCTACAAAAACAGTAGCTGACTGCTCAAGCTTGACGCCGGCTGCAGCCGCTTTTCATGCTGATCTTGGAAGTGAGGCGGCGGTCCGTGGCCTGCTGCCGGCGGTGGTCGCTCGCATGGGTCGGGTCGATGCGGTGGTCAACAACGCCTCTACCTTCGAGCACGACAGCGCCGCCAGCTTCGGCTTTGCGGCCCTGGACAAACATTTGCACACCAACACCGGCGCGGCCGTGCTGCTGGCCCAGGCGCTGCACGCCCATGTGCTTTCGCGCGCCGAAGGCGGCGAAAACGGCGCCCAGGGCGCCGTCGTCAATCTGCTGGACCAGAAGCTCTGGAACCAGAACCCCGATTTCTTCAGCTACACGCTCTCCAAGGCCGCCCTGGAGGCCGCCGGAACCATGCTGGCGCTGGCGCTCGCGCCCCAGGTACGTGTGGTGGGTGTGGCGCCCGGGCTCACGCTGACCAGCCACCTGCTGACCGACGCGCAGTTCGAGGCCAGGCACAAGCTGTCTCCGCTGGGCCGCTCGTCCACGCCTGCCGATGTCGCGGCCACGGTCAAGTTCGCGCTGGAAAACCGCTCCCTCACCGGCACGACGCTGCTGGTGGACGGCGGCCAGCACCTGATGAAGTTCGAACGCGATTTTTCGCTGATGTAAGCCTGCGGCAACGGCTGACACATCCCTGCACCCTACCCACTACAGACTGGCGCCATGTTCAATACCCGGGGCACCCAAATCCTGAACCTCACCGGTTTGCGTTTCGACGCGAACCTCGGCATTCTGGACCACGAAAAAACCGCGCCGCAGCCCATCCAGGTCGATGCCGAGCTGAACCTGGGCACGCAGCCGCTGCTGCCCCACGACGACGACATCAACCACGTGCTGGACTACCGCAAGGTGCGCCAGATCATCATCAACGAATGCACGGCGGAACACCAGAACCTGCTGGAGAGCCTGATCGGCAAGCTGGCGCACCGGCTGATGCAGCTGCCCGGCGTGCTGGGCGTGCGGGTGAAGATTGCCAAACTTGAAATTTTTGACGACTGCGAAGTGGCCATTCGCGTCGAGACGGGACAGTGGTGAACGATATGGGAGCAAACGATATGAGCGTCGCGCAGAACCGCTTCAAGCAGCGAACGCCCCCTCGGGGGGCAGCGCAGCGTATTTCGCAAGCGTGGGGGCCTTTATGAATGCAGTCTGGGAAGAAGCCGTTGCGGAGTTTGAGCAGCAAGAGAGCTCGGCCCGCGTGCAAAACAGCATGAAGATCGAGCGCGAAGACCACAAGCTTGAAAAGCGCCTGTGCCGCGAAGTGGGCCGCGCGATTGTCGACTTCAACATGATTGAAGAGGGCGACAAGGTGATGGTGTGCGTCTCGGGCGGCAAAGACAGCTACGCGATGCTCGATATCCTGCTGAAGCTGCAAAAGCGCGCGCCCATCAACTTCGAGCTGGTGGCCGTCAACCTCGACCAGAAGCAGCCCGGCTTTCCCGAGCACATCCTGCCTGACTACCTCAGCAAACTCGGCGTGCCCTTTCACATCGAAAACCAGGACACCTACAGCATCGTCAAGCGCGTGATCCCCGAGGGCAAGACGCTGTGCTCGCTGTGTTCGCGCCTGCGCCGCGGCATCTTGTACCGGGTGGCCGGTGAGCTCGGCTGCACGAAAGTCGCGCTGGGCCACCACCGCGACGACATGCTGCAGACCTTTTTCCTCAACATGTTCTTTGCGGCCAAGCTCAAGGGCATGCCGCCCAAGCTGGTGAGCGACGACGGCAAAAACGTCGTCATCCGCCCCATGGCCTACGTGACCGAAAAAGACCTGACGCGCTGGGCGCAGGTGCGTGAATTCCCCATCATCCCGTGCACGCTGTGCGGCAGCCAGGAAAACCTGCAGCGCAAGCAGGTCGGCAACATGCTGCGCGAATGGGAGAAAAAATTCCCCGGCCGGCTGGAGAACATGTTTGCCTCGCTGCAGAACATCGTGCCTTCGCACCTGATGGACAACAAGCGCCACGACTTCAAAGGCATCAAGGCCACCGGCATTGCCGACGCCGACGGCGACAAAGCATTTGATGCCGAAGAGTTCAAGGAGCCGGCGCTTCCGGGCATGTCGGTCATCGGCATCCGCCCCAACTGATTTTTAAGTCTTTTTACGCTGGAGCCCATATGAGACGTGCACTTGTAGCTATTGTTTTGATAGCAGCCACGGCATTCTTCATGACCGGCTGCTCCACCGTGCGCCTGGTCGACAGCGACGTCACCGCGTTCTACGGCTGGAAGGCCGCGCCCCCCGGGCCCGGCACGCCCTACCGCTTTGAGCGCCTGCCCTCGCAGCAGGCCGTAGGCAGCCAGCAGGACCTGGTCGAAGGCCTCACGCGCACGGCCCTGGCCAAGGTGGGTATGGAGCTCAACTCGCCCATCGCGCGCTACAGCGTGCAGGTGGTCGCCAACACCCAGGTGGTGGAGCGCTACCCCTATGACAGCCCCTACGACGGCTTCGGTTTCGGCGCACCGGGCGTGTTTGTGGGCGGCGGCAACCGCGGCGCGTCGGTGGGCCTGTCGTTTCCGCTGCGCTTTTCAGAGCCGTATTACAAACGCGACCTGACCCTCTTGATGCGCGACCTCGGCACCAACCAGGTGGTGTTTGAAACCCGCGCACTGCACGACGGCGTCTGGGGCGACACCCTGGCCGTATTGCCCGCCATGCTGGACTCGGCGCTGCGCGGCTTTCCGCAACCGCCGGCCGGCACGCGCCGCGTGAATGTGGAGATTCCCCGGTGATACCGCCGCCACGCTTCTCGATTTGCAAAACAGATCTGTACAAGCCTGAGCCGCGGAACCGGCTTTGCCGGGCCGCAGGCGGGCGGCCCCCTCGGGGGGCAGAGAGCCACACGCAGTGGGCGAACGTGGGGGCTTCATGACCATGGAACCCACGCGCATCATTGCTATTCGCCATGGTGAAACGACATGGAATGTCGACACCCGTATCCAGGGCCACCTCGACATCCCGCTCAACGAAACCGGCCGCAAGCAGGCCGAGCGCATGGCGCTGGCGCTGGCCGACGAACCCATCACGGCCATCTACGCCAGCGACTTGACCCGCGCCTGGGAAACAGCGCAGTACCTGGGCCGCATACAGGGCATTGAGGTGACGCGCGAAGAAGGCCTGCGTGAACGCGGCTTCGGCGACTTCGAGGGCAAGACCTTCGCCGAGATCGAGGCCTTGCTGCCCGACCAGTCGATGCGCTGGCGCAAGCGGGACCCGGAATTCGCGCCGGCCGGCGGCGAGTCGCTGATCGACCTGCGCAGCCGTGTGGTGGCCACCGCCGAACGCCTGGCGGCCGAACACCCGGGCGAGCTGATCGCGATGGTCGGCCACGGCGGCGTGATGGACGTGCTTTACCGCGCCGCCACTCGGCTGGACATCCAGGCGCCGCGCACCTGGGCGCTGGGCAATGCGGCCATCAACCGCCTGCTCTGGACACCCGAGGGCTTTACGCTGGTGGGCTGGGCCGACACGCAGCACCTGGACGGAGGCAGCATGGACGACGGAAACGGTTTTGCGGCCGGCGGCACCCCAAAGCCCTTGAGCGCCGGCTGAATGCGCCCGCCGAGTGCACAAGCTGTTACGGACAAGCCATTCATAATGGCCTGAGAACGCGCCGCCAAGGCGGCCCCCAGGCGCACAATAACGACCACACCCATGAGCACCCTGCCCCCCCACCTCGCCAAGCTGATCGGCAAGCCGGTCAACGACATCGACACGCCCGCCCTGGTCATCGACATGGATGCGATGAAACGCAACCTGGCGCGCATGGCCGAATTCGCCAAAAAACACAACATCCGCTGGCGCCCGCACGCCAAGCTGCACAAATGCTCGTCGCTGGCCAAGATGCAGATCAAGGCCGGGGCCGTCGGTGTGTGCGTGCAAAAAACCTCCGAAGCCGAAGCCATGTTCGCCGGCGGCGTCTACAACATCTACATCAGCAACGAGGTGATCGCCCCCGGCAAACTCGCGCGTGTGGCGGAGCTCACGCAGAAAGTCGCCGCCCAGGGCGGCCAGCTCGCCATCGCGGTGGACAGCACCGAAGGCGTGATCCGCCTGGCGCAGGCCATGACGGAAGCCCGGCTGGGCAACAAGACCGGCGCCACCGTGATCGACGTGTTCGTCGAGATCGACGTCGGCCAGGGCCGCTGCGGTGTCGAGCCCGGCGCCGCCGCCGTCACCCTGGTGCTGGAAATCCGCAAACACCCGGCCCTGCGCTTTGCCGGCCTGCAGGCCTACCACGGCAAGGCCCAGCACATGCGCAGCGCCCAGGAAAGGCGCGACGCCATTTCAAAAGCCGTCGAGGCCGTTGTGCTGACCAAAAAACTCATTGAAGCGCAAGGGATCCCCGTGGAACTGGTCACGGGCGCCGGCACCGGCAGTCTCATGCTGGAGGCCGCCAGCGGCGTGTACGGCGAGCTGCAGGCGGGCTCCTTCATGTTCATGGATGCCGACTACGCCCAGAACGAGCGTGATGCGGCCCAGCCGCAATTTGAGCACTCGCTCTTTGTGAAGACACAGGTCGTCAGCACCCACAGCGGCCACGCGGTGTGCGACGCCGGCCACAAGAGCCACGCGATCGATTCAGGCATGCCGCTGGTGCACGCCTTTGACACCGAAAGCGAACTGGAATACTTCAACGGCGGCGACGAGCACGGCATCCTGCGCGCCGCCGGCGACAGCAAACGCCTGCCCGGCCTCGGCCGCATGCTGTGGCTGATACCCGGCCACTGCGACCCCACCGTCAACCTGCACGACACCATGATCGGCGTCACTGGCGGCCTTCGCACCGGCACGGTGCAGCGCATTTTCCGGGTGGATGCGCGCGGCGCGCTGACCTGACGGGCCAGAGCGCCTGCCAATGCACAGCGTGCATCAACGCAGGCTCAGGAGTAAGCGATCTTGCGGCTATCCACCAGGGGTCAAGGCTTGGGCTTGGCGGCGTTGACGCGCTCGGAAATCCGCGCGTTAATGGCGCGGAGCTCCGTGTTGATGACGTCTATGCGGGCCTGGCCTGCGGCGGCAGCCGCATCGCCCGGCACAGCACGTGCGTTCGCCAGCTGGATCTGCATGACCTCCACCACGAGGCTGTTCGCACGCTTGACATCGCGCATGCCGGCGCCGACTTTGTCGTTCGCGGGAACGTCCAGCGGGGCCAAAGCACGCTGCACGGCCTGGTAGCCGGGCAGGTGCTGTGTTTGCAGCGCCTGCGCAAACTGCTCCTCGGTCATCTTGCCTTCCCGCAGGGCTTTCACGTCAGCCTGAAAAGCCTTTTCCGTCGCCTTCATCAGGGGCAAGATCCGCGTCAATCCGGCCTGAAACTCAAACAACTGCCGGTGATGCACGGCGGGCGCGGGTGTCGTCACCACCAGCGCGGCCACCGCCACCCCAGACAACAGCGCTCCAATGGCCGCCGTTGAAAGACGTCGCGCGGGCGTGGCCACAACAGCGATCTTTTCCGTCAACATCCAGGCCAGCACACACCCGGCGATGAGGCCGCCTACGTGGGCGGCGTTGTCGATGCCCTGCTTGCTGAAACCCTGGACAAGGGCGTAGGCCAGAAACACACCCTGGCTGGTCATCACATTCTTGCTGGTGATGCCGGGTATCTGCCCACGATGCTGGTACATGGCAACCAGCAAAGCCCCCAGAACCCCGAACACCGCGCCGGAAGCGCCCACCGACACCGATTGCTGGGCGGAGTAATGCAGGCTGAGCGCGCTGCCGGTGAGCGCGCTGGCCAGGTAGATCAGCAGGAACTGTAAGTTGCCGTGGAGCCGGTTGAGCTGCCTGCCGGCCTCCCACAAGCCCAGCATGTTCAGTGCAAGGTGCAGAAACCCGCCATGCAAAAAAGTGGCCGTCAGCAGCCGCCAGTACTGGCGGTCTTCGACCACCGAGGCCGCCGAATTGGCGCCCCAGGCCAGAAGCTCCGAGGGCAAGGGTTTGAACGCGCTGATTCCGGCGCCGAGATTGGCCAGCCAGACGGCGACATTCACGCACACCACCAGATAAAGCGCCCACGTCACAGGTGTGAGTTGCTTGAGGCGGGCATCGAAATTTTCCACTGCCTTGAGTTCAGCGGTCCGCTGCTCCATGGCCTGCATAAAACCCCGTCCGCCGTAAGCGGCAAAAGCCTGCGTCGCGGCCACGATCGCCTCGGCATGGTCCTTGGTCCGTATGCTGCTCAATGAAATGCCAAGCCGCTTTTTACGGCTGCCCCACCACCACTTGTCTTTCACGTGCGGCGCAAGCGATACGTTGATCGATGTATTGCCCTGCACGGTCTGCGACTCGATGTCGGAGACCTCAGTCCACGCGATGGTCCTGTTTTTCAGGGTGGCGGCGCTGATGCCCTCGGGGCCCACCCGCAAGGCAGGGCGGCCACCGACAAGCTGGCGCCCAAGGAGCCAGACAAACCACAGCAAGCCGCCGAGGCTGACCACCCGCCACCCGGGAAAACCGGAAAACGGGACAAACAGGAGCATCAAGGCCGGAATGGCGGCCAGGAATGAAAAGAGGATCGTGAGGGTCCCCGTCGTGCTGCGCCACGATGGCGGAAACTCACGCACATAGTCACGCACAGACTCACGCGCATCGGCGTCGCCAGCCATTTCGGCCGACGGAACGGTATCCGGAAAATCCACGATCCCCTCCTATCCCTGCCTCGTTGACGGGCGGGTTAACGGTTTATGTGCCGGCGCCGAAAAAGTCCTGCCCCTGCTGGGGCTGCGCCACACCCAGGTGGCGGTAAGCGGCCAGCGTGGCGATGCGCCCGCGCGGCGTGCGCTGCAAGTAGCCCTGCTGGATCAGATACGGCTCGATCACGTCTTCAATCGTGTCGCGCTCTTCGCCGATACTGGCGGCGATGTTGTCCAGGCCTACCGGGCCGCCGTCGAAGCGGTGGATGACGGCTTCCAGCAACTTGCGGTCCATCACGTCAAAGCCTTGCGGATCCACATCCAGCATGGCGAGCGCCTTGTTGGCGATGTCGAGCGAGATGTGGCCGCTGCCCTTGACGTCGGCGTAGTCGCGCACGCGGCGCAGCAGGCGGTTGGCGATGCGCGGCGTGCCGCGTGAGCGGCGGGCGATTTCAAAGCCGCCCTCTTCGTCCATCGGTGCATTCAGCAGCTTGGCGCTGCGCCGCACGATGCGGGCCAATTCGTCGGGCGTATAAAACTCCAGCCGCGCCACGATGCCAAAACGATCGCGCAGCGGGTTGGTCAGCATGCCGGCACGTGTGGTGGCGCCCACCAGGGTGAAGGGCTGCAAGTCGAGCTTGATGCTGCGCGCCGCCGGGCCTTCGCCGATCATGATGTCGATCTGGTAGTCCTCCAGCGCGGGATAAAGGATTTCCTCGACCACCGGGCTCAGGCGGTGGATTTCGTCGATGAAAAGGACGTCGTTCTTTTCAAGATTGGTGAGCAGCGCGGCCAGGTCCTTGGGTTTTTCCAGCACCGGGCCGGAGGTCTGCCGCAGGTTTACGCCCAGCTCATGCGCAATGATGTGCGACAGCGTGGTTTTGCCCAAGCCGGGCGGGCCGAAGAGCAGCACATGGTCCAGCGCCTCGCTGCGTTTTTTGGCGGCGCCGATGAAGATCTCCAGCTGGTCGCGCACCTTGGTCTGGCCGACGTATTCGTCAAACAGCTTGGGGCGCAGCGCGCGCTCAATCGCCTCTTCGCCGGGTGAGGCGGGCGCCGCCGACATCACGCGCTTGGCGGGCGGAAAGTCGCCTGCAGAGAAATCGTCGGTTTGAATGCTCATGCTGGGTTACCGCGGCTATTTCGCCAGCGCCTTCAGCGCCAGCTTGATACCGTCACTCACACCAATATCCTTCGGCAGCGCTTTCAGCGCCAGCGCCGCATCGCGGTCGCTGTAGCCCAGCGCCACCAGGGCCTGCAGGATGTCGGACTGCGCGTCGTTGGCGACGCTGACCTGGATGCCGATGTCGGCGCCGAGCTTGCCTTTCAATTCAAGCAGCAGGCGCTCGGCGGTCTTCTTGCCGATGCCGGGCACCTTGATGATGCGGCCGGCTTCCTGCTGGGTGACGGCTTGCGAGAGCTCTTCGACGCTCATGCCGCTGAGCACGCTGAGTGCGGTGCGCGGGCCGACGCCGGAAATCTTGATGAGCTGGCGGAAGGCGGCGCGCTCGGTGCCGCTGCCGAAGCCGTAGAGGATTTGTGCGTCTTCGCGCACCACAAAATGCGTCAGCAGGCTGACTTTTTCGCCCAGGGCGGGCAGGTTGTAGAAGGTGCTCATGGGCACCAGCACTTCATAGCCGACGCCGTTGCAGTCCACCAGGATTTCCGGGGGATTTTTTTCGGCCAGCTGGCCAGAGAGTCTTCCAATCATGGGCAAATCTTATCAGTCGGGCGCAGGCGCACGTTTGGGCGGACAATTGCGTTTTTCGCCCTTCATCGGCCCTCTTTTCCAGGAAACCCACCGCCTTGATTCTTCGCCACACCTTCACGCCGCCCAACAACACCCGCATGGGCCACCTGTGCGGCCCCATGGACAGCCATATCCGCACCATCGAGGTGGCGCTGGATGTCACGATTGCGCACCGCTTCGAGCAGTTCAAGATCGACGGCACCAAGGTGAAGGCGAACCAGGCGCTGGAGGTGCTGCAGGCCCTGTACGAAATCGCCCAGCGCCCCATCGAGCCTGAAACCGTGCAGCTGATGCTCGCAGGGGATACGGCGCTGAGCACCGCAGCCGACGGCGGCATGGCGCTCTCCACCCGGCGCGCCGACCTGCGCGCCCGCACCACCAACCAGGGCACCTACCTGGAAAACATCGCCACGCACGACATCACCTTCGGTATAGGCCCTGCCGGCACCGGCAAGACCTACCTGGCCGTGGCCTGCGCGGTGGATGCACTGGAGCGCAGCACGGTGCAACGCATTGTGCTGACCCGTCCTGCCGTCGAGGCCGGCGAACGCCTGGGCTTTTTGCCGGGCGATTTGAGCCAGAAGGTGGACCCTTACCTGCGCCCGCTGTATGACGCGCTGCACGAATTGATGGGTTTTGAGCGCGTGCAAAAGGCCTTTGAGCGCCAGCAGATCGAAATCGCGCCGCTCGCCTTCATGCGCGGCCGCACGCTGAACCATGCCTTCGTGATCCTCGACGAAGCGCAGAACACCACGCCCGAACAGATGAAGATGTTTTTGACGCGCATCGGCTTTGGCAGCAAGGCCGTGGTGACGGGCGACGTGAGCCAGGTCGATTTGCCGCGCACGCAACTGAGCGGCCTGGTAGACGCCGAGCGCGTGCTCAAGCGCGTCAAAGGCATTGCGATCACCCGCCTGACGAGCGCCGACGTGGTGCGCCACCCGCTGGTCGCCCGCATTGTGGATGCGTATGACAAATCACCAGGTGCCGCAGGGCCCGCCGGCGAAGCCGACGCTGAACCCGTTGCCGCCCCGGCCCGCCGCGCCAGCGCCCGGAGCCGCAATGGCTCTTAAGCAGCTCAGCCTGTCGCTGCAGTTTGGTGAGCTGAAAGACGCCGCCCGCCACCGCGCCGCCCTGCCGCGCCACAGCGTGGCCCGCTGGATCCGCCATGCGCTTGAGGTCGACGGCGAGATCACCGTGCGCATCGTCGACGCCGAAGAAGGCCAGGCGCTGAACCGCGACTACCGCCAGCGCGACTACGCCACCAATGTGCTGACCTTCGATTACACGCAAGAGCCCGTGGTGACCGCCGACCTGGTGCTGTGCGCCCCGGTGGTGGCCCAAGAGGCAAAAGAAAACAAAAAAACGCTGCAGGCCCACTATGCGCATTTGCTGGTGCACGGCACGCTGCATGCGCAGGGCTGGGACCACGAAACCGGCGAAGAAGACGCCGAGGCCATGGAGGCGGAGGAAATCCGCATCCTGGCGGGCTTGGGTTTCAAGAACCCCTATCGCTGAAATTTAAGCAAAAAAGGCCTCCAGCCCAATCACCACCTTGGCCCATAGCTATTTATTTGATAGCAAATAGCCGCCAGGGCAAGCGTTTCAAACGCCCGCTGCGATCTGCAGCGGAATCGTCACCGGCCCGTCATTGACCAGGTGCACCTTCATGTCGGCGGCAAACTGGCCTGTTTGCACTTCAGGATGCAGCGCCCGCGCCTGGACCACAAAGTAGTCGTAGAGCCGGCGCCCTTCATCAGGCGCGGCTGCGCCGGTGAAGCTGGGCCGGTTGCCGCCGGAGGCGTCGGCGGCCAGGGTGAACTGGCTGACGATGAGCAGGCCGCCCTTCACGTCCTGCACGCTCAAGTTCATCTTGCCCGCATCGTCGGAAAAAATCCGCAGCTTCAATATCTTGGCCAGCAACTTGTCGGCCTGCGCCTCGGCATCGCCGCGCTCGGCACACACCAGCACCAGCAGCCCGCCGCCGATCTCGCCGACGGTCTCGCCGGCAATCACCACGCGGGCCTCGGCCACGCGCTGCAGCACCGCCTTCATCAGTCGGTCACGCCGGCCGCCACAAACAGCGGCTTGCCCACCGGGCCCGAGAGGAAGCTCACAAACTGCTGGGCCACGTCCTGCTGCTTGCCGGAGGCCAGCGGTGCGGCGGTGTAAGAGGTGTAGTTCTGCACCTCGGCCGGCACGGGGCCGACAAACTTCAGGCCCTTGCCCTGGTACAGCAAAATTTCAGTGATGGCGCCGAAGCCGATCTCGTGGCCCTTGCCTTTGATGACGTGCTCCATCACCGCGGCGCCGTCGGGGTAGCGCGTGGTCTTGCCTTCGACCTGCGTGTAGACGTCCATCTTCTTGAGCAGGCCTTCCAGGTAGAGCCCGGTGGAGGCGCGGTTAAAGACCAGCGAGTCCGCCGCCAGCACCGAGCGCTTGAGCGCGTCGGCGTTGGCAATGTCGGGCGCCGGTGCGCCGTCACGCACCGCCACGCCCATGCCGACGCGGCCGACGTTGGCGCGGGTTTCGGCCAGCTTGCTGGCCGCGGCAAATTCACTGATGACGGCGGGCGGCGCGATCACCACATCAAACGCCGGGTTGCCGTCCATGCGCTTTTTCAGCTCGGGCGCGGTGTTGAAGGTGATCTTGACGGTGTGCGGGGTCTGCTTTTCAAACGCGGCGACGGCGGCCTTGAGCCCCGGCTCGATGGCGCCGGCGCTGAGCACCTGGAGCTCTGCCGCCTGGGCCGCAGCGCCGGCCAGTGCGCAGGCAAGGACCTGGGCCAGAAAAGGGATTCGTTTCATCAGAGCTCCTGGATAAAAAGGCGGGGTAAGGGCGAGGTAAGGGCGGGTAAGGGCAGGGAATTATCGGCGGCATCAACGGCGGTGCACCCTCAAATCAGGTCAGCCTCATCGTCAAAGTGGGCTTCCACGTCGCTGGGCAGCAACTGGATGGTGGCGCGCAGGCCGGGCACCGCGCTCATCAGGGCCTGCTCGACGCTGCCCCGCACCGCCGCGGCGCGCCCCAGCGACCAGCTGGCCGGCATGTGCATGTGCAGGTCGACAAAGCGCCGCTGGCCGGCGCGGCGCGTGCTGAGGTGGTCAAAGCGGATGGTGTGATGGGCAAAGCCGTCCAGCGTTTTCTGGATCTCGGCCATCACCTCGGGCTCCACCGCTTCGTCCATCAGGCCCTGCGAGGAGCGCCACACCAGTTGGCCGCCCTCCCACAGGATATTGAGCGCCACCCCGATGGCCACGACGGCATCCAGCCACAGCCAGCCCGTCATGATGACCAGGCCGATGCCAACCACCACGCCCGCCGAAGTCCAGACATCGGTCATCAGGTGGCGCGCGTCGGCTTCCAGCGCAATCGAGCGGTGGACTTTGGCCGAACGGAACATCGCCCAGGCCAGCACGCCATTGAGCCCCGAACTGACGATGGACAAGACCAGGCCCCAGCCAAGCTGCTCCAGCGGCTGCGGGTTCAACATTCGATGCGCGGCAGCCCAGATGATGGCTACCGCCGCGACGACGATCAACGCGCCTTCAAACCCGGAAGAGAAATACTCGGCCTTGTGGTGGCCGTAAGGGTGGTCTTCATCGGCGGGGCGCTGCGCGATCGTCACCATCGCCACGCCGAAAAGCGCACTGGCCAGGTTGACGAAGGACTCCATCGCGTCGGACAGCAGGCCCACCGAACCGGTGAGGTACCAGGCGGCCGTCTTGAGGGCGATGGTGGCGACAGCCACCGCCACGGAAATCTTCAGCAGCCGCTGCGGCGTGAGGGATTGCCAGTCCAGGATGTTCATGCAGGCATTGTGAGGCATGAAGAAGACGCATCGGCCAGCGCATCAGATCAGGCAGCCGATGAGACAATGCCCGCTGGACTCTGGAACACACCATGATCTCTTCGCACTCGATGGCTGCCGCCGTGCTGGCACTGGCCGCAGCCGCCGCCAAGGCGCAGGCTCCCGCGCCGGCACCCCAGCCCCAACCCGAAACTGCAGTTGCCGCCGCCGCGCCAGCACCCGCAGCCCCGGCCGAAGCACCGCGGCACGCCGGCTTCGTCAAAACACTCAAAGGAAATGTGCAGTTGTTCGGCCCCGAGGCCAACGCCGCCGCGCGGCCGGCCCAGGCCGGTGATTTGCTGCTACCGGGCGGGCGCATCACGACGGGGCCCGACTCCGCCGCCAGCGTCGTGCTGCGCGACGGCAGCACGCTGGTGGTCGGGCCGTCCTCGCAGTTTGAGCTCAAGGCCTTCAGCTTTGATGCCACCACCCACGACGGCAACCTGCTGGCCGTGCTGCTCAAGGGCTCGCTGCGCATGATCACCGGGCTGATCGGCAAGGCGCACCCGGAAGCGGTGCGCATCGAAACGCAGTTCGCTTTTGTCGGCGTGCGCGGAACGGATTTCATCGTGCAGGCGGATGAGCAGCCATGAGCCGCCGCACTTATCCCCTTATCGTTGCCGCACTGACCTTGCTGCTGGCGGCCTGCTCCACACCCGGCACCCGCGTGGTGCTGCTGCCGCAAGAAGGCGGCGCACCGTCTGCCGTGGTGGTGCGCGCCAAGGCCGGTGCGGGTGCGGAGACCACCTTGTCGCAGCCCTACCACCGCGCCACGGCCGCGCTGGGCGCAGATCGCGCGCCGGCGCTGGACCAGGCCGACCCGGCCAAGGTGAAAGCCGAGCACGGCTCACTCTTTGAGATGGCGCCGCCCAGGGCGCAGCGCTACACGCTGTACTTCGACGCGGGCGGCACGGTGCTGACGGCCGAGTCGCAGCAAACGCTGGAGGAAGTGCTGGCCGCGGCGCTGGCCCGCAGCGGCGGCGACATGGTGATCACCGGCCATACCGACACCGTGGGTTCGGGCGCGAGCAACGACGCGCTGTCAACCCAGCGGGCGCAGCAGGTGCGGCAGATGTTGGCGGACCGGCAGTTTCCACCCGCACGCATCGAGGCCGCAGGGCGCGGTGAACGCGAGCTGGCGGTGCCGACCGCCGATGAAGTCGACGAGCCGCGCAACCGGCGCGTCACGATTGAAGTGCGTTGACCGGTTCGCGGATCAGTTTATTGATCAAAAAGCCCTCCAGCCCAATACTTACCTAGGCTTTTAGCTCCTGAAAAGATAGCAAGCTATTCCCGGGCGCCTGGCCGGCCGGCGCGTCGCCAGTGTGACGCGATGCGGGAAACACCCGAGCCGCCGGGTGTCTTCGCTCCCTACCATGCGTGGATGATTTCCGCGCCCGCCCCGACCGTGACGCCGTCCCTTGCAGCCGTGCAGGCTGCCGCAGCGGCGGCTATCCGGGCCGTGGGCGCACCGGCCGCCGCCCCGCCCCGCCCGCCTGCGCCCACGATTGCGCGAGAGGTCGTGTCGTCGCCGTCCCGCCATGTCCAGCTTGCGCTGGTGCAGGTGGCAGGGCCCGCGCATGTCATCACCGCCGAGCCCTACCTGCGCATCAGCCTGAATATCGGCCCCAGCTATTCGATTGACGTGACAGGCGGGCGGGACCGGCAAAGCTTTGAGTGCAGGCGCAACAGCCTGATGATCATTCCGCCCGACCTGTCGGTGGCCCACTACGCGGGCCTGCCCAAGCCGGCGGGCCGGGCCTATACGCCCGCCAGGCTCGCCACCTTCCGCATCTCGCGGGAGTTGCTGGACGACTGCGCCATGGGCCTGGGCCTGGCGGCCGGCCAGGCCCGCCTGGTGCACCAGGTGATGGCGGGCGACGAGCTGCTTCGCAACGCCGCGCAGGGCCTGCTGGCCGACCTGCGTGCGGGCTGCCCCGACGGCGCGCAGGCCACCGAGAAGACGGCCTGCGCCCTTGTCACGCGCGTTCTGCTGCGGCAAAACAGCCGCGCCCGCAGCGCGGCGGCCGATACGCTGGCCACCGTGCAACAACACATCGACGCCCAGTTGCACACGCCGCTGGCCCTGGAAGAACTGGCGGCCATGGCGGGCATGAGCCTGTCGCATTTCTGCCGGGTATTCCGCGAGCGGCTGGGCGCTACGCCGCACCAGTACATCCTCTCGCGCCGGGTGACGCGGGCCAAACGGATGCTCTGGACGCAGCCGGGCAAGCCATCAGCGGCCGCCAGCATGGTGGACGTCGCGCTGGCGTGCGGCTTTGGCTCGTCCAGCCATTTCGCGGCGCATTTCAAACGCCACACCGGGCAGACGCCTTTGCAGTGGCAGCGCACGGCGGGACGGCCGGCCTCGCCATCCTAGGGTTTTGCCGGGCGGGCAAAAAGCAAGTTTGGGCGAAATCCGCCTGAGACACGCAAGATTTGGATAGACGCTGCCGGGGGCGCGGAAAAAGATGGCAGGTCCGACCACCACAACCTTGCCAGGAAGCCCCACGCCATGCCACTGCACGCTCTTTCCCCTTTCAGTCTTTCCCGTTGCCTGTGCCTGCTCGCCATCGCCCTGCTGCCGGCCCTGCCTTCGATGGCGCAGAAGGTTGATAAAGCCGACAAAGCCGACATCCTCGTCGGGCAGAGCGCGCCGCTCTCCGGCATGATGGCGCCCGCCTTCATGGGCGTGCTGGCCGGCCAGCAGCTGGCGTTTGACGAGGCCAACGCCAGGGGCGGCATCCAGGGGCACAAGGTCAGGCTGGTGATCCTGGACGACGGGTTTGATCCGAAACGCACGCTGGAAAACGCGCAGACGCTGGTGGAAAAACAGGAGGTCGTCGCCCTGTTCGGCACCGTGGGAACGGCCCAGACCGCGGCGGTGCTGCCCTACATCGCCGAAAAACGCGTGCCGCTGATTTCAGCCTACAGCGGCAGCCCGGCCCTGCGCGCGCAACCCAACCCTTACTTTTTCACCACGCAGTCCAGCTACGCCGAAGAGCTGGTCAAGATGGTGCGCAACCTCAAATCGGTGCAGTCCAGCCGCATCGCCGTGGTCTACCAGAACAACGATTTCGGCAAGCTGCTGCTGCCCCTGGCAGAAAAAGTGATCACCGCGGAAGGCGCCACGCTGGTGGCCTCCCGCGCGCTGGACCCGGCCGGCGCCGACTCGGTCGCCGTGGCGCAAAGCCTGGCGGCGGCCCGCCCGCAGGCGGTGATCATGGTGGTGGCCGGCCCTGCGGTGGTGTCGTACGTGAAAGCCAACCGCGCGGCGCTCGGCGTGCCGGTTTACACCTTCTCACTGTCGGTCGGCTCATCGGTGCTGCAAGCCCTGGGCGACGATGCGCGCGGCCTGGCGGTTTCGCGTGCAACGCCTTATCCGTGGCGCGCCACGACGCCGCTGGCGCGCAATTTCAAGGTGCTGATGGACAAAGCCGGCAAGCCCGTCGACTACGACCACTACGCCGGCTACATCAACGGCCGGGTGCTGATAGAGGGCCTGCGAAACGCCGGCAAAAAACCCACGCCAGCAAGCCTGACGCAGGCCATGGAAAAAATGAACCCGCTGGACCTGGGCGGCTACACCCTGGCCTACAGCCCGCAGAACCACCACGGCTCGAGCTTCGTCGAGATCACGGTGGTGGGGCCGAACGGCGATTTCATGCGCTGAGCGCGCTGGGCTGAGCTTCGTCAGCCCAGCGTCACACGCGCAAACTTGCGCTTGCCGACCTGCAGCACATAGGTGCCGGCCGCCAGCTTGAGCGCCTTGTCGCTCACGACGCTCGAATCCACCCGCACGCCGCCGCCGTCGATCAGGCGCGTGGCTTCGCTGCCCGAGGGCGCAAGGCCCGCGGCTTTCAGCAACGCACCAATGCCCATAGGCGCGCCCGTCAGCGACACCTCGGGAATCTCGTCAGGCACGCCGCCCTTGCTGCGGTTGATGAAGTCCTGCTCGGCGGCGTCGGCCGCGGCGGCCGAGTGAAAACGCGCGGTGATTTCCTTGGCCAGCGCGACTTTCGCGTCCTTGGGGTTGCGCCCGCCTTCGACTTCGGCCTTCAGCGCGGCGATGTCGGCTTCGCTCTTGAAGGACAGCAGCGTGTACCACTTCCACATCAGCACGTCGGAGATCGACAACACCTTGGCGAACATGGTGTTGGCGTCTTCGCTGATGCCGATGTAATTGTTCTTGCTCTTGGACATCTTCTCGATGCCGTCCAGGCCTTCGAGCAGCGGCATCGTCAGGATGCACTGCGGCTCCTGGCCGTACTCCTGCTGCAGGTGGCGGCCCATCAGCAGGTTGAACTTCTGGTCGGTACCGCCGAGCTCGAGGTCGCTCTTGAGCGCGACCGAGTCGTAGCCCTGCATCAGCGGGTACAAAAACTCATGCACGCTGATGGGCGTACCGGCCTTGTAGCGGTCGTTGAAGTCGTTGCGCTCCATCATGCGGGCCACCGTGTAGTGCGACGCCAGCTTGATCATGCCGGTGGCGCCCAGCGGTTCGCTCCATTCGCTGTTGTAGCGCAGCTCGGTTTTGGCCGGGTCCAGGATCTTGTCGGCCTGGGCACGGTAGGTTTCGGCGTTGACCTTGATCTGCTCGGGCGTGAGCGGCGGGCGGGTGGTGTTGCGCCCGGACGGGTCGCCGATCAGGCTGGTGAAGTCGCCTATAAGAAAAATGACTGTATGGCCCAGATCCTGGAGCTGACGCATTTTGTTGAGCACCACGGTGTGGCCGACATGAATGTCAGGTGCGGTCGGGTCCAGGCCCAGCTTGACGCGCAGCGGCACGCCCGTCGCTTCGGATTTGGCCAGTTTTTGTAACCATTCGTCATGGGGAATCAGCTCTTCGCAGCCCCGCAGGGTGGTCGCGAGGGCCATCTTTACACGGTCGGTGACGGGGTATTTTGTAACAAGCGCTTGATTCATAAGGGTTTTTCACATGTCGGGGGTTTGTCCGACAGATATACTGGCGGCTCTCCTGCATCAGCCGGCCATTTTAGTTGGCCTGCAAATTGCTGATCTGGAACCACATCGTCTGGATGGCTCCGGCCCCACCCCTTCTCCTCCATGCAGGACAGGGCTGGCCATCAAAGCTCTCCATGTTTTATACAGCAGTCCGGTGCTCCCGCAGCGCCCGATGCACTTTAGTTGGGAATTTTGCTTTGCGCCTGCCAGAACCCTCCCAGATCCTGCTTCCACTTGCCGACTCCCTTCGCCGCCACCCCAAACGGGTCGCCGCCAGCCTTGCGGTCCTGCTGCTGGGCACGGGTGTCACCGCCTTCGGCGTCGCGCCACTTGCCCCCGATGCAGCACTGTTGCCGGTGCGCCAGGTGCTGGAGGCCGTGGAGCCACTTCCCACGCAGGCCCAGACCGACCTGTTGAGCGATTTCCGCTTCAAGCTGTTCCGCACCGAGAGCACGCGCAGCAGCGACACCGCCGACACCCTGCTCAAGCGCCTGAACATCGACGACAGCGCGGCCGCCGCCTTCCTGCGCAGCGACGCCAACGCGCGCCTGCTGCTCACGGGCCGCGCCGGCAAGAACGTCACCGCGGAAGCCAGCGACAGCCAGCAACTGCTCAAACTGAGCATGCGCTGGCCCACCGACGACGAAACGATGTTCAAGCGCCTGGTGGTTGAACGCGGCGCTGCCGGCTTCACCTCGCGCATTGAAACCGCGCCTTACGTCGCCACCACGCGCCTGTCGAGCGGCGTCATCCAGACATCGCTGTTTGCCGCCACCGACGAAGCCCGCATCCCCGACGGCGTGGCCGTGCAGGTCGCCGAAATTTTCTCCAGCGACATCGACTTCCGCCGCGCGCTGCGCAAGGGCGACCGCTTCAACGTGGTCTACGAAAGCCTGGAAGCCGACGGCGAGCCGCTGCGCACCGGCCGCGTGCTGTCGACCGAATTCGTCAACGCCGGCAAGGCCTACCAGGCCATGTGGTTCCAGCCCCCGGGCACAGACGCCACCGGCGCCGCCAACAAGGGCGGCTACTACACACTCGACGGCCAGAGCCTGCGCCGCGCCTACCTGAGCTCGCCGGTCGAGTTCTCGCGCATCAGCAGCGGTTTTTCGATGCGTTTTCACCCCATCCTGCAAAAGTGGCGCGCCCACCTCGGCACCGACTTTGCCTCGCCCACCGGCACCCCCGCCCGCACCGTGGGCGACGGCGTGGTCGAGTTTTCCGGCGTGCAGAACGGCTACGGCAATGTGGTCTTCGTCAAGCACCGCAACGGCCACGAAACCGTGTACGCCCACCTGAGCAAACTCATGGTGCAAAAAGGCCAAACCGTCAGCCAGGGCCAGACCATCGGCCTCGTCGGCAGCACCGGCTGGGCCACCGGCCCGCACCTGCACTTCGAGTTCCGCGTCAACGGCGTCCACCAGGACCCGATGATGATCGCCAAGCAGAGCGAGACCATTCCTGTTGCAGCGACGTCCATGCCGCTGTTCCGCGAACTTGCGGCTGGTGTGAAGACCCAGCTGCTCGCAGCCGCAACGATCACCCAAACCCGCGCTGAGTAATTAAGCCCCCACGGTCGCTCACTTTGTGTAGCTTCCTGCCCCCCGAGGGGGCGCCCGCCTGCGGTCTGGCAAAGCCAGTCCCGCGGCTCATGCTGGCGAAGACAGCCCGTATCGAAGGCCCCTTGTTGACTGCGGCAGAATGGTCCGATGACTGATTTGTACATAGGTTTGATGTCCGGCACCTCGCTCGACGGCGCTGACGGCGTGCTGGTGGATTTTTCGGGCGGCGCCTTGCGTGTGGTCGCTGCCGCCACCGAGCCCTTCAGCAGCCCCTTTCGTGCCGAGCTGCTGGCGCTCAACTCCCCCACCCACAACGAGCTGCACCGCGCCGCAGTTGCCGGCAACCAGATCGCCGCGGTGTATGCCAAGGTCGTGCACGCCCTGCTCACCCAGACCGGCGTTCAAGCATCGCAAATACGAGCCATAGGCGGCCACGGGCAAACGGTGCGGCACCAGCCCCAAAGAACGTCGAACGACCCCGCAGGCGCGGGCTACACGCTGCAGCTCAACAACCCGGCCTTGCTGGCCGAGTTGACCGGCATCGACGTGGCGGCCGACTTTCGCAGCCGCGATGTGGCGGCCGGCGGACAGGGCGCGCCGCTGGTGCCGGCGTTTCACCAGGGTGTGTTCGGCCGTGCTGATGCCACGGTGTGCGTGCTCAACCTGGGCGGCATTTCCAACCTCAGCGTGCTGCCGCAAGAGACGCACGAAGCCGCGTCGCCGGTGCTGGGCTTTGACTGCGGGCCGGGCAATGCACTGATGGACGCCTGGTGCGAGCAACACACCGGACGGCCCTACGACGACGGCGGCGCCTGGGCGGCCAGCGGCACGCTGCTGCCGGCGCTGCTGGCCAGCCTGCTGGACGAGCCCTACTTTTCACAGCCGATTCCCAAAAGCACCGGTCGCGACCTGTTCAGCCTGGCGTGGCTGGCCGGCAAGCTGGGGCCCTTTGCGTCGGCGCGGGCAGAAGACGTCCAGAACACGCTGGCCGAATTCACCGCCGGCGCCTGCATCAACAGCGTGAAGCGCTACGGCAAGGAAAGCACGGCGTTGATCGTGTGCGGCGGCGGCGCTTTCAACAAGCACCTGCTGGGGCGCCTGCAGGCGGGGTTGCCGCAATTGCGCGTGAGCACGTCAGACGCCCACGGCCTGCCGCCCCTGCAGGTGGAGGCGGCGGCGTTTGCCTGGCTGGCGCAGCAGCTCGTCTTGCGAAAACCCGGCAACCTGCCAAGTGTGACGGGAGCCAGGGGCTTGCGGGCGCTGGGCGCGATTTACCCGGCCTGAGTTTGCGGTTGCTATTATTTTAATAGCGATATCCCCAGGCAGTACATGGGCTAGAGGCCTATTTGGCTCTAAAGATTGCTAGCCCTGGCCGGAAGCCTCGGTCGCCTCGGCCTTCTTCACTGCCCGCACCTCCGGCGACAGCTGCCAGAAAATCCCGGCCGACGCGAGCGTGATCAGCCCCATCGCGGCAAACGTCGCCTGGAAGGCATGCAGCGTGTGCACCGCTTCGCCGGCGCCGAAGAAACCGGTAAAACCCGCCAACACCGCGCCGGCCGCGGCCACGCCCATGCTCATGGCCAGCATCTGCACCATCGACAGCAGGCTGTTGCCGCTGCTGGCCATGCTGCTGTCCAGGTCGCGCAAGGTGACGGTGTTCATCGCGGTGAACTGCATCGAGTTGACGGCGCCAAAGCAGGCCAGCTGCAGGATGTGCAGCCACAGCGGCTGGGCCGGCGTCACGAAGGCAAAACTCGCCATCGTCAGGCCCACCAGCGCGGTGTTGGTCACCAGCACGCGGCGGTAGCCGTAACGCGTGATCAGCGGCGTGGTGACGCGTTTGGTCAGCATGCTGGCGACTGCGACCGGCACCATCATCATCCCGGCCTGCAGCGGTGAATAGTCCAGGCTGACCTGCAGCAGCAGGGGCACCAGGAAAGGCATGCACGAGCTGCCCAGCCGCGAGAACAAATTGCCCAGCAAGCCGATGCTGAGCGTGGGAATGGAAAACAGCCTGGGCGAAAACAACGGGTCGGGCCGTTTGGCCGCGTGCAGCCAGTAGGCCGTCAGGCTGGCCATGCCGAACACCAGCAGCACCAGTACGCTGGCCTGCTTCAGGCCCAGGCCCGACAAGCCGTCGACCGCCAGCGACACCGCCACCATGCCGAAGGCCAGCAAAAGGTAACCCGGCAGGTCAAAGCGCGGCATCTTGAGCCGCGGGTTGTCCTGCATATAAAAGAGCGTCGCCACGCAGCCCAGCAGGCCGACCGGAATGTTGATCAGAAACACCCAGTGCCAGGAGGCCACCTGGACCAGCCAGCCGCCCAGCGTGGGGCCGATCAGCGGGCCGACCAGGCCCGGGATGGCGATAAAACTCATGGCCTGCAAAAACCGCTCGCGCGGAAAAGCGCGCAGCACGGCCAGCCGCCCCACCGGCAGCAGCAAGGCCCCACCCATGCCCTGCACCACCCGCGCCGCCACCAGCTGCATCAGGTTGGCCGAGAGCGCACACGCGATGGAGCCGATGACAAACAGCGAAATCGCCGCCACATACACGCGCCGGGTGCCGAAGCGGTCGGCGATCCAGCCGGAGGCAGGGATCAGCATGGCCATGGTGAGCGAATACGCCACCACGACCGATTGCATGCGCAGCGGGCTTTCGCCGAAGCTGCGCGCCATGGCCGGCAAGGTGGTGTTGACGATGGTGGCGTCCAGCGTCTGCATGAAAAAGCCGATGGCCACCAGCCACAGCAACATGCGCAATGATTTTTCTTCGGCCTGCATCAATGACAGAGGTGAAAAGGCGGCGTTTGGTTCAGTGGGTTCAGTGGCTTCAGAGCGCGAAAGGGACAGGCAGCAAAAAGCCGCCTCGGGGGCGGCTTTTAAAGCGGGGCGCCGGGGCGGGCCTCAGGCTGAGAAGCTGGATCCGCAGCCGCAGGTGCTGGTCGCGTTCGGGTTTTTGATCACGAACTGGGCGCCTTCAAGGTCGTCCTTGTAGTCGATCTCTGCGCCGACCAGGTACTGGTAGCTCATGGCGTCGATCAACAGCGACACGCCATTTTTCGTCATGGTGGTGTCGTCTTCGTTGGTGATTTCATCAAACGTGAAACCGTACTGGAAACCGGAGCAGCCGCCGCCCTGCACAAACACACGCAGCTTCAGGTCGGGATTGCCTTCTTCGGCAATCAGCTCGGCCACCTTGGATGCGGCGCTGTCGGTGAAGACAAAAGGCGCGGGCATTTCGGTCTGTATATTTTCGGCAACGGCACTCATGGGGGACTCCAATACTTAAAGCGGATCGAGGGGCGAATCAAGGTTCGCGGTTCCGGGCGGTTAGCGCCGGCAGGCTCTGGCGGCACTTGTGCACAAATAGTACAGCAATTCGATCAACCATACCGCCCATGCGTGTTAGGCCGGGCACGTCATTGTGAGCGCTCACTACCCTGCTTCAGCTGATCGGTCAGATATTGTTGGCGGCCAGCTTGAGCGTGGGCTTTTCTTCCAGCTCGGGATGGGCCGTGGGGCGTAACTGTCCAAAGATGACGGCGCCCTGGTGCATTTCAAGCGCCTTGTAAGACACGTCGCCTTCGATTTTGGCCTTGGGCTGCAACTCGAGCAGCTCGGAGGCATGCACGGGGCCCATGACACGGCCGTTGATGATCACGTGGTCGGCGTGGATATAACCCGTCACGACCGCCGATTCGCTGATCACCAGGATGCTGGAGCTGCCTTCATTGGCACGGATGTCGCCGATGACTTCGCCGTCGATGCGCAGGCCGTCGGTGAACTTCAGGTTGCCTTCAATACAGCTGCCCTGGGCAATCAGGCTTTTGATGGGCGGCTGCTTCTTTTTTCCAAACATAAACAGATTTCCTGTGGCAGGGGCGTCGGTAAACGCGGGTGGAGGACGAAGGGGTGGGCGTCGGGTTGGCTGGAATCAGAGCTTGAAGGTCTGGACAGAGCGTACCGCCGTTCCCTCGATGACCTTAGCTGTAACAGTTTGTACCACGGCTTGGGGGGGCAAGTCGAGGACGCCTTCCACGCGCCGGTACTGTTTGAACTGTAAAGTTTGCGGACCTCCGGGCAAAGTTAACGACCAGGGCTTTCCGGCCTCGGTGCCGTGGACGGTCAGCTCGAGTTTCCCGTTGAAATTGGGTGCGTCTTTCACCGGCTGGATCACCAGCACCTGCCACTTGAGCTGGGTGTCCGACAACTTTTCAGCCTGCAGGCTGCGGATCGTGGCGACTTCGGTGCTTCCGGCAGGCAACAGCTTCTCGAAGAAGCCGAGGTCGTCGCGCAGGCTGCGGTTGTCGCTTTCCAGCTGCCGGATCTGGCTCATCATTTTTTCCTGGGCGGCTTTTTCGGCGGTCAGCAGGCTGCCGGAAGTATTGGCAATCGACTGGGCCTTGTCGCGGTCCGCACGCAAGGTGGCCAGCTCCTGCCGGAGCATCACGATCTCTTCTTTGGAGCCGGTGTCCGTGCCGGTGATGCCCTTGCCGAACTCAAAGGCCCAGAGCGCGATGGCGCCGGAAAACCCCAGCATCAGGGCCCCGGCGATCCAGCGCAGGGGCCAGGGGAGCGAGCTGCGCACCGCCATGCGCGGGGAACTGATGGTCAGGCGACGGCGAAACAGGCGAAATTTCAAAGAGAGGCCCTGCAGTTTTCGGTTCGAGAGCGTGCATTGTGCACGCAGACAGGCCCGGTAGAGGCCAAAAACCCGACCACGCCGGTAAAGCAGGGGTAAGCGTTTGCATCCGGGTGTTTTTGCCCGAAAACCAGGGGTCCATGAAAAAAGCCGCCTGGCGCAAACCAGGCGGCTTTTTCTTTTTTGGCAGAAAGCGGATTAACGCTTGCTGAACTGCTTGCGGCGGCGAGCTGAACGGAAACCGACTTTTTTACGTTCGACTTCACGTGCATCGCGGGTCACAAAGCCGGCCTGGCTCAGGGCCGGCTTGAGCGTTGCGTCGTAATCGATCAGGGCACGGGTGATACCGTGGCGCACTGCACCGGCCTGACCGGACTCGCCGCCGCCGTGGACGTTGACCATGATGTCAAACGTCTCGACGTGGTTCGTCAGAAACAGGGGTTGGCGGCAGATCATGATCGAGGTTTCACGACCGAAGAACACCTGGATGTCACGATCGTTGATCGTGATCTTGCCGGTGCCTTTTTTGATAAACACACGGGCGACGCTGGATTTGCGACGGCCGGTGCCATTGTTCCATTCACCAATCATCAATGGCTCCTTAGATGTCCAGCACTTTAGGCTGTTGGGCGGTGTGCGGGTGTTCTGCACCACCGTACACCTTGAGTTTCTTGATCATGGCGTAGCCGAGCGGGCCCTTGGGCAGCATACCCTTGACGGCTTTTTCCAAAGCGCGGCCGGGGTGCTTGGCTTGCATGTCGCGGAAATTGGTGGCAGTGATGCCGCCTGGATAACCGGAATGGCGATAGTAGATTTTGTCGGTCGACTTGGCGCCGGTGACACGCAGCTGGGCTGCATTGATGATGACGATGAAGTCACCGGTATCGACGTGAGGCGTATAAATGGCCTTGTGTTTGCCGCGCAAACGGAGAGCAACTTCGCTGGCTACTCGTCCGAGGACCTTGTCGGTCGCGTCAATCACAAACCACTCGTGCGTCACGTCAGCGGGTTTTGCGCTGAACGTTTTCATGAGTTTTCTTTCGAAAAAATGGTTTGTCGGGTTCTTTTCTGCGGTCGGTGTTCTTCTGATGAGAACCTCTTAGGCAGTATTTTCGAGCTCCGCCGCGGAACCACTAGGCGCTGCAGAGCCCACGATTATATGAAAAATCAAGGACTTGCGTCAATATTGCGGCCCCCAAATGCCGTATTTAGGCGGCAAGAAGGTACGATAGCCGCATGTTTTCCTACCGCCACGCCTTCCACGCAGGCAACCACGCCGACGTGCTCAAGCACACCACGCTGATCGCGTTGATGAAGTATTTGACCCAAAAAGACACGGCGCTGACCGTGATCGACACCCACGCGGGTGCCGGCCTCTACCGGCTGGACGGCGATTACACCGAAACCAGCGGTGAGGCCCAGGAAGGCGTTTTCAGGCTGCTTTCTGAGCCAAAAGCGCCTCCAGCCCAGACCAAACCTGGGCAGGAGGCTATCAAAACAATAGCAAAACCCGCCACCGCCAAGCCTGCGGCCGCCGGCTGGGCGCCGGCCTTGCAGGACTACATCGACGTCCTGCGCGGCCTGAACCCCCAGTTCGCCGAATCAGGCAACATCGCGCACCTGAAGATCTACCCCGGCTCCCCCTTTATTGAGCAGCAGTTCCTGAGCGGGCGCGACAAGCTCAAGCTGTTTGAGCTGCACCCGACCGATTTCAAGTCGCTTTCCGGCAACATCGAGCAGCTCGGCGTGGGCCGCCAGGTCGCGGTGAGCCGCGAAGACGGCTTTGAAGCCCTGAAGACCTTTTTGCCGCCGCCGGCCCGCCGGGCCATGGTGCTGTGCGACCCGAGCTACGAGATGAAGACCGATTACGGGCGGGTCGCCACCTGCATGGCCGATGCCCTCAAGCGTTTTGCCACCGGCACCTATGTGGTCTGGTACCCCATCATTCCGCGGCCTGAAGCCCACGATTTGCCGCGAAAACTCAAAACCCTTGCGGTAAAGGCGGGCCGAAGCTGGCTAAATGCCGCGTTAACGGTGAAATCAAGCAAGTTAACGACAGATACCGCCGGCGAGGTGATTCGCCCCGGGCTTCCGGCCAGCGGCATGTTTGTCATCAACCCGCCCCACACCCTCAAAGCCGAGTTGCAGGCGGCGCTGCCGCAAATGGTCGCGCTGCTGGGGCAGGACCGCAACGCCGGCTTCACGCTGGAACACGGCGGCTGAAGCGCGCTGCGGGCGTAGCGGAAACACGGCCGCCCTAGCGGGTTTGCGCGCCGGCCCCAACATGTTTTCCTGTCTTTACCACCGCAGTGAGTTGTGGCAAGGTTGCCAGTCACCTCGCACTTTCCCGCAGACTTGACCCTCCACGGCGCTCCAAGACCCTCCATGCCCGCTCAGGCACATCCGACCTCCCCTGCCGACCCGGGCGCACCCGGCCGCGGACTGCGCACGGGCACTGCGGGCGACGCGGACGGCATGGAAGCCGAGATCGAGCGCCGGGTCGCGTTGCGCACACGCGAACTGGCCGCCTCGCTGGCGCGCTACCAGACCATGGTCGACCTGGCGACCGAGAACATCTGCGTCGGCCAGGGCGGCCTGCTGCGTTTTGCCAACCCGCCCTGCCTGGCCCTGCTGGGCACCCAGGCCGCCACCATGGCCGACCGGCCCATGATCGAGTTCATCCACCCGGACGACCGCGAGTTTGTCTCCGGCAAGCACCAGTTGCGCGCCGCCGGCAATGTGGTGCCGGCCTTTGAGGCCCGGTTCCAGCGGGGCGACGGCACGGTGTCCTGGGTTGAAATCAACGGCGTGCTGGTGGACTGGGAGGGCGCGCCGGCGGACCTCTTTTTCCTCAAGGATGTCACCGAGCGCAAAAAGCTCGAAGCACTGACCCGCTCGGCCGCCGAGCGCTACCGGGCCGTGGTCGAAAACGTCAACGACGTCATCCTGGTGGTGCAAAAAGGCGTCGTCCGCTTTTCCAACACCAGCGCCCAGGCCATGTTCGGCCACACGCTCACCGGGCTGCCGTCGCTGCACCTGATCCACCCCGACGACCGCCCCATGGTGCAGCGCCAGCGCGAGCTGATGCAGGCGGGCACCATGGTCAGCGCCTACGAGGCCCGCTTCATCTCGCCGCCGGGAGAGGCCATGGCCGACGGGCTGCGCACCGGCTGGGCCAGCATCTACGGCACACGCATTGAATGGGACGGCGAGCCGGCGCTGCTGGTGCTGATGTCCGACATCAGCGAGCGCCGCCGCCTCGATGAAGAGCTCAAGAGCGCGCTGACGCAGCGCGAAGCCATCCTGGAGACCACCGCGGTCGGCGTCACCTTCCTCAAAAACCGGCGCCACCAGTGGCTCAACCGCACGCTGGCCAACATGCTGGGCTACAGCCCGGGCGAGTTGCTGGGCCAGGAAACGAGGGTGCACTACCCCAACGACGAGGACTTCGAACGCATAGGCGCCATCGCCTATGCGCAGATCATGCAGACCGGCCTGTTCTCGGCCGAGGCGCGCATGCGCCGCAAAAACGGCGAGCTGATCTGGGTGCAGCTCGACGGCTCGGCGCTGGACCGCAGCCGGCCCGAAGAAGGCTCTGTGTGGACCTACGTCGACATCACCCGCCGCAAGGAGGCCGACGAGGAAACCCGGCGCACGCTGGTGCGCGAGCGCGAGCTGGGTGAACTCAAGACGCGTTTTGTCTCGATGGCCTCGCATGAGTTCCGCACGCCTTTGGCCACGATTCTTTCGTCGGCCGAATTGATCGAGCATTACGGCGAAAAAATCACCCACCGCGAACGCCAGGACATCATGGCCGACCTGGTGGTGGCGGTCAAACGCATGCAGGGCATGCTCGAAGACATGCTGACCGTCGGCCAGGCCGATGCAGGCAAGCTCAGGCTCAACGCCAAGCCGCTGGACATCGCCGCGCTGTGCCGCAAGCTGGTGACTGAAGTGCACACCAGCGACGCCGGCCAGCACGCCATCGAATTTGAAGCGCCGGTGGGCCACGATGCGTTTTCGCAGATGGTCATGCTCGACGAGCGCCTGGTACGCCATATCGCCAGCAACCTGCTGGCCAACGCCTGCAAATATTCGCCCGCCGGCAGCGTGGTGGTGCTGACACTGGAGCGCCGGCAAAGCCCGGACGGCGACCGACTGATCCTGCAGGTCAGCGACGAAGGCATCGGCATCCCGGCGACCGACCTGCCGCGCCTGTTCGAGAGTTTTCACCGAGGCTCCAACGTGGGGAACCGGCAAGGCTCGGGGCTGGGCCTGGCCATCGTCAAACATGCGGTCGACCTGCACCACGGCAAAATCGATGTGGCGAGCACGCCCGGGGCGGGCACCCGCTTCACCGTCAGCCTGCCCCTTTCCCGAGGAACCCCATGACCCTGATCCTGATCGTTGAAGACGACGACGCCATCCGCAATAACATCGTGCGGCTGCTCAAGCTCGAAGGCTTTGAAACCGCCGCCGCGCCCGACGGCCGCCAGGGCCTGGAGCAGGCCCGCGCCAGCAAGCCCGACCTGATCATCTCCGACGTCGGCATGCCCGGCATGAACGGCTTTGAACTGCTGGCCGCCCTGCGCGCCGACCGCGCACTGGCCAACACGCCCTTCATGCTGCTGACCGCGCTGGACGACCGCGAGAGCATGCGCCGCGGCATGACGGCCGGCGCCGACGATTATTTGTCCAAGCCCTTCAGCCGCGCCGAACTGCTGGACGCCGTCAGCGCGCAGCTGAAGAAAAAAGCGCGGGTGCGCGAAGCCATCGACTCCGAAGTGGCCGCGGGCGAGGCGCGGCTGCGCGCCGACTTCTCCAGCCGCATCAGCGGCGGCGCGCCCGTGGCCGTGCCGGTGCCCATCCCGATTCCGGCCAGCGCCGAGACCGAGGAGCTCTCCAGCGCCACGGTGCTGGTGGCCAGCATCCGCAACTTCACCTCGCTGGCCGAAAAGCTCAGCGCGGCGGAAGTTTCGCGCCTGCTCACCGAATACTTCGAGCGCACCTCCGAGCCGGTGCTCAAGAACAGCGGCAGGCACATCAAGTTCATCGGCGACGGCCTGATGGCCGTGTTCTCCGACACGCTGACCGGCTCACCGCTGCCCGCGTCGCGTCGCGCCATCTCCGCCGCGCTGGGGATGGCCCTGGCCACGCACGAATTCCGCGACTGGCTGGAGCAGCACTTCGGCGAACGCGCGCTGCCGCCCTTTGCCATGGGCGTCGGCATCCACAGCGGGGCGGTGACGCTGTGCCAGCTCGGCACGCAGCAGAACCGCGAACTCACGCCCGTCGGCGAGACGGTGACCCTGGCCGCCCGCCTGCAAAGCGCCACGGAAGAAAAAGGCTGGACGGTGATGGCCAGCGAGGAATCGCTGCTCGTGGCCGGCGCCGGTATCCAGACCGGCGTGCACACCTCGCTCACGCTGACCGGCCGCAACCTGGCCATCGACGTGGCCGAAGTCACGGGCCTGGTCACCACCATGGAAGACAAGATCCACGGCATGGCCAGCCTGACGGAACGCGCCAGCGAAATCAGCGACGCCGTGCGCGCCAATTCCGACATCACCGCGCGCGCCGTCAAGGGCGCGCTGGACTCCAAGCTGTCGGCGCTGAAAGACCTGCGCTTTGACGCCAGCGCCGAGCCGGTGCGGCTCAAGGGCTACCGCATCACACGCAAGATCGGTGCAGGCGGCATGACGGAGGTCTACCTGAGCGAGCGCGAATCCGACGGCATCCCCATCGTGCTCAAGGTGCTGGACTCGCGCGGCAAGGAGGCCTCCGAGCACCTGGTGCGCTTCATCCAGGAATACGCGCTGCTCTGCAAGATCGACCACCCGCACGTCATCAAGATCTATGACCAGGGCTTCACCGACGAGCACGCCTACATCGCGATGGAGTACTTCGAACGCGGCGACCTGCGCGGCCTGTTCGGCCCCAGCCTGGCACGCGAGCAGGCCGTGACGGTGGTGCGCCAGATCGCGGAGGCGCTGTCGGCCATCCACGAACACGGCATCGTGCACCGCGACATCAAACCCGAGAACGTGATGCTGCGCGCCGACGGCAGCGTGGCGCTGGCCGACTTCGGCATCGCCAAGTCCATGCTGCAGGCGCAAAACATGGGCCTGACGCAAACCCATCACGGCGACGTCGTGGGAACGCCCTATTACATGAGCCCCGAGCAGGCCACCGGCCGCAAGGTGACGGCGCAGTCCGACCTTTACAGCCTGGGTGTGATGTTCTTCGAGATGCTGGCGCACCGGCGGCCCTACATCGCCGAATCACTCGAGCTGCTGCTGGCCAAACACCTGAACGCCGAGACGCCCGCACTGCCGCCGGCGCATGTCGCCATGCAGGGCATCGTCAACAAGCTCATGGCGAAAAATCCGGATCACCGGTATGAGTCGGCTGCGGCTTTCCTCCAGGACCTGGCGCTGGTCGCACCACCTCCACCGGAGATTGGTTAGACATCAAATCAGCCTCCAGCCCAAGCGGAGCATGAGCAAGCAGCTACTAATTTGATAGCGCCTACCGCCAAACGCGAGGCGAAGCGAGCCGCGCCAAGGCCAGCATGAGCCGCGGAACCTTCCCCGTTCGCCCTGAGGTATCGAAAGGAAGGGCCCGACGCGCAACCTCCCTCCGTTCGGGCTGAGGTATCGAAGCCTGTGCTGCGCCAGCCCTTCGATACCTCAGGGCGAACGGAGACAGGGTCAATATTTCAGAGCAGTGCTCTTGCCCCAGAAGACGCGGTATGCGAATACCGTGTACCCAACAATCATCGGCAACACCACCAAGGCCCCCACCAAAATCACCCCCATCGCCTCCGGCGCCGTGGCAGCCTGCCAGATGGTGAGCTTGTCGATCACCAGCCAGGGGAAGAGGCTGTACGCCAGGCCGTAGAAGGCCAGCAAGAACACGCCCACCGTCGCGCCGAAGGGCACCCAGGCGCCGTACTCGTTGCCCTGCCCCAGCCGCACCGGCAGGCGCTGCAGGCTGCGGAAGATCACGCCGAAGAGCACCGCCGTAGCCGCCGGGATCGGCAGCAGCAACACGATGTTGGGAAACGAAAACCACTTGGCAAAAATCGTCGGGCTGACCAGCGGCGTGGCGATCGAGATCGCGGCCACACCGGCCATGGTGAACCACAGGCTGCCGCGCGCCCAGCGCACCGCGCGAAGCTGCAGCTCGCCTTCCGACTTGATGATGAGCCAGCCCGCGCCCAGCAGGCAGTACGCCGCCACCAGCGCGGCGCCGATCACGGCGTTGAACACAATCGTCCACCAGTCCGAGGCAAAACCGGTGATCAGCGAGCCCAGCATGTAGCCCTGCGACCAGCTCGCCAGCAGCGAGCCGGTGTAGAACATGCGGTTCCACAGCGGCTTGTGGCTGGCGCGCGCCTTCACGCGGAAGTCGAATGCCACGCCGCGCAGCGTAAGGCCTATCAGCATGAAGGCCACCGGCAGATACAGCGCGCCCAGAATCACGCCGTGCGCCATCGGGAACACCGTCAGCAGGATGCCCACGCCCAGCACCAGCCAGGTTTCATTGGCGTCCCAGAAGGGGCCGATGCTGGCGATCATGGTGTCCTTGTCGTCGTCGCCGGCGCGGCGCATCAGGACGCCCACGCCGAGGTCGTAGCCGTCCAGGACCACATAGGCCAGCATCGCCAGCCCCATCACCACCAGGAAGACGATGGGCATCCAGCCGGCGGCTTGCGTCAGGTCGGGGGCAAGATCAAGCATGGGCAGCTCCTTCCTTCTCGGGGTAATTCACGACGTTGAGCGCCTTCTCGGTATCGCCGGCCGTGCCGTCGTCGCCGAACGGTTTGTCGGCATGCTTCTTGTGGCGCGCCAGGTAAAACACCACCGAGATGTATGACACCAGCAGCACCGCATACAGCACCAGGTACATCGCCAGCGTGAGCGCGATGCGCGGCGCCGGCACTTTCGAGGCCGCATCGGCCGCCGTCAGCACGCCCGTCACCAGCCAGGGCTGGCGGCCGATCTCGGTCACGTACCAGCCGGCGACCAGCGCAATCCAGCCCGCAAAGGTCATGGCCACGAGCAGGCGGGCATGCCACACCGTGAGTTCGCGCGACGGGTCCTTCTTCCATGGCGCCAACCGAAGCACGCTGGCCCAGCTGACAAGCAGCATCAGCATGCCCACACCGACCATGATGCGGAAGGCCCAGAACACCGGCGCCACCGGCGGATGCTTGCCTTCAAACTGGTCCAGGCCTTTGACTTCACCGTCCAGCGAGTGCGTGAGGTAGAGCGACGCGAGTTTGGGAATCGCGATCTCGTAGCGGTTCTCTTTGGCCTTCTCGTCGGGCAAGGCAAACAGCACGGCCGGCACGCCTTTTTCGGTTTTCCAGATGCCTTCCATCGCGGCCAGCTTGGCCGGCTGGTGCTCCAGCGTGTTCAGGCCGTGCAGGTCGCCCGCGATGATCTGAAGCGGGATCAGCATGGCGGCCATGTAGATGCCGGTCTTCAGGCTGGCGATGACTTCCGCGCTGCGGTCGTCGCGCAGCCAGCGGTAAGCCGAGATGCCCGCCACCAGGAAGGCCACCGTGAGGCCCGAAGCCAGCAGCATGTGCGTGAGGCGGTAGGGGAAGGACGGGTTGAAGATCACCTCGAACCAGCTCGTCACATGCGCCTGGCCGTTGATCATTTCAAAACCCGCCGGCGTCTGCATCCACGAGTTGAGCGCCAGGATCCAGAAGGCCGACAGCGTGGTGCCGCCCGCCACCAGCAGCGTGGCCACGGTGTGCATGGTCTCGCTCACGCGTTCACGCGCAAACAGCATCACGCCCAGCATGGTGGCCTCCAGGAAGAAGGCCGTGAGCACTTCATACGCCAGCAGCGGCCCGGCGATGTTGCCGACCTTTTCCATATAGCCCGGCCAGTTGGTGCCGAACTGGAAACTCATGGTGATGCCGCTGACCACACCCAGCGCAAACGTCAGCGCAAAAATCTTCACCCAGAACTGGTAGGCGTCCATCCAGAATTGGTCCTGGCTTTTGACGAAGCGCAGCTTGAAGTACAGCAGCACCCAGCCCAGCGAGATGCTGATGGTGGGGAAGAGGATGTGAAAGGTGATGTTGGCGGCAAACTGGATACGGGCCAACAGGAATGCGTCAAGTCCGTCCATCATCAACTCCTGTTTTCATCGGGAAGGTGGGCAGGCTGTGCTGCGGGCTCGGGCGCTTCAGAAAGCTTTGCCGTCACTGTGGGGGATGCCGCGCGGCCTGTCAAACCGGCCTTCACGGTGCTGGTGACCTTGCCTTTCATCTCCAGCAGCTTCTGTACTTTTGCGCCCATCTTCATCAGGCTCATCAGCGTGGCCGAATCCATTTTTTGCACATCGGCCAGCCAGCCTGTCATCAGCTCAATCAAGTCGTGCATCTGCTTCATGCGCGCCTGGGCATGGATGTCGTCCGCATGCGAAGGGTGCTCCATCAGCGCATCGCGCAGCATCGACAGCGTCGGGTCGATCTCGCGTTTGCGGCGCTCCTCCGCCAGGGTGCGGAAGATGGCCCATACGTCTTCAGGCGCCTGAAAGTACTCGCGCCTGTCATTCGGCAGGTGTTGCAGCCGCACCAGGTTCCACGACTGCAGCTCCTTCAGGCCCATGCTGACGTTGGACCGCGAAAACGCCAGCGCCTCGCCGATTTCGTCGGCATTGAGCGCGCGGGGAGATACATATAAAAGGGCATAAATCTGCCCCACGGTGCGGTTGATGCCCCAACGGCTGCCCATTTCACCGAAATGCAGGACAAAACGCTGGGTCAAGGGGGCGAGGTTCATGGTTTTTGCTGCCTTTCTGGCGTCTTTGACTTCTTGAATTTTCAGGAATTACTGAAATTCTAATAAATTCAGGCAATTTGCGCCAGCGCCTTGATTGACCCTGTAAGCCCATCGGAAGCGCCGGGCACAATGCGGACTCCACCGAGAATCAGGCAAACCGCCCCATGTCCCAACACCTGACCGACCTCCTCCGGCAAAGCTACGACGAGGTGCCCTATACCTCGCACCCGTTTCCGCAATCCGCGCCCGAACGGCTGGAAGGCATTGCAACGCTGTTCGGCCTGGCGCCGGCGCCGCCGGCCAACGCGCGCGTTCTGGAACTGGGCTGCGCTTCCGGCGGCAACATCATCCCGTTTGCGCTGCGGCATCCACAGGCGCATGTGGTCGGCCTGGACTTGTCGGCAGTGCAGATTGCGCAAGGCATTGAGCGTGTGCAGCAGCAGGGCATCACCAACCTCTCGCTGCGCCAGATGAACCTGGAAGACGTGGACGCGTCCCTCGGCAGCTTCGACTACATCATTTGCCACGGCGTCTACAGCTGGGTGCCTGATTCCGTGCGGCAGGCCATCATGCGCATTTGCAGCGCGCACCTGGCGCCTGCCGGCATGGCCTACATCAGCTTCAACACCTACCCCGGCTGGAAGGCACGCGAGATCGTGCGTGACGCCATGCTGTTTCGCTCTGAAGCGCGCAGCACGCCCGATGAAAAACTCGGGTATGCGCGCGGCATGCTGGAGTTCCTCGTTCAAATGTCGGCCGAGGGCAGCCTGCTGCGCAGGGCGCTCGACGAGGTGATGCCCACCATTGAGGCCGCAGGGCCGGCTTACCTGATGCATGAATTCCTGGAGCACTGCAACCAGCCCATGTATTTCCGCGACTTCGTCGCCTCGGCCCGGGCGCAGGGGCTGGACTACCTGGGCGATGCCGATCCCCAGACCATGTTCGTCAGCAACCACGGCGCACAGGCGGCCGAGCCCCTGATGAAAGAAGCCGGCAACGACCAGGTGTTGATGGAGCAGTACCTCGACTTCCTGACCAACCGCAGCTTTCGCCGCAGCCTGCTGGTGCATGCCGCCCACAAGAAGAACGTGAAGTACCGGCTCGATGTGCAGTGCATGGACAAGCTGCATTACGCCTGGGCCGAAGACCCGCAGACGCAGACGGGTTTGCCGCGCGCGGCGCTGTTCTCCGCCATGGCCGCCGTGCACGCCGCGCTGGATGCCGCGTTTCCGGCGACGCTGTCATTCGCAGAATTGCACACCGTGGCAGACCCCTCCGCGGTGACGGCCTGCGTGGAAGAGCTGATCATCACCGGCCGTGTGCGCTACGTGCGCAGGCCGCTCGCATGTGCGTCGGCGGCGCAGGTGGCGGCCGGCCAGGCGGTGGTGCATCCCGCGGCGGCGCTGCAGCCCGGCGCGGCCTGCAACATCTGGCACCAGCTGGTCAACCTGAGTGCGGCGGAGTACGACCTGCTGATGCAGCTGCAGCAAGGCAAGCCGCCGCCGGCGCAGGACAGCGCAGCATTGCTGGAACGCCTGCGCCGCTTCGGGCTGCTGGTCTAAACCCGCCGCTTGCTATCAATTCAGGAGCTACCTGCCAAGGCGGCGATTGGGCTGCAGGCTGATTTGGCCTTGATTCTGTTGCCGCTGCACTAGTTCCTGGCGGCAGGCGCAGGCCGGCGCGGTTTGCGCATTGGCTTGCGGGCCGGCGGCGGCGTCACGGCCACATCGGGTGTGGACTCGGGCACCATCAGCACGACCTCTTTGAAGCCCAGGCCCAGCATGCCCAGCTCTTCGGCGGCGGCGCGGCTCAGGTCGATGATGCGGTTGCCGGCGTAGGGGCCGCGGTCGGTGATGCGCACGTCCACGTCGCGGCCATTGACCAGGCTGTGCACACGTACCAGGGTGCCGAAGGGCAAGGTGCGGTGGGCGGCGGTGAATTCGGTCATGTCAAAACGCTCGCCGCTGGCAGTGCGCCTGCCGTTAAAGCGCGGGCCGTACCACGACGCGGTGCCGCGCTGGAACTCGCGCGGGACTTCACCGGCGAGTAACTCGGGCCTGGGGAAGACGGAAGGGATAGTCGCCACTTCGTCGGTGGGCAATTCGGGAGCGGCCGGCGACGGCGCCACAGCCGGCCGGGGTTTTGCCGCTTCGGTGCGAACACCTTGCGGTGTGGTGGGCGCTGTTGTCGTGCAGGCCGACAGAAGGGCCAGCCCCGCCATGGCAGCGGCAATAAAAGCAAACCGGACCACACCCTGCCGCATGGGTGCCAGGGCTCAGGCCCGGTTCAAGCGCCGGATGATTTCGGTCGTCGCCGCGGCCTGGTTCATCGTGTAGAAGTGGATGCCGGGCACGCCGGCGGCATAAAGCTGCTCGCACAGGCCGGTGATCACATCCAGGCCGAAGCTCTTGATGGAGGCGGTGTCGTCGCCAAAGCCCTGCAGGCGCAGGCGTATCCAGCGCGGGATCTCGGCGCCGCAGGCATCCGAAAAACGCATGAGCTGCGTGGAGCTGGTGATCGGCATGATGCCGGGCACCACCGGCACGTCGACACCGAGCGCCTGCGCGTCGTCGACAAAACGAAAGTAGGCGTCGGGGTTGAAGAAGTATTGCGTGATGGCCGAGTTGGCGCCGGCGTTCACTTTTTTGACAAAGGCCTGCAGGTCGGCATCGGCCGATTTGGCTTGCGGATGGATTTCGGGGTAAGCCGCCACTTCGATGTGAAAGGCGTCGCCGGTTTCTTCGCGGATAAAGGCCACCAGGTCGCTGGCGTAATGAAACTCGCCGCCGGCGCCGTAGCCGCTGGGCAAGTCGCCGCGCAGCGCGACAAGGCGCTTGACGCCCATGGCGCGCAAGGTGGCGAGTTGTTCGCGTACCGTGGCTTTGGTCGCGCCCACGCAGGAGAAATGGCAGGCCGCGGCCACGCCTTCGTCCAGGATTTCTTTCACCGTGCCGAAGGTGCCGTCTTGCGTGGAGCCGCCGGCGCCAAAGGTGACCGAGCAGAACTCGGGCTTGTGCGCATACAGCGCCTGGCGCGTGACGCGAAGTTTTTCAGCGCCTTCAGGCGTCTTGGGCGGAAAGAATTCAAAGCTGAGGGGCAGGTTCATCTCGGATCTCACTCGTCGTTTATTCGTCGTTGTCGTTTTTCTTCTCGCGCCGCTTGCCACGTGCAGGGCCAGGCTGGCCGGCATGCGCGAGTTCAGAGTCTTCGTGCGGCGCACGGGCGGCACGCAGCTCGCTGCGGGGCACGCGCTTGGCAACCTTGCGCTGCGGCGCGGCCGGCAGCGGCTGGTCTTCGCCCGCCACATCAGCACCCTTGACGGCCTGGATAAAAAATTCGCGGTTGCCGTCGCCGCCTTCAATCGGCGACGCCAGCCAGGCCTTCACGTCCAGGCCCAAGGCCGCGCAGGCATCACGCAAACGCTTTTCCACAAACTCAAAATGTGCCGCGTCACGCACAATGCCGCCCTTGCCGATCTGGCCGGGCTGCAACTCGAACTGCGGCTTGATCAGCATCAGCAAATCGCCGCCGGGCTTGAGGAGGCGAACGACCGCCGGCAGCACCAGGGTGAGCGAGATGAAGGACAAATCGCCGGTCAGGAAGTCAAAGCCGGCTTCGACGGCGGGTTCTTCCTGCACGTCCTCATCGTCTTCGAATTCGTCATCAAAATAGCCTGTAGCCCCCGTATCGCCTGCATGTCCCGCTATCAAATCTGCAGCAGTCATGGACCGGGCGTTCACGCCTTCAATGCAAATGACGCGCGGATCCTCACGCAGGCTGGCATGCAGCTGGCCGTGGCCCACGTCCACGCCCACCACCTGCGCGGCGCCGTGCTGCAGCAGGCAGTCGGTAAAACCGCCGGTGGACTGGCCGATATCCAGGCAGCGCAGGCCGGCGACCTTCAGGCCGGTGGCCTTGAGCGCGCCTTCCAGCTTGAGCCCGCCGCGCGAGATGTATTTGGCTTCGGTGGTGTCCAGCAATTGCAGCTGGGCGCCCGGCGGAATCTCGTCACCGTTCTTGGCGACCTTCTTCCAGGGCGCGTCGGTTTCCGCGCGCCACTGCACACCCGACGCAATCAGGCGCTGGGCCTGGGAGCGGGTGGCGGCATGGCCGTGGTCGACGAGGAATAGGTCAGCGCGCATGGTGTGTGTTCCGGTATTCCAACAACAGCCTCAAGGGCGTAGCGAGCGGCCCGAGAGCAAGGCGCGGGCGTCAGGCAACCGGAATGCACTTGAGGTGCATGAGGATTACCTGATCGGGATCCGCAACGCCGCTACCGGGTCGCGCAGTAGCCAGGAAAATTAATAGCGGTAGGTGTTGGCTTTGTACGGGCCGGCCTTCGACACGCCGATGTACGCAGCCTGCTCATCGCTCAATTCAGTCAGCATGGCACCGACCTTCTTCAGGTGCAAACGCGCCACCTTCTCGTCGAGGTGCTTGGGCAGCACATAGACCTTGCCCACTTCGTAAGCGTCTTTCTTGGTGAACAGCTCGATCTGTGCAATCGTCTGGTTGGCGAAGCTGGACGACATCACGAAGCTGGGGTGGCCGGTGCCGCAACCCAGGTTGACGAGGCGGCCCTTGGCCAGCAGGATGATGCGCTTGCCATCCGGAAAGATCACGTGGTCGACTTGCGGCTTGATCTCTTCCCACTTGCATTTTTCGAGCGCGGCAACGTCGATTTCGTTGTCGAAGTGGCCGATGTTGCAGACGATGGCCTGGTCTTTCATCGCGGCCATGTGTTCATAGGTGATGACGTTCTTGTTGCCGGTGGCGGACACAAAAATGTCGGCCTTGTCCGCAGCGTATTCCATGGTCACGACCTTGTAGCCTTCCATCGCGGCCTGCAGGGCGTTGATCGGGTCGATCTCGGTCACCCAGACCTGGGCGCTCAGGGCGCGCAGGGCTTGGGCCGAGCCCTTGCCCACGTCGCCGTAACCGGCCACGAGGGCAACCTTGCCGGCAACCATCACGTCGGTGGCGCGCTTGATGGCGTCGACCAGCGATTCGCGGCAGCCATACAGGTTGTCGAACTTGCTCTTGGTGACGGAGTCGTTCACGTTGATGGCGCGCAGGGCCAGCGTACCCTTGGCCGACATTTCATTCAAACGCAGCACGCCGGTGGTGGTTTCTTCGGTCACGCCGATGATGTTTTTCAGGCGGCGGCTGTACCAGGTCGGGTCTTGCGCGAGCTTGGCCTTGATCGAGTTGAAGAGGCAGACTTCTTCTTCACTGCCGGGCTTGGAGATCAGGCTGGCGTCTTTTTCGGCCTTGGTGCCCAGGTGCATCAGCAGCGTCGCGTCGCCGCCGTCGTCCAGGATCATGTTGGGGCCTTCTTCAGGCGTGCCCTTGGCGCCGTTGAATTCAAAAATGCGGTGGGTGTAGTCCCAGTAGTCGGCCAGGGTTTCGCCCTTGATGGCGAAGACAGGCGTGCCGGCGGCGGCGATCGCAGCGGCGGCGTGGTCTTGCGTCGAGAAGATGTTGCACGAAGCCCAGCGCACGTCGGCGCCCAGGGCTTGCAGGGTTTCGATCAGCACGCCGGTCTGGATCGTCATGTGCAGCGAGCCGGTGATGCGCGCGCCCTTGAGCGGCTGCGCTTTCGCGAACTCTTCGCGGATGGCCATCAGGCCGGGCATTTCGGTTTGCGCGATGTTCAGTTCCTTGCGGCCCCAGGCGGCAAGCGAAATGTCGGCAATGATGTGGTCGGTGGAAGGTTTCAGGACGGCGCTCATACGGTTCTCCAAATATCAAACGTCAACTGGGCAAAATCGCCACGGGCATGCGGCAGTCAAGGGAAGGGAGAATTCAGTCATTCACCCGGCTTGAGAGCACATGCGGGTGAGCGTGGTTGCAATGAAGTCCTGAGCCTGGTCCACATGACGTGGCTTGCAACGCTCCTCAGGAGGGCTGATTATACCCCCCCGTTCAGGCTCACTTCGTGTAGCCTGCTCCCCCCTCAGGGGGCGGCGCCTGGGGCCGGCGAAGCCGGACCCTCGGCCCCCACTGGTGAAGACCTCCCCTCGTTACGCCCCTGACTCTTCACGCCAGCATGAGCCGTGGAACCGGCTTTGCCGGGCCACAGGCGGGCGGCCCCCTCGGGGGGCAGGGAGTGACACGAAGTGCACGACCGTGGGGGCCATACATGCGAGAATTTCACCATGCAAGACTTCGACGCGCGCCACTTTCCCCTTGCCGTCAGGCATTGCGGCTACGAGGCGGCCTGATGAGGTATCCCCCTCTGACGCCCGTCTACTGTGCCCTGTTCCTGCTCATGGGCGCGGGCATGAGCGCCAACTTTGCCTCCAAGGCCTACCGGGCCTCAGAAACCCTCGATTGGGAAACCGGCAGCGCGCAAATACTTTCTTCCGGCGTGAAGCCCGCTTCGGACAGGCAAGACGATTGTTATGAGCCGATTGCCACCTACAGCTACAAGGTGCAAGGCCGGCACTTCACCGGCCAGAATGTGCGCGCATCGGACAGCTGCCTTTCCAGGAGTGAGTCCGAGCAATTCCAGGCTGCGTTCAAAAAAGGCGACACGGTGGCCGTTTACTACGATCCCGGCTATCCATCCGAAGCGGTGCTTGAGCCCGGGAAACTGTCGTTCAACGATTGGATCCAGGGGATCGCGGGTTTGGTGATCACAGTCAGCGCCCTGTTGATGGGCATTGAGGTATTGAGAAAGCGATGATGAAAGACCTCAACGCCTGGCCGCCCGCCGAGCGCGCGCAGATTACCGGCGTCTTCACCGACATCGACGACACACTCACCACGGAAGGCGAAATCACCCCGGATGCGCTGCAGGCATTGGGTGAACTGAAAGCGGCCGGGCTCAAAGTGGTGGCCATCACCGGCCGGCCGGTCGGCTGGAGTGAGCCTTTTGCGGCAAGCTGGCCGGTGGATGCCATCGTGGCGGAGAACGGCGCCGTCGCCCTGCGCCCTGAGCATAAAAAAGGCCTGCAGCCCATACAGGACGTGGGCAGGCCGCTATCAAAACTATATCAACAGGACGCCGCCACACGCAGCGCCAACTTCGCCCGCATGCAGGCCGTGCTGGCGCGCATTGAGCGCGAGATGCCAGGCGTGGCCCGCGCCACCGACTCGCCGGGCCGCGCAACCGACATCGCCATCGACCACAGCGAATTTGTGCACTTGAGCGAGGCGCAGATCGCTGCCGTAGTGGCGCTGATGAAAAGCGAAGGCATGCACGCCACCGTCAGCAGCATCCACATCAACGGCTGGTACGGCGGGCACAACAAGCTGGAAGGCGCGCGCTGGATTGTCCGGCAGCTCTGGCAGCGCGATCTGGACACCGAGATGGATCGCTGGGTGTATGTGGGCGATTCGACCAACGACCAGCTGATGTTCAAGACCTTTGCGAACAGCGTGGGCGTGGCCAATATCGCGCGCTTTGTGCCGCAGCTGGCGCATTTGCCAACCTACGTGACACGCGGTGAGCGCGGCGCAGGGTTCACCGAGGTAGTCCGCGCGCTGCTGGATTAAGCCAACCCATCCGCGCGGCTGCCCTCCATTGATTCAGCGGGTGCCGCGGATCGGGCTCTGCCCGGCCGCAGGCGCCGTCCCCTGCAAGGGGAGGGGACGCTACACGAAGTGAGCGTCAGCAGGGGTGAGCACCTATCCGCGGCGGACCGAGCCCCAGCGTAGCCAGGCGCCCAGGGCGGCCACAGCCAGCACCAACCCCGCATAGCCCTCTACCGTGGCAGGCAAACCCAGCGGCGCGATCAAGCGGCCAGCCAGCATGGCGGGCACGCTGAAAGCCAGGTAGCTGGTGGCATACAGCGCGGCAAACAGCTCCGCCCGTTGATGCGGCTGCGCGAGCGGCGCCAGCGTCTGCACCTGGGCAGAGAAAGCCGAGCCGCCGCCAAAACCCGCCAGCGCCGTGCCCGCAAAAAACAACGCCACAGAGCGCGTGGCCAGCGCCAGCACCACCAGGCCCGCGCCCACGGCCAGCAAACTCATGCCGACGGCGCTCATGCGCACAGGCGACAGGTTTTTCAGCAAGGTTGGCGACGCAGCACCCAACCCGAAAAAGGTCGCAATAGCCAGGCCGTTGACGACGCCGTCGTGGATGCCAAAGATCTGCTGCAGCATGGACGGCACCAGTGACAGGTAAAGCCCCGCAAGCGACCACACGGCCAGCATCGTCGGCACGCCACGGAAGAATTCAGCGCGCGCCTGCGCCGGGATCGAAATGCGCGGCACCAGCGAGGCGAGCGCGCCTGGGCGCGGCGTGGCGCTTTCAGGCAGGAAGAGCGTAGCCACCGCACCGACCACACAGATGGCCACCAGCACACCGAACACCAGCGGCACCGGGTGCAATGCGAACTTGACGGCGATGCCGGTCAGCAGCGCGCCCACGGCCAGCCCCGCCAGCGGCGAGACGCTGCCGATCATGGCGCCCAGGCGTTTTTGCGCGGCCGGGGCGGCTTCGACCACCGCGGCCGTCAGCGCACCGCTGACCATGCCGGTCGCAATGCCCTGCACGATGCGCGCGGCGATGATGCCGTGGATGCTTTCGGCCAGCAAAAAGGTCAGCATCGCGCCGGCCTGCAGCAGCAAGGCGGTAAACACCACCGGCCGCCGGCCGATGTGGTCAGACAGCGAGCCGGCCACCAGCAGCGAGGCCAGCAGTGCAATCGCATAGATCGCAAACGCTACCGTCAGCAGCGCCGGTGAAAAGCCCCACTGCTGCTGGAAGACGACAAACAGCGGCGAAGGCGCACTGCCGGCCACAAAAAAGGCGAAAAGCAAGATGGCCAGCAGCGGGAAGGCGGCTGCGGGCGGCAATTTCCAGCGGGTGGCCCCCGAAGAGGCAGAGGATTGCAATGAAGGGGCGGCGGGTGCGGTCATGGGGAACGCTCAACTTTCTTAAAGCGAATTTATTTGCGTTTGTGAATTCTACGCCGGTTTTAAAATTAACGCAAAGATCATTGCTTTTAGGATAAAATTCGCCCTGATGAGCACTTCACCCACACCCCAGAACAAACGCCCCGGCGGCCGCAGCGCGCAGGTGCAATTTGTGGTGCGCAAGGCACTGGAAGAGCTGATTGCCCAGGAAGGCCGCGACAAGGTGACCGTGCCGGCCGTGGCCGAGCGCGCCGGCGTGAGCGCCTCCAGCATTTACCGGCGCTGGGGCGACGTGAACGGCCTGCTCGACGAAACCGCCAGCAACCGGCTGGACCCGAACCGCCCGCTGCCGGAGACCGGCGACCTGAAAGCCGAACTCACGGCCTGGGCCCAGGAACTGATCACCCACCTCAACAAGCCAGGCAATGCCTCCTTGCTGAAGGCGGCGGCCGCACTGGCCGGGTCAGAAGAGACCAACTGCCTGAAAAACCGCCGCAACGAAGCCACGGTGCTCGTCCAACGCGCCCAGGCCCGCGGCGACGCCACACCCACCGTGCAGCAGGTACTGGACCACATGATGGCGCCCATCATTTACCGTCTGATTTTTGGGGCGGGCGTGGAACCGGAGTTGGCCGGGCAGCTGGCCGACGAACTATTCGTGCTGGCCAATCCGAACGGCCCTGCCTGATCCAGCAGGCGCCGCGGAACCGGCTTTGCCGGGCCGCTAGCGCCGTCCCCTGCAAGGGGAAAAGAGGCTACACGCAGTGAGCCCCGATAGGGGTGTGCCCTAGCTATGGTTTCGCTAACCCGAGTTTGTCGATCAGCACCTTTTCGCGCCCAACCGTGTCTTGCGCAAACTTCGTGTAGTCCGCCGAGCTCAGGTAGTTGGGCAGCATGTCGTAACGGGCCAGCGCCGCCACGTAGCTGGGTTCTTCCATCGCTTTCTTGAACGCATCATGCAGCCGCTTGACGACCTCGGGCGGCGTGCCTTTGGGCGCGCCAATGCCGAAAGGCGAGTTCTGCACCATGTCGTAACCCAGCTCTTTCAGCGTGGGCGCATTCGGGAATTTGTCGAGCCGCTTTTCGCCCCAGGTGTTGAGCACACGCAGCTTGCCGGCCTCCACCTGCGGCGCAAAACCGGTGCTGTCGGCGCCGGCCATCAGCTGGCCGCTGACCAGCGCCAGCATCAAATCGGCGCTGCCTTTGTAGGGCACATGCTGCAGCTCGATGCCGGCCTTTTGCGCGATGAGCTCGGTCGTCAGGTGCGGGCTGGTCAGCGTGCCGGTGGAGCCGTACGTCAACTTGCCGGGGTTGGCCTTGGCATAGGCGACAAAGTCGGCCCAGGTCTTGAGCGGGCTGTCGGCCGGCACCACGATGCCGAAGGCGTAGCCCGTCACGTTGATGACGTAGCTGATGTCTTTCACCGGGTCCCAGTTGATCTTGGTGGTGTAGCCCAGGCGGAACACCCCCAATGGAATCTGCGCCAGCGTGTAGCCGTCGGCCGGTGCGCTTTGCAGTTGCTGGGCCGGCAGGGTGCCGCCCGCGCCGGGTTTGTTCTCCACAATCACCGGCTGGCCGAGGATCTTGCCGGCGTTGTCGGCCAGCGAGCGCATGGTGATGTCGGTCGGCCCGCCCGCCGGAAAGGCGATGACCAGCTTGATGGGCTTGGCCGGGAAAGTCTGTGCCTGGGCCGGCACGGCGAGAGACGGAGCAGCCAGGGCGGCGGCGGATTGCAATAGATGGCGGCGTTTCATGAAGCGGTCTCCTAGTCTGGGGTTCAACGCAGATCATGCGTGCCGCCGCCGGCCGACGCATCAGGGCAACACCTGAAGTCTGTCGCGCGGGCGTCAGCGGTTTATCACCGCCCTTTTTCCGATACAGCCTGTTGCAATGCGGGTTCAAATCCGGCGCGCAATGCGGCGACCAATTCGGGCAAGGGAACGCCATTGAGCTGGTTCTTTTTCAGAAAGGCGCGCCACAGGGCCTGCCGCGAGGTGTCGTTGGCAAATTCATCGCTCAAGCCCACGGGCAGTGTGGCCGGTACCCGCATGCCGCGTCGCTGGAAAGTCCCGGCAATCGCCTTCGCAAGGGTGTTTGGATCCAGCGCTTCACGCTCTAGCAGCACGGACAAATCCAGATAGTCCTTCAGGCGGCTGTTGGTCATGCCCAGCAGGGCAATGGCATGCAGCTTTTCAGCAATCACGGTGTACACCGGGTAGGCTTGCAACGTCGGTGCCGGAAAGTCATCGAGCATGACGGGATACACGGCCTGCTGGGGACCGGGTGTCACGGCGTCGCCAAAGCCTATGTCAATCTGCGTCTTCACGCGCGCACCGGCCAGTTCCGCAGTGATGAACACCCGCACCCCGGCGTAGCCTGCCTCCTTGCGAATTTCTTCAGCAACCACGCTTTCCGGGTCAAAGCGCATGCCGTCCTCCGACACCACTGAGGCAATCTCCTTGAAGGTTTGCGTGACGGACGCCGGGTCGCTGGCGCCAAAGCCCAACAGATCCACGTCACGCGTGGGCCGGTGCGGCATGTCGTACCAGAGTGTGAACAACATGGCGCCTTTGAGCAGAAAATGATCGGCGTGCACAGATTGGCTCAGGCGATACAGCAGCCGCTCCAGCGCATAACGGACCAGCACGCCGTTGAAATCCGATTGCTCGGCCTTCGCTTTGTTCAAGAGGCGCGCCCGTACAGATGCGGCCAGGTCTTTGCTCATTCAACCGCCTCCAGGTAGGGGCGCATCACGTTAGCCACGCGGCAAATCTTGGCGAAATGCCAGAGATCGTCGGCAGAGGCTTTCTTTTGTGAGCGCACATCCCGCAGTGCCTCCAGCGCCACATCGAGGCCAATTTTGTTGCGATGCTTGAAGCAATCGGCCACCGTTTTTGCCACGCCGTAAACGCGCAGGGACACCTGATCCCGCTCGAAGACCTCCACGCCTTCGGCATAGGCCTCGCCGGTGAACTGCACCATTTTTAGCGGCGGGTAATCCAGTCTGGGCACATGGCTGCCGCGCGGCATGGCGATCCACACCTGGCGTGGAAGCTGGGTGGTCAGGCCATGGAGCTGCAACGCCGTGAGCAGGCAAAACACCGCCTGCGGCACCCTCATCGCGACCGTGGAGAGGGTTTCATGCTCCGAGGCATTCGCTCCCGGAATCCGATACAGGCCGCGCCCCACTTTTTCAAGTTGGCCGCTGGCCGTCATCCGGGTCAGTAGCACCCTTGCGGCCCCGACGCCTTGCAGGTCGCCAGGGCGAAGCATTCCCTTCTGGCGCGCCAGATCAAGAATGCGCTGGGTGTGGATGACCTTGGGAGAAGAGCTCATGACCCCTGAAGTATGTTCCATTTTTTCGTCGAATGCAAATATTCGACGAATAATTGGAACACGCCCATTCAATTCATACCCGTGCCAGCACGCTTTGCAACGCTTTTCCTGTGTGCGTACCCAACTTCACCACGGCTTCGGGCGGCGCAGATGCCACCACACGCCCGCCCGCATTCCCGCCGTCCGGCCCCAGGTCAATCACCCAGTCGGCTTCGGCGATCACGTCCAGGTCGTGCTCGATCACCACCACGCTGTGGCCGCCGTTGACGAGGCGGTGCAGCACGTGGATCAGCTTTTCGACGTCGGCCATGTGCAGGCCCACCGTGGGCTCGTCCAGCACATAGAGCGTGTGCGGCGCCTTCTGGCCGCGGCGCGTGATGTCGTCGCGCACCTTGCTGAGCTCGGTCACCAGCTTGATGCGCTGCGCCTCGCCGCCCGACAGCGTGGGCGACGGCTGGCCCAGCGTCAGGTAGCCCAGGCCCACGTCTTTCAGCAACTGCAGCGGGTGGCTGATGTTGGGCATGGACGAGAAGAAGTCCACCGCCTCATCGACCTCCATCTTCAGCACGTCGCCGATGTTTTTGCCGCGCCAGGTCACGGCCTGCGTTTCGGGGTTGAAGCGCGCGCCGTGGCAGGTTTCGCACAGCACCTTCACGTCGGGCAAAAAGCTCATGCCGATGGTGCGCACGCCCGCGCCTTCGCAGGTCGGGCAGCGGCCCTCGCCGGTGTTGAACGAAAAGCGCCCGGCGCCGTAGCCGCGCGCGCGGGCTTCCAGCGTATCGGCAAAGAGCTTGCGTATCGTGTCCCAAAAGCCGATGTAGGTGGCCGGGCAGGAGCGCGGCGTCTTGCCGATCGGCGTCTGGTCGACTTCGAGCACGCGGTCCACCGCCGCATAACCCTCGATGCGTTCGCAGCCGGTCCAGTCGGGCGTGTTGCCCTTGTCGTCGGCGTCGCGGCCCGACTTGGTGGAGCGCTGCATCACGCCCGCATGCACGTTGGTCAGCAGCACGTCGCGGGCGAGCGTTGACTTGCCGGAGCCCGACACGCCCGTCACCGCCACCAGGCGGTACAGCGGCACGGTGACCGACACGTCTTTCAGGTTGTGCAGGTCGGCATTGACGACGGTGAGCCAGGACGTGAAAGGCCCTGCTTCTGCCGGCGCCGCATTGTGCAGCGCGCTGGCGCTGGCTGCCGCGGCCTTGAGCGCCGCGGCTTTCAGCGTGGCGGCCTTCTGCTTGCTGACCGGCTTGGCGTTCACGTCAACGGGCGCCTCCTTCACGGCCGCCACCGGCGCCACGCCCTTGCGTGTTTCGCGGCGGACCTGCAGCGGGTGGATCAGCGGGTTCGCCAGGTAGCGACCCGTCAGCGATTCCGGCACGGCCGACAGCTGCGCCGCCGTGCCCTGCGCCACCAGCGTGCCGCCGCGCTTGCCGGCGCCGGGGCCGATGTCGATGATGTTGTCGGCGCGGCGAATCGTGTCTTCGTCATGCTCAACCACCACCAGCGTGTTGCCGCGGTCGCTGAGCTTGCCCAAGGCGCTCAGCAAAATCTGGTTGTCGCGCGGGTGCAAGCCAATCGTGGGTTCATCGAGCACATAACAAACACCCTGCAGGTTGGAGCCCAGCTGCGCGGCCAGGCGGATGCGCTGCGCCTCGCCGCCCGAGAGCGTGGGAGCGCCGCGGTCCAGCGTCAGGTAGCCCAGACCCACGTCTTCGAGGAATTCGAGCCGGCTCTTGATCTCGGGAATCAGGTCGCGTGCGATGCCGGCCTCGCGGCCCAGCAATGCGAGCTTTTCGACCCAGCGCCGCACGTCGGTCACCGACAGCGCCGCGATGTCGGCAATGCCGACGCCTGCGAACTTCACCGCGCGGGCCTTGGCATTGAGGCGTGTCCCTTCGCAGGTCGGGCAGGCCGTGCCGGCCACGTCTTCCACTTCGGGCTCGGCAAAACTTTGTTCGCGGCCCTTGTTGTCGTCGTCCATCACCGAGTCGTCAAACACCTTGCGCTGCTCTTTCGTGAGCTTGACGCCGGTGCCCACGCAGTCGGGGCACCAGCCGTGCTTGCTGTTGTAGCTGAAGAGGCGCGGGTCCAGCTCGGCATACGAGGTGGCGCAGATCGGGCAGGCGCGCTTGGTCGAAAACGCGATCAGCTTGCCGATGCCTTTGGCGCTGGCGCCGGCCATCATCGCGCCGCGCAGGCCGTCGAGCGGGGCGAGCACGTGGACGACGCCCTTGCCGTGCTCCAGCGCCGTCGTGAGCGCAGCACGCAGCGCGGCTTCGTTGTCGGGCGACACATTGATGTCGGCAATCGGCAGCTCCACCGTGTGTTCCTTGAAGCGGTCGATGCGCGGAAAGCCAGTGGTCGGCAAAAACTCGCCGTCGATGCGCAGGTGCGTGTAGCCGCGCGGGCGCGCCCAGTCGGCCAGCTCGGTGTAGACGCCCTTGCGCGCGATCACGAGCGGCGCCAGCAGGCCGATGTGCTGGCCGCGGTAGGTTTTGATCAATTGGGCCGCGATACTCTCGGGGCTTTGCGGCATCACGGCCGCGCCGTCTTTGGTGCAGTGCTGGATGCCCAGCTTGACGTAGAGCAGGCGCAGGAAATGCCAGACCTCGGTGGTCGTGCCCACGGTGGACTTGCGGCCGCCGCGCGAGAGGCGCTGCTCGATCGCCACGGTGGGCGGGATGCCGTAGACCGCATCGACCTCGGGCCGGCCCGCCGGTTGCACGATGCTGCGCGCGTAGGCGTTGAGGGACTCCAGGTAACGCCGCTGCCCTTCGTTGAACAGGATGTCAAAGGCCAGCGTCGACTTGCCGGAGCCGGACACGCCGGTCACCACATTGAACTTGCCGCGCGGAATGTCGACCGACAAACTCTTGAGGTTGTTCTCTTTGGCGTTGACGATCTGGATCAGGTTGGAAAAAGCCGGGCGTGTGGTCCAGGTTTTGGGGCGCGACTCTTCAACACCATGCACCTTGCCCATGGCCTGCTCGTACTCGCGCAGGGCCAGTGCGGTGTGCGATGTCGGGTGCTGGCGCACCTCTTCAGGCGTGCCCTGCGCCACCAGCAGGCCGCCGCCTTCGCCGCCTTCGGGGCCCAGGTCGATCAGCCAATCGGACGAGCGGATCACGTCGAGGTTGTGCTCGATGACGATCAGCGAATGGCCGGCTTCAAGCAGCTTGCGCAGCGCGCGCATCAGCTTGGCGATATCGTCAAAGTGCAGGCCGGTGGTCGGCTCGTCGAACAAAAACAGCGTGCCGCGGCCCGGTTGCCGGAGCGCCAGCGCCTGTTTGCTGGCGCTGGTGGTTTTGCTGGCATTGGCCAGGAAACCCGCGAGCTTCAGGCGCTGCGCCTCACCGCCGGAGAGCGTGGGCACGGGCTGGCCCAGCTTCACGTATTCCAGGCCCACATCCACGATGGGCTGCAGCGCACGCACCACTTCGCGGTCTTGCGCAAAAAGGGCAACCGCTTCACTCACCGTAAGGTCCAGCACGTCGGACACATTGAGCAGGCGCGGCTTCGCGTCGCCGATCGCCTTGCGCTCAATCGTCACTTCAAGTATCTCGGCGCGGTAACGCTTGCCGTCGCAGTCGGGGCAGCGCAGGTAGACGTCGCTCAAAAACTGCATCTCGACGTGCTCGAAGCCCGATCCGCCGCAGGTCGGGCAGCGCCCGTCGCCGTTGTTGAAGCTGAACTTGGTGGCGGTGTAACTGCGCTGTTTGGCCAGCGGCGCCAGGGCGAAGAGATCGCGCACCGCGTCCCACGCGCCCACATAGCTGGCGGGGTTGGAGCGCGCCGTCTTGCCGATGGGCGACTGGTCAACAAACACCACATCGGTCAGGTGGTCGGCGCCCATGAGGCGGTCATGCAGCCCCGGCGTTTCGGTCGCCTTGCCGAACTGGCGCAGCAGTGCCGGCGCCAGGATGTCCTGCATCAGCGTGGACTTGCCCGAGCCACTGACGCCGGTGACGCAGACCAGGCGCTGCAGCGGGAAGTCGACCGTCAGGTTTTTCAGGTTGTGGTCGCGTGCACCTTCGAGGATGAGGCGCGGCGTGTTCTCGGTCACCGCGCGCTTGAAGCCCATGCCCACCTGCTTGCGTGAGCCGAGGTAGGCGCCGGTCAGGGTGTCGGCATGCTTGATGTCGTCAGGCGTGCCGTCGAATACGATCTGCCCGCCCTTCTCGCCGGGGCCCGGGCCCATGTCGATCAGGCGGTCGGCCGCCAGCATGACGGCCGGGTCGTGCTCGACCACCACCAGCGTGTTTCCGGCGTCGCGCAGGCGGTGCATGGCCTGGGTGATGCGGTTCATGTCGCGCGGGTGCAGGCCGATGGAAGGCTCATCCAGCACAAACAGCGTGTTGACCAGCGAGGTGCCCAGTGCGGTGGTGAGGTTGATGCGTTGTACTTCACCGCCCGAGAGCGTGCGGCTTTGCCGGTCGAGCGTGAGATAGCCGATACCGACATCGCAGAGGTACTTCACGCGCGTCTGGATTTCCTCGAACAGGGATCTCAGCGCCTGCAGTTCGGCGTCGTCACCCATCACGTCGAGCGAGAGGCCGCTGAAGAATTGCCGCAGCCTGTCGATGGGCAGGCGCATCAGGTCATGCAGCGCCAGGCCCGGCAAGGCCTCGAGCTGCTCGCGGCTCCACTGCACGCCGACCGGCATAAAGCGCTGGCTGGCCGGCAGCACCGCGTCGGCGGCCTCTTTGGAGCCCAGGCGCCAGAGCAGCGACTCGAGCTTCAGGCGTGCGCCGCCGCAGGTCTCGCAGGGGGTGTAGCTGCGGTACTTGGACAGCAGCACACGGATGTGCATCTTGTAGGCCTTGCTCTCGAGGTATTCGAAGAAGCGCTTGATGCCGTACCACTGCTTGTTCCAGTTGCCGTCCTTGTAGCCCGGCGTGCCGTTGATGACCCAGCCCTGCTGCTCGGGCGTGAGTTTGTACCAGGGCGTGTCGCGCGGGATACCGGCCGCTTCGGCGTGGCGCATCAGGTCGTCCTGCGCTTCTTTCCAGGCGGGGGTCTGGATCGTCTTGATGGCGCCGGCGCGCAGGGTGAGTTTGTCGTTGGGGATCACCAGGCCGTAGTCGACGCCGATGACGCGGCCGAAGCCGCGGCAGGTCTCGCAGGCGCCCATCGCCGAGTTGAAGGAGAACAGCGAGGGCGTGGGGTTGGTGTAGCGCAGGTCGCTGTCGGGGCAATGCAGGCCTGTGGAGAAACGCCACATGACATCAGGCTGACCGTCTTCGGCGTGTTGCACGTAAATATTGAGACGCCCGCCACGTTTAAGCGCGGTTTCAATCGCCTCCAGCACACGGGACTTTTCCACCGCATGGGCGCGAAAGCGGTCTGCCACCACATCGAGCAGCTTGTGCGGGCCTGCCGGCGTGGCGACATCGCGCTGTGCATGCACACGCGTGAAGCCGCTGACGGACAGCCACTGCTCAACCTGCTCGGGGCTGGTGTTGCCCGGCAGCTCGACCGGGAAAGTCAGCACCACACGCGGGTCGCCTTCTTTGGTGCGCGCCATCAGTTCGGCGTAAATCGATTCGGGCGTGTCGTGCCGCACGCTTTGTGCGGTCTGCCTGTCGAAGAGCTGCGCGGCGCGCGCGTAGAGCAGCTTCAGGTGGTCGTTGAGCTCCGTCATGGTGCCCACGGTGGAGCGCGAGCTGCGCACCGGGTTGGTCTGGTCGATGGCGATGGCGGGCGGCACGCCTTCCACCTTGTCGACGGCCGGCTTGTCCATGCGATCCAGGAACTGCCGCGCATAGGCCGAGAAGGTCTCGACATAGCGGCGCTGGCCTTCGGCGAACAGCGTGTCGAACACCAGGGAAGACTTTCCGGAGCCGCTGGGGCCTGTAACAACCGTCATTTCACCGGTGCGGATATCCAGGTCGAGGTTTTTGAGGTTGTGCTGGCGAGCTCCGCGGATGCGGATGGTTCCCTGGGACATGAATGCGGTCTTTCCTGAAGAGGTCAAACATTCTAGACAGCGCCACCAGGTGCGCCTGGCCCGGGAATTAATGCCCCTTTTTCCCACTTTTTACACGCCCAATTAGGGCGGATTCTGGTTTTCCTGCTCGCGGTTTTTTCGCTTTCATGCTTAACTTGGCGCCGTCTGGATTGATTCACCAAGGAGAGAGACCGTGAAAAAAATAAGCTATCTGTGCGCGGCCATCGCCCTCGCGGCCGTGAGCCACATGAGCCAGGCGCAAATCCTGATCGGGCAGACTGCGGGCTTCACCGGCCCCGTGGGCGCCGGCGTCAAGGAAACCACGGAAGGCGCCAAGCTCTACATCGATTCGGTCAACGCCAAGGGCGGCGTGGGCGGGCAGAAGATTGAGCTGATCTCGGTCGACGACAAGTTCGACCCCAAGCTCGCCGCGGAAAACGCACGCAAGCTGATTGAAGAGCAGAACGTGCTGGCGCTGTTCCTGACGCGCGGCACCCCACACACCGAAGCCATCATCCCGTTGCTGGATAAAAATGGCGTGGCGCTGGTCGGCCCGTCCACCGGTGCCATGGTGTTGCACCAGCCCGTCAAGAAGCACGTTTTCAATGTGCGCGCCACCTACCAGCGCGAAGCCGAAAAAGCCGTCACACACCTGCACTCGATGGGCATCACGCGCGTCGGCATCGTGTATGCCGACGACAGCTTCGGCGCTGACGGCGTCGCGGGCGCGCAGAAGGGTCTCACCACCGCCAAACTGCAGCCCGCCGTGCTCGAGAAGTTTGACCGCGCCAAACCCGACTTCACGGCGATTGCGCCCAAGGTGTTCCAGTCCAACGCACAGGCCGTCATCATGGTGGCCTCCGGCCAGGCGGTGGTCGACGGCGTCAAGGCCTTTCGCGCTGCGGGCTCCACGGCGCAAATCGTCACGCTGTCCAACAATGCGTCGGGCGGCTTTGTCAAAAGCCTGGGCGATAACGCGCGCGGCGTGATCGTGACCCAGGTCTTCCCCTACGAGCGCTCGATCTCCTACCCGATGGTGAAAGAGGCGCAGGAACTGGCCAAGGCCAAAGGGGTGAGCGAAGTCAGCCCGGCCATGCTGGAAGGTTTTGCGGCCGCCAAGGTGCTGGTGGAAGGCCTGCGAAGGGCCGGCGCGAAACCGACCCGCGAGAAAATCCAGGCGGCGCTGGAAAGCATACGCAAGCTGGATATCGGCGGACTCGAAGTGAGTTTCAGCCCGGAAGACCACACCGGCCTGGACTTCGCCGATCTGTCCATCATCGGCACGGACGGCAAATTTAAGAGATAACACACCCCCGTGGAGGCTTCGCCTCCACCCCTTGCAGGGGCCGCGATCCGGCTCTGCCGGGCGCAAGGCGCCTGTTCCCTGCAAGGGGAGGGGACGCTACACGCAGTGAGCGTCAGCAGGGGTGTTCAATAGTACAGGGCGGCCTCAAGTTCCTTGAACTTCTCGGGGCCCACGGCTTCCTTGATTTTGGGCGCAAGCTCCTTGAGCTTGTCGATGTCGCCTGCAGCCTCCACCGCAAGATTGAGCCGGAAGCCGCGCAGGCCCAGGCCGGCGGTGAGCCGCGTGGCGATGGGGTAAGCCCGTGAGTAATGCTCCTGCGCAGTCAGCGTGGGCGATCCGTCGGCATTTTGTGCGGAAACGGGTGCGGCAGGCACAGCGGCGACGGGGGCCTGAACGGCGGCAGGTGCCAGCAGACCCAGCGAGATGAGGTGGTTGATATCTTCCGCCGTAACGCCGAGCCCTGTGGTTGCCTTGACAACCTCTTCCATGCTGCGCTTGCCGTCAAACATGATGAAGGCCGATCGCTGCCTAGGGGTCAAAAGGGAACGGTCAGTCAAGGCAGCCTGGCCTTGCTCCGTCTTGGTATAGATCATCCGCATGTCTCCAGTAAAAACGCCAGGGGTGCTTCCACCTGTGGTGCTAAACACTATTCAGAGACTGTAATATTTTTGTTTAACGCCCCTCGGATTCAATTTACCCGATTTTTGGCGGCAATGCACCTCTTTTGGGCTGTCTTGGGGGTATGACCTACATACCAGCGTGTCTCATCAAGGTCCCCCGCGGGGGACGCTTTGCGCGTCAGGCGCTGGGAGCGGCCGTCAAAACGGCGGCTGAAACAAGGGGCGCAACAGCTGGCAATGCGCCGTGCTTTTCACCGCCCATGTCGATATCGCCGCCCTTGTTCAACAGGAATATGGCCAGTCCGGCAATCACCAAAAAACCCACAACAATTTTCCACATCTTTCTTTGCTCCAAAAAAAAAGCAGGCCCTCGGCAAAGGATGGCGAGGGCCCGCAAAGTACACAAGGCGTTAAAGCCTCAAGGAACCGGCGAAGGCCAGTGGCCCGCGCCGGCATCAGGGATCAATCAGTCGTCAGCGTAGATATCCACATCTTTCGTTTCCTTGATGAACAAGGTTCCCACCACCAGCGTCATGCCGGCGATGATGATCGGATACCAGAGGCCGTTGTACATATTGCCGGTCTGCGCCACGATGGCAAACGCCGTCGTAGGCAGCAGGCCGCCGAACCAGCCGTTGCCGATGTGGTACGGCAGGCTCATCGACGTGTAGCGGATGCGGGTCGGGAACAGTTCCACCAGCATGGCAGCAATCGGGCCGTACACCATGGTCACCAGGATCACCAGGTAGAACAGGATGAGCGTGACCATGACCTTGTCGACCTTGGCCGGGTCAGCCTTGGAGGGATAGCCGGCTGCCTTCAAGTCGTCCGCAACGAGCTTCTTGAACTCGGCGTCCTTCTTCTTGGCGTCGTCGGCGCTCAGGCCCTTGGCGCTGTAGCTCGGAATGGCGGTTTCACCAATCTTGATGGTGGCCACGGTGCCAGCGGGTGCGGCAACGTTTTCATAGCTCACCGAAGCGCCTGCCAGAACCTGCTTGGCGATATCGCACGAGCTGGTGAACTTGACGGTGCCGGTCGGGTTGAACTGGAACGAGCACTCGTTCGGGTCAGCGGTCACGACCACTTTGTTCTTGGCTTGTGCAGCAGCAAGGTCAGGGTTGGCGGCTTTGGTCAGCGCGGTGAACACCGGGAAGTAGGTGACCACAGCCAGCAGGCAGCCGGCCATGATGATGGGCTTGCGGCCGATTTTGTCGGAGAGCGTACCGAAGATCACGAAGAAAGGCGTGCCCAGGATCAGCGAGTAAGCCACCAGGATGTTGGCGGTAGGACCGTCAACCTTGAGCGCTTGCGTCAGGAAGAACAGCGCGTAGAACTGGCCGGAGTACCAGACGACGGCCTGGCCGGCGGTCAGGCCGATCAGGGCCAGGATCACGATCTTCAGGTTTTTCCACTGGCCGAAAGATTCGGACAAGGGAGCCTTGGAGGTCTTGCCTTCAGCCTTCATTTTCTGGAAGGCAGGCGATTCGTTCATCGACAAACGGATGTAGACCGACACGCCCAGCAGCAGGATGGAGACCAGGAACGGAACGCGCCAGCCCCAGTCGGCAAAAGCGGCTTCGCCCATGGCGGTACGCACACCCAGGATCACCAGCAGGGACAGGAACAGACCCAGCGTTGCCGTGGTCTGGATCCAGGAGGTGTAAGCACCGCGCTTGTGTGCAGGGGCGTGTTCGGCCACATACACGGCAGCACCACCGTATTCACCGCCGAGCGCGAGGCCTTGCAGCATGCGCAGGGCAATCAGGATCACCGGAGCAGCAACGCCGATGGAGGCGTAATTGGGCAGCAGGCCCACGATGAAGGTAGACAAGCCCATGATCACGATGGTGACCAGGAAGGTGTACTTGCGGCCGATCATGTCGCCGAGGCGGCCGAACACCAGCGCGCCGAAAGGACGCACGATGAAACCGGCCGCAAAAGCGAGCAGCGCAAAAATGAAGGCGGAGCCGGCATCCAGTCCGCTGAAGAACTGCTTGGCGATGATGGCTGCGAGTGAACCGTAAAGGTAGAAGTCATACCACTCAAATACGGTGCCGAGCGAGGAGGCGAAAATCACCTTCTTCTGCTCGGGGCTCATCGGTCTGTTATCGACGGCTGTTGCCATGATGTTGTCTCCAAAAATAGTGAGGCTTCCGGCATGGAAGCTACCTTCATTATTTTTGGAATCCCTGACCTAGCTCTGACGTGAAAATAACAGGAGCTTGCGTGAAACTTATGCGTGGCTGACAACTCAAGGGGAAACCCTTGAGAAACTTTTCAGCATGCGAATACGCTCAGGGAAAACGCTTAGAACCTTCTTAGGCGTGAAAAAAAACCCGCTTACACGCCCACGAACTTGCTTACGGGTATGTCAGGCCTTTAAGCGCATCACGCCTTGCGCGTGATGCCCACCGCAACCTGGGTAACGCTGTTCCAGCTGTCGCCTTCAAACCATGCGTTGCCCAACAGGTATTCACGCAGCATGGGCAGCGCGTCGAAACCCCAGAAAACTTTGTCGTCAACATGCATCGCCGGCACACCGAAGACGTTCAGGGCAATCGCTTCGTCGGTATTCTTTTTGAGCTGCGCTTTCGCTTCATCGGCACTCAGGTGCTGTTGCGGCGCGAGCTGCGCCGTGAGCGCGGCAAGGCGCACTTCGTCGGCCGCTTCGGCACCACCCCGCCAAACGTGGCGAAGCATCGCCTCGCAAACATAGCGGTTGATGCTTGCCGGGTCGGCCGGTGTGCCGCAGGCGCTGGCCAGGCGCAGCAGGGGCAAGGGGTTGAAGGGGTGGCTTGCCGGCATCTTCATTTCAATGTCCTTGCTGTGCGCATGCCACAGCGCCTGCCGATAGGTCCAGTCGCGCTTGGGCGCGATCTCGGCCGGGCCCAGCTGGCCGTGGTGTTTGAGCATGGCGGCAAACAGCACTGGCCGGTAGCTGACGCTATAGCTCAGGCCCTTGAGGGCTTCGGGCAGATGCTCGAACGCGAGGTAGGCATAAGGCGAGATGACGTCGAAGTAGAAGGTAATTTGCTTCATGGGCTCTCCCGCTGTCTCGTTTAGTTGCGCATGGCCGCCATGCGTTGGCCTATGGTCCGCCAGACCTCACGTTGCGCATCAGGGCCGGAACGGGCCCACGCCGTGATCTCGCCCAGTGTGCGAAAGCACCCTTCGCACAGGCCCGAGTCTGCATTGATGCGGCACACCGAAATGCAGGGCGAGGGCACAAAGTCACCTTCGGCTTCCACCGTGCGGCCACGTTCAGTCACCATGTCGATGGCCTGCTCGCGGGCGATTTTTTCCTCATCCATGTCCACCGCCACATCGACCACCGGTGCGCCGGTCAGCAGCTCAAGCTCCTGCGGCATCAGCTTGAACACCGCATGCGGATGCCCTGCCGCAGCCCACACTTCTTCAAAGCGCATCAGGCTCAGGTCCATCAGCACGATGACCTCGGTGACATGCGCCAGCGGCGACACACCGCCGATGGAGAAGCCCGTTTTGGCCTTTACGAATTCGGCATCGGCCCGGCCGACGCGCTTCCCGTCAGTACAAACCAGGGCTTCGACTTTCCGTTCATCCACCCGCCTGTCGCCAGATGTGACGACCAGAATGGCCGCCTCATCCGACTTGCGGCGAAAGATGATGCTCTTGGCGATCTGGCCCAGGCGCACGCCCAATGCGTCGGCCGCTTGTTGCGCAGTGCGGGCCGCGTCGTCGAGCATCACGGGCATGTGCGGATGGCCGCTTTCCTGGAGCACAGCGACAACCCTCTGCACGCCCTCAGGCAGCGTTTTCAGTTCGGCACCGCACATGTCAATTCATTCGTTTATTGAGAAGCGCTGTCGCAGCGCGTGAATTCGGCTTGCGGCCCAGGAAGTCGCTGATGAATTTTCCGGCATCGATCAGCTTCTCCAGGTCAATGCCGGTCTCAATGCCCATGCCGTGGAGCAGGTAGACCACGTCTTCAGTCGCCACATTGCCGGTGGCGCCTTTGGCAAAGGGGCAACCGCCCAGGCCTGCCGACGAGGTGTCGTATTGCCAGACACCCATTTGCAGCGAGGTGAGCGTATTGCTCAAGGCCTGGCCATAGGTGTCATGGAAATGCCCCGACACATCGTCGAGGTCAAAATGCTTGAGCGTCGCGTCCATCGCGCGCTGCACCTTGAGCGGCGTACCCACGCCTATGGTGTCGGCCACACCCACATGCTGCACGCCTATGCCCTTCATCAGGCCGGCCAGCATGTCGACGCGCTCCGGCGCGATCTCGCCTTCATAAGGGCAACCCACCGTGCAAGACATGGCGCCCCGCACAAAAATGCCTTTTTCGCGCGCGGCCTCAACCACGGGTCGAAAGCGCTCAATGCTCTCGGCAATCGAGCAGTTGATGTTCTTCTGGCTGAAGGCCTCGCTGGCCGCACCGAACACCACGATCTCGTCAGGCCATAGCTCGCGCGGCGGAGCAATCGCGGCTTCAAAGCCCTTCATGTTGGGCGTCAGCACCGAGTAGCGCACACCCGGCTTGCGTTTGATGCCCGCCATCACTTCCGCGTTGTCGGCCATCTGCGGCACCCACTTGGGCGACACATAGCTGGTGACTTCAATTTCGGTCAGGCCCGCATCCTGCAGGCGGTGCACCAGCTCAATCTTCACGGCCGCCGGCACCTCGGCTTTTTCGTTCTGCAGCCCGTCGCGGGGCCCGACATCGACAAGCTTGACTTTGGAAGGTAGTTTCATAGAGCTCTTTCAAGTAGTCACATGCGGGCACCGGTTTCCAGGCCAGCATGAGCCGCGGAACTGGCTTTGCCAGGCCGCAGGCGGGCAGACCCCTCGGGGGGCAGGAAGCTACACGCAGTGAGCGACCGTGGGGGCCACATTCTTCAGTATCCCTTTTTCGGGTCAACCACACCGGCGAGGGTGGAAATCGGCGCGCCATTGGCCAGGCTGCGTATCTTCTTTGCAATCTGGGCAATGCTTTCCTCGCGCAGCGTGCGGGCCGAGGTATGCGGTGTGATGGTGATCCTGGGGTGCTTCCAGAAAACATGGTCGGCCGGCAGCGGCTCGGTGCGGAACACGTCCAGCGTCGCGCCGGCCAGGTGCCCGTTGTCGATCAGCGTGATCAGGTCGCCCTCGACCAGATGGCTGCCGCGCGCCACGTTGATCACGTAGCCACCAGGCTGCAAGCGCGACAGGGTGTCGTGATTCATGATGTTCTGTGTGTCTGGCGTCAGGGGCAGCAGGCACACCAGGATGCGGCTGGCCGCCAGGAAATCCTGGAAGCCCTGCCCGCCCGCCTCGCCTGAAAAGCCCTTTACGCCTTCAATCGTCTTGGGCGAACGGCTCCAGCCATTGACCGGAAAATCAAACTGCGCAAGCGCGCGGCTGACGCGTTCACCCAACACACCCAGGCCCATCACGCCGATGGGAAAGTCGGCGCGCAGCCGGGGCTTGCGGTAGGACCATTTTCCGGCGGCGATATCGGCCTCATAGTTGTCGAATTCGCGAAAGTGGCGAATCACCGCGTGGCACACATATTCGGCCATTTGCGCCGACATGCCGGCATCGTCCAGACGCACCACCGGCACACCGGCCGGAAGCCGCAGCTTCATCAATGCATCGACGCCTGCGCCAATATTGAAGATGCCTTTGATTTGCGGCTGTTCGTCAAAAAACTGCTGGGGCGGCATCCAGACCACGGCGTAGTCGGCGGGTTCATCGCCGGCGGACCAAAGACTCACTTGTGCGTCGGGGAACGCGGCCTTGAGGCCGTCTACCCAAGGTTGGGGTTTGGTGTCGGAGCAGCAAAAACTGATGCGCATGAAAAATCCCGCTGAAATTACGTTTGGCGTCAAAACACCGTCAAACGGCTATTTTCAACAATTCCGCGCCTTCGCTCACCTGGTCGCCCGGCGCATACAACAGTTCCTGCACCACACCGTCGGCCGGCGCTGCAATCGTGTGCTCCATTTTCATCGCTTCCATCACCGCCAAGGGCTGGCCTTTGCTCACCTTGTCACCGGCCTTGACGGTAAACGACACCACCTTGCCGGGCATGGGCGCCGTGAGGCGGCCGCCCTCGGCATGCGCCTCGCCCGCATGGGCCAGCAGGTCAATGGAAAGGATTTGCGTCGCGCCTTTGGCGGCAAATATATGGTCGAGCTCGCCTTGTGCATACACCGCCGCGGTGATGCGCTGGCCGGCAAACTGCACGTCAATGCCTTGCGCGGTTTCGGTGAATACCAGCGGGCCCGATGCTTCGCCGATCGCCAGTTGCAAAGCGCCGTCATGCAAATACGTCAGCGTGGCCTTGGCGGGCTCGCCATGAAACTCAAATTCAAAGCGCCGCTGCATCGTGCCGTGTGAGCGCCAGCCATCGCGCCGGCTGAAAGGGTCAGTTCCCTCAGCCGCACGCTCATCCAGCAGCGCCTTGGCCACGGCCGCAGCAGCCGCCATCGCCAGGCCCACGGGCTCTTGTTTGAAGAGCACGGCTTCTTCGCGCTGGATCAGCGCGGTGTCGAGGTTGGCATTGGCAAACGACGGGCTGCGCACCACATAACGCAGGAACTGCACATTGGTGCTCAGGCCCACGATGCGGGTTTGCGCCAGCGCGTCGTCCAGCCGGGCCAACGCTTCCTCGCGCGTGGCGCCGTGGACGATGAGCTTGGCCACCATGGAATCGTAGTACGGCGAAATGGCATCGCCTTCACGCACGCCGTCATCCACACGCACCTGACCACGCTCGAAGGCGGTGTGCACCGGTTTCCTGTAGACATTCAGCGATCCGGTGGCTGGCAGGAAGTTGTTGTCGGGCGTTTCGGCGCAGATGCGCGCTTCAATGGCGTGGCCGTTGATGCGCAGCTGGTCTTGCGCCATCGGCAGTTTTTCGCCCGAGGCCACGCGAAGTTGCCATTCGACCAGGTCCAGGCCGGTGATCGCTTCGGTCACTGGGTGCTCGACCTGCAGGCGGGTGTTCATCTCCATAAAGAAGAAATTCATCGAACCATCTGCACGCTGCTCTACGATGAACTCGACAGTGCCAGCACCGACGTAATTCACGGCACGCGCTGCGGCCACGGCCGCCTCGCCCATCTGCTTGCGCATGGCTTCCGTCATGCCGGGGGCCGGCGCTTCTTCCAGCACCTTCTGGTGGCGGCGTTGCACCGAGCAGTCGCGCTCAAACAGGTAGACGTAATTGCCGTGGGTATCGCCAAACACCTGGATCTCGATGTGGCGCGGGCGCTGGGCATACTTTTCCACCAACACCGCATCGTCGCCAAAGCTGTTGATGGCTTCCCGTTTGCACGATGCGAGCGCAGCTTCAAAGTCTTCGGTCTTGTCGACCGCACGCATGCCCTTGCCGCCGCCGCCCGCGCTGGCTTTGATCAGCACCGGGTAGCCGATGCGATCGGCCTCGCGCTTGAGCAGGGCCGGGTCCTGGTCACTGCCGTGGTAGCCCGGCACCAGCGGCACGCCGGCTTTTTCCATCAGCTGTTTGGACTCGGCCTTCAAGCCCATGGCCTTGATGGCGGAGGCCGGCGGGCCGATAAAAACCAGTCCGGCATCGGCGCAAGCCTGTGCAAATTCTTCGTTCTCGCTGAGGAAACCATAGCCGGGGTGAATCGCTTCAGCGCCCGTGGCTTTGGCGGCTTCAATGATGCGTTCCCAGCGCAGATAGCTGTCCTTGGGTGCGCTGCCGCCAATGTGGATGGCCTCGTCGCAGAAGCCGACATGCTTGGCGCCTGCATCCGCGTCGGAATACACCGCGACGGATTGAATGGCCATGCGCCTGGCAGTAGCGGCAACCCGGCAAGCGATCTCTCCACGGTTGGCAATGAGAATTTTTTTAAACATGGTCGTTCTTTGAGAATGGAGACTTCAAGGTGAAAGCGGAAGCGGTACCAGGATCAGGTCTGCCGCTAAAGATACGGGCCACGCGGATAAACAGTTGACGCAGGAAGCGCCAGCAAACCCGTATCAGCCAGACGCTGAGCGCCAACACAATGGCCAGCACCACGACAAAAATCAGCGGGTGTGCAATCGCCAGCCACAGGCCCAGCGGCACCAGGCCGTCTTCGAGCAGCGAGGCACCGATATTGCTGAAGGGCTCGGGCGAGGTGTTGATGGCCGCGCGGCTGGTGGCCTTGGCCGCAAAGCTGGTGGCGGCCAGCGTGCCGCCCAGCAGGGCCGCCACCAGCGCGCCCAAGCCGTTGTCGGCGCCGAATACCGCGGCCGCCAGAGCAGCGCCTGCCGGAACTCGGATGACACCATGCACCACATCCCACAACGAATCCAGACCCGGAATCTTGTCGGCAAAAAATTCAATGAACACCAGAAAGCCGCTAACACCCAGCACCACCGGATTCGACAGCAGCTGCAAACCCGCAGGCAGATCGACCCAGCCCATAAACCCCGCCAGGCCGGTGAGCATTACAACGAGGTACAGGCGCACGCCGCTTGCCCAGCCCAGCGCGCCGGCCAGGGCAACGAGTTGTGCGGTGTCCAGGGTGTTCATGACGTCATGCAGGTTTGGCTGGCAACCACGAAGGCTTGCGCTTTTGCAGGAAGGATTGAACGCCTTCGCGGCCTTCCGGGCTCACGCGCACGTCGGCAATGCTTTGCACCGTCATCTGCGTGAGTTCGGGTGTGATGGCCTGGCCGGCCACGTCCTGCACCAGCTTTTTGCACAGCTTCACGGCTTCGGGGCCGGCATTGACGACGGCTTTCACCAGCTCGGCCACCTTTGCGTCCAGCGCGTCGGCCGTCACCACCTCGTGCACAAAACCAATGCGCAAAGCCTCGGCCGCGTCAAACCGCTCGGCCGTGAGGAAGTAGCGATGCGCAGCCCGCGCGCCCATGGCTCGAATCACATACGGGCTGATGGTGGCCGGAATCAGGCCCAGCTTGACTTCACTGAGGCAGTAGCCGGCCGTATCGACCGACACGGCCATGTCGCACGCCGCCACCAGGCCGGTGCCGCCCGCGTAGACATCGCCCTGTATGCGGGCAATGACAGGCAGGGGGCATTCGTAAACCGCCTGGATCATGGTCGCCAGGCGGCCCGCGTCTTCCTGGTTTTGCTCATAGGTGTAGTCGGCCATGCTACGCATCCAGTTCAGGTCTGCACCCGCACAGAAGGCCGGGCCGTTGGCCGCGAGCACGATGCAGCGAACGTCATCGCGCAAGCTCAACTCCACAAAGGCCTGCGTCATTTCGGCGATCACCTCCTGGTTAAAGGCATTGCGCACGTCGGGGCGGTTCAACGTGACGGTGGCGACCAGCGCCTCGACTTGGATGGTCAAGTGATTCATGTTCAGTATTTCATTAATAACGTTTGGCCACTTCTTCCAGCATGACTTCCGTCGCGCCGCCGCCTATGCCCAGCACACGGGCGTCGCGCCACAGGCGCTCAATCGCCGTTTCGCGGATAAAGCCCATGCCGCCGTGAAACTGCTGGCAGGTCTGCAGCACTTCGTTGACGAGCTCGCCCGTCAGCGCCTTGAGCATGGACACCTCTTGCACGATGTCGCGGCCCTGCGTGACGGACCAGGCGCAGTGGTACATAAACTGCCGCGCCGCGCGGGTCTTGGCGTCCAGCATGGCGATGCGCTGGCGAATGGTTTGTTTGTCCCACAGCGTGGCGCCGAAAGCCTGGCGCTGGCGCACATAGTCCAGCGTCATCTGCAGCGCCTGCGTGCAGTGGCCGACGGCCATGGCCGCCAGGGCGATGCGTTCGGTCTGGAAGTTCTTCATGACCGAATAGAAACCCTTACCCTCTTCGCCCAGGAGGTTACCGGCCGGGATGCGCACGTTGTCAAACACCAGCTCAGCCGTATCGGAAGACAGCCAGCCGGTTTTCTTGAGCGCACGGCCCACGGTAAAACCGGGCGTGCCCTTCTCGACGATAAACATCGACACCTGGTGCCGCGCCGTGCCGGTCTTGGCCGCGACGAAGTAGAGGTTGGCGTGGACGCCGTTGGTGATGAACATCTTGGTGCCGTTCAGCACCCATTCATCACCCTCGCGTTTGGCGGTCATGCGCATGCCGGCCACGTCGGAGCCCGCGCCGGGCTCGGTGATGCCGACGGCGGTGATCGTCTTGCCGGCAATCACGTCGGGCATGTACTTCGCCTTTTGCGCCGCATTGCCCGCATGGAACAAATGCGGGCTGGCCATATCGGTATGCACCAGCACCGTGATGATGAAACCGCCAAAGGTCGACTGCGACAAGGCCTCGGCAAACACCAGGTTGGTCAGCGCATCGGCCTCGCCGCCGCCGAACTCTGATTCATACATCAGGCCCAGCAGGCCGGCATCACCCATCTTGCGCAGCACCTCGCGTGGCACGCAGCCTTCTTCTTCCCAGGTAGCAGCAAAGGGCTCGACTTCGCGTGCAATGAAACGGGCGATCTGGTCGCGCAGCAGCTCGTGCTCAGGGGTGATGTAGATGTTGTCCATGGCGTGCTTTGTGGTTGCTGCGGTTACATACGGAAGACGCCGAACTTCGTGTCAGGAATCGGTTGATTGAGCGTGGCCGAGAGGCCCAGCGCCAGCACACGCCGGGTATCTGCCGGGTCAATCACCCCATCGTCCCAACCGCGCGCGCTGGAGTAATACGGATGCGACTGGTGGCCAAACTGGTCCAGCACCGGCTGCTTGAAGGCGGCCTCTTCTTCAGCGCTCCAGCTGCCGCCCTTGGCTTCAATGGCGTCGCGCTTGACGGTGGCCAGCACGCCGGCGGCCTGCTCGCCGCCCATCACGCAGATGCGCGCATTCGGCCACATCCACAAGAAGCGCGGCGAATACGCCCGGCCGCACATGCCGTAGTTGCCGGCGCCGTAGCTGCCGCCGATGATCACGGTGAACTTGGGCACCTGGGCCGTGGCCACCGCCGTCACCATCTTGGCGCCGTGGCGGGCAATGCCTTCGGCTTCGTATTTGCGGCCGACCATGAAGCCGGTGATGTTCTGCAAAAAGATCAAGGGCACCTTGCGCTGGCAGCACAGCTCGATGAAGTGCGCGCCCTTCTGGGCCGATTCGCTGAACAGGATGCCGTTGTTGGCGACGATGCCCACGGGCATGCCCTCAATGTGCGCAAAGCCGCAGACCAGCGTGGGGCCGAAGCGCGCCTTGAATTCATGAAACTCGCTGCCGTCGACGATGCGGGCAATCACCTCACGCACGTCATACGGCTTCTTGGTATCAACCGGGATGACGCCGTGCAGCTCCTTCGGGCTGTAGAGCGGCGGCACCGGCGTTCGCAGGGCCTGGTCGAAACGCTTGGTTTTGTTCAGGCTGGCAACAGCCTGGCGGGCCAGGGCCAGCGCATGCGCGTCGTTTTGCGCCAGGTGGTCGGCTACGCCCGACAGGCGCGTGTGCACATCGCCGCCGCCCAGGTCTTCAGCTGAAACGATTTCGCCAATGGCCGCCTTCACGAGCGGCGGGCCGCCCAGAAAGATGGTGCCCTGGTTCTTGACGATGATGGTTTCGTCGCTCATGGCGGGTACATAGGCGCCGCCGGCCGTGCAACTGCCCATCACCACGGCGATCTGCGCAATGCCCTGCGCGCTCATGTTGGCCTGGTTAAAAAAGATGCGGCCAAAGTGGTCACGGTCAGGAAACACGTCGTCCTGATTGGGCAGATTGGCGCCACCCGAGTCGACCAGGTAGATGCAGGTGAGGTTGTTTTGCATGGCCACTTCCTGCGCGCGCAAATGCTTTTTCACCGTCATCGGGTAGTAGGTGCCGCCCTTCACCGTGGCATCGTTGCACACAATCATGCAGTCCACCCCATTGACGCGGCCAATGCCGGTGATGACGCCGGCGCAGGGCGCGCTGTCGGTGCCGTCCCTGTCGGGGTACATGTCTTTGGCGGCCAGAGGGCCGAGCTCGAGGAAAGGCGTGCCCGGGTCCAGCAGCATCTGCACGCGGTCACGCGGCAGCAGCTTGCCCCGCGACACATGCCGCGCCCGCGTGGCCTCGCCGCCACCCAGGGCGGCCTTGGCGATTTGCGCGTTCAGGTCGTCTACCTGCGCCTGCATGGCGGCGGCATTGGCCTGAAAGTCGGCGGAACGGGCGTTGAGTTTTGTCTCCAGAGCGGGCATGGCGGTTCCTGAAATACGAATGAGGGGCGCTGAAATCGGGCCGGCTTGCACCGGGCCGTGGGGTGCATGTGCCCTACCTTAGCGCTAAACAGCCAGCTTAGCGAAAACCCGCCCCATCGACACAGCCAATGAGGTTGCAAATCCTGCCACCGAGGCGGAAAATTGCCACCATGCCAACGAAAGCCACCGCAAAGCCCACCAGCCCACCCAAAGCCGCCACGCCCATGGCCTTTGCTAGAAGCATTGCAGCTGCCTACAAGCGCCACAGCCAAAGCCCCACAGAAGCCCTGAAACTGGCACAGATCACGCCAGCGCAACTCAAACAAGCCAACGCCCACATCACCGCCCGCCAGATGGAGCTGCTCTCAGGCGCCGCCATGCAGGAACTGGGCGACGAAGGCCTGGGCGCCTTCAGCCGCAAACTGCCCTGGGGCAGCTACGGCATGCTCGCCCGCGCATCGATCAGCTCGCCCAACCTGGGCGTGGCCCTCAAACGCTGGTGCCGCCACCACGCGTTGATTGCCGACGACATCACCCTGCGCGTCGTCACCTCCGGCGACACAGCGGCCATCACGGTCGAAGAGAAAGAGCCGGGCAAGGTCGGAGAGTTTGGCCTGGTCCACGTACTGCGCAACATCCACGGCCTGGCCTGCTGGTACGTGGACTCGCGCATCCCGTTGCAAGGCGCAAGATTTCCGTTTGCTACGCCGCCGCATGTGGAAGCCTATGGGCTGATGTTCCCCGGGCCGCTGCAATTCAATGCCGCACAGGCCGAGATCCGCTTTGATGCGCGCTACCTGGCCTTGCCGCTGCGCCGCGATGAAAAAGCCTTGCAGCAGATGCTGCAGCGAGCCTTGCCGCTAACGGTATTGCAGTACCGGCGCGACAGGTTGCTGGTAGAGCAGGTGCGCCAAGCGCTGGCGAACCCTGCGGTGGCCTCACACAATGCGGAGACTTTGGCTGCTGCACTGAATATGTCGGCGCGCTCATTGCACCGCCAAATTCAGGAAGAAGGCGCTTCGCTGCAACAGCTCAAGGATGAGGTGCGGTTTGAGAAGGCGAAGGAGTTGCTGCTGAGAACCTCAAAGCCTATCAAGCAGGTGGCTGAGGCTTCGGGGTTTCGGAATGAGAAGAGTTTTATTCGGGCGTTTCAAATTTGGGCGGGGATGACGCCCGGCGATTTCAGACGTAAAAGCTAGCTACGCAAGAGTATGGGGTAAGACTTAGTGAGTCACGACCAAAGCCTAAATCCTTGCCAGCAATCGAGAGAGTATCGAAGCATGGTCAGGGGCACATTTGTCATCGAGCCAAAGTTCTTCAACGCACTTTGGCTCGGTCGCAATGGTAATAGCCAAGGCGCCAGCCATCAGTCGCCGAAGCGTCGAGTCGTCGCGCGGCTGCGTTGCACTCCAAGAATGAAAGCAGTCGAGATCGATATCTAGGATATATGGCTGTGTCTCTACAGTGGGCAAACCAATTGATGCCGCAAGCGCGTTTGCGCGGACGAGCTGATCTTCAAGGTACGTGCTCTCGATGATCTGGTCCGAGTGGTGACGCGCGCACTCTTCGTCATAGGTCCGCTTTTCACAGCCAATCGCGCACCTATGCGAAATGACGTATAGACCGTCTCGCCGTGTTTCGCCAAGATCCGAACCTCCTCCATCACTAAGCTGGATCGAAAACGATCGGACAAGGATGCCGCACGCCACCGCCGCTTGGATATGCTCGTCGTGCGCGAGGATGTCAATCGCAGCGGCCAGAGACGCGTCATCCTGCCGATTCAGCTTTGCGAGCTGCTCAGCGCGAATAGCTTCGATCTCCTCGTCCTCTCCCGCACCCTCCGTTTTCAGAAAAGCATACTTTCGGAAGGAATCGTCCGTGTCCATATGGTGGTCGACGGTGATGAGCGTCGGCGGGCGCTCCAAAGCGCGCCGCTCTACCGCCCAAGCGGCCAGCGCTTTGTGGTGGTCGTCAACGATATATACGCGCTTTCCGCGAATCTGGCGAAGGTCGTAGAAATCTGTTAGCGCCATAAGAGGTAGAGGCTAAAGGTCCACCAGAAGACCCGCTACGGCAAATTGGCGGCTACCGTCAGTGCATCCGGATAGCTGAAGTCGATCTGCGTGCCGTCCTTGCGGTGTACATGAAACCCATCTGTGGAGTATCCGTCTCCCCGATTGGTCTGTTTGGAGAAGAACGCGACACCGGTGCCACACTTTGTGGGAGCTCCGGATGGCACAGCACTGTCATATACCTGCAGAAGAGCTGTCAAATCGGACTCGTCTTGGGCATCCATGACGCGCTCACCCACTGGATACCGCGCAAGCATGTCCTTGAAATGCTGATGCGCATCGCCTTTCTTTTCCCAGAAGCGACCATTAGGAAGTTGCACAGGTTTCGCTTTTCCCATGTTTTTCTCCTTTACGAATTGATCCGAACTGGCAGAGCGATCCTCGGTTCGACAGCCTTAAGCACCGTGTGCGCTCGCAAGATTTCCGAATATATCTCGGGATGGCGTGGTGCTTCTACAGTCAGTATGAGCGCATACGGTATTAGGTCGGTTCCGGAGCTGGCTACTGCACCGCCGTCGCGTGCGTTGTAATGGATGTCGAAGGTGGCCTCATGCAGACTGCTACCTCGCATTTTTTCGCTCGCGTGCAAGACGGTCTCCCACTTTCCGAGGTCGGCGCGCTGTTCCTGCTCTGTGCGAAATTCCTTCTTCGAAAAAAAAGACCGCGACTTGGTCTGTTTACCCGCTGCTTTTCCCGTATGCGGCCGAAACGTTATATCCAATCCCGCCTTTGTGTAAGCTGCAGCATCTTCCACATCCACAGGGCTTGCATAGCAGAATGTAGCCGTCAGTGTCACCATGCCTTGCAATGGTGTCTTGGGCAGGGGAACGCGTGCGCGCAGGTACTTTCCAGGTTTTAGCCGGCCCTGATAAATAATGCGCGCCACGCCATCCCCGCAGACAATCATGGTGCCAATATCCGTAGGGATCCGCCCCCAGCCTACAGCTTCAGGCGATTCGGTACCGTGCACGTGCGCAGCATGGACCAGCAGCCCCTTGATCGTAAGAGGGTTGATCGCTTCGCCAAGATAAGCACGCACACCAACGCCCGAACGCAGCGTCAGCGGCGACGCGAAACTTGTTCCCATCGTCGCCGCCAGCGTCGCCTTTTTGCCAGGCGCCGCCACATGGAAATATTCCTTGGGACTGCCTCCAAAAGCAACCACATCGGGCTTGCGCCTGCCGGGACTGCGGCCGGGCCCTACGGCGCTATAGTCCGCCCGGGCCCAATTGTTATCAGTGCGCGTGCAAGCGCCTACCGACAGGGCGTTGACGCTGTCCGCAGGCACCTGCACTCGATTGAGACCGCCTAACGCGCTTTCTTTGCCGTTGTTCCCCGCGGCCACAGTAAGGAGCGTATCTCCATCGGACAAAAGATCATCGATGAGCGCCGTCCATGCATGAACGTCGTTATCTTCCATTGGCAGCTCTGGACCGAGACTCAGGTTAAGGAACTGGTACTGCCGTGTCAGTAGTACTTCTTCGATATGTCCGAGCGTGCGAAAAAGCTCGAGATGATCCTCTTGCCCCGTTTTTTCATCGAGGATGCGGATATGGTCCACATAAGAAAAAGGACGCTCCGCCTCCTGTCCCGGTTCGATTGCTCCGAACAGTAGCGCCGACGTCACACCCAGTCCGTGATCTAGGAAGTCGGGGACGTCTGACGCAGACGGATCAGACTTGACATATTGACCTACATATCGGTCGAGCACATGATCGTTGGGCAACCCCCCATCCAACACTGCTACGGATGGCTCGTCCGACAATGGTTCTACCTTGGGAAGAGCGAAAGGGATGGCCAGTGACGTGGCACGTAGAAGGGGCCGGAAGTTGCGCAACGGTGGCATTGGGCGAACCACTCGCATCATGGTGAAAAGAGCAAGCTGAGCCAGACGGGACTTTTCACCTCGCACTGGTACGAACAGCATGCCGCCCACCGGAATGGCCAGATCTGTGTGGACATGAAACTCGCAGGCCCGAGCATATTCAACAAAGGCTTGCTGGGTGAATGCCACGCCTTCATCAGGCAAAACATGCAACCCAACTTCGAAAACATCCTCTGCTGCGTCGGCGACCCCGGTGCGCATCCGGTCAGTAGGCCGCACAGAAGAAAATTCCTCAATCTCAGCGAATTGCAAAGCCTGTGGCGAGAGTTCGGCAAGATCCGCAATGACTCCTGGTAACCTCGAAAAGCTATCGCGTCTGCCCGCTACGAAAAGCTGCGTGGATTCGGATTGCTTGGTAGCAGTCTTTCGCAGATCCACGCGCGGCGTTGTCATCACCGTCTTACTGCCAACTGAGACCAACCCGGCTTGACGCAAGAATGCGCGAGGGAAAAAGCTCTTTGCAATGAATGTGGGATGCAAGTCCACCTTTGCCACGGCGTAGCCTGCGGGGCATGCCGCATCGGGCAGTTGAATAACCTCCCCGACTGTTTCCAATATTTGCGGCATGAGATGCGATCGCGCATCCTCGAGCGAATAGGGCCGCGCCTTGTCGGCCTTCATGAGTGGCGGTGGAATATCGAAGGTCAGTAGTTCGCCGCGGCCTATGATGAATCGAGTTGCCATTCATTTCTCCTTTCGCGGCCGGCCACGTACTGGAGACGGGCCAGCGTACTTTCGAATAGTGTCACGAGACACACCTGTAAGCGCACGAATCGTTTCATGAGGCAGAAGTGATTTTGCTAACCGGAGGGCAAGGACTAGCCTCTGTTTTTTGTCCAGTTTGTGAGCAAACTCGGTTGCCAGCGGCATTGCCAGGTCCACCGGATCTGTGTTCTCCAGGAGCGCTCGGCGACGCAAGGAAGCAACCACCTTTTCCACGTCTGACAGTGACACCCCCTCCAATGCCAGAGACAGAAGCGGAATGACTTCTTCGAACGCCTCCTGCGAACCTCTAAAGAATCGGCGAATCGCCGCCTCGGTTAACTCCGGAACAGGTGTGTCAAAACGGAAGGTATGGTCGAAGCGTCGCCAGAGTGCAGGATCAACCAATTCAGGGTGATTTGTTGCTGCCAGCAGGAGACCGGTTGCGGGCCAAGCATCAACTTCTTGCAAAATTGCTGTAACGAGTCGCTTGAGTTCACCTACGTCAGCTTCGTCGCTGCGCCTCTTAGCGATTGCATCAACCTCGTCTAAAAGCAAAATTGCTTCATTGGCTTTTGCGTGATCGAACACAGCACGCAAATTGCTGCCGGTCTTTCCCAGCAAGCTGCTCATCACAGTAGTGAGATCAAGTACCCACAACGGCTTGCCCAGCTGGAACGCGATCCAGCGTGCAGACAATGTTTTTCCCACACCAGGAGGTCCAACAAGGATGGCGGATCGGGTCGGCGGAATGCCATGTGATTCCAGACGCTTGCGGTTCTTCCGTTCGCGGACGATGGCATCGATACCCTGCTGAAGCTCGGGCGTCAGCAAAGGCGCATCCAGGCCGCCCAAATCATCGAAGATTCGAATGAGGGAATTACGGGAGTCGGCGTCGACCGGCAGTTGATCCTCATTACCCATTAGCGAAGTGGATGCCTTGCGAAGCACAGCATGACCTGCCGTGCGAGTCTGACTAGTGCGCAGGGCATCGCCCAGACGGCCAGCGAGGGCTGGATGGGTGATGCGATAACGGCGAACCAGCTTTGCCAGCATCAGCCGGACGCTCTCTGGAGTCGGCCCAACCGCCAACGCCGCTAAAGTGGCGAAATCGTCCTCTATCTGAGATATTTCGTCAGTTTTTGACATTTAATTGGTGCTTTTCGATTCAGATGGATATTTATCTGACGAATTGTATCAATTAACTGACTACTGTGTGTGCGAATTATTTGTAATACTAATCTAAGAGTGTTTTTTGAACGCTACCTTGTGACAGCCAATCTAGTCGTTGACTACTATCGAAACAGGTCAGCTAGAACAGGAATGAGTGAGGCGGGAATGCCGTACTTCTAAGGCTTAGTCACAAAGATCGCGAAAGGGCCTGGAAGCACTACCCCCCGTATTGGCTGCCCCTAATAGGGGCTGCTCACTGCCCAGCAACCTGCCTCTCACCCAACGCAATATCCAACATCATCTCGCTGGCCAGCGTCCCCAGCTCCTTCTGCAACGCCTCCACCGACAACTTAGCCGGCACCAGCAAATGCGCCTCCACCTTGAAGGTCTGTTTGCCTGATACGCCGCTGCGCACGATGTCGGTGTGAATGCTTTCGATGCTGATGCCGCGCTCGGCGAGCATCTTGGTCAGGTTGCTGACGATGCCCAGACGGTCTTCGCCTACGAGTTCGAGTTCAAACACGCGGAGTGCGGCGGGCGTGTTGGCGCCGTCGCTCTTGGCCACGACGACTTGCAGGCCGCTGGATTGCAGGCCGCGCAGTGACATGGCGAGGTTGTCGGCGTTTTCGCGGGGCACTTCGAAGTGGACCATGCCGGCGAATTCACCGGCCAGGCGTGTCATGCGGCTGGCGGCCCAGTTGGCGCCGAAGCGTTGGGCTTTGTCTGCCAATGAGCTGACGATGCCTTGGCGATCTGTGCCGACGATGGAGACGACCAGCGATGTGTTGGCGGACGAGACCTCTTCGGTCAGCACCACGGCTTTGCGCAGCATGGGGGCGCGGGTGGCGAAGGCGGGGTCTTGCACGTTGGCGGGCAAGTTGCCTTGCAGGCGGGCGTGGTGAACGACTTTGCTGAGCAGCGCCAGGCCCATGGGCGCGAGGGCGCGCTCCCACAGTTCGCGGGCGGTTTCGCCTTTTTTGACAAAGCACCAGTCTTGCGCGGCGATGGCGCCGGCGTCCCAGCCGTCGGCCAGGTGGTAGACGGAGCCACCGGCGATGGGGTCGCCTTCCAGAATCGTCCACTCGACGGCCGCAATGCCGCGGTGCCGTGGCAGCAGCGAGGGGTGGTAGCCGATGCCGCCCAGGCGCGAGCGTGCGAGGGCGTCGTCGCTCACACGGGCATGCGTGTGCGCGGCGATGATGAGTTCGGTGCCTTCGGCAATCGCTTCGCCGGGCACGATCTTGGGGTTGGTCAGCACATGCACGGGGATGCCGGCGGCGCGGCCGGCGACGGCCAGCCTGTCGTCTTCAGCGGGGGCGACGATGCTGGTGAACTCAATGCCTTCTTCTTTGCGTAGCGCCTCAAATACCGAGGCTGCGAAAAAACGGGAACCGACCAAAGCGCATTTCATTGACACGTCTCTTTATGAATGAGTTGATTGAAAAAGAATCGAAGCGTAAACAAAAAAAAGGGAGCCGAAGCTCCCGATAAAAAATGATCGCTCAGGCCGCGACAGGCTGGCGCGCCTTCTCGGTCAGGCCGATTTCGTCGAGTGCGGCGGCGAGCTGGCTGACGGTGCGGTCAGACTGGTGCCATTTGTCGAGGCCGAAGAGGCCGACGCGGAAGGTCTTGAAGTCTGCGCCTTCGTCGCACTGCAGCGGCACACCGGCGGCGGTTTGCAAACCCAGCGCAAGGAATTTTTTGCCGGACTGGATGTCGGGGTCTGTGGTGTAGCTGACGACCACGCCCGGGGCCTTGAAGCCTTCGGCGGCGACGCTGGGCAGGCCGCGGCTTTCAAACAGTTTGCGGACCTTGCTACCCAGGGCTTCCTGCTCGGCTTTGACTTTGGCAAAACCGTAGTCTTGCGTTTCTTTCATCGCGGCGCGCAGACGTGTGAGGGCGTCTGTGGGCAAGGTGGCGTGGTAAGCATGGCCGCCGTTTTCATACGTCTCCATGATCTGCATCCACTTCTTCAAATCGCAGGCAAAGCTGGAGCTGGTGGTGCCGTCAATCGCGGCGCGGGCGCGCTCGCTGAGCATGACCATGGCGCAACAGGGTGAGCTGCTCCAGCCTTTTTGCGGGGCGGAGATGAGTACGTCAACGCCGGTGGCCTTCATGTCGACCCACATGGCGCCGGAGGCGATGCAATCGAGCACAAAGAGGCCGCCCACCGCATGCACCGCAGCGGCCACAGCCTGCAGGTAGCTGTCGGGCAGGATCATGCCGGAGGCGGTTTCAACGTGCGGGGCAAAAACGAGTGCGGGCTTTTCTTTGGCGATGGCGGCCACCACGTCGGCAATGGGCGCGGGCGCCCAAGGGGCTTGCGCGCCGGGGCCGGTCTGTTTGGCCTTGAGCACGGTGTGCGAGGCGGGGATGTGGCCCATGTCAAAAATCTGCGTCCAGCGGTAGCTGAACCAGCCGTTGCGGATGACCATGACGTGCTTGCCGGCGGCGAACTGGCGGGCCACGGCCTCCATGCCGTAAGTGCCGCTACCGGGCACCAGGGCCACGGCGTGGGCCTTGTACACGTCTTTGAGGATGCGGGAGATGTCGCTCATCACGCCCTGGAAGCTTCTGGACATGTGGTTGAGCGCGCGGTCGGTGTAGACCACCGAAAACTCGAGCAGGCCGTCAGGGTCAACGTTGGGAAGGAGTCCGGGCATGGTTTTGTCTCTCAAATCGTTATTAAAAGGCGGGCAGCCAGCTTAACAGGATGAGGGCTTTTTGGCAGTGGGGGATATGGGGCGCGGGGGCGGCGCAACGGCGGCCGGGGATGGCGTGGTGGTGCCCCCGGCGGGCCTTGCTTGCTATTGATTTGATAGCTATAAGCCCATATGGTGATTGGGCTGGAGGCCTTTTTTTATCTGCAAAAGTTGACCCGGGTCAATCCCGGGTCAATGCCATGCGGGTCTCAGGTCTATCCACGCCCGTTCCGCATCATGGATTTGGGCCTCTTTGGGCCGGCCGGCCTTCACTTGCCGTCGTACTGCTCAAAAAAACCGATGGGGTGCATGTCGATGCGCCAGCTGGCCTGCTCGCCCAGCGTGGCAGCCGGGTGGAGCGAGGCGGTTTTGACGGCCTCTTCGGCATTGGCGGCGTCGATGATGAAAAAGCCGCCGACCACCTCCTTGGTTTCGGTAAACGGCCCGTCGATCTTTTGCGTCTTGCCGCCGCGCGGCTGCAGGCGGATGGCGGGCTCGCCGAGCGAGGCGCTGACGCGCAGCTGGCCGGTGGCCTTGAGCTGCGCGTCTTTGGGCGGGCACTGGCTGACCAGGGCTTTCATGTCGGCAGGCGGCATGGCGGCGAATTGGGCGGGGTCGTAATAGGCGAGGCAGAGGTATTTCACGGTGATTCCTTCAAAAAGTGGTTGATGACACCTCTACGACGAACGGCCTGGGCCCAAATCGACACGCCTGCGGCAAAAGATTTTTGCCCCTCCTCCGCGGATCAGCCCTTCAGCGTCAGTAAAGCCGGCAAATCCGCCATGTCGGTAAACACATGCACCGCGCCGGTGGCCAGCAGGGCCTTGGGTGCATCGTGGCCGAGCTCAGGCGGGCTGAAGCCGAAGACGGTACAGCCCGCCGCCACGCCGGCTTTGACGCCGGTAACGGTATCTTCGACCACGGCGCAGCGTCTCGGGTCTACGCCCAACGCCTTGGCAGCAGCCAGGTAGACATCGGGGAAAGGCTTGGAACGCGGCATTTCATGGCCGCTGAAAATACGGTCTTCAAAGAAGGGCATGAGCCCGCATTTCTTGAGCTGCAGCTCGACCTTGAAGCGGTCGGCGCCAGACGCGCAGGCGATGCGGCCCTGGTAGGTGGTGTGGATCTGGCTGACGGCCTCGACGGCGCCGTGCACGGCCAGCAGGGACTCAACCAGCCCTTCGTTGCGGCGGCCGCGAAACTCTTCGAGCCAGGCCTGGGTCACGGGCTTGCCGGTGTTGGCCTCGATGGTGGCCGCCTCGTCGATCACGGCCTTGCCGACAAACAGGCGCATGCACTCGGCCGAGCTGAGCTTCCAGCCCTGCTCTTCCAGCATGTCGCGCAACACGCCGTTGGTAATGGGCTCGCTGTCTACCAGCACGCCGTCACAGTCAAATAACACCGCGTCGAATTTCACCGGGAGCCTTTCATTGCTATCAATTCAGGAGCTACATGCCTATATCCCACCTTGGCCGGATGCCGATTTGGCTTGATTTTTGGGTGCAGGGGGCAGGAAGCGATTGGGGCGGCCAAAAGCCCGCCGCCTCTGCATGGTAGCAACGCAGCCGCCGGTGTGCGGTAACGCGCCGGTAACGAATGGGCGGGAAGCCGGGGCGGGCCGCTACGTAACGTCGCCGTCGACATAGAACCAGCGGCCGGCCTCGCGCACAAAGCGGCTGCGCTCATGCAGGCGCACGGCCGGGCTGCCGGGGCTTTTCTGGCGGGCGACGAATTCGACTTCGGCATGCGCCTCGTCGACCTGGCGATGGCCGCGCACTTCCAGGCCCAGCCATTTCACGCCGCGGTCAAACTCGATGGAGGCCGGGCGGTGGCCGGCGTGCCAGCTGGCGAGCAGGTAGTCGGCGCGCTCCAGCACAAAGGCGGTGTAGCGCGAGCGCATGAGGGACTCGGCGTCCGGTGCGGGCGTGGCGTCGAAATGATCGAGGTAGCGGCCGCAGCAGGCGGCATAGGCCAATGGGCGCTTGTTGGCCTGGCGGCCGCAGGGGCAGGGCTGGGACGGCAGCAAATGGGGCATCAACCGCAGCCCTTGGCTCCGGCCTTGCGCTCTTCCAGCGTTTCGGTGGGCGCGCCCTGCTTCACCCATTCGGCGTAACCGCCATCGATGTGGGCCACATTGCGCATGCCCATGTCCTGCAGGGTTTTGGTGGCCAGAGCGCTGCGCCAGCCTGCGCCGCAAAAGAGGATGAACTCCTTGCCTTCATCGGCAAACAGGGGCTTGTGGTACGGCGACTCCGGGTCGACCCAGAACTCCAGCATGCCGCGCGGTGCGTGGAAGCTATCGACCACGGTGCCGGGTGTCAGCTCACGGATGTCACGGATATCGACGATCTGCACTTTGGGGTCGTTGAGCTTGGCCTTGGCCTCAGCAACGCTGTAGGTCTTGACCTGCGCCATGGCTTCGTCGACCAAGGCTCGGAATCCTTTGGTAATCGGCATGTTGTCTCCTGCGGTGAATGCGGACTGAATCGCCCAGTTTACGAGGCCCCATCGATGTCGGTCTGGTTTAATTCAACACCCATGAAAAACGACTTCAAAGGCAACAAGCAATCGCTGCCCTCCAAACCCTGCGCCGTGTGCGGCCGCACCATGACCTGGCGCAAAAGCTGGGCGAAAAACTGGGCTTCGGTGCTGTATTGCTCAGACGCCTGCCGCGCCAGGAAGAGCGAAAAGCCCAGTCCCGGCTGAAGGCTTTGTAGAGCCGCCCCGGCTGCGGCGCACTACTCAGGCCAGTGCGCGTTGAATGATGATTTTCTGGACGTCGGAGGTGCCCTCATAGATCTGGCACACCCGCACGTCACGGTAAATGCGCTCCACCGGGAAGTCACTCACATAGCCGTAACCGCCCAGCGTCTGGATGGCCGCGCTGCAAACTTCTTCGGCCATCTCGCTGGCAAAGAGCTTTGCCATGGCGGCCTCCTTCAGGCAAGGCAGGCCGGCGTCGCGCAGGCTGGCGGCGTGCCAGATGAGCTGGCGGGCCGCTTCGATTTTTGTGGCGCAATCTGCCAGGCGAAAGCCGACGGCCTGGTGGTTGAAGATGGCGGTGCCAAAGCTCTGGCGCTCTTTGGCGTAGCTGAGCGCAAACTCAAACGCGCTGCGCGCCATGCCCACGCTTTGCGCGGCGATGCCGATGCGCCCGCCTTCAAGTGCGCCCAGCGCGATCTTGTAGCCTTCGCCTTCGTTGCCGATCAGGTTCTCGGCGGGGATGCGGCAGTTGTCAAAGTTGATCTGCGCGGTGTCGCTGGAGTGCTGGCCCAGCTTGTCTTCCAGGCTGGCCACCTGGTAGCCGGGCGCATCCGTCGGCACGATGAAGGCGCTCATGCCTTTTTTGCCCGCGCCCTTGTCGGTCACGGCGATCACGATGGCCGCATGGCCGTTCTTGCCGCTGGTGATGAACTGTTTGACGCCGTTGATCACATAGTCGTCGCCGTCTTTGACAGCAGTGGTACGCAGCGACGACGCATCGCTGCCCACATGTGGCTCGGTCAGGCAGAACACGCCCAGCATTTCGCCCTGCGCCAGCTTGGTGAGCCAGTGCTTTTTCTGCTGCGCATTGCCATAACGCATCAGGATGGCGTTGACCGGGCAGTTGGTCACGCTGATGGCGGTGCTGGTGCCGCCGTCGCCGGCGGCGATTTCTTCCAGCACCAGCGCGAGCGTGAGGTAGTCCAGGTTGGCGCCGCCGAATTCTTCAGGCACACAGATGCCGTAAGCGCCCAGCGCGGCCAGGCCCTTGTGCGCCTCGACGGGGAAGTGGTGCTCTTTGTCCCAGCGTGCGGCGTGGGGCCAAAGTTCTGCCTTCGCAAATTCGCGCACAGCGTCGCGAATCATTTCCTGGTCCTGGTTCAAAAGCATTGCATTACCTTGGTGATCACCATGAGGTGAAGGGTTGGCCGTCGTAATTGAGAAACGCGCCTTTGTGCGCGGGCGTGAGCCCGGCCAGCGCGGCACGCATGGAGGCGACGCTTTCGCTCACCGTCAGCGACGCGCCGGCGCCACCCATGTCGGTCTGCACCCAGCCGGGCGACATGGCGACCATGATGGCCCTGGGATAGTCATGCTGGGCCGAGGCGACCACCATATTGAGCGCGGCCTTGCTGGCGCGGTAAACCCAGCCGCGGCTGCTTTCCACGCCGCCAATCCTTGCCATGCCGCTGCTGATGAACGCAAAGCGCCCCTTGCCGCCGCCGTCCATTCTTGAGGCCTCCACCATGGGCGCGACCAGCGGAATGGCCTGCATCGCGCCCAGCAGGTTGGTGTGCATGGCCTGGTCGAACACCTCGCGGGTTGGTGGCGTCAGGGCATCACCCTGCGGAAAGACACCGGCCACGTAGAGGGCGATGTCGATCTCTTCACCGTCCAGCAGCCAGGCCAGGCCGCTGATGCTGGCGGGCTGGGCCACGTCCAGCCGCAAGGCCTTGGCGCCCAGGACCTTGAGGCGCTGCAGGCCCTCGTCGTCGCGCGCGGTGGCAATGACTTCAGCGCCGTCAGCCACATACTGGCTGGCGAACTCGAGGCCGATGCCGCGCGATGCGCCTATGACGAGAACCTTCATCGCAAATTAGACCAATTCAACAGCCAAGGCCGTGCCTTCACCGCCGCCAATGCACAAGGTGGCAACACCCTTCTTGAGGCCGCGCGCCTTCAGTGCGTGGATCAGCGTGACGATGATGCGGGCGCCGGACGCGCCGATGGGGTGACCCAGCGCGCAGGCGCCGCCGTTGACGTTGACGATGTCGTGGCTGATGCCGAGCTCTTTCATCGCGGCCATGGGCACCACGGCAAAGGCTTCGTTGACTTCCCACAGGTCCACGTCTTTCACGCTCCAGCCGATTTTCTTGAGCAGCTTGTTGACCGCACCCACCGGTGCGGTGGTAAACCACTCGGGGTCTTGCGCAAAAGTGGCGTGGCCGAGGATGCGGGCGATGGGTTTGGCGCCCAGTTCCTTGGCGGTCGATTCGCGTGCCAGCACCAGCGCGGCGGCGCCGTCGTTGATGGACGAACTGGAGGCGGCGGTGATGGTGCCGTCTTTCTTGAACGCGGGCTTGAGCGTGGGAATCTTGTCGAGCTTGACCTTGCCCGGGCCTTCGTCGATGGAGATCACGGTGTCGCCGCTGCGGCCCTTGACGGTGACGGGCGTGATCTCGGCCTTGAAGGCGCCGGACTCGGTGGCGGCCTTGGCTCGGTTGACGCTGGCGGTGGCAAAGGCGTCCTGCGCCTCGCGCGTGAACGTGTACTTGTCGGCGCACTGCTCGCCGAAGGTGCCCATGGCGCGGCCGGGTTCATAGGCGTCTTCCAGGCCGTCCAGCATCATGTGGTCATAGATGCGGTCGTGGCCGATGCGCACGCCGCTGCGGCCCTTGAGCAGCAGATGCGGCGCGTTGGTCATGCTCTCCATGCCGCCGGAGACCATCACGTCGCGGCTGCCGGCCACGAGCTGGTCGTGCGCCAGCATGGTGGCTTCCATGCCGGAGCCGCACATCTTGGACAGCGTGACTGCGCCCACGCTGGAGGGCAGGCCACCCTTGAAGCCGGCTTGGCGCGCAGGCGCCTGGCCCTGGCCCGCCATCAGGCAGTTGCCGAACAGCACTTCGTCGATTTTTTCAGGCGCGACGCCCGAGCGCTCGATGGCGGCCTTGATGGCGGCGCCGCCCAGGTCATGGGCCGACAGGCTGGCGAAGTCGCCCTGGAAGCCGCCCATGGGGGTGCGGGCTGCGCCGAGGATAACGATGGAATCTTTTGACATGGGAGCTGTCCTTTCAGAGGTTAAACGATTTGCGTGTGTTGGTGGAAATGAGCGAGCGCCGCGAAGAGCCGCCCCGAGCAAGCTCAGCCCCCTCGGGGGGCAGCGCATTACACGAAGTGAAAAGCGTGGGGGCCAACATTTCTAGGGGTTCAGGCCGCTGAGGCCTGTTAATACGGGATCGGGTGGAAGCTGCGTCAGCACTTCGTCGCCGATTTCTCCGGGGCTGTGCAGTGCAATAAAACGCTTCTCGCGCTCGTAGGGAAACACATCGTGCACATGGCCGGCCTGGATGCGGGCCTGGTGTTTTTGCCAGAAGCCGGCGTCGAGCAGGTTGGCGTGGTGCTTCATGAAGACTTCGCGCACCGCGTCGTTGCCGAGCAAAAAGGGCTCGAAGGTTTCGGGGAACACGTCTTTGGGGCCGACGGAATACCAGACCTCGCCGCTCATCTCTTCTTCTTCGTTGCGCGGCGTAGGCACCTTGCGGAAGTTGCAGTCGGTGATGTATTCGATCTCGTCGTAGTCGTAGAACACGACCTTGCCGTGGCGGGTGATGCCGAAGTTCTTCCACAGCATGTCGCCGGGGAAGATGTTGGCGGCCACCAGGTCCTTGATGGCGTTGCCGTATTCGACAACGGCGCGCTCGATCTGGTCTTTGGCGGCGGGCTCCTGCACACCGGCGTCAAAGGCTTCCTGCAGGTAGATGTTGAGCGGGATCATGCGGCGCTCGATGTACACGTGCTTGATGATGACTTCGGTCGCGCCGTCGGCGTCGCGGTCGCTGATCTCGAGCTGGCTGGGCGCGAACTTTTCGATTTCGGCAATGAGCTCGTCGTCAAAGCGCTCGCGCGGGAAGGCCACTTCGCTGTATTCCTGCGTGTCGGCCATGCGGCCTACGCGGTCGTGCTGCTTCACCAGCAGGTACTTGCCCTTGATCTGCTCGCGCGTCGTGTCTTTTTGCGGCGGGTAGTAGTCTTTGATGACCTTGAAGACGTAAGGAAACGATGGCAAGTCAAACACCAGCATGACCATGCCCTTGATGCCGGGCGCAATGCGGAATTTGTCGGTGGAATGCCGCAGGTGGTACAGGAAGTCGCGGTAGAACAGCGTCTTGCCCTGCTTGGCCAGGCCCAGCGCGTTGTAGATTTCAGCGCGCGGCATGTGCGGCATCATGCTGCGCAAAAACTGCACATAGGCTGACGGAATGCCCATGTCGACCATGAAGTAGGCGCGTGCAAAGCTGAAGAGAATCAGCAGGTCGTCTTCACCAAACAGCGCCGCATCGATGACCAGCTTGCCAGCCTTGCCATGCAGCACCGGCAAGGCAAACGGGATTTCGTTGAAGCCGTTGATGATCTTGCCGACGACGTAAGCGCCCTTGTTGCGAAAGAACAGCCCCGACAGCACCTGGATCTGGAAGTTGGCGCGCAGCTTGACGTCGGTGAGCCGCTCGCTGAAGGCCTCAAGCACATAGCCGGCATCGCGCTCCAGGTCCTCAAAGGGCAGGCGCAGGTCAAAGTCGCTCACCAGCTTGACGATGATGTCCCGCATGTTGTCGCGCGTGGGGTAGTAGGCGCGGTAGGTCGGCTGCGCTGTCGGCTCTTCGTTTTCGATGTACTCGGTGCTGACGGCCGGGCGCACAAAGATGAAGTCGTTCTGGAAGTAGCTGCGGTGCAGTATCTTGGTGGTGACCGAGTTGAAAAACGTTTCGGCGAGCTCAGGCTGGTGGTGGTTGACCAGCAAGCCGATGTAATGGAGCTTGACCTGTTGCCAGACGTCCATGGGCTGGTCGCCGGCCTTGAACTCGCGCTCCAGGCGCATGGAAGCCTCGCGCACGCGCAGGTCGTAAAACTCGATGCGCTCGCGCTGGGCGCGCTGCTGGCCGTGCCAGTCGGCCGTTTCAAAGCGGTGCTTGGCGCGCGCGGACTCGGTGCGGAACAGCTGGTAGTGGCGGTTGAAGCCGTCCATCATCGCCTTGGCGATGTCGTAGGCGACGCTGGAGTCCAGGCGCTGGGGAAACATGCTGACTAAACCAGTTGCTGCTGGGTGCCGCCGCCGGCGCGCGAGTTCCAGGCGTCCCACACACGGTCGACCGCCTTGCTGTAGAGCTTGTCGAGCTCTTCGGGAGACGACACGCTCATCTGCAGGTCCTGCAGCAGGCCGTCGTGCACACCGAAGGCCCAGCCGTGCACGGTGACTTCCTGGCCGCGCGCCCAGGCGTCGACCATGACGGTACTGACGGAGACATTGACCACCTGCTCGATCACATTGATATCGCACAGGGCCTTGGCGCGCACGTCTTCGGGCAGGCTGTCGAGCAGTTGGCGGTGGCGATGGCGCACGTCCTGGATATGGCGCAGCCAGTTGTCGGCGAGACCAATGCGCGCGCCTTCCAGCGCGGCCTGCACGCCGGAGCAGCCGTAGTGGCCGACCACCATGATGTCCTTGACCTTCAGGCGCTCGACGGCGAACTGGATGGCCGAGAGCGCGTTGAGGTCGGAATGCACCACGACGTTGGCCACGTTGCGGTGCACGAACACCTCACCCGGCTCCAGCCCGGTGATCTGGTTGGCCGGCACGCGGCTGTCGGAGCAGCCTATCCACATGTACCGTGGCGTCTGCTGCTTGACGAGGCTGGTGAAGAAGCCGGGGCGCTCGGCTTCCATCTGCGCGGCCCAGGCGCGGTTGTGGGCGAAGAGGTCTTGGATGGATGCGGTCATGGCCGTATTTTCGCCTGCCTTGGTTACATCGTCTCGGCGAACAGTTCCCGCCCTATGAGCATGCGGCGTATTTCGCTGGTGCCGGCGCCGATTTCATAGAGTTTGGCGTCGCGCCAGAGGCGGCCCAGCGGGTATTCGTTGATGTAGCCGTTGCCGCCGTAGATCTGCACGCCCTCGCCGGCCATCCAGGTGGCTTTTTCGGCGCACCAGAGGATGACGGAGGCGCAGTCCTTGCGGACCTGGCGCACGTGCTCGGTGCCCAGCATGTCGAGGTTTTTGGCCACGGTGTAGGCAAACGAGCGGCCGGCCTGCAGCACGGTGTACATGTCGGCGACCTTGCCCTGGATCAGCTGGAACTCGCCGATGCTCTGGCCGAACTGCTTGCGGTCGTGGATGTAGGGCACGACGTTGTCCATGACGGACTGCATGATGCCGAGCGGGCCGCCGGTGAGCACCGCGCGTTCGTAATCAAGCCCGCTCATCAGCACCTTGGCGCCGCTGTTGAGGCCGCCCAGGATCTGGCTGGCGGGCACTTCGACGTTGTTGAAGACCAGCTCGCCGGTGTGGCTGCCGCGCATGCCCAGCTTGTCGAGCTTTTGCGCGACGGAAAAGCCCTTCATGCCTTTTTCAATCAGGAAGGCGGTGACGCCGCGCGCGCCGAGCTCGGGTTCGGTCTTGGCATAGACAACCAGCGTGTCGGCGTCGGGGCCGTTGGTGATCCACATCTTGCTGCCGTTGAGAAGGTAATAGCCGCCCTTGTCTTCAGCCTTGAGCTTCATGCTGATGACGTCGCTGCCGGCGCCGGGCTCGCTCATGGCCAGCGCGCCCACGTGCTCACCGCTGATGAGCTTGGGCAGGTATTTTTTGCGCTGCTCGTCGGTGCCGTTGCGCTTGATCTGGTTGACGCACAGGTTGCTGTGCGCGCCGTATGAAAGCCCCACCGAAGCGCTGGCGCGGCTGATTTCTTCCATGGCGATCATGTGGGCCAGGTAGCCCATGTTGGCGCCGCCGTATTCTTCTCCCACAGTGATGCCGAGCACGCCGAGCGAGCCCATTTTTTGCCACAGGTCCATCGGGAACTGGTCGTTGCGGTCGATCTCGGCGGCGCGGGGGGCGATTTCGGCTTGCGCGAATTCGCGCACGGCATCGCGCAGCGCGTCGATGTCTTCACCGAGCATGAAGTTGAGTCCGGGCATGTTGGTCATGGTGGGCTTTCTGGGGTTTTAGTAAGTCTTGGGCACGGGCACCAGCGTTTGCTGCATCAGGGCGCAGGCGCTTTCTTTGCCGTCGGCGGCGACATGGGTCACTTCGGCGGTGGTGACGATGATGCGCTTGCCGGCTTTGGCGACGCGGCCCACGGCGCGCAGCTCGCCGTCTTTAAAGCCGGCCATGAAGTTGATCTTGTATTCGACCGTGGTGACTTCGGCGTCTTGCGCGGCCACCGTCAGTGCGGCATAACCGCCGGCGATGTCGGCCAGCGCGCCCATGGCGCCGCCGTGGAAGCCGCCTTGCTGCTGCGTCACGCGGTCTGAATACGGCAGCGCCACCTCGCAAAGGCCCGGCTCCACGCGCAGCAGGCGCGCGCCGAGGTGCTGCATCATCCCCTGGCGCAGGAAGCTGGCTTCGATGCGCTGGAACAAGGCTGACGGTGGGGTGCGTGCGTCCATGAAGAAGCCCTTTTGAACGGTGCGGAAGACGGTTTCCGCCGGGTTTTGGGTTCACGCCTTGATTGACGTTTACGTAAACGTCAATTATGACGTATTTGCCGCCCGGGGTGGTTTGACCCAGTCCGGCCCGGGGGCAATCAGCCTCCCGGCGAACGCGCCTCAGGATTTGCCGGCTTTGGCTTTTTCGGTCTTGCCGAGCAAAGCTTTGGCTTCTTTTTCGTGGGTGCGGATTTCGTCCAGGTTGGCCTGCAGGTCCAGCATTTGCGCTTCGAGCTTTTTGCGGTGCTCCGTCAGGATGGCCAGGAATTTTTTCAGCTGCGGCGCGGTGTCGCGCGGGCTGTCGTAGGAGTCGATGATTTCCTTGGCCTCGACCAGCGACAGGCCCAGGCGCTTGGCGCGCAGGGTGAGCTTGAGCCGTGTGCGGTCGCGCGCGGTGTAGACGCGGTTGCGGCCGCCCGCGCCTTCGCGCTGGGGCTGCAGCAGGCCCATGTCTTCGTAAAAACGCATGGCGCGCGTGGTCAGGTCAAACTCTTTTGCCAGATCGCTGATGGTGTAGGTGGTGGCCATGGTGGTGAAGTCTTTTTCTTGCAAACGCATGGGACAGCGCAAACGGGGCGCGGTCCCTACAATGGTTCTGCATGACGTTTACGTAAACGTCAAATATACCGCGAATGATGACATGAACCTCCTCGAGCAGCAACTGGATTACCCCTTCGGCGACACCTTGCCGGCCTCGGGCACGACGCTGGAAGTGGCGCCCGGCGTGAAGTGGATCCGTATGGATTTGCCCTTTGCGTTAAACCACATCAACCTGTGGCTGCTGCGCGATGAGATCGACGACCCGGATGTGCCGGGCGCCAAAATCCAGGGCTGGACCATCGTCGACTGCTGCATCAGCCGCGAAGAGTCCAAGGCCCAGTGGGAGGCGATTTTTGCCACCCAGCTGGAAGGCATGCCGGTGCTGCGCGTCATCGTGACGCACATGCACCCAGACCACATCGGGCTGGCGTCCTGGCTGTGCGAGCGCTGGACTACGCCAAAACATGTATGCCGTTTGTGGATCAGCGCCACGGATTACCACTCGGCGCGCATCGGCTCGCAAAGCACCACCGGCTTCGGCGGCGAAAGCGCGGCGCTGTTTTTTGCCTCGCACGGTCTGGTCGACCCGGAAGCCATCGAAAAGATACGCGGCCGCGCCAGCTACTACCCCGGCATGGTGCCGGCCGTGCCGGCAAGCTATGTGCGCATCATGGACGGCAAAACCGTGCGCATCGGCAACCGCGACTGGCGCTGCATCAGCGGCTACGGCCACGCGCCCGAGCACATCGCGCTGCATTGCGAAGAACTGGAGACGCTGATCAGCGGCGACATGGTGCTGCCGCGCATCTCGACCAATGTGAGCGTCTACGACATGGAACCGGAGTCGAACGCACTCACGCTGTTTCTTGAGTCCATCGACAAATTCCTGCCGCTGAAAGAGGGCACGCTGGTGCTGCCGTCCCACGGCAAACCCTTTCGCGGCCTGCATACCCGCATAGGGCAACTGCACGACCACCACCGCGACCGGCTGGCCGAAGTGACGGAGGCTTGCGCAGCCAAGCCCTGCAGCGCCGCCGACATCCTGCCCATCATGTTTCCCCGCAAACTCGACCTGCACCAAACCACCTTCGCCATGGGCGAGGCCATGGCGCACCTGCATGCGCTGTGGTTTGGGGGGAAGCTGCAGCGGCGGCTGGATTCGGACGGGATCTACCGCTTTAGCAGCGTGGCAAAGCAGCAGCCACAACGGACGCTATGATTTTGATAGCGGTCAGTGTACGTGGTTATTGGGCTAGAGCCCGATTTGACCAATAATCCCCGAAACACCAAGAACTCTTAAACCCAGCATGAGCCCCGGAACCGGCTTTGCCGGGCCGGAGGGCGGGCGGCCACCTCGGGGGGGCAGGGAGCTACACGCAGTGAGCGACCGTGGGGGCCAACATCTAGTGTCTCCATTTGCGATTTGCCGTTAACAGCGCCGTCAGGTAGCCGTGCAGCCAATCAAAATTCACCGGCTTTTGCAGCAGGTGCGCATGCGGCGGCAGGCCTCCGCGCGCCGCCACGGCTTCGGGCGCCAGGCCGCTGATCACGACGATCTGCATGTCGGCCAGTTGCTGATTGCGCTTGAGGGGTCTTGAGCATTTCGATGCCGTCTACGCCGGGCATCGACAAATCGGTGATCAAAAGGTCGGGCCGCATGCTGGCAATGTCCATCATGGCTTCCAGCGCGGATGGCATCCAGGTGCAGTCGACGGGCAGGTCCCAGTCTTCAAACTGGCAGCGGTACAACTCGCGGGTGGCTTCGTCGTCTTCGACCATCAGCACGCGCAGGCGGTGCTTGGGGTCGGTGTCGACGCGGTTGAGTTGCGGGCTGTTTTTGGCCAGGTAGGCGTTGATGGACTTCAGCGCGATGCGGCGGTGGCCGCCCAGCGTCTTCCACGCCTCGATCTCGCCTTTTTCGACCAGGGACTGCACCGTGGCCACGGAAAGCCCCAGCAGCTTGGCCGCATAGCTCGTGCCGCAGTAGTCCTCACTCGAGAAATCCGCCGCCGTGATTGCAGCCTCAAAGGACCGGGGTTCACGCGGCATGGCAAATAGCAAGGCGAATTGATTTTTTCATTTTTCTCATTTTAATCAGTTATGCCTGAAAGGGGGTGTTCTGTCTGTCCCTCAAACAGGGGACAAATGCCTTGAAAAAAACCTTCTTGCGCGGTGTCATGGGGCCTTCGGCGCCTTGGGCAGGGTAAAGAAAAACGTCGCCCCCTTGCCGGGCGCCGCCTCGGTCCACAGCCGGCCGCCATGCCTTTTGACAACCCGGCTGACGGTGGCCAGCCCGATGCCGGTGCCGGGAAATTCCGCAGCGGCATGCAGGCGCTGGAAGGGAACAAAGAGCTTGTCGGCATACGCCATGTCAAAACCGGCGCCGTTGTCACGGACAAAAAATTCGGGAAGGCCGGCCGCATCCAGCTGGCGGCCCACGGTGATCTCGGTGACGGCTTGCTGGGCACTGAACTTCCAGGCATTGCCCAGCAGGTTTTCCATCACCACGCGCAGCAGCCGGCTGTCGCCGTTGGCCTTCAGGCCCTTTTCGATATGGATCACCGCCTTGCGGTCGGGATGGCGCGCCTGCCATTCGTCCAGGATGCTGCGGGCCAGGGCCGAGAGGTCGACGACCTCTTTATGCGTCAGCGGCGCGCGAGACACCTGCGCCAGCGACAGCAGGTCTTCAATCAGCTGCCCCATCTGGCCCACACCGGCCTGGATGCGCGAGAGGTAATGCGCGACCTTTTCACCCGCACCGCCCTCCAGCCGGCCCTGCAGCTGCTTGGCCAGCAGGCGGCTGAAACCGTCCACGGTGTTGAGCGGGGAGCGCAGGTCATGGGAGACGGAATAGGAAAATGCCTCCAGCTCCTGGTTGGACAGCCGCAAGGCCGCTTCAATCGCCTTGACCTCCGTGATGTCGGCATCGATGCCGACCCAGAACGCCACCCCACCCTGCTCGTCGAGCACCGGCGACGCCCGGTAGGACATGGTGTGGGTACTGCCGTCCTTGGCCAGCAAGCGCCGTATGCCGGCATAAGGGGCTTGGGCGGCCAAAGCCGCCTTCCATTTTTCACGTACGTCCGGCAGGTCGTCCGGGTGGATGACGGCGAACCAGCCATTGCCCGCCCAGTCGGCGAATTCGCCGCCCACCAGGTCAAACCAGGCGCGGTTGAAGTAGGTGGCCGCACCGTTGGGGTCGCTCGTCCACACCACCTGGGGCGCCTGCTCGGCCAGGGCCTGGAACAGGGCCTGCTGGCGCTCCAGCGCGACGGTGCGCTCTGCCACCTTCTGCTCCAGCCCGGTGTTGAGTTCGCTGACTTCCTCCAGCAGGCGGGCATTTTCAATGGCGATGGACGCAAGCTGGGACAGCTCCAGCGCAACGTATTCATCCTGCTGCGTGAATTCGCCTTCGTATTTGTCCGAGAGCTGCATCACCCCGATGTTTTTCCCGTCGCGCCCGGTCAGCGGCACAGCCAGCCAGCCCCGCATCGCCGGGTGCTTGTCGGCATAGCTGCCAAAGCCGCGCCAGCGCGGATGCGCTTCCAGCTCGGCCTGCGTCATGCGCATGGAGCGGTTGGACTGGCAGACCAGCGCGTAGATGCCGGTGCCGTCGGGCGGCTCGATCAGGTCGCGGTATTTCGCGTATTTGTCGGACAGCGACAGCGCATTGATGGCCTGCGCCCAGTCGTTGCTCACCGTCAGGCTGACGATGGCCTGGTGCGCGCCGACCACGCCCCTGGCCTGTTCGGCCACTTCGTGCATCGTGCCTTCCAGCGTCTGGTGCCAGGTGATAGCCTGGGCCGCGTCGGCCGCGCGCTGCAGGATAAACAGGTGCTCCTGCACATCGCGCTCGGCCTTGAGCTGCGCCGTGATGTCCAGCGCCACCACAAAGCGCGCCGGTTTGCCGGCGTACTGGATGGGCCGGGACATCACGCTCACCGGGAACAGCGAGCCGTCCTTCCTCTTGTGCTTCCACTGCCCGCGCCGCTCGACCGAATCGTCTTGCAGCTGGCGCACCAGGCGCGGATGCTCGGACTCCGGCCGGATGTCGAACAAGGACATCGAGAGGAACTCTTCGGCCGGGTAGCCGTAGCTGTCGACGGCCGCCTTGTTGACGTTCAGGAAGCGGGCGGTATCGGCATCAAACACCCACATCGGCACCGGCGCCGTTTCAAACAGGGCCGCATAACGCTGCTCGCTTTGCACCAGCGCCTGCTCGGCCAGCTTGCGCTGCGTGATGTCGCGCTCCACCGCCACCCAGTGCGTGAACCAGCCTTTGGCGTCGGCAAGCGGAACGATGTCAAGCTCCAGCCAGAACTCGTCACCGGCCTTGGTGTAGTTGATGAGTTCGGCGCGCACCGGCTGCCACTTTTGCAGCGCCGCCCGTATGCGGTCGAGTTCGGCCCTTTGGGTGTTCGGCCCCTGAAGAATGCGCGGCGACTGGCCTATCACCTCTGCGCGGGTGTAGCCGGTGCGGCGCTCGAAGGCGTCATTGACAAAAACGATGCGCGGGCCCGGCTCGTCGAAGGGCTCGGCCTCGGTGATGAGCACGATGTCGTTAAGGCGGCCCACGGCGGCTTCCAGCAGGCGCAGGTGAGCCTGCGCCTCGTGCTGCCCGGTCACGTCTTGCAGCACGCCGACGAGTTTGACGTTCTTGCCGCTTTCATGCAGCGCCTGGCCCTGTATGCGCACCCAGATGCGCCGGCCGGCGGCGGTGGTCATCGGCAGCTCAAGGTCCCAGGGCGTGCCGTCGCGGAAAGCCGCCTGCACCGCGGCCCGGATCGTCGCCTGGGCGTCCGGCTCAAAGAAGTTGAAAGCCTCGTCCAGCTTCAAGGGCGTTCCGGGCTCGAGGTCGTGGATGCGGTAAATCTCTTCAGACCAATAGGGCTCGACGGCACCCTCCGCCAGCTCCCATCCGCCGATTTTTGCCAGGGCGCCGGTGCGGTTGAGCAGCTCGGTGCTGCGGGCGATGGCCAGCTCTGCATGTTTGCGGTCGGTGATCTCCTGGAGCACGCCGGAACGGCGGCGGTGCGCCTGGCCGTCGCTGCCTTCCTGGTCTTTCATCGCCCGGCCGATCAGGTGAATCCAGCGTATCTCGCCGGCGGCAGTAAGAATGCGAAATTCCGTGTCCAGCGGCTGGCCGGACTCAACAGCGATGTCGCGCTCGGCCACGAAACCCTGGAGGTCCGCCGGATGGATCAGGTTCAAAAACCCGTCACGGCTTTTGTCGAAACTGCCCGGATCCACACCAAGGACATCGTAGATTTCGTCGGACCACCAGGTCTGGTGGGTGTCCAGGTCCAGTTGCCAATAACCGATGCGCCCAAGGCGCTGGGCGTCCTGCAGCCTGCGCTGGATGGCCTCGCTGTTGGCCAGCTCACCCTCCAGCGCACTGCGGTGTTTTTGCAGGGACTCGGCCATGCGGTTAAAGCCGCTGGATATCCGGGCGAACTCCCCGTGGTCGTCCGGCGCGCCGGCCGGGATGCGCACGTCCAGCCGGCCGTCCTGGATCTGCTTGGTCGCCTCCAGGATGTTGCGGGTGGGCACCACAATGGCACGCCCGCCGATCAGCCAGGCCAGAAAGCCGCCAAGAAAAGCCAGCAGGGCCAGCACCGCCAGCTCAAGCCCCAGTTGCCGGCGCGTTCCGCCGACGACCAGGTTGTGGTCCAGGCTGACGGCCACGAAAAAGGCCTGGCGCACGTCGGGGCTGCTGGGCATGAAGGCCCAGAGCCGGCGCTGCCCTCTTGCATCCGGCCCGTCACTGGTGCCCCGGCTCATGGACTGGATCGCGCTCTGGAGCACCGGGCTGGCGACCTTCTGGCCGATGCGGATGGGCAGGTCGGGTTTGCTGGCCAGCAGTACACCCTGGCGGTCATGAATGCCGAGCGCCGCACCCGGCGGCAGCTGGATTTCAACCGCCGACTTCGCCATCTCGGCCAGATCGACCGAGGCGTAGGCCACGATGGAAACGCGCCCGTCGCTGTCTATCAGCGGCAGCGCAAATGTGATGGAGGGCTTGCCCGATGCGCGGCCCACGATGTACTCACCGACCACCATCTTGCGCTGCGCCACCGCATCGCGAAAGTAGGCGCGGTCGCCCAGGTAGCCCAACTGGGGGCTCTCAATGCCGCTGCAGATGGACTGGCCTTCGGCGTTGATGACGCCCAGGTTGGCATACAGGGGAAACTGCCGGACCATCTCGCGCAGGTAGAGGTCGCAGCGGGCCCGGCCTTCCTTTCGCAGCTCGGGCGCGTGGACGATGGCTGTCAGCACCTGCCGCGCCGTCTCGCCCAGGCGCTGCTGGCTGGAGGCCGCCAGCGAGGCGGCGAATTCCAGATTGGTGGTGGCGCGCTCGACGGCGGTGTTGGCGCTGTAGACGGCCTTGATGATGGACAGGCCGAACAGCGGAACAATGGCGGCCAGCACCAGCATGACGAGACGGGTCCGCAGCGTGATGTGAACCTTCATCGCACCGGTCTTTCAGGAACGCGCCAGGTGATGTGGGACTCCCGGGGCATCACTGGGCATGAGCGGGTTCAGGGGGTCGCAATGGATTCGTTGACACCCAGCCAGTAAGCCTGCAGCCGGTTGAGCTTTTCGGTCAGGTCGCCGAAATCCACCGGTTTGCGGACAAAACCGTTGGCGCCGTTCTGGTAGCAGGCCACGATGTCCGAGCGCTCGCTGGACGAGGTCAGCATGACCACCGGCACCAGCGCCGTGAGGGGGTTGCTGCGCACGCTGCGCAGCACATCCAGCCCGGACAGCTTGGGCAGCTTCATGTCGAGCAACACAAAAGAAGGCTGGCGTTGCGTATCGCGGCTGGCATGGGCGCCGCGGCCGAACAGGAATTCGAGCGCCTCCACACCATCGCGCGCCACGGCGATCTCGGCGGTCACGCCCTGCTCCTCCAGCGTCAATACCGTCAGCTCCAGGTGGTCGGGGTTGTCTTCAACGACGAGTATCAGCTTGTTGTCATTCATGGTTGCTCTTTGGATGAGGCATCAATTCCCCGGATTCCCTGGTGGTTTTGATGATTTTATTGTTTTTGTCATATTACCAAGTAACCCACCCCTTGTACGGCTTTGACCCCGCGTATCCATCCACCCGGACCGGGTTCACGCAGCTGGCAGGCGCCTGGGCGGCAAACGCACCCGCGCGCTCACCAGCGCGGGATAGCCTCGTCCTTGAGCTGGCCGCGCAGTTCGGCGTAATCGGGCACCACGGTGCGCACGGTGTCCCAAAACCGCGGGCTGTGGTCCATCACGCGCAAATGGCTCAGTTCATGCACCACCACGTAGTCGATCACCGACTGCTTGAAGTGGATCAGCCGCCAGTTCAGGCGAATGGAGCCGTCCGCGCTGGCGCTGCCCCAGCGCGTGCCGGCGCTGGAAAGGCTCAGCTTGTGCCACTGCACACCGAGCTGCGGCGCGAAATGGTTCAGGCGCTCGATAAACACCCGCTTGGCCTGGCGCATCAGCCAGGCCTGCACCGCGTCGCGGATTTGCTCGGGGGACGCGTTTTGCGGCAGGCCCACATGCAGCGTGAGCTGCGCCACGCCGGGCAGCATGCCGGTGTCCGCGGCGTCCTGGCCCTGCAAGAGCACTTCGGCCGGGCGGGTTTTGAGCTCGGCGCCGACGCCGCCGAAGGCATGGCGCGGGTCGATCACCACAATCACCTGGTCGCCCAGGAAGGGCAGCGTGGTGCCGTCTTTCCATTCGATGCGGGCGGACTCCATGCGCTCGTGGCGCGCGCGGGTTTCCTGCAGCTTGGCGAGGATCCAGGCGGACTTTTCCAGCACGGCCTTGTCGATCTCATACAGCGGCACCCACTTGGGCGCGCTCACCGTGAGGCCGTCGGCGCCGGCGGAAAAGCCGATGGTCTTGCGTTTGCTGCGGCGGAATTCATAGGCCACCAGGATGTCGTCCAGCACGGTTTCACGCGAGGCGCGCGGGTGGCGGAAAGTGGCCGGCGCCATCGCCTGCTGCAGGGTTTGGGCCGGAAGCTGGGGGCCGATGAATTCGGGTGGCGCTATGTTTTCGATAGCTGGGAGCCCAGTCGGCGCTTGGGCTACAGGCCTTTTTGGCTTGGTTTTTTTGGCTTTGGACCCGACGGCGGCCTTGGGCGGCGGCGCGGGCGCGGTATCAAACAGGTCGAGCGTGAACTGAAGAAGCCGTTGCATCATGGCAGTTTAGCGCTCGCGGTATGGGTCGGCGAACCGCTCAGGTATTGGGCGCGGCGGCGGTTTCACCCACATAGGCCTCGGGGTCCAGGCGCCGCATTTCGGCCTCGATCCAGTTCTCGACCTCGCGCATGAGCTCGTCCGGCTGGCGGCCCGCGCTGGGTATTGGCTTGCCGATGGAGATGTCGACAATGCCCGGCGTCTTGATGAAGGCTTTGCGCGGCCAGCATTTGGCCGAAGTCACCGCAATCGGGATCACCGGCGCGCCGGTTTCAATCGCCAGGCGCGTGCCGCCGGATTTGTAGACGCCCTTCTGGCCGCGCGGGATGCGCGTGCCTTCGGGGAACATGATGACCCAGGTGCCCTCGGCCATCAGGCGCTTGCCCTGCGCCACCACTTTGCTGAAGGCCTGCGCGCGCTGGCTGCGGTCGATGTGGATCATGTCCATGCGCGCCATGGCCCAGCCGAAGAACGGCACATACAGCAGCTCTTTCTTGAACACGTAAGCCAGCGGGTGCGGCATCAGCGTGGGCATGCAAAAGGTTTCCCAGGTGCTCTGGTGCTTCACCAGCAGCACCGCGGCACTGGTTTTGCCGGTGGGCAGGTTTTCCATGCCGGTGACGCGGTTCTGGATGCCCAGCAAAAAGGTGCCGCCGCTGACCGCCACGCGCAGCCAGCCCGCGCACATCCAGTACATGGTGGTGCTGCTGACAAAAATCGAGGCAATGATCACGAAGATGGCCCACGGGATCACCGTGACGGCCATCCAGAGAAGGTGCAGGACGGAGCGGATAAAAGGCATGTGAAGGTTTCCGTGGCTGTCTGGGAATCTGGGAAATCGGAGAAAGGCGCGAAGTGTTCTGTTCGCAGTTTTAAGGCATTTCAGGCTGCAGCCCAGCCGCTACAAGGGCATGCCGCTATCATTTTTATATCGCCACCGCCAGCGGGCGGGCTGCGCGCTCCAGCAAAAAATCCACAAACGCCGCCAGGTCGGCATGCACCGTGGTGCCTGCCGGCAGGCCGTCGGGCTGCCCTTTGGCTGACTTGCCCGTCAGCACCAGGTGAGGCTCGCAACCAGCCGCGGCGCCGGCCTGCAGGTCGCGCAGTGAATCGCCGGCCGTGGGCACACCCTTGAGCGGCACGCCGAAGCGCGCACCAATCTGTTCAAAAAGGCCCGGCAAAGGCTTGCGGCAGTTGCAGCTTTCTTCCGGGCTGTGCGGGCAGTAAAACACCGCATCCACCCGCCCGCCGACAGCCGCCAGCATTTTGTGCATCTTGGCGTGCATGGCGTTGAGCGAAGCCACGTCAAAGAGGCCCCGCCCCAGCCCCGACTGGTTGGACGCGATCACCACATGCCAGCCCGCATGGTTAAGCCGCGCAATCGCCTCCAGCGAGCCCGGCAGCGGCAGCCATTCGTCCGGCGTCTTGACGAAGTCGTCGCTGTCGCTGTTGATGGTGCCGTCGCGGTCGAGGATGACGAGTTTCATGTGGTGGCCCTGGCTGAGACTGTGAGCTTACGCCGCGAGCTTGGACAAGTCAGCTACCCGGTTCATGGCCTGGTGCAGCGTGGCGAGCAGGCCAAGGCGGTTGGCCTTCAGCGCGGGATCTTCGGCATTCACCATCACACCATCAAAGAAGGCATCGACGGGCGCCTTGAGGGCGGCCAGTGCCTGCAGCGAAGCCGCGTAGTCGCCGGAGGCAAACGCCGCTTCGGCTTTGGGCGCCACGGTCTTCAGTGCATCAGCGAGCGACTTTTCGGCCGCTTCCTGCAGCAGCTCGGGCTTGACGGCAGCTTCGACCGTGCCTTCTGCCTTCTTCAGGATGTTGCCAACGCGCTTGTTGGCCGCAGCCAGCGCTGGCGCTTCAGGCAGCGCGGCAAAAGCACGCACGGCCGCCAGGCGCTTGGCCACATCGCCCAGGCGCTGGGGCTTGAGCGCCAGCACGGCGTCGACCTCTTGCGCGCTGTAACCCTGCTCGCGCAGGGAGCCGGCGAGGCGGTCGTAAATGAAATCGACCAGCGCGATCGACGCGTCCTGAATTTTGTCACCGAAGACCGGCTGGGCGCCCTGCACCAGTTCCAGCAGGCCCAAAGGCAGGTCTTTCTCGACCAGCATGCGGATCACGCCCAGCGCATGGCGGCGCAGCGCAAACGGGTCCTTGTCGCCGGTGGGCAGGTTGCCGATGCCGAACATGCCGACCAGCGTTTCGAGCTTGTCGGCCAGCGCGACGATGACGCCGACGGTGTTGCGCGGCAGCTCGTCGCCGGCAAAGCGCGGTTTGTAATGGTCTTCAATCGCGTCGGCCACGTCGGCGCTGAGGCCGTCGTTGAGCGCGTAGTAGCGGCCCATGGTGCCTTGCAGCTCGGGGAACTCGCCCACCATGTCGGTCACCAGGTCGGTCTTGGCCAGCTCGGCGGCGCGCTGCACATCGGCGACCCGTCCGACGTCGATGCGATTGGCAATGGCTTCGGCAATGGCGCGCACGCGCTGTGTGCGCTCACCCTGCGTGCCCAGCTTGTTGTGATACACCACCTTGCCCAGGCCTTCAACGCGCGAGGCCAGCGTTTTCTTGCGGTCCTGGTCAAAGAAGAATTTCGCGTCAGCCAAACGAGGGCGCACCACACGCTCGTTGCCGCCAATCACCGCGCTGGCGTCCGTTGGGCTGATGTTGCTGACCACCAGAAACTTGTTGGTGAGCTTGCCTGCGGCATCGAGCAGCGGGAAGTACTTCTGGTTGGCCTTCATCGTGAGGATCAGGCATTCCTGCGGCACGCCGAGGAATTCAGTTTCGAATTCGCACACCAGCACATTAGGGCGCTCGACCAACGCGGTCACTTCGTCGAGCAGCGCGTCGTCGTCAATCGCCTTGACGCCGCCACCGACCTTGGTGGCCGCAGCGGCGAGTTGCTTGACGATCTCGGCCTTGCGCGCGGCAAAGCTGGCGATCACCGCGCCGTCTTTTTGCAGCGTGGCGGCGTAGCTGTCGGCATCTTTCAACACCACCGGGTCCACGGCCGCTTCAAAGCGGTGGCCGTGCGTGATGTTGCCGGCGTTCAGGCCCAGCGCCTCGACGGCCACCACGCTGCTGCCGTGCAACGCAACCAGGCCGTGGGCCGGGCGCACAAACTTCACGTCGCTCCAGCCGTCGGCCAGCTGGTAGGTCATGACCTTGGGGATGGGCAGTTTGGCGATGGACTCGAGCAAGGCCTTTTGCAGGCCTTCAGCCAGCGTCGCGCCCTTGACGGTGCTGTCGTAGAACAAAGCTTCGGCCTTGCCGTCCGGCGCGCGTTTGAGGCCTGCAACGGCCGACGCATCGGCGCCGAGTGCCTGGAGTTTTTTGAGCAAAGCGGGCGTGGCATTGCCCGACGCATCCAGCCCCACGGCCACCGGCATGAGCTTTTGCGACACCGCCTTGTCAGCGGCGCCTGCGGCCACAGCCGTGACATGCGCGGCCAGGCGGCGCGGCGAGGCAAACGCGGTGAGCACCGAATCGGCAGCCGTCAGGCCCTGGGCCTTGAGCTGCTCGAACAGCACACCGGCAAAGGCGTCGCCCAGTTTTTTGAGCGCCTTGGGCGGCAGCTCTTCGACAAACAGTTCAACAAGAAGGTTCTTCGTTGTCATTTTTTCAGGCAGCCTTCTTCGTCATGTTTTCAACCCATTCGCGCGGCGCCATCGGGAAGCCCAGGCGTTCGCGGCTTTCGTAATAGCTTTGCGCCACGGCGCGGGCCAGGTTGCGGATGCGGCCGATGTAGGCGGCGCGTTCTGTCACGCTGATGGCGCCGCGGGCGTCCAGCAAATTGAAGCTGTGTGCGGCTTTGAGCACCTGCTCATACGCCGGCAGGGCCAGTTGCACGTCGATGAGGTGTTTGGCCTGCTTTTCATGCGCCGTGAAAGCGGTGAACAAAAAGTCGGCGTCGCTGTGCTCGAAGTTGTACGTGGACTGTTCCACTTCGTTTTGTTTGTACACGTCGCCGTAGCTCAGCTTGGCGCCGTCCGGGCCTTCGGTCCAGGTCAGGTTGTAGACGTTGTCCACGCCCTGCAGGTACATGGCCAGGCGCTCCAGGCCGTAGGTGATTTCGCCGGTGGCGGGTTTGCAGTCAATGCCGCCGACCTGCTGGAAGTAGGTGAACTGCGTGACTTCCATGCCATTGAGCCAGACTTCCCAGCCCAGGCCCCAGGCGCCCAGCGTCGGGTTTTCCCAATCATCTTCGACAAAACGGATGTCGTTCTTCTTGAGGTCAAAGCCCAGCGCTTCAAGCGAGCCGAGATAAAGCTCCAGGATGTTGGCCGGTGCCGGCTTGAGGACGACCTGGTACTGGTAGTAGTGCTGCAGGCGGTTGGGGTTCTCGCCGTAGCGGCCGTCTTTGGGGCGGCGGCTGGGCTGCACGTAGGCGGCTTTCCAGGGCTCGGGGCCCAGGGCGCGCAGGAAGGTGGCGGTGTGCGAGGTGCCGGCGCCGACTTCCATGTCGTAAGGCTGCAAAAGGGCGCAGCCTTGCTTGTCCCAGTAGGACTGCAGCGTCAGGATGATTTGCTGGAAAGTGAGCATAGGAATGGGTTCAGAACAAAAGCGCGGCGCCTGAGGCGGCGCCGGGAAAGCAAGACCGCACCGCAGGGCGGCGCGAAACCGTTCATTTTACGCGGCGGCGGCGTGCGGGCGCCGGGGCGGCTGTGGGCGCTGCCGCGTCGGGCGCTGCATTGGGCGGTACATACCACACGGGTGCGACCTTGAAGGCTTCGACCAGGAAATCCACCATCACCCGCACCTTGGCGCTCAGGTGGCGGCGGCTGGGGTAGATGGCCAGCACGTCGATGTCGGGCATACGGTAGCCGGGCAGCACCGGCACCAGCCGGCCCTCGCGCAAATCCTCACCGATCAGGAAGGCCGGCTGCCAGATGATGCCCTGCCCCGCCAGCGCCGCCGCGCGGGCCGTGTCGCCGTTGTTGGTGTGCATGGCGTAGTTGACCCTGACCATGTGCGGGCGCGCTTCGGCGTCCACAAAATGCCACTCGTGGGCGGTGGCCGCGTAGGTGTAGCCGAGGCAGCGGTGCGCCTCGAGGTCGGCGGGCACCCGTGGGGCGCCGTGCTGCTTGAGGTAGGCGGGCGACGCGCAGACGATGTTGTTGGAGGCGGCCAGCTTGCGCGCCGCGTGGGTGGTGGGGCCCGCGCGCGAGATGCGGATGGCGAGGTCGTAGCCCTCTTCCACGATGTCGACCAGGCGGTCGGTGAGCGAGATGTCGAGCTCCACCTCGGGATGGATTTGCATGAAGCGCGGCCACAGCGGCGCCAGCTGGTGGATGCCGAAGCTCAGGGGCGCGTTGATGCGCAGGCGCCCGCGCGGCTGCAGCGTGGCAGAGGAGGCCAGTGCTTCGGCGTCGGCGACTTCTTCAAGGATGGACTTGCTGCGCTCGTACAGCGCCTCGCCGCTTTCGGTGAGCGAGAGCTTGCGCGAGCTGCGGTTGAGCAGGCGCGTGCCCAGGTGGGCCTCCAGCTCATTGATGTAGCGGGTGACGTTGGCCGGCGAGGTGTCCAGCGCGTCGGCCGCGCGCGTAAAACTGCCGCGGCCCACCACGGTGGCAAACACTTCAAAGGCGCGTAGACGGTCCATTTTTGGCCTCATCAATTCATAAAAGATGAACGATTAAATCACTTTTACGGCCTTTTTCTAAACAAAGATGAATCCTACATTGGAGTCATCGGCAAGCCAGACGGCCCGCCGACACGAAAAAACACTTCAACAAACGACTCAAGGAAACTGACATGACTGCCTCGAACATCGCCTCTTTCACACCCCGTTTTGCCCACAAAACCGTGCTCGTCACGGGCGGCAACAGCGGCATCGGCCTGGCCACTGCATTGCAATTCGCCGCACAAGGCGCCCGCGTCGTCATCACCGGCCGTGACCAGGCCACGCTGGACCAGGCCAAAGCCCAACTGGGCGAAGGCGCCATCGCGCTGCGCAACGACGCCGGTGCTGCGGGCTCAGCCAAGGCGCTGGCCGCCGCGCTGACGGCTGAAGGCATCACGCTGGATGCCGTGTTTATCAACGCCGGCCTGGCCAAATTCGCCCCGCTGGAGGGCGTGGACGAAGCCCTCTGGGACGACACCTTCAACGTCAACGTGAAGGGTGCCTTCTTTGCGATCCAGGCGCTGTCGCCGCTGCTGAACACGGGCGCCGCCATCATCCTGAACGGCTCCATCAACGCGCACATCGGCATGCCCAACTCCAGCGTCTATGCCGCCAGCAAGGCCGCGCTGATCTCATTGGCCAAGACGCTGTCGGCCGAGCTGGTCGGCCGCGGCATCCGCGTCAATGTGGTGAGCCCCGGCCCGGTGACGACGCCCCTGTACGGCAAGCTGGGCGTGCCCGCCGACCAGCTGGGCGCCCTGGCCGCCGGCATCCAGGCGCAAATTCCGCTCAAGCGTTTCGGCACGCCGGACGAAGTGGCCAGCGCCGTGGTCTACCTGTCGTCACCCGACGCTGCCTTTATCGTCGGCACAGAACTGATCGTCGACGGCGGCATGAGCCAGCTGTAAATTGCGCCGCCTTGCCGCGCCCATAAAAAAAGGCGATGCCGTTACCGGCATCGCCTTTTGGTCATGAAGAGCGGAAAGCTCAATACTGCCAGAACACGCGCTGCAGTTCCTTGCTGTCCAGGTTTTTGGTCAGCGCCACGGCGGCCAGGATGCGGGCTTTTTGCGGGTTCAGGTCATGCGCAACCACCCAGTCGTATTTGTCGTCGGGCTGCTCGGCATTGCGCAGCACAAAGCCTTCAGGCACACGCGAAGAGCGCACCACCTGGATGCCCCTGGCGCGCACTTCCTGCAGCGCAGGCACCACACGGTCGGCCACGGAGCCGTTACCGGTGCCGGCGTGGATCAGCGCCTTGATGGCCGTCTTGCCCACGGCATCGACCGTGGCGCGCGGCACGTTGCCGTAGCCGTAGACGATGTCGACCGGCGCGAGCGCCTCGAATTCGTCGATGTTGAACTCGGACTGCGCGGTGTGGCGCTTCACCGGCGCGCGGAACCAGTAGTTGTTGCCCTCCACCACCATGCCCAGCGGGCCCCACTGGCTCTTGAAGGCCTCGGTCTTGATGTTGATGATCTTGGCCACGTCGCGCCCGCTCTGCAGCTCGTCGTTCATGGTGACCAGCACGCCCTTGCCGGCGGCATCCTTGCTGGCGGCCACGCTCACGGCGTTAAACAGGTTCAGCGCGCCGTCGGCCGACAGCGCCGTGCCCGGGCGCATGGAGCCGACCACCACGATGGGTTTGCTGGTGCGGATCACGAGGTTCAGGAAGTAGGCGGTTTCTTCCAGCGTGTCGGTGCCGTGGGTCACCACGATGCCGTCGACATCGGCCTGCTTGACCAGCGCCGAGATGCGCTTGCCCAGCTTCATCAGGTTGTCGTTGGTAAAGCTTTCAGACGCGATTTGCGAGACCTGCTCGCCCTTCACGTTGGCCACATTGGCCAGCTCGGGCAAGCCGGCCAGCAGCTTGTCGACCGGGACCTTGGCGGCGGCGTAGGTCGCGCTGTTCAGGGCCGAAGCACCGGCGCCGGCAATCGTACCGCCGGTGGCCAGGATCACGACATTGGGTTTGGCAGCGGTTTGCGCCAGCGCGGGCGCGCCCAGCGTGGTCAGGGCCACGAAGCCGAGGCCGGCGCCCAGTTTCAAGAGGGTGGATGTTATTGGCATGTGATGTCTCCCAGGGTATGAGGAAATGGAATCGATTCAGGTCGGGGCACCGGAAACCGAAAGAGGCCGTCCCGTTTGCCAGCCTCTTTCGCTGCCTGTGCCGCGATTTGCCTCGGCCAAGGGGCCGGAGGTGGCTCATCGTAGCCACGCGGCTGGCGCCCGGCGATGCTTAATGTAACGAGGGGTGTGAGTAAAATTCACACCCTCCGACACCCTCCGGCAACAGCACGGCCCCATGAACCTCAGGCAACTCGAAGTCTTCCAGGCGGTCATGCAGACCGGCAACATGAGCGCCGCCGCACGGCTGATCTGCATCACGCCCTCGGCTGTCAGCAAAACCATTGCGCACACCGAACTGCAGCTGGGCTACAAGCTGTTTACCCGCGGCAAAGGCACGCTGGCGCCGACGCCGGAGGCGCGTGTGCTGTTTGAAGAATCCTCCCAAATCCACCAGAAGCTGGACGGGCTCAAGCGCATCGCAGTCAACCTGCGGCAGGCCGCCGACGGCCAGGTGCGGCTGGCGGCCATCCCGTCGGTCAGCCACGAATTTTTACCCTTGGTGCTGGAAAAGCACCTGGCGCGCCACCCGCGTGTGCGCGTTGAGGTGCGCACGCTGCACCAGGACCAGATGGTGCAGGCGCTGCTCACGCGCAGTGTGGATTTCGCACTGGGTTTCTACGAGCACCCGCATCCGCTGCTGACCAGCACGACGCTGGTGAGCGGGCCGCTGTACCTGGCCGTCACGCGCGAGATCTGGCAGCGCGCCGTACGGGCGCGGCGGCAGAACCCGATGTCGTTTTTGTCCAGCATGCCGCTGATACGGCTGGTGGGCGAAGACCCGATGTGCCAGTCGATCGACGAGCTGGCGCGCCACCTGGGCCTGAGTGCGCCGGCCGTGCTGCAGGTGCAGACCTCGCGGCTGGCGCTGGAGCTGGTCAAGCGCGGCATGGGCTGGACGGTGGTGGACTTCCTCACCGCCAGCAACCTGGACCCGGCGACCCTGACGGCCGTGCCCTTGCATGAGTTTGCCCAGGCGCCGCTGCAGATGTACTTTGCGACCAGCAGCCCGCCGGGGCAGGATGCGCTGCGCATGATCGACATACTGCCGGAGCTGTTGCACAGCGTGATGGCAACAACGCACTGAGCACGACACCCTTTGAGCCAGCAGGCGCCGCGGAACTGGCTTTGCCAGGCCGCAAGCGCCGTCCCCTGGAAGGGGAGAGGAGGCTACACGAAGTGAGCCTCAACAGGGGTGTACCAGTTATCTGCGACGGCGAAACGCCAGTGCCAGGACGGCGACGCCAAGACCGAGCGCCCACAGCGGCCACAGGCCATAGCGCGACACCCACCAGGCATACGGCGTGATGCCAACCCGGCCCTCCACCTCGCCGACCAGCGCACCACGCGTGTGGCGCTCCAGCGAGTGCGTGACCTTGCCGAGGTGGTCGATGATGACGGTGGCGCCGGTGTTGGTGGCGCGAATCATCGGGCGGCTGAACTCAAGCGCGCGCATGCGCGAGATCTGCAGATGCTGGTCGATGGCCACGGTGTTGCCGAACCAGGCGATGTTGCTGACGTTCACAAAAATCGTGGGCGCCTGTGCCGGGTCGATAAAACGCGCAGCCAGCTCTTCGCCAAACAAATCCTCGTAGCAGATGTTGGGCGCCAGCCGCTGGCCTTTCCACTCGAACGAAGCCTGGCCGACGGCGCCGCGGTTGAAGTCGCCCAGCGGGATATTCATCATGTTGATGAACCAGCGAAAGCCCGGCGGCACAAACTCGCCAAACGGCACCAGGTGGTGTTTGTCAAAACGGTAGGGCTCTTTGGCCGGCGGCTGCCCAGCCCCGGCGGGCTTGAAGCCCAGCACCGAGTTCGCATAACCGGCCTGCGAATCGCCCACCGGCACGCCAACCAGCGCAGCCTGCTGCCCGGTGGCAAAGCGTGATTGCAATGCCTGCCAGTAGCCGGCGGGCAACTGCTGCGGCAGCAGCGGGATGGCGGTTTCAGGCGCGACGACCAGCGATGTTTTGGCATCGCGAAATTGCTCGCCGTACCAGCGCAGCGCGGTGACCACGCCGGTGCCGGTCTGGAATTTTTCGTTCTGCGGGATGTTGCCCTGCAGCAGCGTGACCTGCAGCGGCTCGGCCGGCGCCGTGCCGCCCCCGGCGGGCCAGGCGGCCTGCCCCGGCAGGAAAGACACGACCACACTGACAACCAGGATCGCCAGCGCCGTCACCCACTGCATGCGCGCTGCGCGCAAGGCCATCGCCAGCCAGGCCGCAGCCAGCGCCGCCAGGAAGGTGATGCCGTGCACGCCCACCCAGGCGGCCAGCGGCCGGGCCCAGCCGTCGACGTGCGCGTAGCCGCCTTCGCCCCAGGGGAAGCCGGTGAAAAACTCGACGCGGCCCAGCTCGGCCAGCAGCCACACCGAGGCAAACACCACCGCGCGCGGGAACTTGGCGTAAGGCGCGACAAACACAAAAGCCGCCGACGCCGCGGCGTAATACAGGCCCAAAAAGGCCGCCAGCAACAGCACGGCCAGCACCGTCAGCGGCGCGGCCAGGCCGCCGTAATAGTGCATGGAAATAAAGAGCCACCAGAAGGTGCTGCTGAGCATCGCCGTGGCAAAGATGCCGCCCAGCCAGGCCGCGCGCTTCCAGGAGCGGGAGGCGTCGATTTGCGCCGAGAACAGGAAAAGCGCCAGCAGCTGCAGCCACCACACCGGCTGGCCCTGCGCAAAACCCGATTCAAACGGCCAGGCAATGCTGGCAGCGTGCGCGCAGCCGGCGATCAGCACCACCACGATCTGCAGGGGAGAGATGCCCTTGCGCGGCGGCGGGTTGCGCGCGTGTTCGAGCAGCGCGGGCAAGGTCGGCAGATGGGACATCATGCTGTGAATGGAGTCCCGTGCCATGGTTGCCCTCTCGTTGTTGTGTGTTGTTGTCGTCAGGCGCCGGCGGAAACCGGCGAGACCTTGAACCAGCGCACCGCACCACCCTTGGTGTGCAGCACCGTGAATTGCAGGCCGGCCAGCGCGTAGTGCTCGCCGCGCTTGGGCACATGGCCCATCTCATGCGCGACCAGGCCGCCAATGGTGTCGAAGTCGGTTTCGGGCAGCGTCACGGCGAAAGCCTCGTTCACGCGCTCAATCGACGTGTCGCCACTGACGCGGTAGGTGTGGTCGGTCAGGCCGAAGATGTCGCCGTCGTCTTCGGCAATGTCGAACTCGTCCTCGATCTCGCCGACGATTTGTTCGAGCACGTCTTCAATCGTGATGAGGCCGGCAACGCGGCCGAACTCGTCGATGACGATGGCCAGGTGGTTGCGGTTGCCGCGGAACTCGCGCAGCAGGTCGTTCAGGCCCTTGCTTTCAGGCACAAAAACAGCCGGGCGCAGCAAGGCCTTGATATTGAGTTCGGGGGCGCGCTGCAGCTTGAGCAAATCCTTGGCCATCAGGATGCCGAGGATGTTTTCCTTTTCGCCTTCGTAGACAGGAAAGCGCGAGTGGGCGGTGTCGATCACCAGGTGCAGCAACTCGTCGAAGGGCGCGTCGATGTTGATCACATCCATCCGCGGGGCCGCCACCATGACGTCGCCGGCCGTCATGTCGGCCATGCGGATAACGCCTTCGAGCATTTCGCGGCTCTGGGCGCCGATAACGTCATTGTCCTGGGCCTCTACCAGGGTCTCGATCAACTCGTCTTTCGAATCGGGACCGGGGTGGAGCATTTCAGCCAGCTTTTGCAAAAAGCCGCGCTTGTCTTCTGGTTTTGAAGACCGACTGGGGGGAACGTCGGACACGTGATGGCGGTCGGTAGTTGTGAAGGGGGTAAGGATAGCTGAAATCGTTGACTGTTTGGGGATGGGTTTGGGCGGGATTGGTTTTTGGGTGTTTTGGGGCTCTGGCCCAGATGAAATCTGGGCCGTCCGCTATGGAACTGATAGCAAGCATCGGCTGTTCTTGCTCAGGCTTCGGCTGTTCGGTATTCGGTTCCCGCTCCCGATTGCCCCTTGTGGATGCGCCGAGGAGCGCAGGACCAGACGGATCAAGGCAAAAACTTGTCTGAGCCGAAGGCGAGTTGTTTTTGACCCCGGCTGGGCCGAGCACCGCAGGTTGCCCGCAGCGAAGCGGAGGGACGCAGGAGCCAGGGTCGCCTTTTTTTGCTTACTTTTGGTGTTTGCGTAACTTCGCTGCGCGAAGTGAGCAAACCCCGCGCGCATGTCGCGCATTTGGCGAACAAAAAAACCCGCTTTGCGGGTTTCGATAAAAGTGAGTCGCATGCCGGGCGACTCCCGGCCCCGGAACTCAAAACACCTCAGCGCCCATACAACAACGAGGCTTCGACAAGCTCAGCCCGAACGGAGGAGACAGGGTTTCGATACCTCAGCCCGAACGGGAGAGGACTTTTGGCGCGTGCCAGGCAACCCCCGGCCAGCAGCCTCAGCGGAGCGCACGCCACTGGCGCCAGAACCAGCTACATCGGCATCCGGTCCCGCCCATCCCGAACCCCTTGCCGCACTTCCTGGATCACCCCCAGCAAATCCCAGAACTGCTTGGCCTGGACCTTGAGGCGGTAGTCGGTCTGGGCGATCTGCTCTTCGACCATTTCGGTCATGCGCGAATCGAGGTCGGCCGGCGGGAGTTTGAGATACGCCTCGCTTTCGGAGCCGTCGCGCTCTATCGTCGCACCGGCCTTGCGGGCGATGTTGAGCATGGCGGTGTTTTCGCTCAGCGCGTGAATGAACATCATGTCGACGCCGTTGTTGCGGGCGTGCATGACGGCGCGGTCGAACAGGCGACGGCCGTAGCCGCGGCCGCGCGCCTGGGCCAGCACCGAGACGCCGAACTCGGCGCAGCTCTGGAGCTGGGGGTCGGTCGAGTGCGCCAGGTGGGCCATGGCGATGAGCTCGAGCTTGCGGTTGTAAATCCCGAAAATCTCGTCGCGGTCGAAGTTCAGGCCGTCCACGTAGCGACGAATCTGCTCGTCGTTGGCGGAGTAGCCAAAGCGCAAATAGCGGTCGTGCTCGCCCAAAGCCAGCAGGTGTTTGGCGATGCGTTCCCCGTGGCTGGGGCCCATGGAGCGGATTGGGACCATAACAGGCGGTACGTGGGGCGCAACGGGCGCCTGGGGGGTTCGCTCTTCCGCCGGCGGGCGGAAGAATTCCTTGCTCGCGTTGTAGGAGGCTTTCAAAAGTGTGCTTGGGGTAACCATGACTTCAATATAAGGGTTTTCCCTAGAATCACCAGTCTAAGGGCTTCTCCAGCACCATCAATAGGGAGGCCAGCCAAACTTTCAGGTCAAATCGGGCTCTAGCCCATGCTCTGCCTGGGCTTGCAGCTATTAAATCAATAGCAATTTGGGGGCAGAAAACGCCCGGATTCAGCTTATGTTGCACCGCAACAACAGCACACAAAAGCCACCCTCGTGAATTACGTCCGCCGGCGTCCTGCAGCACACCTCCAAAAACCACTCACGCCATTGGCTACCCGCTTGTTGACGCAGGCCTGACTGCCCCGAAAACTCAGAGCGGCACGGCCGTGGTGGCCTTGACCCGGTCCAGCACAAAGCTGGTTTTGCAGTCCTGCACGCTGGGGTGCTTGAGCAGGGTGTCCATGATGAAACGGCTGTAATGCGCCATGTCCTGCACCACCACACGCAGCAAATAGTCCATCTCGCCGGTCAGCGCCGAGCACTCGGCCACTTCGGGCCAGGTCTGCACGCTGGCGCGGAACAAATCCATGGGGTTGCGCTTGTGGCTTTCGGTGTGCTTTTCGAGCCGCACGTTGATATAAGCCGTAAGCCCCAGCCCCACGGACTCGGGCTTGACCAGCGCCACGTAGCGGTCGATCACGCCGCTTTCCTCCAGCCGCTTCACGCGCCGCAGCACCGCGCTGGGCGACAGGCCCACCTGCTCGGCCAATTGGTCGTAGGTGGCGCGGCCGTCGTCCTGAAGGCTGCGCAAAATGTGGCGGTCGAGCTTGTCGAGTGTTTCCATTCGTCTAATTTTGCAGGTTTACTGCGTCAACAGCAACCCAGACGCCCTATTTCGCAGTAAAACTGACCGCCCGCGCCGCTAAAGTCACTTCATACCGCACACCACTTTGGAGACACGCATGAACGCACGCGACGACACCGCCCTGAACTTTGAACAAGGCGCGGCCTGGGACAACCCCATGGGCACCGACGGTTTTGAATTCATCGAATACGCCGCACCGGACCCGGTCGCCATGGGCGCGCTGTTCGAGCGCATGGGCTTCAAGCCGATTGCCAAACACCGCCACAAGAACGTGACGCTGTACCGCCAGGGCGGCATCAACTTCATCCTCAACGCCGAGCCCGATTCGTTTGCGCAGCGCTTTGCGCGCCAGCACGGCCCCAGCGTGTGCGCCATCGCCTTTCGCGTGAAAGACGCCAAATTTGCCTATGAGCGAGCCATCGCCCTCGGCGCCTGGGGCTATGCGCAAGCCGCCGGCCCCGGCGAGCTGAACATCCCGGCCATCAAGGGCATCGGCGACTCCATCATCTATTTCATCGACAAATGGCGCGGCAAGAACGGCGCGCAGCCGGGCGACATCGGCAACATCGGCTTTTACGACGTGGACTTCGAGCCGCTGCCCGGCGTGGACGGCGACGCGCTCAACCCGATGGGCCACGGCCTGACCTACATCGACCACCTGACGCACAACGTGCACCGCGGCCGCATGGACGAATGGGCCGGTTTTTACGAACGGCTCTTTAACTTCCGCGAGATCCGCTACTTCGACATCGAAGGCCAGGTCACCGGCGTCAAAAGCAAGGCCATGACCAGCCCCTGCGGCAAGATTCGCATCCCGATCAATGAAGAGGGCAATGAAAAGGCCGGCCAGATCCAGGAGTACCTGGACCGCTACCAGGGCGAGGGCATCCAGCACATCGCCATGGGCAGCAACGAGCTGTTTGCCACGGTCGACGCACTGCGCGCCAGCGGCGTGAAGCTGCTGGACACCATCGACACCTACTACGAGCTTGTCGACAAGCGCATCCCCGGTCATGGCGAAAGCGTGGCCGATTTGAAGAAACGCAAGATCCTGGTGGACGGCAAAAAGGGCGCGCTGCTGCTGCAGATCTTCAGCGAGAACCAGCTGGGTCCGATCTTCTTCGAGTTCATCCAGCGCAAGGGCGACGACGGCTTCGGCGAGGGCAACTTCAAGGCGCTGTTTGAAAGCATCGAGCTGGACCAGATGCGCCGCGGCGTGCTGGCAGGCAAAGAGGCGGCAAAGGGCTGAGACAGGCGGGCGCACAATAAAGCCCCACCGATCAACCCCCTACGGAGATTGCCATGTCCCTTCGCCTGAAATCGCAACGCGCGCTGGCCGCGCTTGGCCTTGCTTCGGCTTCCTTGCTGGCCTCGGCCCAGACCGTCGTCAGCGTGCTGCCCGCCTCCAGCCTGGACGCGGTGCAAAAAGCCGGCGTGCTGCGCATCTGCACCCCGGGCGACTACAAGCCCTTCAGCTTTCAGCGGCCCGACGGCGCGTTTGAAGGCATCGACGTGGATTTGATGGCCTCTTTCTCGGCCAGCCTGGGCGTCAAACCCGAGTGGATCAAGACCAGCTGGGCCAACCTGATGCCCGACATGGTGGCCGGCAAATGCGACATCGCCGTCGGCGGCATCTCGGTGACGACGGAGCGGCAAAAGAAGGCCTTCTTCAGCGCCCCTTACATGGTCAACGGCAAGACGCCGATTGCGCGCTGCGCCGACGTCGCCAAGTACCAGACCGTGGCCGACATCGACAAACCGACGACGCGCGTGATCTTCAACCCGGGCGGCAGCAACGAGCGTTTTGCACGCGCCAACTTCAAGCAGGCACAGATGCGGCTGAACCCCGAGAACCTGACGATCTTTGACGAAATCCTGGCCAACCGCGCCGACGTCTTCGTCACCGAATCGGCCGAGGCCATCACCCAGCAGAGGCTCAAACCGGGCCTGTGCGCCGTCAACCCCGACAAACCGCTGCAGTACGGCGAAATGGCCTGGCTGCTGCCGCGCGGCGACGTGCCTTTCAAGGCTTACGTCGACCAATGGCTGCACCTGGCCAGGGCCGGCGGTGATTACCAGCGTGTGGAGAGCCAATGGCTGAAGTAGCAGACAGCAAGAGCAACACGCCGCCGCCGGCGGTGTACGGCCAGTCCGACCGGCCGCCGCGGGGCGACTACGCGCGCGGCGGCAAAGTCAACGCCGACTACACCTGCCCGCAAAACTACGCGGCCTACACGGCGCAAGACCACGACACCTACCGGCGCCTGTACACACGCCAATCGGCCCTGCTGGCCGGGCGTGCCTGCAGCGCCTTTATTGAGGCCCTGCCCAGCCTGGGCGTGAGCGATGCGATCCCGCGTTTTGAAGACGTCAACGCGCGCCTCTTCAAAGCCACCGGCTGGGAGCTGGTGGGCGTGCCGGGGCTGATCCCCGAGGTGCCGTTTTTTACGCTGCTGGCCAACCGCAAGTTTCCGGTGACCGACTGGATTCGCACGCCGGCGGAGTTCGACTACATCGTCGAGCCCGACATCTTTCACGACCTCTTCGGCCACGTGCCGCTGCTGTTCGATCCGAGCTACGCCGACCACATCCAGGCCTACGGCAAGGGCGCGCTGAAGGCGCATGCGCTGGAGCACGGCACGAGCGGCGCAGCGCCGATTCCCGGCGCGGTGGAGATGCTCTCGCGCCTGTACTGGTACACGATTGAGTTTGGTTTGATGCGCGACAAAAAGGGCGGCGACGAAGTGCGGGCCTATGGCGCCGGCATTTTGAGCAGCCCCGGCGAGCTGGCCTGGAGCGTGGAGTCTGCCGAGCCGCAACGCATTGCGATGCAGAACAACGCCGACCTGCTGCGCTGCATGTCGTCGACCTACAAGATAGACACCTTCCAGCAGCAATATTTTGTGATCGACAGCTTTGAGGCGCTGCTGCGGCTGACGGAGCCGGACTTCACGCCGTTTTACAAAACGCTGGCCCAGGCAAAAACAGGCGCACCGGCCTAACCCGGTGCGGCCATCCAGTCATTGAGCGCCTGGCGCGTCCGGTCGGCCAGCTCACAGACACGCGCCACCTGCTGGGCCGCATCGGCCGGCCACTGGCCCTGCAGGCAGGATTGCTCCAGCACAAAGCAGGCGTCGCTCAGCGCCTCGGCGCCCACGTTCGATGCCGCGCCCTTGAGGGCGTGCGCCGCGCGCGAGAGCTCGGCGCTGTCGGAGGCCTCCAGCGCCTCGCGGATGCTGTCGATGCGGTTCGGCGCGTCGCTGGTAAACAGCGCAATCACTTCGCGCGTCATGGTGCGCTCGTCGTCGTCAAATTCCTTGAACTGCTCGAGCCGGCTCCAGTCCATCAGGATGACCGGCGTTTTTTGGTCTTTTTGGGCTCCAGCCCAGGCAGCGTCTTGGCTTTTAGCTATGATTTTTGTAGCGCCCTCGCCGTCCGGCTGGCGGGCGTAACGGGCCAGCGCTTCGGACAACTCGTCAATGCGCAGCGGCTTGGGCAAAAAGCCGACCATGCCGGCGGCCAGGCAACGCTGGCGGTCTTCTTCCAGCACCGAGGCGGTCAGCGCAATGATGGGCGGCGCGGCCTCGCCGTGCGTGGCGATGATCTCGCGCGAGGAGGCAAAGCCGTCCATCACCGGCATGTTGGCGTCCATCAGGACGGCGGCGTAGGGCCGCGGGCCGTCACGCGTGCCGGCGCCGGTGCCCAGCGATGCGGCCACCCTGTCGGCGGCCTCGCGGCCATTGAGCGCGGTGGCGGCCTCATAACCGAGCTTGGCCAGCATGGCGAGCGCCACTTTCAAATTCACGGCGTTGTCGTCGGCCACCAGGATGAACTGGTTGCGCAGCGCGGGTTTGCCGGCTTCTGCTATGTTTTTAATAGCTACCGGATCAGACGTGACGCGGGCTATGGCCTCAAAAAGCTGTGACTGGCGGTAGGGCTTGAGCAAACGCGCGTCAAACACCCGGGCCTGCTCGCCGGTGGGCATGGTGCCCGAGGTAAGCAGCACGATGCAGACGCCGGGGTGGCGTTCGCGCAGCGTCTGGGCAAAAGTCTGGCCGTCCATCTCGGGCATGTGCATGTCGGTCACCACCACATCGACCGGGTGGGTTTGCAGCCAGGCCAGCGCCTCGCCGGCGCGCTCGAACAGCGCGGGCTCCATGCCCCAGCGGCGCAGCTGCTTGTCAAGGATGCGCAGGTTGACGGGCGTGTCGTCGACCACCGCCACGCGCTTGCCGGCCAGGCTCACCATGTGCAGCGACGACAGCTGGGCAATTTCAGGCGCGTCGGCATAACCCAGGCGCGCGGTGAACCAGAAGGTGGAGCCCTGGCCCGGCATCGACTCCAGCCCAACGCTGCCGCCCATCAGGCCGGCCAGGCGCTTGCAGATGGCCAGCCCCAGCCCGGTGCCGCCGTATTTGCGGGTGGTGCTGGCGTCGACCTGGGTGAAGGACTGAAACAGCGCCGACTGCCGGTCTTTCGGGATGCCGATGCCGGAATCCTTGACGCGAAACTCAATCAGCCCGCCCTGCTGCGCCGTGGCGTTTTCCAGCACATGGGCCGAGACGATGACCTGGCCCTTGTCGGTGAACTTGACGGCGTTGTTGACGAAGTTGAGCAGCACCTGGCGCAGCCGGGTGACGTCGCCGCGCACCCAGGTGGGCAGCTCGTCGCCCAGGTCGACCAGCAGTTCCAGGCCTTTCTCGCGGGCGCGGGGCGCGCCGATGTCGCAGGCTTCCTCGATGGTGGCCATGAGGTTGAGCGGCTCGTTTTCCAGCTCCAGCTTGCCGGACTCGATTTTCGAGAAGTCCAGGATGTCGTTGATCACGCCCAGCAGCTGGTCGCTGGAGACGCGCATGGTGTGCAGGTAGTCACGCTGCTCGTGGTCCAGCGTGGTGTCGGCCAGCAACGTGGTCATGCCCACCACGCCATTGAGCGGCGTGCGGATCTCGTGGCTCATGGTGGCCAGGAAGGCGGCCTTGGCGCGGGCCGCGGCAAGCGCTTCCTCACGCGAGGCGGCCAGCTCGGCGGTGCGGCTGGCAACGCGGGCTTCGAGCGTTTCGTTGGCGTCCTGCAGGGCCAGGGTTTGCGCTTCGATGGCGGCCCGGTTGCGCACGATTTCTTCGGCGCTGTCGTGCATGGCCTGCGAGAGCTGGCGCACCTCGGTGATACGGGCGTTTTGCTGCACCTCGGGCACCTCGGCCCGCGCCAGCTGCGTGGCGGCCACGCTCAATGCTTTGAAGCGCCGGCTCAGGCGGTACGCCAGCCAGGTGGCCAGCAAGGCACCCAGCACCAAGGCCAGGGCCATCACGGCCAGCGTCTTTTTGAGGGCAGCCTGGCTGGCCGCGGCGAAATCGCTTTCAGGGGCGGCCACCACCAGGCTCCAGCGCAGCCCCAGGCTTTCACCGAAAGGCCTGAGTACGACGATCAGGGTGTCGTCCTGCAGGGGCACGCGGTGCAGGAAGGCGATGCGCTGCACGCTGTCGGGCAGCGTGCGGCCCAGGCTGGACGCGACTTCGTTGTAGGCGCTGCGAATGACGGCGTTTCGGCTGTCCATGGGCCGCTTGCGTTCCAGCTTGCCGCCCTCGCCGGCAAACAGCGGGTCTATGGTGGAGTTGGCGACGAGCAGGCCGTTTTCATCCAGCAGGAAAGCGGTGCCGCGGGCGCTGAAGACCATGGTCTGCAGCAGCTCTTTGAGACGCGCCAGGTGCAGCTCGACCGCGAACACGCCCAGCGCGCCGCCGTCGGCGCCGTACACCGGCTGCGCCAGCGTGACGAGCAACTGGTTGTGGGCCGCCGAAGGCGACACGGCGGTGAAGCTGCGGCCCTTGTTTTCCATCGCGCCCTGGTACCACGCGCGGGTGCGGGGCTCATGGTTCGCTTCTTCGGTAGAGGTTTTCTGGCGGCGGTCGCCGGGGTATTCGGCCGCGTAAAAGCTGCGGCCCACGCCGCCCTCTTTGCGCACGGCGACCTGCGTCGCGCCGTTGCCGCCCTGGGCCGGCGCCTCGACCGCCAGGTATTCGCCGCGGTGCGTGGCCAGGGCCATCTGCGGCACGCGGGGCGTCATGCGTGTCATGGCAAACGCGGTCTGCTCAAACAGCTCGGGCTTTTGCATCAGCAGGCGCGCGCGGGCAACACCCGCCTCGCCCGGCTGCTCATGGATCAGGCCGTTGAGCACGATGTGCGCTTGCGACAGGTGCTCTTCGGTGACGATCTGCATGCGCTGCGCCGTGGCCTCCACGGTTTTTTCGGCCAGGGTCTGCACGCTTTGCAGGTTGCTACGGTACAAAAACCAGCCCACGGTGGCGGCCGGAACGATGGAAAACACCAGCAGGCTGGTCACCAGCACCGTGCGCAGCGACCAGGTGCGCGCCGTCATGCCAGGCCCACGATTTCCACGGTGTCCAGCGGCCGGCCGCGGCCCGCCACCTGCACCAGCGCGCGCCGGCCGGTGCGCACGGCGCCGGTCACCAGGCGGGAGGCCTGCACGCTGGCGGCAATCGTCCAGTCGAGCCGGGGCTCACCCTGGAACAGCTTGAGCGCCACCGCCACGGTGTCGCCGATCGGCGTGGTCTGGCCGGAGCGGCCCACCAGGCCGTCCAGGCCGGCAAAAGCCACGGGGCCGCTGTGCAGCGCCACGCCCAGCGAAAAGCTGGGCAAGTCCTGGCTGCCGAAATGCTGCTGCACATAGGCATCGATGCGCTTGGTGGCGTCCGCCAGCCCCAGGGCGGCGCGCATGGCGCGCAGGCCGTGGTTGACCGAGTGCGTGTCGTTGGCGTCCACAAACACGCACAGCATGCCGTCGCCCACAAACTGCATGTAGTGCGCGCCGAACAGGTAAACCGTGTCGCCCACGCTGCTGTAAAGCCGCCTGACGATGTCGCTGATCTCCGCCCCCGAAAGGCGCTGGGTCCACAGGCCGTAGTCGCGCATGTCGGCAAACAGCACCGTGGCGCTGGTAAACCGGTCGTTGTCGCGCACGGGGCCGCTCTCGGGCCACTGCTGGCTCAGTGAGCTGGCCAGGCGCGACTCGTACAGGTCGCTGATTTTCTGGGCCTGCTCCGAGAGGGCCAGCTGGATGGCCTTGTCGATGACCTGCGTGCGCATGGCGTTCGCCCGGTTGAGCTTGTTGAGCTGCGCATTGACGGCTTCCAGCAGTTCCTGCGGGGCAAAGGGCTTGGTCAGGTAGTCGTCGGCGCCGGTCGTCATGCCCTGGCGCATGTGGGTGCGGTCCTGCAACGATGTGAGCAGGATCACGGCCGTGGTGGCCAGCGCGTCGTCGTTGCGCACCTTGTCCAGCACCTCGAAGCCGTCCATGTTGGGCATCTGGATGTCGCTGACCACCACATCGGGCCTGAATTCACGAATCAGTTCGAGGCCCTTGAGGCCGTCTTCGGCCGCCTTGACCTCATGGCCTTCTTTTTTCAGGACCTGCGTCACGAGCATGCGGGTACCCGCGTCATCTTCAATCACCACGATCAATGGCATACCGGAACTCTCGCTGCTTTAAAAGAAAATAGATCGACGACTGGCGCGGCGTGGGCTACCTGCGGGCACGCACGGAAAACCGCCACCCGCTATTGTCGCCACACGACAATAGCGCCCATTTGACACGAATGTTGGCCCGCTGGGTGCCTGCCGGGGGAGGCTCGCGTTTGCAGTCCCCGCCCCCCCCAGGCGAACTTAAGATTGGCGCGCCTTCCTGCGAATCACCCACAATTCAACACTGATACAACAGTGCTTCGCTCAAGAGCCACCCTTAGCACAGCAAGTGTTTATGCCGCGCAGTTCCTCCTACAAAATGAGGAGGTAAAAATTTGTTACACCGCTTACGATGCACTCCCTGATTGAATTGCCCAACCACATGAACAGAAGCACCAAAGTGCTGCTGGTAATGGACGTGGTGGAGTCGGTCAGGATCATGGAGCAGGACCAAGATGACTTCGTACGGCGGTGGCAACAACTGGTACAGCATGCAGAGCAGCAAATCCTGCCCCTGCATGGCGGCCGCATTGTCAAAAGCCTGGGTGATGGCCTGATGCTGGAATTTGCCGACGCACAGGGCTGCGTGAAGGCCGCATTTGCGCTCCAGCATTTCAGTGAACACACCAACTCCCACATTCCGTCTGACGCGCAAATGCATTTGCGCATGGGCGGGCACATCGCCAGTTTTGTTACCGACGAGCACGATATCTACGGCACCGATGTCAACCTCACGGCACGCTTTTGCACGCTGGCCGGCCCTAACGACATCGTGATTTCCGCGGAGCTGCGCGACCGGCTGATTCCTGCGCTGGACGCCGACGTTGAGGACATGGGCGAGTGCTACCTCAAGCATGTTGAAAAACCGGTTCACGCCTACCGTGTGTTGCCGCCCGGCAAGGCGGCGGTCCTCATGGCGCTGCCGGCTGACCCGACCGAGCTGCGGCCCACGGTGGCCGTGATCCCGTTTACAGCGCGCACTTCAGGCCCGGACGACGCCGTGCTGGGCGAAATACTCGCCGAAGAAATCATCGCCGCCCTGTCTCGTGCGCCGGACCTGAATGTCATATCGCGCCTGTCGACAACGGCACTGCGCGGGCGGGACACCAGCCTGCCCATGCTGCAAAGCCACCTGAACGCCAACTACGTGCTGTCGGGCGCCTATCGTGTCGCAGGGGGCCAGGTGATTCTGGTCGCTGAGCTGATCGAGGCACGCTCGGGCCGCGCCGTGTGGGGCGACAGCCTGAAAAGCACTGTGCAGGAGGTGCTGCAGGGCGAAGACCGGATCACCGCGGAAGTAGTATCGCAACTCGGCGCCCATATCGTTCACACGGAAATGCAGCGCGCCGCCAGCCGGCCACTACCCAATCTGGAGAGCTCGACCTTGCTGCTGGGCGCGATCTCGCTGATGCACCGGTCCACCCGCAGTGAGTTTGACCGCGTACGCGAGATGCTCGAGTACCTGATAGACCGGCACCGCCGCCTGCCAACGCCCCGCGCCTGGCTGGCCAAATGGCATGTGCTGCAGGTGACGAGGGGCTTGTCGTCGGGCGGCAAGGACGAAACCAAACGCGCGCTCGAGCAGACCCAGCGCGCACTCGATGTCGACCCGTCCTGCTCGCTCGCGCTGGCGGTCGAGGGCTTTGTGCATTGCCACATGCTCAAGGACCTCGACGGCGCGGCGCGGCGCTATGACGCGGCGCTCGCGGTCAACCCCAACGATTCGCTGGCATGGCTGTTCGACGGCGTGCTGCACGCCTTTCGCGACGAGGGCGAGCACGCACTCGCCAGTGCAGAAAAAGCGCTGCAGCTCTCGCCGCTGGACCCCCTGCGTTACTTTTACGATTCGCTGGCCGCGACGGCGGCACTGTCGGCGCGGCGCTACGACCTCGCGATAGAACTGGCGAACCGCTCGCTCAAGGCGAACCGCCTGCATTCCTCAACCTTGCGCGTGCTGACCATCGCCCAGGTCCAGACCGGGCAGATAGCCAGCGCAAGCCAGACACTGCAAAAGTTGCTGCTGCTCGATCCGGCACTGACGGCAACGAGCTATCGCAACCGCAACCCCAGCATGCTGTACGCAACCGGCCAGGAATGGGTGGCCGCACTGCGCGAGGCGGGCTTGCCCGAATGATTTTTACGGAGAACCTTCAATGAGCATACTTTCAATTCTGGGTGGGGCGGGCGGCGCAGGCGGTGCAGGTGGCGCCGGCGGTGCGGGTGGAGCAGGAGGCGCAGGGGGCGCCGGTGGTGTGGCCGGAGTGTTCGGCACCTTGCCGCTGACCAACCCGCAGATTTTCGCCACCGACCCCTACACCCTGGTCTCGAGCCGCGACGCAACGATGGTGCCGCTGGACCTGGGGTCTTACCCGGTGGTGGCGGCGGCGCTCGATGATCCTGAAAACATGCAGCGCTGGGAACCGTGGGTACGCGCCTATGTCTGCCAGGCAGCGATGCTGGAGCCGCTGTCTTTTCACAAGGTCGGCTCGCAAGGTGCGGCGATATGGCATGTCGAATCTCACCCAGGCTCGCCGCCTGATGCGCCCCCCGCGCTGACCGTGACGCCAAAACCGATCGCCCGGCTGAGCCGCCCAACGATTCCGGCCTTCAAGGAACAGCTCAAAAAGGTGCTTTCGTGGGCCGACCTGCGCGAAGAGCGAACCGCCGAAATCATTGCCCAGATCGACCCCCAGTTCGCCTTCTGGGGTTCGGTTGTGTACCTGCATCCGTCACGCACGCCGCGCACGCTCGAACTCATCAACATGTGCATGCTGCTGGCAGTGAATGTGGAGATGCAGTTCAAACACGCGCTGGCCTGCTGGCGCCCTATTGAATACTCGCCCCAGGTGCAGCCGATCATCACAACGCCCGGCCACGGCAGCCTGCCCAGCGGCCATGCGACGCAGGCCTATATCGTGGCGCACGTGCTGCAGGCGCTGCTGGACCTGCCCGACTCGCACCCGGTCAGCATCCAGTTGCAGCGCCAGGCGGCGCGCATCGCAACCAACCGCGTGGTCTCTGGCGTGCATTTCCCGGTCGACAGCATCTCGGGACGTCTGCTTGGCACCACGCTGGGTGAATATTTCGTGGCGCGCTACAAGGCCGGTAAAAAATGGACGCCGCGCGACTTTGACGGCCCGGTGATGACTGGCCAGGAAGACCTGATGCCGCCGACACAGCCCCTCGATGGTCCCAATGCGCCGGACTTCTACAAGCCCTTCGGCGCCAAGAGCTCGGCTGCCGCTACGGGTGTGCTGCGCTACATGTGGGACCGCGCACTCAAGGAGTGGGAACACGTGAGGTTCCAATGAGCTGGCAAGCCATCGCGCATGGGGCGCACGTGAACTGGTCGCAGCCTGATCCGCTGGACGGCCTCGATCCCTATCTGGTCTGGGCCGACGGCACGGCTTTTGCGCCCTATGGCGGCCTGCCGGCCAACGGCAAGATCGCGACACTGATAGAACTGCAGCCCGGCAGAACCGTTGCAGAGCTTGTCAGCCACTCCGGCGGCGGCCTGCAACTCTCGGACATACCCGGCGCCTATCGCGGCCCTGGTGCACAGCCGCGCTTTCTGACGGCATGGCCGCAAGCCGCTTTTTTCAGGCGCCTGAAGACCACGCTCTCGGGCATCGTCGCACGTGCAGAGATCAGCCTGCCGGTCGTGCCACAACGCCCCAAATACAGGCCGCCTTCGGCGCCGGCCTGCGGCCCGGCCGTCGCGCGCGGTATTGCCAGAAAGACCTTGATAGGCGTGATCGACGACGGCTGTGCGTTCGCGCAATACCACCTGCAGGATTCGGCGGGCAACACCCGCGTCTGCCGCCTCTGGGACCAGGAAGACCAGGGCGCTTTTGTGGCCCAGGGTCAGGTACCGCCGGACTTCGGCCGCGGGCATGAAGTGGACGGCGAGCAATTGCAGTCGCTGATCGACAGCATGACCCGCCACAACGCCGTCAACGAGGACGCGCTTTATGCAACGGCGACCTATGACCGGTTGAGCCGGGCGCGCACCCACGGCGCGCACGTGACAGACGTGCTGGCTGGTGCGATGGCAGTGCGTTCGAGGGTCGGCAGCCGCACCATGCCGCCGACTTTTGAGGATGCGGACGATACGGCCGCCAGCGACGATGCCGGCATTGTTTTTGTGCAGCTGCCGCGTGCCTGCCTGCAGGACCCTTCGGGTGCCTGGCTGGACGTGCACGTGCTGGATGCCATGCGCTACATCCTGAGTTGCGCTGATGCGCAGACCGAACAGATCATCATCAACCTGAGTTTCGGCCCGCAGCGCGGCCCGAACGACGGCACGGCGATGCTCGAAAAAGCCTTCGACGAACTCGGCGCCGAGCACCCGGAGCTGACCTTGACCGTGGCAGCCGGCAACAGCTTCTCGGAGCGCGGTCATGCGCGCTTCAAGCTCAAAGCCAACGCGACCAAGACCCTGCACTGGCATGTCATGCCCGGCGACGAGACGCCGACTTTTGTCCAGCTCTGGATGCCTGCCGGCGCCACCGGCGTAGAACTGCGGGTGACGCCACCCGGAATGGCCGAGAGCCCGTGGATGAGCCCCGGCGATGCGCAGGTGAGCCCCAATGCGGCGAAACCTTCGTGCGGCATCGTCTACATGCCGCATACGTCGCGCGGCAGCGTCGGCGCGATGGCGCTTGTGGCGCTGGCGCCGTGTGCGTCGTTTCGCCCCACCACAGCGCTCGCGCCGCATGGCCTGTGGCAGATAGAAGTACGGAACAATTCGGACAGTGCGTTGACACGGCCGGTACATCTGTGGATAGACCGCGACGACTTCAACCTTGGCACGATGGTGCGGGGTCGGCAGTCGCACTTTGTCGATCCGCTCTACGATCCGCTGCGCTGGCTCAAGTCAGCCACCGACGATACGCCGGGCAGCGCGGCGCTGGTCCGGCGACGCGGCACGCTGACCGGCATCGCGACCAGCAGCGGCGCGCTCGCAGCGGCCGGCTACCGGCACAGCGATCTCGGACACGTGCGTTATTCATCTGCGGGGCCGACCCGCGGCGCAGCGCAGGGACCGTATTGCGCGGCGGTGACCGACCAGAGCCGCAGCCTGCGTGGTCTGCTGGCGGCGGGCACGCGGGGCGCCAGCGTGGTCAGGCTGGTTGGCACCAGCACGGCGGCACCTCAACTGGCACGCTGGGCCGCAGATGGCCGGCCGCCACCTGGGCCAACGCCAGGCCCGGATCACGATGTCCAGCTGTCGGGAAATGGATTGTTGCCGCTGTAAGCCTGACGCGGCAGGCCTGCCTGCCCTCAGCGCCTACCAGCGGCTGGGCAGTTTCTTGAGCAGGGTGATCCGCTTTGTACCCATTTCGATGTACCCGCCCTTTTCCAGATCCTTGAGCAGGCGGCTGACCATTTCGCGGGAAGCGCCGACACGGCTTGCAATGTCCTGGTGGGTAATGGATTCAAGCGTAAGGCCCGTGCCTGTATCGCGGGTGGTCACGTCATCGTGCTCTTCCAGCACGGCGATCAGCCGGCCGTAGACGTCGAGCAGGGCCATATTGCGTGCGGCCTCTGTGGCCGAGCGGGCGCGGCGAATGACCTGCACCACAAGATTGATGGCAAATCCTGGCTCATCGACCAAGTGTTCACTCACATCCGAACGGCTCAGCACGGCGCAGGTGCAGGGCTCCAGGGTAATGACGGACGCCGAGCGAGGCCCGCCATCCAGGGACATTTCACCGAAATAGTCGCCGGAATGAATGCGCCCATAAGTGATTTCGCGCCCGTTTTCGTCCATGGAAAACACCTTGACGCTGCCTTTGAGGAGCACAAAGAGGTTGTCGCCGATCTCGCCCTCATTGATGACCACCGTTTTTTTGGGGTAACTTCGCACGGCGCCGCGCAAGGCCAGCGTACGCAATTCGGGAGTCAAATGGGCGTATAGGCCCTCGTCGGGAGGTGTAGGCGAACTCATGATCACCCGTAATCTAGCACGTCGCCGGGCGCGCCGGCATCTCCGGGTGAATCTCAGTGAATTTGCCCGAGTGGCAGGGGTGCGATGGGTGGCAGGATGGCCACGCGATTTACCAGCTCGCGGACACCGCTGGAGGCCGTCTTGGCGCACAGGCTGCGCACATGGCTGCGAACGGTGGACACGGCGACTTGCATCTGCACGGCTATTTCCGGCGTGCTGAGGCAGCGGCACAGGTAAACCAGCACCTGCTCCTCCGTCTGGGTAAGGCTGTGGTTGCGGGCGAAAGCGCTGAACACGCCGGATTCGCTCACCCCCAGCCGCGACAACACGAGGGCCATCCGCTCGCAGGGGATGCCCGGCTGGCGCTGCAAAGGCATGACGGCCAGCGAAAAACCCACGCTTTCGGTGGCCAGCCGTATCAGACTGCGCTTGCCGGCAACGGCTTTGGCCATGGCATTTTGAAAGGCCTTGGCGTCTGCCGGCATGAGGACTTTCAGTTCCCCCCGGTCTGCACTGAGGACGGCGGCGTGCTCAAGCTCGCGGCGTGCGGCCTGGTTGGCGTGCAGGATCCGGCCTTGCGCCGTGACGACAAGCACGCCGTGAGCCAACTCATCCACCAGCAAGGCCAGCAAGGCGTGCGTGGAGTCCGGCTCGGCCTCGCCAAGAGGCATGGGCCGGCCAGCTTCCAGAATGCTGGCGTTTTGCATTGCGTACAGTGTCACGGGGCGCTCCATCCTACAAATGGATGAGCATAGGAAACTCGGGACCATCTGAATAGTAAATATGACCCAAGATTCCTGTGAGAAATTCACAGGAATAAGCCCCACGCGCCGGCTCAGGCCGGCTTGCCGTCCAGCATGGCCAGTGTGGCGTTCATGACCTCCGGCAAAAACGCCATCTGCACATGGGCGGCGCCGCGAACCAGCCGGTTGTCAGCCCCCACGAGGGTGGCGGTAGATGTCGGGAACACGATGTTGTCGCAGTTGGAGTACCAGCAGGTGAACAGCGCGTGGCGGTCGACCGGCATTTCATGGTCCAGCTGCGACTGCCAGTCGGACTGCAGCCGCATCTGGCGGCCATTGTGGCCGTGCCCGAATCGCGCCAGCCAGGTCCCGCCGTGAGGCGTTCCGATGGTGACCACATGATGCACACGGGCTTCCGCCTTCATGCGTTTGAGCCAGGCCCGCGCCGCCAGCCCGCCCATGCTGTGGCACACCAGCAGCGGCGGCAGGCCCGTGGCTTCGGTGACTTGCCGGACCGCCTCGTCGATCTGGGGCGCGTAGTCGTCGATGGAGCCGAACAGGGGTTCGAGGTTGACGGCGACAAATACGCGCCCATCGGCCCGCACGCGCTGAAGCCAGGGTGTCCACAGGCCGCGGTTGCAGAAAAAACCGTGCACAAACACCACGCCGCGGCGCCCCTGGCCGGCTGCGGGCGCCAGCTGGTCCGGGACCGCGTTGGTGCGAAAGGGCTGGCGCCAGCAAAACACGCGGGGCGCCGTCAATGTCTCGCCCACCCAGGCGCGCAGCAGCTCTTTCCAGGTCGGCTGGGGCGCCGGATCCGCCTTGTTGATGTGATGAAGAAGCAGGAATTCAAGCGCCAGGAAAGCCGTATAGCCCAGCGCGATGACAAAAAAACCGGTGACGGCCAGGGCCGGGGAACTGCCGCGAAAGTAAACCAGCCAGCCAAAGGCCGCGGCAATCAACGTGAGTGTGATGAGGCGTTGCAGGTGGGCCAGCATGGATCAGCGGGAAAGGCGAGTGTCAAACCCGCAGTATCTCAGGCCAGTGTGACATCGCGGCCGGACAGCTTTTTGGCCAGGCCCTGCGCCAGCCGGTTGACGGCGCCGTAGATCGACAGCTGCGGGTTGGCGCCGATGCTGGTGGGAAACAACGACCCGTCGTGGATCGACAGGTTCTCCAGCTGCCAGTGCACGCCGTCCGGGCGGGTGACGCCCTGGCGCTCAGTGCCCGCCAGGCCGCAACCGCCCATGACGTGCGCACTGACCACGCGGGTCAGCATGGGCTTCATGGGCAGCGCATTGACGGCGTCACGCGCCTGCTCCCACGAGGTATAAGGCTGAGCCATCTCATGCAGCGGTAACACCTGTTTGGCGCCGGCGGCAAACTGGATTTCCATCATCGACAGCAGCGCCTTGCGCCCGCCCTCCATGACGTAAGGTGTCAGCGGATAGTCCAGCACGGCAGAACCATCGCCCCGCAGTTTGACCGCACCGCCCGGAGACTCATCGTGAAAACCGTCCCGCAGCAGGGCCAGCAGCGTGTGGTTGTACGGAAAGGATTTGAGCAGGTCATGCTGGCCCTGGCCGAAGCCCGGCACGGTGGACGCAAAGATCACCGGGTGCAGCGGCGGCGCCTCGAGCTTGTAGCCGATGGGGCCGTCGATGGCCTGCGTTTCCAGAAAATGGTCGGAGTAAATCGTCTGGGGCGCGCCGCTCCAGGCCTCGACTTTGTGGTCAAAGACGCTGGAGGACATCACCACCGGATGGAGAAAAGTCCTGGCGCCCAGCACGCCGTGAGGATCGGGCGCCTGCGAACGCAAGAGCACCGCGGGCGAGTTGATGGCGCCACCGGCAAGCACGTAGTGTTTTGCTACTATTTTTATAGCTACCCGCCCATGCTGTACCTGGGCTAGAGCCGTTTTTTTCTCTAAACCTTGAACACGCCTGCAGAGCAATGCCGTGACTTTTCCGTTGGCCAGCTCGAAGCTGTCTGCGCGGGTTTCGACCAGCAGCATCGCCCCGAGATCCAGCGCCGCCGGGATGGTCGTGACCAGCATGGACTGCTTGGCGTTGGTCGGGCAACCAAGGCCGCAAGAGCCCAGGTTCCAGCAACCCTTGACGTTGCGCGAGATGGCCGACGCAGGAATCCCCAGCTTGGCCGCGCCCCGGCGCAGGAGGTCGTTGTTCTCGTTGGGAGGCACCAGCCACGGCGTGATATTCAGTCGCTGTTCGGCTTGCGCAAAATACGGCGCGAGCGCGTCGACGGTGTAGCCGCCCAACCCGAACCGGTCTTGCCAGAACTGCAGCGTGGAGGCCGGCGTGCGAAATGAGCTGGTCCAGTTCACCGTGGTGGAGCCGCCGACACAGCGGCCTTGCAGGATGTTGATGGCCTTGTCTTCGGTTTTGCGCGCAGCGCTTTCCTGGTAGAGCGAAGGATAGGCTTCTGATTCTTTCTGGTTGAAGTCGCTGCTGCTCTTGAGCGGCCCCTCTTCAATGATCACCACCTGCAGGCCGGCCTTGGTCAGCAGTTCGGCCGTGATGCCGGCGCCGGCGCCGCTGCCGATGATGGCCACGTCGCACGTGATTTTTTCAGGCACAGGGGCATGCGGGCCGCCCATGACTTTCCAGCCGCGCGCCAGGCCTTCGCGGATCGGGTCTTTCAGTTGACTCATGCTGCGTTCAGTGCCTTCAGATTTTCAGGGGGCCGGGGTAACCCAGCAGAGGCCAGCTGGATGGGTCCGAGAAGTAGGCGCCCGCGGTGATGTCATGCAGCGCGGCATAGGCCTGCTGGCGCAATGCGAGCGCAGACAGGCGCATGTCCTGGAGCGAATGCTGGATGTCGGCGATGGAGGCGTCGGGCCACGGCTGGCTTAATCCGGCCAGGGTGCGCCGCCCCGCAGCGCTTGCAAGCAGGGCCAGCAGCTGCGAAAGCTCGGCTTGCGCGTGGGACGGCAAGGACAGCACCAGGACGTCGATGCGGCTGAGCAGGCCTTGCAACGCGATCTGCCGCGCCCCGTCTTCGGCCGGCAGCGTTTTATCCAGCACGGCACGGCCTATCGCGGAAAAAACTTCGCGGCCCGAGTCGCTCAACACGCCGCCTTCGAGGCCCGGCCGCAACAAAGCCGCCGCGCCCCCGGCAACAATCAGCACAGCCGCGGAGGCAGCGCCGAGTTTGAGAAGCGTTCTTCTTTGCATGCTGGAAGTTTCTCATGGGCATTTAAGTTTCTATAGGGGACCGTACCTAGATAAACTCCGGGTTTGTATGGACGCCTCTGCACAACAAATTCACGATGCGCTGCAAGCCGTCGCGCTGCTTCGGCAGCAGCACGCGGCGGACCCGCCGATGGCGCAAGCCGGCGCGGCGATCAAGCGCTTTCAGGCGCGCCGCTTCCAGGTCACCTACTCCGACCTGCTGCACAGTCCGCGCTACAAAACAGCGGCTACCTTCTTTCTGCAGGAGCTGTACAGCGACAAGGACTACGCCGAGCGTGACCAGCAATTCGCACGTATTGCCAGCACCATCGCCAAAATTTTTCCGCAGCCGGTTGTCAATACCGCAGCCGCCCTGGCGGAGGTACATGCCCTCACCGAGAAGCTTGATGACCTGATGGCGCGGGAATGGTTGGCAGACCAGGCCGCCACGCCGGACAGCGATGACTGCGCACGCTATATCCGCTGCTGGCGCCGGGTCGGAGACATCGCGGCAAGAACCCGGCAGCTTGAAGTCGTGCTGCATCTGGGGCATGAGCTCAATCGCCTGACGCGGATGTTCGGGCTGCGCACCCTGCTCAAGATGATGCGCGGGCCGGCCTCAGCCGCCGGCCTGAATTCATTGCAGCATTTTCTGGAGACCGGCTTCGACGCCTTTGCCGACATGCGCGGGGCTGACGAGTTTCTCCGATTGATCAGGGACCGTGAGACAGCGTGGATCCACTCGCTGTTCGAGGACGATGCTGTCACCTGCGAGACCAGATTGGGCCATTTGCTGGCCACCGGCCCCTCATATTGAGTCTGCATTAGGACAAGCCCCATACGAATTGCGCCGCTCGGCTTTCACAATGGCCGCAAGGAGTTTGTATGAACAAGCATTGGCTCAAGAGTTATCCAGAAGGCGTCTCGCACGAGATCAACACCGAGCAGTTCCACTCGCTCTCGCACCTGCTTGAAGACTCGTTCAAGAAGAACGCAGCCAAACCGTTTTCGGTTTGCATGGACCGCTGGATGAGCTACGGTCAGCTCGACGAGCTGTCCTCGGCCTTCGGGGCCTGGCTGCAAAGCCTGGGGCTCGAGCCTGGCGCCCGCGTGGCGATCATGTTGCCGAATGTGCCGCAGTTCGCCGTCACCATGGCCGCCATCTTGCGCGCGGGTTACACCTGCGTGAATGTCAACCCGCTCTACACGGCGCGCGAGCTGGAGCACCAGCTCCGGGATTCCGGGGCAACGACCATCGTCATCCTTGAAAACTTTGCGGCCACACTGGCCGAAGTGATTGAGCGAACACAGGTGAAAAATGTTGTGATGGCCGCCATGGGCGATTTGCTCGGCTTTTGGTATGGGCAATGGATCACTTTTGCGGTCCGCCATCTCGCCAAGCTGGTGCCTGCCTACAAGTTGCCGCTGGGCGAAGGGCGCACCGTGACGGCCTTTAATCGCGCGGTTGCGGAAGGCAGCCGCCTGACACTGCGGCCCGCGCAGACCACGCTGGATTCGATTGCGTTCCTGCAATACACCGGCGGAACCACCGGGTTGTCAAAAGGTGCCGTGCTCACACATCGCAACATCGTGGCGGCCATTTTGCAGGCAGAAGAATGGTTCACCCCCGCGCTCAAACGTGTCGGCGACGTCAGCAAGACCAATAACATCGCGGCGTTGCCGCTGTATCACATCTTCGCGCTCACGCTATGCCTGCTCACCATACGCTGGGGCGCTCACCTGACGCTCATTCCGAATCCGCGGGACTTCGGCAAGTTCATCGAGGTTCTGAAAAAACGGCCCTTTCACATGTTGCCGGCGGTCAATACCCTCTTCAATGCGCTGCTTCAACATCCGCAATTCAAGACCGTGGACTTTTCAAACCTCTGCGTTTCTCAGGCAGGCGGCATGGCCGCGTCTGAAGGGACGGCAAAACACTGGCTGGAAGTGACGGGTTGCCCCATGATCGAAGGCTGGGGCATGAGCGAGACATGCGCCATCGGCACCAACAATCCCGTGACCAACAAGGAGTTCACCGGAACGATCGGCCTGCCGTTGCCGAGCATTGAGGTGGCCATCAAGGATGACGATGGAAAGTCGCTGGCGCTCGGTGAATCCGGCGAAATCTGCATCAAGGGCCCACAGGTCATGACGGGCTATTACCGGCAAGCCGAAGAAAACAAGAAGGCCTTTACGTCAGACGGCTTCATGCGAACCGGCGATATCGGCATCATGGACGAACGTGGTTACACCAAAATCATCGATCGCAAGAAAGACATGATCATTGTTTCGGGCTTTAACGTATTTCCCAATGAGCTTGAGAACGTCATTTCCCTGTGCCCCGGCGTCATTGAATGCGCCGCCATCGGCATTGCCGACGAAAAGCAAGGTGAAGCAATCAAGGTTTTTGTGGTCAAAAACGACCCTACACTGACTGAAGACGACGTCAGCGCCTACTGCAAGCAGCATCTGACGGGCTACAAACGACCTAAATACATTGAATTCCGCGATGACCTACCCAAAACCAATGTCGGAAAAATCCTCAGGCGTGAGCTGCGCACAGCGGCCTGAGCGATTTTTCGCCGGCAACTGCTGATGGCAGCGCCGGACTTACCCGCCGGGCTGCATGTTTTCGAGCGCGGCTGGCTCTCTGCAAACAATATTCTCTTCACTGACGGGGATGAAACCCTCCTGGTAGACAGCGGTTATTGCACGCACGCACCCCAGACGCTGTCATTGGTCGAGTCTGTTTTGGGCTCCCGGCCTCTCGACATCCTCGTCAATACGCACTTGCACAGTGATCATTGCGGCGGCAACGCAGTTTTACAGGCGCGTTACCCAGTTTTGCGCACGCTCATTCCTCCCGGCCATGCAAACCAGGTCGCCAATTGGGACCCGGTGGCGCTGACTTATCTGCCGACAGGGCAGCTTTGCCCGCAGTTCAGCTTTGCGGACGTCCTTCAATCTGGTGCATCCATGCAATTTGGGTCGCAGACCTGGGAAGTGCATGCCGCACCCGGGCATGATCCACATTCACTGATTTTCTTCGAGCCCAGGCACCGGTTGTTGATTTCTGCTGATGCCTTGTGGGAAAACGGGTTCGGCGTCGTTTTTCCAGAGCTCGAAGGAGCGGATGCGTTCTCGGAAGTTGCTGCAACCCTCGATCTGATTGAGCGTTTGAATCCGAAGACTGTCATTCCAGGACACGGCCGCGTGTTCTTATACAGCCCCGAAGTGCTTGCGCGAGCACGCCAACGGCTGACCTCATTTATCAACAACCCGCCCAGACACGCGCACCATGCAGCAAAGGTGCTGCTTAAATTCAAACTACTCGAAACACAGCGGCAGGATTACGATGAGTTTGCACAGTGGGCCATTGAAACGCCATATTTCATGCAAATCAAAACCAAGTTTTTTACGAATATTCCTGCCCGCACATGGATTGAGCAACTGAGTAGCGAACTGGTCGGCGCCGGCGCAGCCAAAAGGGAAGGTGCGCAGATCGTGAACGCTTAAATTAACGCCCACTCGGTCGAAATTCAGACCCTTATCTCGTTCTTACCACTACCAAACCCTCCGATCTGGCGCCTGCAAGGGTCACAAATATTCTGCTCCGCACAAAGTAGAAAGCCCGCATGAATCCATGCGGGCTTTTTGCATTTTGTGAGCCAATCAAATACCGGAAGCACAAAAGAAAACGCCCGGTTGATCAAAAATCAACCGGGCGTTCCTTGCTGTAAGAGCCTGACGATGTCCTACTTTCACACGGGAATCCGCACTATCATCGGCGCTAAGTCGTTTCACTGTCCTGTTCGGGATGGGAAGGAGTGGTACCAACTTGCTATGGTCATCAGGCATAACTTGTTGACAGATTGTCCAAAGAACAATCCATCGAATTCATAGAGTAAATCAGCTTTTATTTAGATTCGCACAGCTGCTGAGCTGTGCCTTTTGAATGCGTCAACTTGGCATAACAACTTCGAATTAATCAAAGTTATAGGGTCAAGCCGCACGAGCAATTAGTATCAGTTAGCTTAACGCATTACTGCGCTTCCACACCTGACCTATCAACGTCCTGGTCTTGAACGACTCTTTAGGGGGCTCAAGGCCCCGGCAGATCTAATCTTGAAACGAGTTTCCCGCTTAGATGCTTTCAGCGGTTATCTCTTCCGAACTTAGCTACTCGGCAATGCCACTGGCGTGACAACCGATACACCAGAGGTTCGTCCACTCCGGTCCTCTCGTACTAGGAGCAGGCTTCCTCAAATCTGCAGCGCCCACGGAAGATAGGGACCAAACTGTCTCACGACGTTTTAAACCCAGCTCACGTACCTCTTTAAATGGCGAACAGCCATACCCTTGGGACCGGCTACAGCCCCAGGATGAGATGAGCCGACATCGAGGTGCCAAACACCGCCGTCGATATGAACTCTTGGGCGGTATCAGCCTGTTATCCCCAGAGTACCTTTTATCCGTTGAGCGATGGCCCTTCCATACAGAACCACCGGATCACTATGTCCTGCTTTCGCATCTGCTCGACTTGTCAGTCTCGCAGTTAAGCACGCTTATGCCATTGCACTATTAGCACGATGTCCGACCGTACCTAGCGTACCTTCGAACTCCTCCGTTACACTTTGGGAGGAGACCGCCCCAGTCAAACTGCCTACCATGCACTGTCCCCGATCCAGATAATGGACCTAGGTTAGAACCTCAAACACACCAGGGTGGTATTTCAACGTTGGCTCCATGCGATCTAGCGACCGCACTTCAAAGCCTCCCACCTATCCTACACAGATCTGTTCAAAGTCCAATACAAAGCTACAGTAAAGGTTCATGGGGTCTTTCCGTCTTTCCGCGGGGAGATTGCATCATCACAAACATTTCAACTTCGCTGAGTCTCAGGAGGAGACAGTGTGGCCATCATTACGCCATTCGTGCAGGTCGGAACTTACCCGACAAGGAATTTCGCTACCTTAGGACCGTTATAGTTACGGCCGCCGTTTACTGGGACTTCAATCAAGAGCTTGCACCCCATCATTTAATCTTCCAGCACCGGGCAGGCGTCACACCCTATACGTCGACTTTCGTCTTAGCAGAGTGCTGTGTTTTTAATAAACAGTTGCAGCCACCGATTTTTTGCAGCCTCATTGGGCTCCCCAAGTAAATGGTTCACCTACTAAAGGCACACCTTCTTCCGAAGTTACGGTGTCAATTTGCCGAGTTCCTTCTCCTGAGTTCTCTCAAGCGCCTTAGAATACTCATCTCGCGCACCAGTGTCGGTTTGCGGTACGGTCGTGTGTAGCTGAAGCTTAGTGGCTTTTCCTGGAAGCAGGGTATCACTCACTTCGTCTGCAAGCAGACTCGTTATCACCCCTCATCTAAGCCCGGCGGATTTACCTACCAGGCACGACTACAGGCTTGAACCAACATATCCAACAGTTGGCTGAGTTAACCTTCTCCGTCCCCACATCGCACTACACATCGGTACAGGAATATTGACCTGTTTCCCATCAGCTACGCATCTCTGCCTCGCCTTAGGGGCCGACTCACTCTACGCCGATGAACGTTGCGTAGAAAACCTTGCGCTTACGGCGAGGGGGCTTTTCACCCCCTTTAACGCTACTCATGTCAGCATTCGCACTTCTGATACCTCCAGCAGGGTTTACACCACCACCTTCACAGGCTTACAGAACGCTCTCCTACCACTTGCAATAAATTGCAAATCCGCAGCTTCGGTAACTGGCTTAGCCCCGTTACATCTTCCGCGCAGGACGACTCGATCAGTGAGCTATTACGCTTTCTTTAAATGATGGCTGCTTCTAAGCCAACATCCTGACTGTTATAGCCTTCCCACTTCGTTTCCCACTTAGCCAATTTTAGGGAC